>NZ_JBIASW010000017.1:0-190969 GCF_042891215.1 Streptomyces sp. NPDC001914
GTCTGGAACATCGACTCCTTCGACCAGTGGGGCGTCGAACTCGGCAAGGTCCTCGCCAAGCGCGTCGAACCCGCCCTGACCGAGGGCACGGACGTGCCGGGACTGGACGCGTCGACCAAGGCACTGGTCGCCAAGTACCGCACGCTGCGGGGCCGTTGAGCCTGACCAGGGGGAAGCGGGCGGTGGGAGTCCGCCCGCTTCCCCTGAGATCCCCGGCGATCACGTCCGCAATCGTTCGGGGGAGCGGAAGTTGGCCGGCTCACGGGAAAGATGGACGAGCGACACCCTGACGGCGCGGTCCCTGCTGCGACCCAAACCGGTGGCGAAGGCCGTGTTCCATCCGGCATGGATCCCGGAGTCGCTCGATCCGTCGGTGGAGCGTCTCAAGCGCGTGCGCATCTTCGCCGGAGCTGTTGCGGCGCTGGGCGTGTACACCTTCGTACAGGGCAGGTTCGACTTCACGGAAGTGCTGGAGAACATGCTGACGGCGTCCGCCGTTCTGCTGTTCATCACGCCGCTGACCGTGGGCGTGATGCTCTTCGTGTGGCGTCGCACTCGCGTTGCCGGGACTGACGGCGCTCTGGCTGACCGGTTTCCTCGTCCACGGAGCGGTGCAGCTGCCCGGGAACTTGTTCGGATCCGCGGTCGTGCACCGCTGTCTGCCGCCGCTGCTGGCCACGGTGACGACCTGGCCGATGGCCGTTCCCGATCTGATCACGGGTGATCTGCACGGGCTCAGCTTCAGGATGGGCATCGTCTTCATCCCGGGCGCGCCGGTCACGGTCACCGCCATAGCCGCCCTGGAGATGAACGGGCTCCGCCGCCGCTACGGGATCAGGCTGGGCGCACACCCCGCAACCCTGCCGTACCGCGCCGCGTGTCCCCGCCCGCCTACCCTCCGCCCGGCGGTCTCGTTCCGCCGCGAGGGACCCCCGTCGGCCCGGGAACCAGTACGTTCCCCATCCTCACGGCAGCCCGTCGGGACCACATCGGCAGGGCGGTCCGTACGTCCCCCCTCCCGATGGAGCCCCACCCGCGCCGGGTACGCGGAGGCACCCGTACGGGCCAGGACCCTACGGAACCTGACCGGGATCAGGCCGCCGCGCTCAGGGTGTCCGCCGGCCGGCGGCGGGCCGCCCGGGCGGCGGGCAGCGCGGCGAGCGCGGCCGCGCCCAGCACGGCGGCGCCGCCGAACAGCAGCAGAAGCACGGCGGACGGTCCCCGTGCGACGCCCGCGCCGATGCCGCTCGACCTGCTCTGGGCATCGATCAGCCAGTGCGCGAGGGGCAGCCCCACAGCCGTGGCGACGAGGACCGCCGCGAAGGCCGTGCACCCCGTGGCCGTCACGGTGATCGCGGTGATCTGCCGCGGCGTCAGCCCGATCGCCTTCAGCGCCAGCAGATCCCGCTCGCCCTCCCGGACGGTGCCGCCGATCGCGGTGAGCAGCTCGATGAGCCCGATCAGGGCCAGTACGGCGATCAGTCCCACGACGACTCCGCGGAGCGGCGAGAGCCCGTCGGCCGGGTTGGTCACGGCGTGCACGTCGAAGGCTCCGTGCGCGGCCTTGGTCAGCTCCGTGGCCACCTGGCGCGGGTCCGCGCCGGGGCGCAGCTGGAGCTGGTAGAGGGTGGGCCGGAGTTCCGGGTCGTTCTCACGGAGGGTGTCGAGCGAGGTGGAGATGACCCGGCCGCCGTTCTCCGGCTCGATGCTCCGCCCCACGATGTGCAGGATCTGCGGCTGGGCGCCCACGGTCACGCGCACCCAGTCGCCGACCCGCACGTCCAGCAGGTCGAGCAGGCCCTGACCCGCCACCGCCTCGTCGGGTCCGCGCGCGGGGCGGCCCTCGGCCAGCGAGAACGGGTAGGGGTCCTGGTGGGTGCCGAGGCCGCGCAGCGCGATCGTGCCGGTCTGGCCGGGGACCAGGGCGGGCACCTGGATGCCCGGGTGGACACCGGTGACCCGCGGGTTCCGGTCGAGCAGGGCCAGCACGCCGGAATCGCTGGGGTTCCCGTTCGGCCGGACGGTGAGCGCGGCCGCGAGACCGAGCTGCTCGGGCCTGCTGTGGAAGCGCTCGATGGTCGTCCAAGCGCTCATGGCCACCACGATCAGCAGCAGGGGCAGCGCGAGACGGGCGACCGTGGCCGAAGAACGCGACCGGCGGGTGAACGCCTTGTGCCAGCCCAGGACCAACGCGGACGGCAGGCGCAGCCTCAGCGCCCCGCGTGCCAGACGCGGCAGCCCGCCACCGAGCGGTGCCGCGGCGCGCAGCCCCGGCACCGGGGACACCCGTCCGGCCCGCCACGCGGCGAGTCCGGTCGTCGCGGCGATGAAGAGCACCGCGGCCGCGGGCACCGAGAAGAGCGCCGCGGTGTGTCCAGGCAGTCCTTGCCACACACCGACAGCGTCCCCGAGGCGTCCCGGGACCCGGCTGCCCAGCGCCTGCGTGAGCGCGCCGGCGAGCACGGCGCCCAGCAGCGCGAACGCCAGGTGCTGCAGCAGGAAGATCCGTACCACCTGGCCCGGCGTGAAACCGATCGCCTTCAGCACCGAGATGTCCCGCAGGTGCCCACGGATACGCGTACCGATCGCACCGTGCACGGCGAGCCCGGCGGCGACCAGCGCGCCGAGGCCGAACAGGCCGAGAACCTGCCCGAGCAGCCGGTTGTCGCCCTGCGCCTCGGCTCGCGCCTGCTGCCAGGAGGAGACCTCGGTGACCGCTCCGGCGCCGAGCAGGGTGACGGCCCGCTGGACCGCGTAGTCCGTGTCGCCGGCATCGGTCAGCCGCAGCCCGATCACCTGCCCGGCGCGTCCGGCGGTGCCGCGAACCGCCGACGGGAGCGTCCACACCAGGCCCGGCCGATCCCCCGGGCTGTAACGGGGCTCGGCGCTGTCGGCCACGCCCAGCACGGTCAGCTTCCGGGTGGTGCCGGGCACGGTGAGGGTGTCTCCCGGTTCGGCCCACAGGGCCCGGGCGAGGCTGCTCTCCAGCACCACGCCGTCCGCCCGGGCGGGGTCGAGCCAGTGTCCGGAGGCGAGCAGCGGGCGCCCCGTGCCGGGCTGCTCGGTGGTGCCGCGCAGTTCGACCACGGCACGGGTCCCCCGTGATTCGACGGCGGTCACGGCTGTCGGGTAGGGGCCCGCGACGGAGTCCACTCCGTCCACGTCGGCGAGTCTGTGCGCGTCCGAGGACGGTCCGGTATGGATCCATACATGTGCGCCGTGCGACTGGGTGAAGACCCGCTGCCAGGGGTTGGTGGCGTAGCCGAAGAGCGCGGCGGCCAGCAGCAGCGAGGTGACGATCCCGGCGGTGGCGAGCACGATGAACAGCGCCTCACCCCGGTGGGTGCGCAGATCGGCGTGCGCCCAGCGCAACGTGGCACGCATCCCCGCTCAGCCCCTCGGCTCGCGGACGAAGGCGGCGGCAGGGGTCGCGGGTGCGGGGGAGGTGAAGGGGGCGACGGGCGTCGCGGGTGCGGGGGAGGTGATCGAGAGGGGGCGCATGCGCTTCAGTCCTTCAGTTCCAGCACGCCGGATATCCCCAGGCCCCGCGAGGGCGTGCCGTCGAGTTCCGCGTCGTCGGCGATCCGGCCGTCGAAGAAGCTGATCACCCGGTCCGCGGCGCTCGCGAGCCGCGCGTCGTGGGTGACCAGGACGATCGTCTGGCCGCGCTGGTGGAAGCGGGACAGCAGCCGGGTCACCTCGCGCGTGCCCTTGCTGTCCAGGCTGCCCGCGGGTTCGTCGGCGAGCAGCAGGGGCGGGTGGTTGACCAGCGCCCTGGCCAGCGCGACGCGCTGTTGCTCACCTCCGGACAGCTCGCCCGGCATGCTGCGCTCCTTGCCCTCAAGGCCCAGCTCGGCGAGGAGCTGTCCGCGCTCGGCGCGCGCCTGCTTGGGGGAGACCCCGGCGAGCAGGGCGGGCAGCTCGACGTTGTCGGCGACCGACAGGTTCGACACCAGGTTGAAGAACTGGAACACGATGCCGATGCGGCGTCGGCGCTCGACGGCCCAGCGGGCCTCGCCGTATCCGTCCGTGCGGACGCCGTCCAGCCAGATGCTGCCGGAATCCGGCCGCTGGAGCCCGCCGAGCAGATGCAGCAGGGTCGACTTCCCGGCGCCGGAGGGGCCGGTGACGGCCACGAACTCACCCCGCCGTACGGAGAGGTCGACGCCGCGTACGGCACGTGCGGGAGCCCCTTCGCCGTAGTGGGTCTTGACCAGGTTCTCCGCGCGCAGCACGGCGGCCTCCCCGTCACGGGGCGAAGGGCTCTCGGGCCGCGCCGACGGGTTCTCGGCGCGCGACGTGGGAGGGGTGCGGCTCATTGCTCCTCCAACTCCTCCTGGCAGCGTTCCAGCCAGTCGAGGTCGGCCTGCAGATGCAGCATGGCGCCCTCGATGAGCAGCTGGGATATGCGGTTGTCCCGGTTCTCGGTCGTGGCGAGCTTCGACAGTTCGCGCATGGTGTTCAGATACCGGCGCCGCTGCTTGTTGATCAGGGCGATCTGGTCGGCGAGACCGGTCTGCGGTGCGAGCGCGAGCTTCATGAAGAACTCGTCCCGTACCCGCGGTTCGTCCGCCGTCTCCTCGTACCAGGCGCGCAGCGCCTCACGCCCGGCGTCGGTGAGGTGGTAGATCTTCTTGTTGGGCCGGCTCGACTGCTCGACTTCCTCGCCCTCGATCAGTCCCGACTTCTCGAGGCGGCCGAGCGTCACGTAGATCTGGCCGACGTTCGGCTGAGGGTACGCGGAGCCCAGCAGTTGCTCAAGGTCCTGCTTGAGCTCGTAGCCATGGGCCGGGCCGCGCGCCAGCAGCGCCAGGAGGGGCAGCCGCACTCGTGCTCTCCTCCCCCCTCTTCTCTCTCGTTTTCTCGTTCGCCCTCAGGGCGTCCCAGCCGCTCACGGCATACTCGTCGAGTGTCGCGGGCCCATGTGCCGACCACGCATGAGCCGGAGGCCAATGTGCCGCAGGCCCTAGTATCGCTCATACCTAACGGGTATACATGGCCTCTGACTCCGGGCGAAGGTGCCCGGTGCCGGTGTACAGGGAGGAACCTATGCGGTGGATACGTGCCGCCGGTAGGGGCCTCCTGATCGCCGCGGTGGTCCTGTCCGGTTACGTCGCCTCGGGCTCGCCCGCCGACGGCGCGCGCGAGGGCGGGCGCGGTCCGCTGACGCTGGCCACCGCCGGTGACCTCACCAGCTATCTCGGGCCGCTGCTCGAGGACTGGAACCACGCGCACCCCGGCGAGAAGGTCACCCTCGTCGAACTCCCCGACTCCGCGGACGAGACCCACGCGCAGATGACCACCGACCTGCGCGGCGGCGACCGGAGCCGCTTCGACGTCCTCAACATCGATGTCGCGTGGACCTCGGAGTTCGCCGCCGCCGGCTGGATCTCCCCGCTGCCCCGCGACCGCTTTCCGCTCGACGGCTTCCTGCCTCCGGTGGTCGAGACGGCGAGGTACGACGGGAAGCTGTACGCCGTCCCGTACGTCACCAACGCCGGACTGCTCCTCTACCGCAAGGACATCCTGGCCAAGGAGGGCGTCGCGCCGCCGCGTACCTGGGCGGAGCTGGAGAAACAGGCGAGGAGCATCGCGCCGAAGTACGGGCTCGACGGATACGCGGGTCAGTTCCTGCCCTACGAGGGACTCACCGTGAACGCGGCCGAGGCGGTCTACTCGGCGGGCGGCACGATCCTCGGCGACGAGGGCGAGCGCGTCACGGTGGACTCCGCGGCCGCCCGTGAGGGCATCGGCTTCCTCGCCGACGGCGTCCGCGACGGCTGGATACCGAAGAAGGCGCTGACGTACAAGGAGCAGGAGTCCAAACGGGCCTTCCAGGACGGCCGTCTCCTCTTCCTGCGCAACTGGCCCTACGCCTACGTCAGTGCCTCCGCCCCGGGATCGTCGGTCGCGGGAAAGGTGGGCGCGGTTCCGCTGCCCGGGCCCGACGGGCCGGGGACGAGCGTGCTCGGCGGCTCGAACCTCGCGGTCAACGCGCTGGCCAGGCACCCCGATTCCGCCGCGCGTCTGATCGCGTACCTCACGAGTGAACGGGTGCAGCGGCAGGTCCTCACCAAGGGCGCGCTGCCGCCCGTACGGGCGGACCTCTACGAGGATCCCGAGCTGGTCCGCGAGTTCCCGTACCTGCCGACGCTGCGTGCCGGTGTGCTCGCGGCGGCGCCGCGCCCCAAGAGCCCCCGCTACGACCAGGTGAGCCTCGCCGTGCAGGCCGTCGTGCACGACGCGATGACCGGGCGTCAGACGGCCGAGGCCGCCGTGCGCCGGCTGGCGCGCGAGCTGGCCGACATCTCGCGCCGGGGCTGAACCCCTTCCTCACCCCTTCCTTGTCGTATCCGGCGATCCCTTCCTAGTTACATGTTAGGTAACGCCACCATCTCATCTCCGGTGGATCGGGCCAAAAAATGCCCATTTAAAGGGCCGCTTTCTCGATAGCTGCTGTCTGCTCGTTGACATCTCCGCGACATGCTTACCTAACATGCATGCATAACCGAAGGCACGCACAGACAGGTCAACGGGTGACGCTCAACACGCACCGCTGGTGGCGCGACGCAGTGATCTACCAGGTGTACGTCCGGAGTTTTCTGGACAGCACCGGGGACGGCATCGGTGATCTCGCCGGCGTCCGGGCCGGACTGCCGTATCTGAAGAAGCTCGGGGTCGACGGCATCTGGCTGAGCCCCTTCTACCCCTCGCCGCAGCACGACCACGGCTACGACGTGGCCGACTACTGCGACGTGGACCCGCTCTTCGGCGACCTGGCCGAGTTCGACCTGCTGATGACGGACGCCCGGCGCCTCGGCATCCGGGTGCTCCTGGACATCGTCCCCAACCACTGCTCCAGCGAGCACCCGTGGTTTCGTGAGGCGCTGGACTCGGCGCCCGGCAGCACCGCCCGCGCCCGTTTCCACTTCGCCGACGGCCGGGGACCGGACGGCGCCGAACCGCCCAACAACTGGCACGCGATGTTCGGCGGCCCCGCCTGGAGCAGGGTCACGGAGCGGGACGGCACCCCCGGTCAGTGGTACCTGCACATGTTCACGCCGGAACAGCCCGACCTGAACTGGCGCAACCCCGAGGTCGGCGGCCACTTCGACCACGTACTGCGCTTCTGGCTCGACAGGGGCGTCGACGGCTTCCGCATCGACGTGGCCGCCGGGCTCTACAAGCACCCCGGCCTGCCGGACTCGCCCGACCCCGAGGCCGACGCCCGCACCCGCGATTCGGTCAACCCGCTCGCCTGGAACCAGCCGGAGGTGCACGGTGTCTGGCGTGACTGGCGATCGGTGTGCGAGGAGTACACCGCCGAGGACGGCCGGGAACGGCTGCTCGTCGGCGAGGTCTCCGTGCCGACCGCGCGCGAGCACGCCCGGTACGTACGCCACGACGAGCTGCACCAGGCCTTCTTCTTCGACCTGCTGAGCGCGCCCTGGAACGCCGACGCCTTCCGCAAGGTCATCTCCGAGGCCATGCAGGACATCGCCGGCACCGGCTCGACGGTCACCTGGGTTCTCAACAACCATGACCAGGTCCGCACCGTCACCCGCTACGGCGAACTGGGCACCGAGGGCAGCGGTCTGGGTGCCGCCCGGGCCCGTGCCGCCGCGCTGCTGATGCTGGCGCTGCCCGGAGCCGCGTATATCTACCAGGGCGAGGAGCTGGGGCTGCCCGAGGTCGTCGACCTGCCCGACGACGTGCTCACCGATCCGATATTCCGCCGCACCGGAAGCCGGGCACGCATCCGCGACGGATGCCGGGTGCCGCTGCCCTGGTCGGGGCACGCGTCGCCGTTCGGCTTCACCTCGGGCGCGGAGAGCGCCAAGCCGTGGCTGCCGCAGCCCGCCTACTTCGCCGAGTACGCGACCGACCGCGCCCTGGCCGACACCCGCTCCTTCTGGCACCTCTACCGCGACGGACTCCAACTGCGCTCCGGACTGCCCCAGTTGGGTGATGGCGAGCTGCGCTGGCTGGACACCCAGCCCGGCGTCCTCGGCTTCGTCCGCGGCGACGGCCTGGTGTGCGCGGTCAACTTCGGCTCCGCGCCGACGCCCGCGCCGGTCTCCGGCACCCCGCTGCTCTCCAGTGGCCCCTGCGCGCCCGGTGTCCTGCCCGGCTCGACGGCCGCCTGGTGGGTCGGCGACGCGGTCAATCCCTGAACCCTCCGGCCGAGTTCGCTCCACGACCTTCCCTCCTCCGACCCCAACCCCCCGGCTCACCTCTTCTTGACGATCCGTCAATTCCCATTCCCCGAAGGGACATCAACGATGATGCGACGACGTACGAACCTGCTCGCGAGCTGCACCGCCCTCGCCCTGGCACTCGGCGCGACCGCCTGCGGAGGCGGCCCCGTCTCCACGGGCGGCGGCGACAAGTCGCTCGACGGCCAGACGATCACCGTGGCCGGTGTCTGGTCCGGCAGCGAGCAGAAGAACTTCCAGAAGGTGCTGGACGCCTTCACCGAGAAGACCGGCGCCAAGACGCAGTTCGTCTCCACCGGTGACAACGTCTCCACCGTCATCGGCAGCAAGATCGAGGGCGGCAAGGCCCCCGACGTGGTGATGGTCCCGCAGGTCGGCGTGCTCCAGCAGTTCGCGAAGCAGGGCTGGCTCGCGCCGCTGTCCAAGACCGCCACAGCGGCGGTCGACGCCGACTACGCGAGCGTGTGGAAGAACTACGGCAGCGTCGACGGCACGCTGTACGGGCTCTACTTCAAGGCCGCCCACAAGTCCACCGTCTGGTACAGCCCCGAGGCCCTCGACCAGGCGGGCGTCGAGCCGCCGACGACCTACGACGCGCTGCTGAAGGCCGGCCACACGGTCGCCGACTCGGGTCTCGCCGCCTTCTCCGTCGCCGGACAGGACGGCTGGACGCTCACCGACTGGTTCGAGAACATCTACCTCTCCCAGGCCGGGCCCGAGAAGTACGACGCCCTGGCCGCCCACCGGATCAAGTGGACGGACCCGACGGTGGTCGAGGCCCTCACCACCCTCGGCAAGCTCTTCAAGGACAAGCAGCTGATGGCCGGGGGCCAGAAGGGGGCCCTGAACACGGACTTCCCGGGCTCCGTCGAGAAGGTGTTCGGGCCCAAGCCCGAGGCCGGAATGGTCTACGAGGGCGACTTCGTGGCCGGGGTCGCCAAGGACCAGTTCGGCAGGAAGATAGGCGAGGACGCGAACTTCTTCCCCTTCCCGGCGGTCGGCGGCGGCAAGGCTCCCGTGGTCAGCGGCGGCGACGCGGCCGTCGTCCTCAAGGACGGCCAGAACCAGAAGGCCGCCATGCGGTTCCTGGAGTACCTGACGACCCCCGAGGCGTCCGCGGTCTGGGCCCGGGCGGGCGGCTTCCTGTCCCCGAACAAGAAGCTCGACCTCGCCGCCTACGGCGACGACGTCACCCGCGAGACCGCCAAGTCCCTCGTCGCGGCCGGAGACTCGGTCCGCTTCGACATGTCCGACCAGGCCCCGGCCGCCTTCGGCGGCACCAAGGGCGCCGGTGAGTGGAAGATCCTCCAGGACTTCCTGCGCGACCCGTCCGACCCCAAGGGGACCGCGGCCGAGCTGGAGAGCGCGGCGGCCAAGGCGTACAAGGGCTGATCGCGCATGACCGCCACGCTCCTGAAAGAGGCGGGCCCGCCTCCGGTCACCCTGGCCGACCGCAGACGGCGGGCCCGGCGCCGGGGCCGGATCGTCGCCGTAGCCTTCGTCCTCCCCGCCCTGCTCCTGCTCGGCGCGCTCGTCGTCTATCCCGTGCTGTTCTCCGTGGGCCGCAGCTTCTTCGACGCCTCGGGTACACGGTTCGTGGGCGGGGACAACTACACCGAGATGTTCCGCGACCCGGCCACGATCAAGGCCGTCCGCAACACGGCGATCTGGGTCGTCGTCGCACCGACCCTGCTCACCGGCCTCGGCCTCGTCCTCGCCGTACTCGTCGAAAAGGTGCGCTGGGCAACGGCGTTCAAGCTGCTGCTGTTCATGCCGATGGCGGTCTCCTTCCTCGCCGCGGGCATCATCTTCCGGCTCGCCTACGACGAGGACCCCGACAAGGGCGTGCTGAACGCCGCCGTCGTCTCCGTGCACGACGCCTTCACGGGAACCTCGGCCTACCCGACCGCCCGCGCCCGCGACGGCCAGGGCCTCACCAAGGCCGCCGACGGTTCGTACGGGACGACCGCTCCGGTGACGCCGGGCCACACCGTCGGCCTCGGCCTGGTCGGCGTACTCCCCGAGGACCTGCCGCAGGGCGCGCGGCCCGCGTACTCCGCCGCCCGGCGCACGGCGGCGTCCGACGAACTGCGCGGTGTCGTCTACCTGGACTTCACCCGCGGCGGGGGAGGGGAGCGGGGAAGGACCGACCGGAACGAGAGCGGGCTGCCCGGGATGACGGTCGAGGCGCTGCGGGACGGCCACAAGGTCGCGAGCGCCACCACCGCGGCCGACGGCTCCTTCCGCTTCCGGGACCTCGGCCCCGGCTCGTACACCGTGCGGCTGCCCGCGTCGAACTTCGCCCCGCCGTACGAGGGCGTCTCCTGGCTGGGACCCGCGCTCGTCACGCCGGCCGTCATCGGTGCCTACCTGTGGATCTGGACCGGCTTCGCCATGGTGCTCATCGGCGCCGGGCTCGCCGCGCTGCCGCGTGACGCGCTGGAGGCGGCCCGGATGGACGGGGCGAACGAGTGGCAGATCTTCCGCCGGATCACGGTCCCGCTGCTCGCACCGGTGCTGACCGTCGTCTTCGTGACCCTCGTCATCAACGTGATGAAGGTCTTCGACCTCGTCTACATCATCGCGCCGGGCCCGGTGCAGGAGGACGCCACCGTGCTGGCCACCCAGATGTGGCTGGTGTCGTTCGGCGGCGGCAACAACCAGGGCCTCGGCAGCGCGCTCGGAGTCCTGCTGCTGCTCCTGGTGATCCCCGCCATGGTCTTCAACGTCCGCCGTTTCCGAGGGAGTCAACGATGAACGCGCTCAGGCGAGGACTCGGCAGCAGCCTGGTGCAGGCGTTTCTCGTCGTCGTCGGCCTGGTGTGGCTCACCCCGCTCGCGGGCCTGTTCCTGTCCTCGCTGCGGTCGGCCCAGGACACCGCGCGAGGCGGCTGGTGGACCGCGCTGAAGAGCCCGGGGCAGCTGTCCTTCGACAACTACTCCGCCCTGCTGGGCAACGCGGGGATGACCCAGGCGTTCTGGAACACCGTTCTGATCTCGGTGCCGGCGACCGTCCTCGTCGTCGTCATCGCCGCGCTCGCCGGATACGCCTTCGCCTGGCTGGACTTCCCGGGGCGCGACGCGATCTTCCTGCTGGTCGTCGCGCTGTTGGTGGTGCCGGTGCAGATCGGCCTGCTGCCGGTGGCCAAACTCTTCGGGCAGCTGGGGCTGTTCGGCACGATCCCCGGCGTCGTCCTCTTCCACGTCTCGTACGGTCTGCCGTTCGCGATCTTCCTGCTGCGCAACTACTTCGCGGAGATGCCCAAGGAGATGCTGGAGGCCGCGCGCATGGACGGGGGGAGTGAGTGGCGCATCTTCACCCGGCTGGTCCTCCCGGTGGGCCGGCCGGCCATCGCCAGCCTCGCCATCTTCCAGTTCCTCTGGGTCTGGAACGACATGCTGGTCGCCCTGCTCTTCGCCGACAGCTCCGCCCAGCCGCTGACGGTCGAACTCCAGTCACAGATCCGGCAGTTCGGAAGCAACATCGATGTGCTGGCCCCGGGGGCGTTCCTGTCCCTCCTGGTTCCGGTGGCGGTCTTCTTCGCCTTCCAGCGGCACTTCGTCCAGGGGGTGATGGCGGGGTCGGTGAAGTGACGGCGGGGCCTCGCGGTCCCGCCGGCTCGTGCCCGTCCGTTTCCTGTATCCCGGCGCCGGGCCCTGACTCCCGGCGCCGGTCCGACCCCGAACGCCGGAGGAACCGAGACTCGGTTCCTCCGGCGTTCGGGGGTGCGGGTCCGCTCAGGCGGACGCCGGCGGGTACAGCGAGCGTGGCAGCTGGGACGCCGCGGGGGCGTCCAGGAGCCACAGGGTGCGTGAGCGGCCGTACGCGCCGGCGGCGGGGGCCTGGATCTCGCCCGCGCCGGACAGGGCGATGGCGGCCGCCTGGGCCTTGTCCTCGCCGGCCGCGAGCAGCCACACCTCGCGGGCGGAGCGGATCGCGGGCAGGGTCAGCGAGATACGGGTCGGCGGCGGCTTGGGTGCGCCGTGCACGCCGACCACCGTCCGCTCCGTCTCCCGCACCGCGGGCAGCTCCGGGAAGAGCGAGGCCACGTGCGTGTCCGGACCGACGCCCAGCATGAGGACGTCGAAGGCCGGGACCGGGCCGTGGTTCTCCGGCCCGGCGGCCTTCGCGAGCTCCGCCGCGTACGACTCCGCCGCCGCCTCCACGTCGGCGCCGTACGGACCGTCGGAGGCGGGCATCGCGTGCACCCGCGCCGGGTCCAGCGGCACCGCGTCGAGCAGGGCCGCGCGGGCCTGCGTGTCGTTGCGGTCGGGGTCGCCCTCGGGGAGGTACCGCTCGTCGCCCCACCACAGGTCGAGACGCGCCCAGTCGACCGCGTCCCGGGCGGGCGCGGACGCGAGCGCCGCGAGGAGCCCGTTGCCGTTGCGCCCGCCGGTGAGCACGATCGAGGCGGAGCCGCGCGAGGCCTGCGCGTCCACGATCTTCGTGATCAGCCGCGCCGCCGCGGCCTGGGCCATCAGATCCTTGTCGCGGTGGACGACGAGCTGCGGAGTGTTCACTCGGCGGCCGCCTTGTCCGCCGCCTTCTTGGCCAGTGTCTCGGCGACCGAGGCGGGGGAGTCCTTGGCGACCGGGGCCGCCTTCGTCGCGGTCGCGGTCCCGCCCGAGGGCCCGGCCCCCGACGTGTCCGCCGCCGCGTTCAGCCGGTCCACGCCGTAGCGCAGCGCCGAGGCGTAGGTGTCGTCCGGGTCGAGGCGGCGCAGCTCCTCCGCCATCAGCTCGGCCGTGTCACGGCGCTTGAGCGCCACCGCGCGGTCGGGCTGCCCCTGGATGGACAGCGTCGCGAGGGTGCCGTCGGCGCGGTCCAGGACGATCGGGCCGCAGCTCGTGTCCAGCCGGACCGCGGTGAGACCGGGGCCCGCGGACAGCGACCGCTTGACCGGGACCTCCAGCCGGTCCGCGAGCCACATCGCGAGCAGCTCGCAGCTCGGGTTGAACTCCTCGCCCTCCACCTCGACCGCGTCCACGTCGCAGGTGACCTGGTCCAGGGCCGCGGCCAGCATCGAGCGCCAGGGCGTGATGCGGGTCCACGACAGGTCCGTGTCGCCCGGGGTGTAGGCATCGGCGCGGGCGTTGAGCTCCCGTACCGGGGCCTCGGCGGCGTAGGTGTCGGTCACCCGGCGCTGCGCGAGCGCGCCGAGCGGGTCCTTCGCCGGGTCGAGCGGCGCGTTCACCGGCCACCAGACGACGACGGGCGCGTCCGGCAGCAGCAGCGGCAGGACGACCGACTGGGCGTGGTTGATCACCTCGCCGTACAGGCGCAGCACCACCGTCTCGCCGGTGCCCGCCTCCGCCCCGAGGCGCACCTCGGCGTCGAGCCGGGACGTCGTGCGGTCGCGGGGCGAGCGGGAGACGCGCTTGATGACGACGAGGGTGCGCGAGGGGTGCTCGCGCGAGGCGTCGTTGGCGGCCCTCAGGGCGTCGTACGCGTTCTCCTCGTCGGTGACGATGACGAGGGTGAGGACCATGCCGACGGCGGGTGTGCCGATGGCGCGGCGGCCCTGGACGAGGGCCTTGTTGACCTTGCTGGCCGTGGTGTCCGTGAGATCGGTCTTCATGGGCGACGCCAGCTCCGTCCGTCTCGTTCGAGCATTTCGTCGGCCTCGACGGGTCCCCAGGTGCCCGAGGGGTACTGCGCGGGCTTGCCGTGCTTGTCCCAGTACTGCTCGATCGGGTCGAGGATCTTCCAGGACAGCTCGACCTCCTCGGTGCGCGGGAAGAGGTTCGAGTCGCCGAGCAGCACGTCGAGGATCAGACGCTCGTACGCCTCCGGGCTCGACTCCGTGAAGGACTCGCCGTACGCGAAGTCCATCGAGACGTCCCGGATCTCCATGGAGGTGCCGGGCACCTTGGAGCCGAAGCGGACCGTGACGCCCTCGTCGGGCTGCACGCGGAAGACGATCGCGTTCTGGCCCAGTTCCTCCGTCGCCGTGTGGTCGAAGGGGGAGTGCGGGGCGCGCTGGAAGACGACCGCGATCTCGGTGACGCGGCGGCCCAGACGCTTGCCGGTGCGCAGGTAGAACGGGACCCCCGCCCAGCGGCGGTTGTCCACCTCGACCTTGATCGCGGCGAAGGTGTCGGTCTTCGACTTGGGGTCGATACCGTCCTCCTGGAGGTAGCCGACGACCTTCTCGCCGCCCTGCCACCCCGCCGCGTACTGGCCGCGGACCGTGCTCTTGCCCAGGTCCTTCGGCAGCCTGGTGGCGCCGAGCACCTTGGTCTTCTCCGCGGCGAGCGCGTCCGCGTCGAAGGAGGAGGGCTCCTCCATGGCGGTGAGCGCCATGAGCTGGAGCAGGTGGTTCTGGATGACGTCACGGGCGGCGCCGATGCCGTCGTAGTAGCCGGCCCGGCCGCCGATGCCGATGTCCTCGGCCATCGTGATCTGGACGTGGTCGACGAACGACCGGTTCCAGATCGGCTCGAACATCGTGTTGGCGAAGCGGAGCGCCAGGATGTTCTGGACGGTCTCCTTGCCGAGGTAGTGGTCGATGCGGAAGACCTGGTCCGGGGCGAAGACCTCGTGCACGATCGCGTTGAGCTCCTCGGCCGACTTGAGGTCGTGGCCGAAGGGCTTCTCGATGACCGCGCGGCGCCAGGAGCCGCCCGACTGGTCCGCCAGCTTGTGCTTCTTGAGCTGCTGGATCACCACCGGGAACGCGGACGGCGGCACGGACAGGTAGAAGGCGAAGTTGCCGCCCGTTCCCTGGGCCTTGTCCAGCTCCTCGATCGTGGAGCGCAGCCGGTCGAAGGCCTCGTCGTCGTCGAAGGTGCCCTGGACGAAGCGCATGCCCTGGACGAGCTGCTGCCAGACCTCCTCGCGGAAGGGCGTGCGGGCGTGCTCCTTGACCGCGTCGTGGACCTCCTGGGCGAAGTCCTCGTGGGCCCACTCGCGGCGGGCGAATCCGACGAGCGAGAAGCCCGGCGGAAGGAGACCCCGGTTCGCGAGGTCGTACACCGCGGGCATCAGCTTTTTACGTGACAAATCGCCCGTGACGCCGAAGATGACCAGGCCCGACGGCCCCGCGATACGCGGGAGCCGTCGGTCTGCGGGGTCACGCAGCGGGTTGCTGCTCGACAAGGTTTCAGCCCTCCGAAGGGGCGAGGCGCTGGAGCTCCGCCTCGGTCGACTTGAGCAGGTCGTTCCAGGAGGTCTCGAACTTGTCGACGCCCTCGTCCTCCAGAAGCTGGACCACGTCGTCGTACGCGATCCCGAGCTTCTCGACGGCGTCGAGTTCGGCGCGGGACTGCTCGTACGTACCGGCGATCGTGTTGCCGGTGATCCGCCCGTGGTCCTCGGTGGCCTCCAGCGTGGCCTCCGGCATGGTGTTCACCGTGTTCGGCGCGACCAGGTCGTCGACGTACAGGGTGTCCTTGTACGCCGGGTCCTTGACGCCGGTCGAGGCCCACAGCGGGCGCTGCTTGTTGGCCTGCGCCCGGTCGAGGGCGGCCCAGCGGTCCGTGGAGAAGACCTCCTCGTACGCCTGGTAGGCGAGCCGGGCGTTGGCGAGGCCCGCCTTGCCGCGGGCGGCCTTGGCCTCGGGGGTGCCGAGCGCGTCGAGCCGCTTGTCGATCTCGGTGTCCACGCGGGACACGAAGAAGGACGCCACGGAGTGGATCTTCGAGAGGTCCAGGCCGCGCTCCTTGGCCTTCTCCAGGCCGGCGAGGTAGGCGTCCATGACCTCGCGGTAGCGCTCCAGCGAGAAGATCAGCGTGACGTTGACGCTGATGCCGAGGCCGATGACCTCGGTGATCGCCGGCAGACCCGCCTTGGTGGCCGGGATCTTGATGAGGGTGTTGGGGCGGTCCACCAGCCAGGCGAGCTGCTTGGCCTCGGCGACGGTCGCCGTGGTGTTGTGCGCCAGTCGCGGGTCGACCTCGATCGACACACGGCCGTCCTGGCCCTCGGTGGCGTCGAAGACGGGACGCAGGATGTCGGCGGCGTCGCGGACGTCCGCCGTCGTGATCATGCGGATGGCTTCCTCGACGGTGACCTTGCGGGCGGCCAGCTCGGTGAGCTGCTGCTCGTAGCCGTCGCCGCTGCTGATCGCCTTCTGGAAGATCGACGGGTTGGTGGTGACGCCCACGACGTGCTGCTGGTCGATCAGCTCGGCCAGGTTGCCGGACGTGATCCGCTTGCGCGACAGGTCGTCCAGCCAGATCGCGACGCCTTCCTCGGAGAGGCGCTTGAGTGCGTCTGTCATGGAAATTGCATCTCCTACGTGTCGTATGTCGGCGTCAGCGCTGGGCTGCGGCGATCGATTCACGGGCGGCTTCCGCGACGTTCTCGGCGGTGAAGCCGAATTCGCGGAAGAGCACCTTGCCGTCGGCCGAGGCACCGAAGTGCTCCAGCGAGACGATGCGTCCGGCGTCCCCGACGAAACGGTGCCAGGTGAGACCGATTCCCGCCTCGACCGAGACGCGCGCCTTCACGGACGGCGGCAGGACGCTGTCCCGGTACCCCTGGTCCTGCTCGTCGAACCACTCCACACACGGCATGGAGACGACCCGCGTGGGGATGCCCGCGGCCTGGAGCTGCTCGCGCGCCTCGACGGCCACGTGCACCTCGGAGCCGGTGCCGATCAGGATGACCTCGGGCGAGCCGCCCTCGGCCTCGAAGAGCACGTAACCGCCCTTGGCGGCGTCCTCGTTCGCCTCGTAGGTCGGCACGCCCTGGCGGGTGAGCGCGAGACCGTGCGGGGCGCCCTTGCCGAACACCTTGGTGTAGCGCTTGAGGATCTCGCGCCAGGCGATGGCCGTCTCGTTGGCGTCCGCGGGACGGACGACGTTGAGGCCGGGGATGGCGCGCAGCGAGGCCAGGTGCTCGACCGGCTGGTGGGTGGGGCCGTCCTCGCCGAGACCGATCGAGTCGTGGGTCCACACGTACGTCACCGGCAGGTGCATCAGCGCCGACAGACGGACCGAGTTGCGCATGTAGTCGGAGAACACCAGGAAGGTGCCGCCGTAGATGCGCGTGTTGCCGTGCAGCGCGATGCCGTTCATCTCCGCGGCCATGGAGTGCTCGCGGATGCCGAAGTGGATCGTGCGGCCGTACGGGTCCGCCTCGGGCAGCGGGTTGTCCGCCGGGAGGAACGAGCTGGTCTTGTCGATCGTGGTGTTGTTCGAGCCGGCGAGGTCGGCGGAGCCGCCCCACAGCTCGGGGATCACCGCGCCGAGGGCCTGCAGCACCTTGCCGGACGCGGCGCGGGTGGCGACACCCGTGCCCGCCTCGAAGACGGGGAGCTTCCCCTCCCAGCCGCTCGGCAGCTCGGTCGCGGCGATGCGGTCGTACTCCGCCGCGCGCTCCGGGTTGGCGGTACGCCAGGCGGCGTAGCCCTTCTCCCACTCGGCCTTGGCCTGGGCACCCCGGTCCAGGGCCTGGCGGGTGTGGGCCAGCACCTCGGCGGCGACGTCGAAGGACTTCTCCGGGTCGAAGCCGAGGACGCGCTTGGTGGCCGCGACCTCGTCGTCGCCGAGCGCCGAGCCGTGGGCGGCCTCGGTGTTCTGCGCGTTGGGGGCGGGCCAGGCGATGATCGAGCGCATCGCGATGAAGGACGGCTTGTCCGTCACCTTCTTCGCGGCCTCGATCGCGTTGTAGATGGCGTGCGGGTCCAGGTCGCCGTCCGGCTTCGGGGCGATGCGCTGCACGTGCCAGCCGTACGCCTCGTAGCGCTTGACGGTGTCCTCGGAGACCGCCGTCTCGGTGTCGCCCTCGATCGAGATGTGGTTGTCGTCCCACAGCAGGATCAGGTTGCCGAGCTTCTGGTGCCCGGCCATGGAGGAGGCCTCCGCGGAGATGCCCTCCTGGAGACAGCCGTCACCGGCGATCGCGTAGATGAAGTGGTCGAACGGGGACTCGCCCTGCGGCGCCTCCGGGTCGAACAGACCGCGTTCGTAGCGGGCGGCCATCGCCATGCCCACCGCGTTGGCGACACCCTGGCCGAGCGGACCGGTCGTGGTCTCCACGCCCGGCGTGTGACCGTACTCGGGGTGTCCGGGGGTCCTGCTGCCCCAGGTCCTGAAGGACTCCAGGTCGTCCAGCTCCAGGCCGAAGCCGGCCAGGTAGAGCTGGGTGTAGAGGGTCAGGGACGAATGGCCGGCGGACAGCACGAAGCGGTCGCGTCCAACCCAGTCGGTGTCCGCCGGGTCGTGCCGCATCACCTTCTGGAAGAGGGTGTAGGCGGCGGGCGCCAGGCTCATGGCCGTACCGGGATGGCCGTTGCCGACCTTCTGTACGGCATCGGCGGCCAGGACGCGGGCGGTGTCCACGGCCCGCTGGTCCAGCTCGGTCCACTCGAGGTCTGTGGTGGTCGGCTTGGTGCTCACCCTGGGTCAGGGCTCCTCTCCACATGTCACGCATGTCGAATTGCCGGTGCACTGGGCGCCCCGGCCGTTGTCGAGCCTACCCCCGTGAGTACGTGCGTTTTTTCGAGTCATTCCAGACTGCCGGGCCTCGGCGCGATCCGCCTCCCGACTGGGTCGTTCCGTGTTCGGCACATGAATACGGAGCCGCTCGTCCGAGTGCTCAATCGAGTCTCGATCAGCTCTTCCGGCCGCACTCCCCAACACGGGCCCACCCCCGCGAATGCCGGGGTCTGGGCAACGTCTACAGTGGCGTGGTACGCGCGGGCCTTTACGGGGATTTCATCCGGGGGCTCGCTGGGATGTCTCTGTCAGGGGTGTGCGTGACGGCCGTCGAATCCCGTCCTGCGGGTGTTCTCGGGACGAGCAGCAGCCGGGGCCGGCGGCCGTTCGGGGCCCGTCTCAAGGCGTTCGTGGCGCTGACCAAGCCGCGGATCATCGAGCTGCTGCTGATCACCACCGTTCCGGTGATGTTCCTGGCGCAGCAGGGCGTGCCCGATCTGAAGCTGGTGCTCCTCACCTGCCTCGGCGGCTATCTGTCCGCGGGCGGTGCCAACGCGCTCAACATGTACATCGACCGCGACATCGACGCGCTCATGGAGCGCACCTCGCAGCGTCCGCTCGTCACCGGCATGGTCAGCCCGCGTGAGTGCCTCGCGTTCGGCATCACGCTGGCGGTCGTGTCGACCCTGCTGTTCGGTCTCGCGGTCAACTGGCTGTCCGCCTGGCTGTCGCTCGGGGCGCTCCTCTTCTACGTCGTCGTCTACACGATGATCCTCAAACGGCGTACCTCACAGAACATCGTCTGGGGCGGCATCGCCGGCTGTCTGCCCGTGCTCATCGGCTGGTCGTCCGTCACGAACTCCATGTCGTGGGCGCCGGTCATCCTCTTCCTCGTCATGTTCTTCTGGACGCCGCCGCACTACTGGCCGCTGTCCATGAAGGTGCGCGAGGACTACGCGCGCGTGGGCGTGCCGATGCTGCCGGTCGTCGCGAGCAACAAGGTCGTCGCCCGCCAGATCGTCCTCTACAGCTGGGTGATGGTCGCGGTCTCGCTGCTCCTCACCCCGCTCGGCTACACGGGCTGGTTCTACACCGCGGTCGCGCTGGCCGCGGGCGGGTTCTGGCTGTGGGAGGCGCACGGCCTGCAGAACCGTGCCAAGGCCGAGGTGACGGGCGCCAAGCTCAAGGAGATGCGGCTGTTCCACTGGTCGATCACCTACGTGTCGATCCTCTTCGTGGCCGTCGCGGTGGACCCCTTCCTCCGCTAGACCGCCAGGCCGGAACCAGGGAACACGGATCCGGCGGGCCCCCGAATCACCGACGGGAGGGGTGCGTGGTCAAGGCCACGCACCCCTCCCGTCGCCGTTCGATCTACCCGTCGGTAGCATCCTGGCCATGGCAGACACCCAGCAGATCGACGAGACCCCCGGCACCGTCCAGGACCCCAAGGCCGAACGCGCCGCCGCGAAGCTCGCGCAGCGCATCACCGCCTTCTCCAAGGCGCACGGCGGGGTCGAGGCCCAGGTCGCGTACATCGGAGAGCGCGGCGCCCGCATCGTCCTCGTCGGCGAGGACGGCGGCTGGGGCGACCTCGTGGCGACGAGCTACGAGATCGCCGAGGACGCCGTGAAGAAGGCCGGCGTCACCGTCCACGAGGCGTTCGACGGCGAGTTCGCGGCCAAGGTCAAGACGGGCCCCTACGAGTGGAAGCGCATGGCCGGCATCCAGCTCGGCGGTCGGCCCAACGACTGACGCGTCACCCGTCGCACGGACGGCCGACAATCGTCGGCTGTTCGCACGGGGTGTGCGCGACCAACACCTGACACCCGGCTCAGCCGTTAGGACCTGAGAAGCAACGGTCCGTTCGCGGGGAGTCCGCATGATCGAAACGCCGTCCCTGGTGGACCAGTACTGCCACGGCGTACTGCGGACGGAGCTGGGCCTCGGCACGTTCGAGGCCCACCTCGCCAGGACCGAGGGGCCGCCGGCCGCGGGCACCACCTTCTTCGACACCCAGACCGGCTTCGCCGTACGACGCTGGTGCCCGCCCCTGCTCGGACTCGAACCGCACTGCACGCCCGCCCGCTATCTGGCCCGGCGCCGCGAGCTCGGCGTCCTGGAGACGGGCCGCAGGCTGCTGCGCGGCAGCGGCATCACCACGTATCTCGTGGACACCGGACTGCCGGGCGACCTGACCGGGCCGGGCGAGATGGCCTCCACGGGAGCCGCCAGGGCGCACGAGATCGTCCGTCTGGAGCTGCTCGCCGAGCAGGTCGCCGACACCTCGGGAACCGTCGAGGCCTTTCTCGCCAATCTCGCCGAGTCCGTCCACGGAGCGGCCGCGACCGCCGTGGCCTTCACCTCCGTGGCGGGCGTGCGGCACGGTCTGGCCCTCGCGCCCGAACCGCCCGGCCCCGGGGAGGTACGGGGCGCGGCGGGCCGCTGGCTCGCCGGCCGCCGGGTCGGCGGCACCCTCACCGACCCCGTCCTGCTCCGCCATCTGCTGTGGATCGCGGTCGCCTCGGGCCTGCCCCTGCAACTGCACGCCGGACTCGGTGACCCGGGGCAGCGCATCGACCGCACCGACCCCGTGCTGCTCACCGACTTCGCCCGCGCCACCGCCGGACTCGGCACCGACCTGGTCCTGCTGCACGGCTACCCGTACCAGCGGCACGCGGCCCATCTCGCGGGGGTCTTCCCGCACGTCTACGCCGACCTGGGCGCCGCCCTGGTGCGCACCGGAGCGCGGTCGGCCGCCGTCCTCGCCGAAATACTGGAACTGGCCCCCTTCGGCAAGCTCCTCTTCTCCAGCGGAGCACAGGGAATTCCCGAACTCCACGTGATCGGAGCACGCCTCTTCCGCGAGGCGCTGGCACGCGTCCTCGGCAACTGGGTCGCCGAAGGGGCCTGGTCACTGGCCGACGCGCAGCGGGTCGCGGCCCTGATCGCGGCGGGCAACGCCCGGCGGGTGTACGGGCTGGACTGAAGCAGGGGCGGGCCCGGCGCGTGAGGCGCTTCCCAGGAGGGGCGGCGCGGTGAAGGCGGCCGCCCGGACGGGGTTACGCGCGGGTGAGGGCCGACGCGGTCGCGGGACCCGGCAGATCCGCCACGGCCTCGGGCCGCTCGCGCAGGGACAGCAGGACCCGCACGACCCCGATCCACACGAGGCAGGAGCCGAGCATGTGCAGGGCGACCAGGGCCTCGGGCAGGTCGGTGAAGTACTGGACGTAGCCGAGGACGCCCTGGGCCAGGAGGATCAGGAACAGGTCGCGGGTACGGCGCAGGGGACCCTGGGGGGCGTCCACCGCCTTCAGGACGAACCAGAGGGCGAAGGTCAGCGTGACCACGATCCATGCCAGCACGGCGTGCAGCTTGGCGACGTTCTCCCAGTTCACCGGGATGCGCTCGACCTCGCTCGAGTCACCGGCGTGCGGTCCGGCGCCGGTGACGACCGTACCGGCCGCGATCAGCAGGACCGAGGCGACGACCAGGAACCACACGAGCTGCTGCACCGACTTGCCGACCAGCGGACGCGGCGCCGCGTCGCCCTCGCGGGTGCGCTGCCACATGAGCGCGGCGACGGTGATGAGCGCGGTGGAGAGCAGGAAGTGGGCGGCGACCGTGTACGGGTTGAGGCCGACCAGGACGACGATCCCGCCGAGGACCGCGTTGCTCATGACGATCCAGAACTGCGCCCAGCCGAGCCGGGTGAGGTCGCGCCGCCAGGGCTTCTGCGACCGTGCCGCGATGATCGCCCATCCGACGGCGGCGCACAGCACGTACGTCAGCATGCGGTTGCCGAACTCGATGGCTCCGTGGAAGCCCATCGCGCTCGTCGCCGTGAGCGAGTCGTCGGTGCACTTGGGCCAGGTCGGGCAGCCGAGGCCGGAGCCGGTGAGCCGCACGGCACCGCCGGTGACCACGATGACGACCGCCATGACGAGCGCGGCGAGGGCCGCTCGCCGGACCGTCCGGGAGGTCGGGGTCCAGCGTTCGGCGATGAAGGCGAGCGGGTTGCGCACCGCGCTGAGGGCGTCGGCTCGGGTCAGGTTCTGCACGCGCACCATCGTAGGGGCCCGCTTGTGCACGCTTTCACGAGGGTCGGCCCCGGGAGGGGACGATTCCGTCACTCCCAGCGGAAGAACCGGCCGGCCGCGCCGAGGCCCACGACCGCCCAGACGGACAGGATCCCCAGGTCGCCCCAGGGCATCTGGGCGCCGTGCTGGAGCACGTCCCGCAGTCCGTCCGAGAGGGCCGAGATGGGCAGCAGACCGAGCACGTCCTGGGCGCCCGCGGGGAACTTGTCCATGGGCACGATCACCCCGCCACCCACCAGGAGCAGCAGGAAGACCAGGTTGGCGGCGGCCAGCGTCGCCTCGGCCCTGAGCGTGCCCGCCATGAGCAGCCCGAGCCCGGAGAAGGCCGCCGTGCCGGTCACCAGCAGGAGCAGCACGGCGAACGGGTTGCCGTGCGGCGACCAGCCCAGCGCGAACGCGATCGCGGTGAGCAGGATCACCTGGAGGATTTCGGTGACCAGCACCGACAGCGTCTTCGCGGTCATCAGCCCCCAGCGCGGGAGCGGGGAGGCCGCCAGCCGCTTCAGGACGCCGTAGCGGCGCTCGAAGCCCGTGGCGATGGCCTGGCCGGTGAACGCCGTCGACATCACGGCCAGCGCCAGGATGCCGGGCGCCAGGAAGTCGACCGCCTTGCCCGGGCCCGTGTCGATGATGTCGGCCGAGCTGAACAGGACAAGCAGCAGCGTCGGGATCACGACCGTCAGGAGAAGCTGCTCGCCGTTGCGGAGCAGCATCTTCGTCTCCAGAGCCGCCTGCGCGCCGATCATGCGGAGCAGCGGGGCGGCGCCCGGCTTCGGGGTGTACATGCCGGAGGCGGCCACGGACGCGGCCCCCTGCCGGTCGGCCCCCAGCTGTGCCTGACTCATGAACGCAGCTCCTTGCCGGTCAGCTCCAGGCTGTGCCTTCCCGGGGGACGACCCCCGGACCCCCGGCCGGTCTGCGGTCGAGTTTGGTTCATGAGCGCAGCTCCTTGCCGGTCAGCTCGAGAAAGACGTCTTCGAGTGTGTGGCGTTCGACCGAGATCTTCTCCGGCATCACGCCGTGCTGGGCGCACCAGGACGTCACGGTCGCCAGCAGCTGCGGATCGACCTTGCCGCCGACCCGGTAGGCCCCGGGCGTCAGCTCGGCCGCGGTGCAGTCCGCGGGCAGGGCCTTGAGCAGGGAGGCCACGTCGAGGCCGGGGCGGCCGGTGAAGCGCAAGGTGTTCTCGGCGCCGCCGCGGCACAGCTCCTCGGGGGAGCCCTGGGCGACGACCCGGCCCGCGTCGATGATCGCCACGTCGTCGGCGAGCTGTTCGGCCTCGTCCATGTGGTGCGTGGTGAGGATCACCGAGACACCGTCGGAGCGCAGGTCGCGGACCAGGTCCCAGGTCGCCCGGCGGGCCTGCGGATCGAGGCCGGCGGTCGGCTCGTCCAGGAAGACCAGCTCGGGACGGCCGACGACCGCCATGGCGAGCGCGAGGCGCTGCTGCTGGCCGCCCGACAGCCGCCGGTAGGTCGTGCGGCCGCAGCTCTGCAGGCCCAGCCGCTCGATGAGCGCGTCCACGTCCAGCGGATGGGCGTGCAGCTTCGCGACGTGGCGGAGCATCTCGTCCGCGCGGGCGCCCGAGTAGACGCCGCCGGACTGGAGCATCACGCCGATGCGGGTGTGCAGCTCGCCGGACTGTCTCACCGGGTCGAGGCCCAGGACGCGCACGGTGCCGGAGTCCGGCTTCCGGTATCCCTCGCAGGTCTCGACCGTGGTCGTCTTGCCCGCGCCGTTGGGTCCGAGTACGGCGGTGATGCCCGCCGCGGCCACCAGGTCGAGGCCGTCCACCGCGGTCTTCGTTCCGTACCGCTTCACCAGGGCCTGGACCTGGACCACGGGCTCGCTTCGCATGAGGAGCAATTCTAGGGACGCCGGCGCGGCACCGGACCGCCGGGGGCGGAGGCGGTCTCGACGTACAGGTCCCGCGGCCGGTGCAGCGCCAGCCACCGCTCCGCGTACGCCACCGCGTCGGCCACCGGGAAGAGCCGTGCCCCGGCCGCGCCCACGGTCCCCCGTACGACGGGACGGTCCCGCTCGAAGTCGGCGCCCAGCTCCTCGAACATGTCGGAGGTGATCGAGACCTCACGCACGGTCTCCCAGCCCGTGGGGGAGGGGCGGCCGACCTCCACGACGGGCGAGGGGATGCGGTACTCGGCCAGGTGGAAGCTGGTGCAGCTCGCGTAGCCCGCGCCGAGCAGCAGGACGCGGGCGCCGCCCGCCTCCAGCCGGGCCAGCGGGCTCCGCTCGCCGAGCCTGCAGTCGGGCGCGTGTCCGCCGACGACCGCCTCCGCGGCCGGGCCCAGCGCCGCGAACGAGGTCTCCGGGTGCGCGCTGCGCAGGGCGCCGGGCCAGGTGCGGACGGTCTCGGGTATCACGCCGACCCCGCGGGAGGGCGTCACGCGGGGGTCGTAGGCGGGCATGGTCGCCCGGATGGCGGGCCACCACTCCTCGGGAACCGGAGGGCGGCTCCACAGCGCCGGGTCGGAGAGGTCGCCGGACTGGGTCGGGACCACCAGGATGCCGTCCGGACCGAGTGCGTCGAGCAGTCCCTGGACGACGGCGACGGGGCCGCCGTTGACCCAGCCGAGGGCGCTGAGCGAGGAGTGCACGAGCAGCGTCTCCCCCGGTCGTACGCCCAGGGCGCGCAGGTCCCCGGCGAGGGTGTCCCGGGTGACGAGTGGGCCGGTCGGAAGGGGTGTCGGCATGGTCCCGGAGTCTTCCCGAGAGACCGCGGGAACGCCACCGAATTGATCGATCAAAGATCGTTTCCCCAGGTCATCTTAGGTATGCCTAAGTGACACAGCGCACCGTCCGCCTCCGAGGGCGCGGCTTGTCAGGCCCTGAGGAATTACGCAACAATGGTGTTGTGAAAAACGTTGGCGAGGCTCGGGAGACCCCCGCGGGGGCCCCGCAGGAGGAACTCGCGACCGGTGAGCGCTCGACGCGCAACCGGGTCGTGCGGTCCATCCTGGACCACGGCCCGTCGACCGTCGCCGATCTGGCGGGCCGACTGGGCCTGACCCACGCCGCCGTCCGCCGCCATCTGGACGCGCTGGTCGCCGACGACATCGTGGAAGCACGTGAGCAGCGGGTCTACGGAGCGCGTACCCGTGGCCGCCCCGCCAAGGTGTTCGCCCTGACCGACTGCGGCCGGGACGCCTTCGACCAGTCGTACGACAAGCTCGCCGAGGACGCCCTGCGCTGGATCGCCGAGCGCGAGGGCGGGGACGAGGCGATCCTGTCCTTCGCCCGCGCCCGCATCGCCGAGCAGGCCGGGGCGTACCGCGAGGCCGTCGAGGCCGCGACCCCCGAGGAACGCACGGAAGCCCTGGCGAGGGCCCTCAGCGCGGACGGGTACGCTGCCACGGCGCGCAGCGCACCGGTCGGCGAGCAGCTCTGCCAGCACCACTGCCCGGTCGCGCATGTCGCCGAGCGGTTCCCGCAGCTCTGCGAGGCGGAGACGGAGTTCTTCTCCCAGCTGCTCGGCACGCATGTCCAGCGACTGGCCACCATCGCCCACGGCGACGGGGTGTGCACGACGTTCATCCCCAAGATTTCGCACGACACCAACAACGCATCATCCGCAAGCACGGCCGGGAGGAACCCCGCATGACGCTCCCCACGGAGACTGCCCACCCCGAACTCGAGGGTCTGGGCAAGTACGAATACGGCTGGGCCGACTCCGACACCGCTGGCGCCTCTGCGAAGCGCGGTATCAACGAGGACGTCGTCCGCGACATCTCCGCGAAGAAGAGCGAGCCGGAGTGGATGACCAAGCTCCGCCTCAAGGGCCTGCGCCTCTTCGAGAAGAAGCCCATGCCCAACTGGGGTTCCGACCTGTCGGGCATCGACTTCGACAACATCAAGTACTTCGTGCGTTCCACGGAGAAGCAGGCGGAGTCCTGGGAGGACCTGCCCGAGGACATCAAGAACACGTACGACAAGCTCGGCATCCCGGAGGCGGAGAAGCAGCGCCTCGTCGCCGGTGTCGCGGCCCAGTACGAGTCCGAGGTCGTCTACCACCAGATCCGTGAGGACCTGGAGGAGCAGGGCGTCATCTTCCTGGACACCGACACCGCTCTCAAGGAGCACCCGGAGCTCTTCAAGGAGTACTTCGGCACGGTCATCCCGGTCGGCGACAACAAGTTCGCGTCGCTGAACACCGCGGTGTGGTCCGGCGGCTCCTTCATCTACGTGCCGAAGGGCGTGCACGTCGAGATCCCGCTCCAGGCCTACTTCCGTATCAACACGGAGAACATGGGCCAGTTCGAGCGGACGCTGATCATCGTCGACGAGGACGCCTACGTCCACTACGTCGAGGGCTGCACGGCGCCGATCTACAAGTCGGACTCCCTGCACTCCGCGGTCGTCGAGATCATCGTGAAGAAGGGCGCCCGCTGCCGTTACACGACCATCCAGAACTGGTCGAACAACGTCTACAACCTGGTCACCAAGCGCGCCGTGGCGTACGAGGGCGCGACCATGGAGTGGATCGACGGCAACATCGGCTCCAAGGTCACCATGAAGTACCCGGCCGTCTACCTGATGGGCGAGCACGCCAAGGGCGAGACCCTGTCCATCGCCTTCGCGGGCGAGGGCCAGCACCAGGACGCCGGCTCCAAGATGGTCCACATGGCGCCGAACACCTCCTCGAACATCGTGTCGAAGTCCGTGGCGCGCGGCGGCGGCCGCACGTCCTACCGCGGTCTCGTCGAGATCGGCGAGGGCGCCCACGGCTCCAAGTCGAACGTCCTGTGCGACGCGCTGCTCGTCGACACCATCTCCCGCTCGGACACGTACCCGTACGTGGACGTCCGCGAGGACGACGTGTCCATGGGCCACGAGGCGACCGTCTCCAAGGTCTCCGAGGACCAGCTCTTCTACCTGATGAGCCGCGGTCTGACCGAGTTCGAGGCGATGGCCATGATCGTGCGCGGCTTCGTCGAGCCGATCGCCAAGGAACTGCCCATGGAGTACGCCCTCGAGCTCAACCGGCTGATCGAGCTCCAGATGGAGGGCGCGGTCGGTTAATCCCGAGCCGCAGTCCCCGTCAAGCCACTCACGCAAGAAAGCGAGCAGACCGACAGCCATGGCTGAGGCTCAGAACATCCCGGTCGGATCCACGACGGCCGGCCAGATCGCGGTGGCCGCCGAGTCGACCGTCGCCACGCGCATGAGCGCGCCCCCGTCCTTCGACGTGGCGGACTTCCCGGTCCCCCACGGCCGCGAGGAGGAGTGGCGGTTCACCCCGCTGGAGCGCCTGCGCGGGCTGCACGACGGCACCGCCGTCGCGACCGGCGAAGGCGTACGGGTCGACGTGACCGCCCCCGAGGGCGTCACCGTCGAGACCGTCGCCCGCGACGACGCGCGGATCGGCCGGGCCGGCACCCCCGTGGACCGCGTCGCCGCCCAGGCCTACTCGGCGTTCGAGAAGGCCGGCGTCGTCACCGTCCCCAAGGAGGCGGTGCTCACCGAGCCCATCCGGATCGCCGTGCACGGCGAGGGCGGCGTCGCCTACGGCCACCAGGTCATCGAGCTGGGAGCCTTCGCCGAGGCCGTCGTCGTCATCGACCACACCGGTGACGCGGTCCTTGCCGCCAACGTGGACTACGTCCTCGGCGACGGCGCCAAGCTGACCGTCGTCTCCGTCCAGGACTGGGACGACACGGCCGTCCACGTCGGCCAGCACAACGCGCTGATCGGCCGCGACGCCACCTTCAAGTCGTTCGTGGTCACCTTCGGCGGCGACGTCGTACGCCTCCACCCGCGGGTCGCCTACGCGGGCACCGGCGGCGAGGCCGAGCTCTTCGGCCTGTACTTCACGGACGCCGGCCAGCACCAGGAGCACCGCCTCCTGGTCGACCACAACACCCCGCACTGCAAGTCCAACGTCATGTACAAGGGCGCGCTGCAGGGCGAGGGGGCGCACGCGGTCTGGATCGGCGACGTCCTCATCGAGGCCAAGGCCGAGGGCACGGACACCTACGAGATGAACCGCAACCTGGTTCTGACCGACGGTGCCCGCGTCGACTCCGTGCCGAACCTGGAGATCGAGACCGGCGAGATCGTCGGCGCCGGCCACGCTTCCGCGACCGGCCGCTTCGACGACGAGCAGCTGTTCTACCTGATGGCCCGCGGCATCCCGGCCGACGAGGCCCGCCGTCTGGTGGTCCGCGGCTTCTTCGCCGAGCTGGTCCAGCAGATCGGTGTCGACGACATCGAAGAGCGCCTTCTCGTGAAGATCGACGAGGAGCTGGAGGCGTCGCTCTGATGCCCGGCCCTTACGTGCGCGCCTGTGGGCTGAGCGAGCTGGAGGAGAACACCCCGAAGCGGGTGGAACTCGACGGCACGCCGGTCTCGGTCGTGATGACCGAGGGGGAGGTGTTCGCGATCAACGACATCTGCTCGCACGCGAACGTCTCGCTCTCCGAGGGCGAGGTGGAGGACTGTCAGATCGAGTGCTGGCTGCACGGCTCCGCCTTCGACCTCCGCACCGGCAAGCCGTCCGGTCTTCCCGCGACGCGCCCCGTCCCCGTATACCCCGTTCAGATCGAAGGGGACGACGTGCTCGTCTCCCTCAACCAGGAGTCCTGAGGCACCCATGGCAACGCTTGAAATCCACGACCTGCACGTCACCGTCGAGGCCGACAACGCCACGAAGGAGATCCTCAAGGGCGTCGACCTGACCGTGAAGCAGGGCGAGACGCACGCCATCATGGGCCCCAACGGCTCCGGCAAGTCGACCCTCGCCTACTCGCTCGCGGGCCACCCGAAGTACACGGTCACCGGCGGCACCGTCACCCTCGACGGCGAGGACGTCCTGGAGATGTCCGTCGACGAGCGTGCCCGCGCGGGCCTGTTCCTCGCGATGCAGTACCCCGTCGAGATCCCCGGCGTCTCGGTCTCCAACTTCCTGCGCACCTCCGCCACCGCCGTCCGCGGCGAGGCCCCCAAGCTGCGCACGTGGGTGAAGGAGGTCAAGGAGACCATGGAGCGCCTGTCCATGGACCCCTCCTTCGCCGAGCGCAACGTGAACGAGGGCTTCTCCGGCGGTGAGAAGAAGCGCCACGAGATCCTTCAGCTCGAGCTGCTCAAGCCGAAGATGGCGATCCTGGACGAGACCGACTCCGGCCTGGACGTCGACGCCCTGCGCATCGTCTCCGAGGGCGTCAACCGCGTCCGCGAGACCGGCGAGGTGGGCACCCTGCTCATCACCCACTACACGCGCATCCTGCGCTACATCAAGCCCGACTTCGTCCACGTCTTCTCCGGCGGACGCATCGTCGAGTCCGGCGGCGCCGAGCTGGCCGACAAGCTGGAGAACGAGGGCTACGAGGCTTACACGAAGGGTGGCGTATCAGCGTGACGCAGCTGCCGGGCCTCCTCGACACCGAGGCGATCCGCAAGGACTTCCCCATCCTGGACCGTCAGGTCCACGACGGTAAGAAGATCGTGTACCTGGACAACGCGGCGACCTCGCAGAAGCCGCGCCAGGTGCTGGACGCCCTGAGCGAGTACTACGAGCGCTACAACGCCAACGTCCACCGCGGTGTGCATGTGCTCGCCGAGGAGGCCACGGCACTGTACGAGGGCGCGCGCGACAAGATCGCCGCGTTCATCAACGCGCCGAGCCGCGACGAGGTGATCTTCACCAAGAACGCCTCCGAGTCGCTCAACCTCGTGGCCAACATGCTGGGCTGGGCCGAAGAGCCCTACCGCGTGGACCACGAGACCGAGATCGTCATCACGGAGATGGAGCACCACTCCAACATCGTCCCGTGGCAGCTGCTGTCGCAGCGCACGGGCGCGAAGCTGAAGTGGTTCGGCCTCACCGACGACGGCCGTCTCGACCTGTCGAACATCGACGAGATCATCACGGAGAAGACGAAGATCGTCTCCTTCGTGCTGGTGTCGAACATCCTGGGCACCGTGAACCCGGTCGAGGCGATAGTGCGCCGCGCCCAGGAGGTCGGCGCCCTGGTCCTGATCGACGCGTCGCAGGCCGCGCCGCACATGCCGCTCGACGTCCAGGCCCTCCAGGCCGACTTCGTGGCCTTCACCGGTCACAAGATGTGCGGTCCGACGGGTATCGGCGTCCTGTGGGGCCGCCAGGAACTCCTGGAGGACCTTCCGCCGTTCCTCGGCGGCGGCGAGATGATCGAGACCGTGTCGATGCACTCGTCCACGTACGCGCCGGCGCCCCACAAGTTCGAGGCGGGCACCCCGCCGATCGCCCAGGCGGTCGGCCTCGGCGCGGCGATCGACTACCTGTCGTCGATCGGCATGGACAAGATCCTCGCCCACGAGCACGCGCTCACCGAGTACGCGGTGAAGCGGCTCGCGGAGGTCCCCGACCTGCGGATCATCGGCCCCACCACGGCCGAGGACCGCGCCGCCGCGATCTCGTTCACGCTGGGCGACATCCACCCGCACGACGTGGGCCAGGTTCTCGACGAGCAGGGCATCGCGGTCCGGGTCGGCCATCACTGCGCCCGTCCCGTCTGCCTGCGCTACGGAATTCCTGCGACCACGCGAGCGTCGTTCTATCTGTATTCCACGCCGTCCGAGATCGACGCTCTGGTCGACGGCCTGGAGCACGTACGGAACTTCTTCGGCTGAGGGGCTGGCTGGGAACGTGAAGCTGGATTCGATGTACCAGGAAGTCATCCTGGACCACTACAAGCACCCGCACGGGCGCGGTCTCAGGGACGGCGACGCCGAGGTGCACCACGTCAACCCCACGTGCGGTGACGAGATCACCCTGCGGGTGAAGTACGACGGCGAGCGGATCGAGGACATCTCGTACGAGGGGCAGGGCTGCTCGATCAGCCAGGCCTCGGCCTCCGTACTGAACGACCTTCTGGTCGGCAAGGACGTGTCCGACGCGCAGAAGATCCAGGCGACCTTCCTGGAACTGATGCAGTCCAAGGGCCGGATCGAGCCCGACGACGCGATGGAGGAGGTGCTGGAGGACGCGGTCGCGTTCGCCGGCGTCTCCAAGTACCCGGCCCGGGTCAAGTGCGCCCTCCTGAGCTGGATGGCGTGGAAGGACGCGACGGCCCAGGCTCTGGGCGAGAGCGCCGAGAGGAAGACGGCATGAGCGAGAACACTGTGACATCGGACGAGACCGCTGTGACCTCGGACGAGTCCGCGGCCGCGGCGGGCGCGACGCCCGCGGCGCCGGGCGTGAGCCTGACGGCGAAGCCCGCGTCGGAGGAAGAGGTCCGTGAGGCGCTCTACGACGTCGTCGACCCCGAGCTGGGCATCGACGTCGTCAACCTCGGCCTCATCTACGGCATTCACATCGACGACGCGAACATCGCGACGATCGACATGACGCTGACGTCCGCGGCCTGCCCGCTCACCGACGTCATCGAGGACCAGGCCAAGTCCGCCACGGACGGCCTCGTCAACGAGCTGCGCATCAACTGGGTCTGGATGCCGCCGTGGGGCCCGGACAAGATCACGGACGACGGCCGCGAGCAGCTTCGCGCGCTGGGCTTCAACGTCTGAGACCGGTTCCCGGGCTTCGGCCCTGAAGTACCTCGCACGGGGCGGCACCTTCCGGGTGCCGCCCCGTCGCATTCTCCCGTGGACGCCGTGGGCTCAGGCCAGGCCTCGCACCAGGCGGAACGCCGAGTCCTCGCCGTAGAGCCTGTCACGCTCGTAACGCCCCAGGACGAGCTGGAAGTTGCGGTGCCGCAGGAACCGGCCCGGGTAGTTGACCGACTCCAGCATGACCGCCCCCGAGTGGGACGAGGGCCGGGGGCAGAACGTGGCGTCCTCCCGGAAGAGGCCGGAGCCGTCGGCGCGGTCGGCGCGCAGGACGAAGTCGCGGTGACGCAGGTAGGAGCCGTCGGCGGTGGTGAAGGAGTAGCAGGAGGACTTCGCCAGCCCGGGAACCATCTTGAAGCTGGCGGCCTGCCGGGTCGAGGACGGACTGGACGCGCTCACCGGGTCGAGACGCACCTGACCGTCGCTCAGATGCCAGTAGCGGTCCGGATAGTTGACCGACTCGACGGACGTCAGCCCCGAGGCCGGACGGGGTGCGGAAGCCGTGCCGGACGCGGCGGGCGTCCTGCCGCCGCCGGGCGAGCCTTCGGAACTCCGGTCCGAGGGGCCCGGCGACACGGACTCGCTCGACGTGGAGTCCGGGGAGGCCGAGGGTGAAGTCCCCGCCGAGGACAGCGCGTTCTTGCCCGCTGGGGCGGTGGTCGAGCCCCCCGGGGCCGGGGCGCCGAGAAGGAACGGATTCGTCGTGTCGGACACGGTCCTGTTCCTCGCCGCGTCCGGAGAAGCGTCGGAGGACGTCGTCCGTACGGAGATCACGGCTACGACGGCGATGGTGACGGCCGCCGCGAGCCCACCGGCCAGCCACAGCCGGCGCGTTCCCGGCAGCGCCTCCTCGTCCTCAGCCCGGACGGCCTCCCAGGGCGCCGGGGACACGGGCACGAGGTCGGCCGACGCCGGGTAGGGCGCACCGCGCGGAGTGGGGTGCCAGGGCACGATCTCCCTGGAGGGGACGGACCCGTCGGGACCGGATCCGGGCGTCACGTCAGGCATGCGCGTTCCTAGAGGGGGGAGGGTGAGCGCGTGTGGGGCGAAGCGAGGGGGCGGAGAGCGCGGCACACGGAGCGGGTCGGTCATGAAGACCGGGTGTGCGGCTGGTGAAACAGTAGTGGAACCGGTGACTACTGAGCAGTCGTTTCCCGCACCGAAGCTGGTATTCACGTGCGGCTCTTTTCGGGCAATCGCTTACAGAGCCATGGGAGTTGGACGGGGCGGGAGCTCATCTGCCCGAGGCTCGGCGGGTGATCGCGCGAGCGTGCCCCGCGGGGCGTGCGTCCCGGTGTGTCCGTTGGCGGAGCCCTCGTCACCGGGGGAGACTGCCGTCCATGGCTGTCTCCCTGTACCAACTGGTCATCGACGCCCACGACCTGCCGGGGCTCGCCCGCTTCTGGTGCCAAGTCCTCGACTGGCGCGTGCTGTTCGAGGACGACGACGAGATCGTCATCGGCTCCGACGCGCACGCGCTGCCGGGAATCTGCTTCGTGCGCGTCGGCGATCGCAAGACCGCCAAGAACCGGCTCCACATCGATCTCACGCCGGACGACCGGGCCGCCGAGGTCGAGCGGATCCTCGCCCTCGGGGCGCGCCGCCTCGACGTGGGGCAGGGCGAGGACGTGACCTGGACCGTCCTCGCCGATCCCGAGGGCAACGAGTTCTGCGTGCTGCGGCCGAAGAAGTCGCTACTCGACTGAGCCGGGCGTCGCCTCGACGGCGGACGCGCGGAACAGCACGTCCGCCAGGCCTTCCCGGCGGATGCGCTGGTCGATGTAGAGGAGGCTGGTCACGAGCGGCATGAACACCATGAAGAAGAGCTGGGCGACGGCGCTCGCGACCACCGAGAGCACCAGGGCCGGTCCCAGGTCGGGCAGCATCTGGACGTAGATCTCCGACACGCTGACGTTCGTCTGCGTCGGGGGTGTGTACGGCTGCGGGGTCGGCATGGCGAGTCTGAACGGCACGTTGACCACGATGGAGACGATGATCGTGATCAGGGCGGCCAGCAGGGTGATGCCGAACGTGCGCCACCACGCGCCGCGCACCAGCCGCGCCGACCGGCGCAGCGCCGTTACGGGGGAGGCCCCCTCCAGCACGGCGGCGGCCGGGGCGAAGCTGAACCGGACGAGCAGCCAGAGCGTGAGCGGCGCCGCGATCAGCAGGAGCAGGAGGGCGAGACCGGCCGGTATGAGGGGTTCGCCGTTCAGTACCGCGGTCATCATCATCGCGAAGAACATCAGGGCGAACAGCGCCATGGGAATCGCCATGAACAGGCCCATCAGCAGCGTCACCCCGAGCACGGACGGGGTACGCGACCAGGCCCGCCTCCAGACGGCACCGAACTGGACCCGGCGCCCGAGGACGGCGTCCTGCAGGGTGGCCGAGGCGGAGGCCTGGACGAAGGAGCTCGCCACCAGTGTGATCAGCATGCCCACCGCCCACGCGGAGCCGAACGCGATCAGTACCGCGCGCAGATCGGTGGCGTCGATGGACCGGGGCGCCGCGGTCATGCGGTCCAGCTGTTTCTCCGTCGAGAGGTAGGCGAGGACCTGGAGGCCCAGCGTCAGGGTCGCCATGATCAGGACACCCGCGACGGCGACCCCGAACAGCGGCTTGGCGTAACGGCGCATCGTGCCGAGGGCGCCGCCGAGGATGTGGTCCACGCCGAGCGGGGCCAGGGGGATCACGCCCGGCTTGGGCGGGGGCGGCGGCATCCAGCCCCAGCCGCCCGGCGCTCCCCAGTACGGTCCCGACGGCCCTGAAGGTCCCCACCCAGAACTGTCCGACATGCCCCTCGCGCTCCACCTGTCGTCGGGAGTCTGTTCGACTCCGCCCCCCTTGTGATCGCGAACGATAGCCGCTCGGGCGCACGATGCCCATGGCATATACACGATCCATACGCCGAGGGCCGCGGACACCGGATGCGTACATCCGTACACATCCGGTGGATCCCGTGTGTACAGTCGTACGCATGGGATACGTGCTGCTCGCGGGCGCCATCGCGGCGGAGGTCGGGGCGACGACCGCGATGAAGTACACCGAGGGTTTCAGCAGGCTCTGGCCGTCCCTGGCGACCGTCCTCGGCTACTTCGTCGCCTTCGCGCTCCTGGCGCAGACCCTGAAGACCGTGTCGGTCGGCACGGCGTACGCGATCTGGGCCGGCGTCGGCACCGCCGCCATCGCCGTGATCGGCATGCTGTTCCTCGGCGAGGGACTCACGGTCGCGAAGGCCGCCGGGATCGCGCTGATCATCGGCGGGGTCGTCCTGCTGAACCTGGGCGGGGCGCACTGATGGCCGGGCCCGGCTCGGCGGACGGGACACCGTGATGGCACGCCGGTACGACCCCGAGCGTCGGCAGCGGATCATCGACGCGGCGATCCGTGTCGTCGGCGCCCAGGGCATCGCCGGGCTGAGCCACCGCTCCGTCGCGGCCGAGGCCGATGTGCCGCTCGGCTCCACCACGTACCACTTCAAGACCCTCGACGAACTCATGGTCGCCGCCCTGCGGCAGGCGAACGAGGGCTTCGCCAAGGTGCTCGCCGCCCGCGGCACCCTGGAGGACACCCGCGCGGACCTGGCGGCCGAACTCGCCGGACTGATGGGCGAATGGCTGGCCGGCGAACGCACCGGCGTCGAGCTGGAGTACGAGCTCTACCTCGCGGCCCTGCGCAGACCCGCGCTGCGCCCGGTGGCCGCCGAGTGGATCGACAGCCTCGTCGAACCCCTGAGCCGCCGCACGGACCCGCTCACCGCACGGGCCCTCGTCGCCCTGCTGGACGGGATCTGCCTCCAGGTGCTGCTGACGGGGACGTCGTACGACGAGGGCTACGCGCGCGAGGTGTTGACGCGGGTCCTGCGAAGCGGCGAGGGGGCCGGGGAAGGTCAGGGGCGGTCGGATGAGCGGCCTGGGGAAGGCCCGGGTCGGTGGGATGAGCGGGTTGGGGAAGGTCCGGGACGGTGAGGCGAGGGGGCCAGGCAGGGTCCGCGGCGGTGAGGTGAAGGGGCCGGGGAAGGTGACCGGGCGCCCGCTCACCGAGACGCCCCGCGCACCGGTTCGCCCGGGCGGCCCCCGTCAAGTTAGGTTGCACCCATGACCGACACGACTGCTTCTCGTACCACCGGCGCCGTCGCCGCCGGGCTCGCCACCCTCACCGCCGACGGCACCGTTCTCGACACCTGGTTCCCCGCCCCCGAACTGTCCACCGAGCCCGGCCCGGCCGGTACCGAGCGGCTGTCCGCCGAGCGGGCCGTGGAACTGCTCGGCGAGGGGGCCGCGCAGGCCATCGGCCCCGACGCCCGCCGGGGCGTCGAGGTGGTCGCGGTCCGTACGGTCATCGCCTCGCTGGAGGACAAGCCGCTCGACGCGCACGACGCGTACCTGCGCCTGCACCTCCTCTCGCACCGCCTGGTCAAGCCGCACGGCCAGAACCTGGACGGCGTGTTCGGGCTGCTCGCCAACGTCGCCTGGACCTCGCTCGGCCCGGTCGCCGTCGACGACGTCGAGAAGGTCCGGCTGAACGCGCGCGCCGCGGGCCTGCACCTCCAGGTGACCTCCATCGACAAGTTCCCGCGCATGACGGACTACGTCGCGCCCAAGGGCGTCCGCATCGCCGACGCCGACCGGGTCCGCCTCGGTGCGCACCTCGCCGAGGGCACGACCGTCATGCACGAGGGCTTCGTGAACTTCAACGCGGGCACGCTCGGCACCTCCATGGTCGAGGGCCGCATCTCCGCCGGTGTCGTCGTCGGCGACGGTTCGGACATCGGCGGCGGCGCGTCCACGATGGGCACCCTCTCGGGCGGCGGCAACGTCCGCATCACCATCGGCGAGCGCTGCCTCGTCGGCGCGGAGGCGGGCGTCGGCATCGCGCTCGGCGACGAGTGCGTGGTCGAGGCCGGGCTGTACGTCACCGCCGGTACGCGCGTGACGATGCCCGACGGGGAGATCGTCAAGGCCCGTGACCTGTCCGGCGCTTCGAACATCCTCTTCCGCCGCAACTCGGTCACCGGAACGGTCGAGGCCCGCCCGAACAACGCGGTCTGGGGCGGCCTGAACGAAATCCTGCACAGCCACAACTGACGAACGGCGGCCGTGACCTGCGGCCGCCCGACCGATCACCACTCCGACCTGCCGCCGAGCTGACGGCAGTTGTCGAGGCGGTCACCATTGAGCGCCCTTCCACGGCCGTACGACGGCCGGGGGAGGGCGCTCAACTCGTCGGGGCGACAGCTGCTTTGCGCTCCGCCGCTGCTGAACAGATGACCTTGGACACTCTTCCCCGGCGCACGGCGATTTCGTAGGGTTCGATCCTTCGAGACGGGCTCTGGGGGAGGGGCGTGTGGCTGTTCCTGTTGCTCGGAGCCGTTTCCTGCGGGTGATCCGCGGCGTCGGCTCGTTCTTGAAGGAGCTCCTGACGGAGATCGCCGGAGAGATGGCACTGACTGTGGTCGCCTGCCTTGCCGTGGCACTTCTGGCTCTGGCAGGCGTCTGGGGATGGGAACGCAGCCCGCTCGTCACCGCGGGCGCAGGCGGTGCCTTGCTGGCCTTCCTCGGCTACGGCGGCTGGGAACGGCTTCGTCCCGCCGAGCGAGGACGGCCCGGGCGACTGGCCGGCGCGGCGGCCGCATCGTTCGCCGTGGCCGCCGTGTTCGTCGCCTACGCCTGGTCGTGCGGTTGCTCCTGAACGGTCGGGGCCAGGTACACGCTTGACCGAGACGGGGCGCCCGGCGGTCGTTGTCAGTGGTCACGTCTAGCCTCCGACCATGAGCATGATCGGTGAGTACCTGCGTGTCACGGCGACCGAACTTGACCGGGCGATCCGTGATCCCGGCTGGGCTCTGGGCTTCGTCGAAGAGGTCCAGGACGCCGAGGCGGAGACGGAGCCTGCGCCCGCGGAGGCGCGTCACTTCAGTACGTACAAGACCTGGGACCTGCTCCGCTTCCTGCTGGCGCGCGCGGAGTTCCCCGTGAACGTGATCCACGGTGAGGAGCCGTTCGCCGAGGGCGAGGACTGGGGCTACGGGCCTCCCCGGTACCTGCGGCCCGAGCGGGTCCGGCTCGCGGCGGAATCCCTGCGGGCCACCAGCTACGACCAGCTCGTCAGCGGTGTGGATCCCGCCGAACTGACCAGCGCTGACGTGTACCCCCTCGGATGGAGCGAGCCGGGTGCACTGGAGTGGGGTCGTCACTGGTACGACGGCCTCACCCAGTTCTTGGAGGCCGCTGCCGGAGCGGACGATGCGGTGCTCGTGTGGCTGGACTGATGGGCGGATACGGGGGTGAGGGCTCGGCTTTGAGGCTTGAGTTCTCCGTGGGAGCCGACTTGGCTCGGTTACCCGCGACCTTCCGGGGAAGGACCCCGAGTGCATCTCGGCGAGCCGGAAGGGGCTGCTCATGAGCGAGGCATCACGGGCGCGGGACGACGGGACAGAACCGGGGCCGCCGCCCGAGCGCGGCTCCGATCGCTTCAGCGACGGTCCCCCTGATCCCCTCGCCTCGCTGTTGGCCAAGGTCAACAAGGGGGAACACGTCTCGACTCCCGGAGACAACGCGGGCGCCGAGGACCGTGATCCTCAGGACGAGGAATGGCGGGAACATGATCGCCACGGTCCCTATGCGCAGAAGCGTCGCCGGAGGAACTGAAAGGCAGAACTCAGGACCACCTGACGCGGGCCGTGGATCAGAGCGTGAACGGCTTGTGCGTCGGGGCGCGGTTACGTGGCCAGGCCTGCCGCGAACTCTCTCAGGGTTTCGAAGTCGGCATCGCGCAGGCCCAGGTGGGGGTTCACGTGGTGCAGGAGGGCGGGGGCCGGGTGGTGGGTGGTCACGAACGTCTTGTCGGGTGGGGTCTGTTCGTCGTCGACCCAGGCGAACGGGCGGCCCTCGGCGTGGGCCACGATGCGTTCCGTCTTCCAGTGGACGCCGTCGGGGCGCTCGGTGAAGAGGGCGCCGGTGAAGTCGACGTAGGGGAGTTCGGGCAGGCCGATCACGGGGGCGATCCAGCGGTTGGCGGCGTCCATCCAGGTGGTGGCCCAGCACAGGTCGTAGCCGAGGGCGAGGAGGGCGCGGCCGTGGTCGGGGTGGAGCCACACCCGCAGCGGCCGTCCGGGATGCAGGGCCACGCGGATCGTGGTGTACCCGGCGGGCCTGCGCTCCGGCTTGGCCGCGTACGGATTCAGCGGGCCGTCGACGTCCAGGAACAGCAGCGGTCGGCTCATCGGGTCACGGTAGAGGACGACGGCGGCGGGAGCGGGCGTATTTTCTTCGGACCGGAGGCATAGCGGGCGGTGTCCGCGCGCGTCACCAGGGACACAGGGGTGGGCCACGAGGGCCACCGGGGACGAGAAGGTGACGATGGATGCCGAAGCGGATGAGACCTTCCGGGACTTCGTGGCGAACAGGTCGTCCGCGCTGCTGAAAACGGCTGTGCTGCTCAGCGGGGGAGACCGGCACGCCGGCGAGGACCTGCTCCAGAACGCGCTGATCAAGGTGGCGGGCCGCTGGAACCGGGTCGACGAACCCGAGGCGTACGTACGGCGGATCCTGTATCGGCAGCAGGTGAGCCGCTGGCGGCTGAAGTGGCCGCGACGAGAACTGAGCGTCGCCGAACCGCCGGAGGCGTCCGGCGCCACGGCCCCCGGCACGGACGTCTCGGCGGCCGCCGAACTGCGGGTCGTCATGCGGGGCGCGCTCGCCCGGCTCACCGCGCGGCAGCGCACCGTGCTCGTGCTGCGCTACTTCGAGGACCTGCCCGAGGCCGAGGTGGCCCGGCTCCTCGGCTGCTCCGTCGGAACCGTGCGCTCCACGACGCATCGCTCGCTCGCCCGGCTGCGGACCCTCGCTCCCGAACTGGCCGCGCTCGGCCAGGGGCACGGGCCGCAGCCGCCGTCCCGTGACTTCTCGCCCGTGGAGGTACACCGGTGAACGTCGAAGAACTCCTCCGCGACACCTTCCGGGAGCAGGCCGAGGCCGGCCCGCGCACTCCGCCGGGATTCGCCGACCGTGTGCTCGCCGTCCGCCGGCGCCGCAGGACCCGTACGATCGCGGGCGCCGCGCTGGCGACCGTGGCGGCCATCGCCGTGACCGTGGCCGTTCCGCGGCTCGACGGCGGCGGGCAGGACGTGCGCCCGGCGGGCCGGGTCGACCGGAGCGACGTCGTCGCCCGGCCGGACCAGTATCCGCCGCGCGACATGGTCGCCGCGGGCGGCACCGCGCTCGCCGCGTTCAGCGTCCAGTCGCTGGTGAAGCAGCCGGACAAGGACGAGGTCCTCACCCGCACCTACCAGCGGCTGGACCGGCGGACGGGACGGTATGTGAAGGACACCCGGTGGTCCGTCATCGACACCGCGCCGAGCTCACGGACCGCGGCCGTGCTGGAACGCACGCTCCCCGCCCGGCGCGTCGGTCTGCTCGACCTGACGACCGGCGAGATCCGCCGCTGGATCCCGGTCCCGCAGGGCGCCGCCGGTGTCGCGCTCTCGCCCGACGGCAGGAGGATCGTCGCGACGACGTACTCCAGCGATCCGGACCGGCGCTACTGGAGCCACCGGATCGAGACCTCCGGTCCCGACGGCGAGAAGGGCTGGATGCTGGAGGGCGTGGCCTGCCGGACCGGTTTCAGCATCATCGACGTGGCCTCCGGGCACACGGAATGGCATCGGGCGCCGGACTGGAAGGACGAGTGGGGGCGCTCGCAGGGCGGCCGCTGGGACTTCCGCTTCAGCGCCGACAGCACCCTGCTCTACGAGCACATCGTCACCCAGCCCCACCGCCAGTACCACGACCTGTCGGGCAGGAGTGTCGCCACGCCCGTGAACGAGGTGAAGTTCGAGCTCGAACTGGCCGGGTACTCGCCCGACAAGCGATACCTGGTCCACCCGTCGGGAGTGCGGGACATGACGACCGGCAAGGACGTGCCCAAGGTGTCCGACTACATGGCGCCCCTGGCCTGGGCCGACGACAAGAGGCTCATCGTCTTCGAGAACAGCCGGAACGGCGACCACCCCCACCGGCTCGCCCTGATCACCCTCGGCTCCTCCAAGGCCGTACCGCTCACGGCGTACGGGCCGCAGATGATGACCGAAATGGGCTCGTGGGAGCCGCTGTTCAGCGCCCGCTGACCGCCGTTCCGCCCGTACCGGCCGCCTCCCGGTGAGCCGCCAGCAGCCCGTCGACCGCCTCGCGGCCGGCGGGCCGCAGCGGCGCCCGCACCGGACCGGCGGGCAGCCCGAGCGCGTGGAGCAACGCCTTCGCCGTGACCGCCCCGGGCAGACCGGCGGACATCATCGACTCCACCAGCGGGAGCACCTGTCGCTGGCCCCGGGCGGCCCCGGCGGTGTCCCCGGCGTCGAACGCGTCGACGATGGAACGGAACTGACGCGGTGCCACATTGGCCACCGTGCTGACATACCCGGCCGCACCGACCGCGTACAGCGCGAGGACGTACTCGTCGCAGCCCGCGTAGTACGCCAAGTCCGTGCGGGCCAGCACCTTTTGCGTACCGAGCAGGTCGTACGCGCAGTCCTTCACCCCCGCGATCCGCGGGTGCCCCGCGAGCCGGATCATCGTCTCCGGCTCGATCCGCGTCCCGGTGCGTCCCGGGATGTCGTACAGCATGAGCGGCAGCCCCGAGGCGTCCGCGATCTCCCGGAAATGCGCCTCGACGGCGTCCTGCGGAGGCCTGCTGTAGTACGGCGCGACCACCAACAGCCCGTCCGCGCCGGCCTTTTCGGCCGCCGTCGCCAGTTCCACGGTGTGCCGGGTGTCGGCCGTCCCGACCCCCGCCACGATGGACACCTGGTCGCCCACGGCCTCCCGCACCGCCCGCACCAGCGTGGCCTTCTCCGCGTCCGAGGTGGTCGGCGACTCACCCGTCGTCCCGGAGAGCACCAGCCCGTCGCAGCCCTCGGCCACCAGCAGCCCGGCGAGCCGCTGCGCGCCTTCGGCATCCAGCGTGCCGGTCCGTGTGAACGGCGTGACCATCGCGCAGAGGGCGCGGCCGAAGGGCGGGGCGGGCCGTGTCGGGTGCGGGGCGTCGGCGGAGGCCGGGGCCGGAGCGGCGACGGTCGTGGTGGCGGTCCTCGGAACGGTCATGAACGTAGTGTCGGCCACTCCATTGTGAAGCTCCACTTAAATCTTCTACGAGATATCGTCAACGAGTGCTACGTCATTGGCGGGCGAGGACGGACGAGGCACTGGTGCCAAACCGGGGCGTCATGGGTCACCATGGCCTGAACGGCAGTCGTCGGCACAGCGGGAGGCGTCATGAGGCTCGGCAAGGCACTCGCCACCGGAGTGGCGGAAGAGCAGGTTCACACCGGCCAGGGCGATGCGGATATCCCCGAACTCCCCGAACACGTTGAGGAGTCGGGAGCGGCCCTGCCCGAAGAGGTTCCGGCCGGGCGATGAGGCTGCGGCTTCCCGAGGAACGCCCGACGGAGCCTCCGACCGGATACAAGATCGCCCACCCGGTGCTGTCCCAGGACGGCACCCGGGCCGGGTTCACCGGCGTGTCCCTCGGCGGCGCGCTGCCGTACGGAGTGCTGGACGAGGCGCGCTGCGTCTACGGACGGCGGCACCGCGCCCCGCACCGCCGCTGCGACTGCGGCTTCCACTGCGTGCACGAGTCGGCCGTCGCCGAGGCGATGCTGTGCACCGCCGAACACCGGGCCGCCGTTCTCCTCGAAGTGTCCGTCCTCGGCGCCTACATCCGCTTCGAACGGGGTTTCCGCTACGCCCGCCAGCGGGTCCGCAGCGCCACCGTCGGCCCCTGCGACTGCGGTGGCGTGGCCGTGGCGCTGGCGGACGCGGGCTGGGGGCGTCCGGGCCGGCGCGCCCTGAAGGCCGCGTGCGCGGGCTGCGTGCGCGGTCGTACGTCGCTCTCGCTCGCGTCCTTCGCGCGACTGGCCGGCGAGGGTCTGCGGGTCCGGGCCGCGGTTCCCCCCGTCGCCGGCATCGGCGGCGCGGAGGGCGTCACGACGGGTGCCGGGGGCGCCACGGCCGCTCTCGGGGTGTCCGAACTGGTCGCGGAGGCCGCGCTGCTCCAGGCCCGACTCGACTGGTTCCAGGGCCAGTTGGGCCGACTGCGGGACGAGGAGGCCCAGGGATAGCGCGCGCCGGGCCGGGTAGGCGAAGGAGCCGGAGGGGAATGACGCGGCGGCGGACCGGACGAGGGTCCGCCGCCACGTCGTACGCACCCCGCCCGACCCCGCCGTCACGCCGTACGCACTCTGCCCGCCCCGCTGCCGCGCCGTACGCAACCTGCCCGGCCCCGCTGCCGCGCCGTACGCAACCTGCCCGGCCCCGTAGTCACACGCGCTCGGCGGTGCCCCGGCCGGTCTTCGTGCCCGTCGGCGTGATCCCCGACTCCACCTTCTCCCGCGCCGCGCGCAACGCCCGCAGCCGCGGGGGCCACTTGCGGGTGTCGCGCGGCTCGACGTAGGGCTCCTCGGTCGGCGGCCGGCCCTCGGTGATGGCGCGCTGGCGGGCCAGTTCGGCGTCGAACTCCAGGCCCAGCAGGATGGCCAGGTTGGTGAGCCACAGCCAGACGAGGAAGATGATGGCGCCCGCGAGTGTGCCGTACGTCTTGTTGTACGAGCCGTAGCCCGCGGCGTAGACGGCGAAGCCCGCGGACGCGGTCAGCCAGACCAGGGTGGCGAGGACGCTGCCCGCGCTGAACCAGCGGAAGCCGCGGCCCGAGACGTTGGGAGCCGCCCAGTAGAGCAGCCCGATCATCAGCTCGACGAGCACCAGCAGGACGGGCCACTTGACGATCGACCAGGCGGTGATCACCGCTTCGCCCAGCCCGAACGCGGTACCGGCGCGTTCGGCCAGCGGTCCGGTGAACACCACGATGATCGCGCTCCCGGTGAGGAGCAGCATCAGCGTTACGGTGAGCGCCAGCCTCAGCGGCGTGATCTTCCAGACGGGACGGCCCTCCGGCAGGTCGAACACCGCGTTGGACGCGCGGATGAACGCGCCGACGTAACCGGACGCGGACCACAGTGCCGCGAGCAGTCCGACGATCGCCAGCACCCCGCCCGTACCGCCGCTGTCTCCCAGCTGCGTCACCGCGTCGCGCAGGATGTCGCGGGCCGGGCCCGGCGCCAGGTCCCCCACGTTGTTCAGGAGTCCGTCCGTGACGCGCTGCCCCATGACGCCCAGCAGGGAGACCGCGACCAGCAGCGCGGGGAACAGGGACAGCACTCCGTAATAGGTCAACGCGGCCGCGCGGTCGGCGAGTTCGTCGTCGCGGAACTCCTTCACCGTGCGCCGGCTCACGGCCCACCAGGCCCGCGCGGGCAGTTTCACGCGGTCGTCCGCCCCGGCGGACTTCCGCGTGCCCGTGTCCGCACCCGTGTCCCTCGCGTCCGCGTCCGTGTCCCTCGTGTCCGCACCCGTGTCCCTCGCGGTGTCCGGAAGAGCTCGCTGCTTCGATTCCGGTCGCTTCTCGTCCATGACCGCCGTGTTGCCCGAATCCCGCTCCTGAAGCCCGCCGGGAGCGGTCCGGCCGCCTCGGCCGCCCCGGAACACCCTTCCGGCGACGGAACACCCTTCCGGCGACTCGCCGACGATTCGAACCGTCTGGACAAGAAAAGTTTTCGGTGAGAGTCTGGAGTCATGTTGGACGTGACCGTGATCGAGGACGCCGAGGCCGCAGCCGTGTCGCTGGACCCCATACGGGCCCGGCTGCTGGCCGAGCTGGCCGCCGGACCCGCGTCGGCCGCCATGCTGGCCGGCAAGGTCGGCCTGCCCCGGCAGAAGGTGAACTATCACCTCAAGACGCTGGAGCGGCACGGGCTGGTCGAGCTGGCGGGCGAGCGCCGCAAGGGGAACGTCACCGAGCGGATGATGCGCGCGACCGCGGCGTCGTACGTCATCTCGCCGCAGGCGCTGGCCGCCGTACAGCCCGATCCGGACCGTTTCCGGGACCAGCTGTCCGCCCGCTGGCTGCTCGCGCTCGGTGCCCGGCTCGTCCGGGACGTCGGCTCCCTGCTCACCGGGGCCGCGAAGGCCCGTAAGCGGCTGGCGACGTACGCGCTCGACGGAGAGGTGACCTTCGCGTCGGCGGCCGACCGGGCCGCGTTCATCGAGGAGTTGACCGCCGGGGTGAGCGCCCTCATCCGCAAGTACCACGACGGGGACGCGGAAGCCGGTCGCCCGCACCGGATCGTCGTCGCCGTCCACCCCACGCTCAGGCCCGAGACCGTGACGCGGACCGGGACCGAAGCCGCGGCCGAGGTCGCGGTCGGACCGGAAGCCGGACCCGAAGTCGGGCCCGAAGCCCGATCCGAAGCCGGACCCGAAGCCGCGGAAGCTCCCGCGGGCCCCGAAGCCACCCACTGATCATCCAGGAGTCGTCATCATGCCCAAGGAATTCGAGGTCGCCCGCGAGTACGAGGTCGCCGTCCCGCCGGACCAGGTGTGGGACGCGATCACCAGCGGCAGCGGCGGCTGGCTGTGGCCGATGGAGTACGAGTCCCGCGAGGGCGGGGCCGGACCCTTCGGCAGCGTCATCACCACCTGGGACCCGCCGCACCGGCTCACCGTGCGCACCGAGGACGTCGGGTTCCCGACGCAGAGCCTCAACCAGATCGACCACACCATCGAGGCGCGCGACGACGGCCGGAGTTCCTGGGTCCGGTACGTGCACAGCGGCATCTTCACCGACGACTGGGACAACCAGTACGACGGAGCCGACAAGCACACCGACTTCTACCTGCACACCCTGCGCGAGTACGTGACCCACTTCGCGGGCCGCCCGGTGGCCTTCGCGACCTTCGACGGGCCCGGCGTGTCCGCGACCTCCGACGCCTTCGCGGCCGTCGGAACGGCGCTCGGCCTCCCGGACGGCACCGCCGAGGGCGCGCGGGTGCGGGCGAAGGGACCCGGCGGCGAGGACTTCGACGCCGTGCTCGACTTCCGCAACCCGTACTTCCTCGGGCTGCGTACCGACGGCGCGCTCATCCGCTTCTTCGGGCGGGGCCGCTGGGGCGCGCCGGTCGGCATGAGCGTGCACGACTTCGCGCCCGGCGCCGACGCCAAGGCGAACGAGGCCGCCTGGAAGGGCTGGCTCGACGAGGTCTTCCCGGGCTGAGCCCGGCACGGCCCGGGGCGCCGCTCCCGCAGGCGGGAGCGGTACCCGAGCAGGCGAAGAGCCCGGCCCCCCGGACGACGGGACCGGGCTCTTCGCTCACCGGAACCTCTGCGGACCGGTGACCGGAGCCGCTACGGACCGACGGCCGCGGTGACCGCCGGACCGATGGTCGCGGCCGGCGCCGGACCGATCGCCGCGGTGGCTACGGACGGAACCGCAGCACCTGCGGGTCGTGGTCGCTGATCTGGTCGGAGAACTCCGAGTTGATGTGCACGCTGTCGTACTCCAGGTCGCAGCCCCGGCGGATCGAGGGGCTGACCAGGATCTGGTCGAGAACCTGGGCGTTGCCCTGGTAGTCGTACGTGTAACGCTGGCTCTTGGGCAGCGACTTGATCGCCGACCAGAGCTCGCCGTCACCCTCCAGGATCTGGGCGGTCTCGGAGAACTCGAAGTCGTTCATGTCGCCGAGCGCGATGACGTCGGCGTTCTTCTGCGTCTTCAGGACCTCAGTGACGAAGGCGTTCACCGCGGTCGCCTGGGTGTGCCGCTGGACCTCGGAGCTGCGCGTCGGAGGCTGGTACTGCGAGGTCAGCCCCTGGTCACCGCCCTTGGAGTTGAGGTGGTTGGCGATCACGAACACCGTGTGGCCGCGGAAGACGAACTCGCCCGCGAGCGGCTTGCGGCTGCTCTTCCAGGCCGTGTTCGCCGGGTCGATACGGCCGGGGGACGCGGTGAGCTGCGCCTTGCCGTGCACCTTCGTGACACCGACGGCGGTGGTCGAGTCGCCGCCCGCGCGGTCGGTGAACGAGACCCGCTCGGGGTTGAAGAGGAAGACCTGGCGGATGTTGCCGCCGGGCTCGCCGCCGTCCTGGTCGTTGACCGGGTCGATGGAGCGCCAGTCGTACTTCGGGCCGCCCGCCGCGACGATCGCGTCGATCAGCTTGTTCACCGTCTGGTCGGCGGCGACCGTGCCGTCGTCCGTCGGGCCGTTGTTGTCCTGGATCTCCTCCAGGGACACGATGTCGGGCGAGTTCAGGTTGTTCACGATCGCGGACGCGTGGGCGGCGAACGTGGCGTCGGCCGGGTCCAGGTTCTCGACGTTGTACGTCGCCACCGCCAGCTCGCCGCGCGACTGCTTCCGGGTGGTCTCGCGCTCCAGACCGCCCTTCTGGAGCGTGCCGAGCTGGTTCGCGACGAGGGTGTAGCCGCCGAACTGGTTGTAGTCGAGCGGGCCCGCCGTGACGCCGGTGAGCTTGTCGCCGACGTTCGCGGCCGGGAAGTCGGCCGTCGCGCCGAGGGACTGGATCTGTATCCGTCCGGTGTTCTGCGAGGTGTACGAGCCGTACACCGTGCCGCCGCGGCGCGTCGCGTTCTCGTGCGGCTTCACCGTGACCCACAGCTCGGTGTAGGGGTCGGTGGCGGTGACCACGCGGGTGTCGGCGACCTGGACGTTCATGCCCTCGAGGGACTCGTAGTAGTCCAGGGCGTACTTCGCCGGCTCCAGGGTGAGCGCGTTGACCGAACCGCCCGCGGCGGTGTCGCCGGCGGGGGCGTAGTCGTCCGGCACGGACCGGGCGTCGACGACCGTCGCGGCCGGGACGGGGTTGCCGCTGGAGACGACGGTGACCGTCGGCTTGGTGACCTCGGTGACCGCCTGGTTGCCGGTGGAGACGCCGCCGGGGACGTACTCCGAGACCGTGCCCGTCACCGTGACCGAGTCGCCGACGGCGACCTTCGGGGCGGAGCTGGTGAAGACGAAGACGCCCTCACTCGTGGCGGGGTCGGCGTCGGGGGTGGGGTCCTGGTACCAGAAGCCCTTGGACGAACCGTACGTCCGCACGCCGGTGACGATGCCGGGCACGTCGGTGACCTTCGTGCCCGCGAGGGGGGAGGTCCGGGTCGTGCCCTGGATGTCGTGGATGTGGACGGTGTCCGCCTGGGCCGGTGTGGTGAGTACGACGGCGGAGACGGTGGAACAGACCGCGGCGACGGTCAGCGCGCCGATGCGCGCGGTTCTCTTGCTCGGCAAGGGAATCCCTCCGGGGACGTTCGTGAGCGCCGGGACGAGGGTGGACTGGTGGGGGGAGCGCGACCTGCTTGCGGGCCAGTGACGCGCGTAGAAGCGGTCGGCCGCACGGCCGTTGAACTTCTACGCGCGTCAATCTCGTGTGTAGCGGGGGGAGTTGTCAAGGTTTCGGCGGTGTACGAGACCTGTCGCATACATGAACCGGGCGGCATGGGTGGAAATCCGTCTAGGGTGAGCAGTTGGCACGGATCTCCCGGGCCGCCTCCGGGCTCTCGGGCCCGCCGGTGCCCGACGGGACCCGGCGCCCGCCGTGACCGACCCGGTGCCCGCCGTGACCGACGGGCCCGTCACCGTCCGGCGCGGCTCCGGCCGAAGGGCCCGCTCGACCTGCTCGACCTGCTCGACCTGTACGAAACGCTCGACCCGCTCGGCCCGCCTGACCTGTACGAAACCCTCGGCCCGCTTGACCTGTACGGCCCGCTCGGCCCGTGCGACCCGCTTGACCCGGACGAACCGCTTCGCCCGGTCGAACCGCCAGCCCGCCCGTCCCCGCTCGTCGTGGTTGTCCGGAGGAGAACCCAGCCGATGTCAGACAGCTCTTCCCTGCCGCCGGTGCGGCTGCACGCCGAGGCGCAGCTCGCGCGGGACGCGCTCGCCACACCGCTGCTCTCCCGGGCCGCGCGCCTGGCCCGCTGGGCGGGCCCCGCCACCCGGGTCGGCGCCGGGGGCGAACTCGTGGAGGAACAGCTTCCCGAGGCGGCCGGCGTCCTCGGTCTGGCCGACGACGACGCGGCCGCCGTCGCCGGTGAGGCGTGGCGGGTGGCCGTCGACACCGGGCTCGTCGAGATCGTGGACGAGGAGGAGGGCACCGTCACCGCGGGTGAGGAGCTGGCCCGGCTCACCTCCGGCGCCCCGCAGGACGTGCTCGGCTTCTGGCTCGGCGCCCTGGACGTCGTGCTGGCCGACGCGAGCGTGCCCGACCTCGGTGAACTCGTCGACGCCATGGACGAGGAGGGCGAGATCGACCTCTCCTCGCTGGACTGGGACCCGGAGGCGGAGTCCGAGTTCCTCGACGGGGTGCTCGGCAACCTGTACCTGCTGACCGTCGGCGAGGACGCGCTCGGGGAGGTGTCGGTGCCGCTGCCCGCGCTCGCCGCCTCGATGATCCTGCCCGACGACATGGGCGAGCCCACCAACGACGTCCTGGAGCAGGTCTCGGACGCCATGATGCGGCTCGACGACCAGTTCCGGCTGCTGGAGCCCATCGGGCTCGTCCAGTTCCAGCCGGTGGACGAAGCCCTGATGGCGGAGACCGCCGAGGAGCAGGCACCCGTCGACGACATGGACGTCTCGCGGTACGGGGTGGTGCGACTGACACCGCTCGGCCTGTACGGACTGCGGGCCCGGCTCATCGAGGCGGGCTTCTCCGCCCCCGCGGTGGGCGAGCTGACCGACAAGGGCGCGGACACCCTGCTGGACGGCACGGCCGGCTTCCCCCCGACCGCCGCGCAGGCCGAGATCGAACAGTGGCTCGCCCGGCGCGAACCGCTCTCCGCGGCGCGGGAGTTGCTTTCCGCGGCGCGCGGCGCGGACCCGAACGCCCCGCTGCGCCGCCTGCACTGCCAGCAGGCCCTCGCGCTCGTCGGTACGGAGGCCGAGCCCGCGCTGCGCGAGGTGCTCGACGACGCCGAGCTGGGCGGTCTGGCCCGGGTCTGGCTCTCCGAGCGGGGCGCGCCCGACGTGCCCCCGCCGTCCGAGGCGATGGTCTTCTGGCTGACCATCGACACGGTGGCGGCACAGCTCGCCGCCGAGGGGAACTCCGACGAACTGCAGGCCCTGGTCGAGGGTCTGGCCCAGCAGCACAGCGGCTTCTTCGACACGGCCTGGCGGGTGGAGCACCCTGCCGCACCGGACGTCCTGGAGGCCATGGGGCGGCTGCACCCCGACAAGAAGGTCGCCAAGGAGGCCCGCAAGGCGGCGTTCAAGGCCCGGTCGCAGCAGGGGGCGTGACGCGGGCGGAGAGGTGACGTGGGCACGGGGTGCCGTGCCGCGTAGCGAGTGCCGGGGACCCACCTCGGGTGCTGTGGCGGCGCGCCGCGTAGCGAGTGGCGTGGTCCTCGTGTGCCGTGGTGGCGCGCCGCGTATCGAGTGGCGTGGTCCCGCGCCGGGTGCCACGTCCAGTGTGCCGGGCGCTCCGGTCGTATGCCGGGTGCCGAGTGACGGAGCGCCGCTCTGGGTATCGGGTGGTGGGGTCCCGCGGCCGGTCCCGGATCCGGGACCGGGGCGGGTCGCTGCCCGGAGGGGTCCGTTCCCCTGCGCCGGTCGGGTGGATTCACGTAAGCGGGCCCACGGAAGTCGGCGCGCGTTCAACTCGTGTTCAGGAGAGGACGGGACGGTGTGGCCGCGACCGAGGTCGTCAGCCGCCCCCCATGACAGTCCGAGTCCACCGTCACAGGAGACATCACATGTCGCTCTCTCGCAGGGACTTCGCCAGGCAGTCCGCGATCACCGGTGCAGGCGTGGTCCTGATCGGCAGCGTGGGCGCCCTCGCCACCGCCCCCAACGCGCTCGCCGCCACGGAGACGGAGACCGAGGGCGCGGGTGAGGGTTCGGCGCAGGCCCGCCACGGCGGCGTCGGCTACGGCCCGCTCGTCACCGATCCCCAGGGCCTCCTCTCGCTGCCCGCCGGGTTCTCCTACCGCGTCGTCACCTACAGCGGCCGCACCAAGCTGGACTCCGGTGAGTTCACCCCGTCCAACCACGACGGGACCGCCACCTTCCAGGGCCCGCGCGGCGCCACCCTCCTGGTCAACAACCACGAGCTCAAGGGTCCCCGTTCCGGCTGGACCTACCCCGTTCCGCTCACCGAGGGACTCGTCTACGACCCGGCCGCGGCCGGCGGCTGCACGGTCGTCGAGGTGCGCCACGACAAGGTCGCCGAGTGGGTCGGTGTCGCCGGCACCTCCACCAACTGCGCGGGTGGCAGCACTCCTTGGGGTACCTGGCTGACCTGCGAGGAGACCGAGGACAAGGCCGGCCAGAACGGCATGACCAAGGACCACGGCTACGTGTTCGAGGTCGACCCCGAGGACCGCCGCCGCAACAAGAACCCCAAGCCCGTCAAGGCGCTGGGCCGCTATGCCCACGAGGCCGTCGTCGTCGACCCCAAGCGCGGCCGGCTCTACCTCACCGAGGACGCCTCGGGCCCCAACGGCCTGCTGTACCGCTGGACTCCTCCGCAGGGCTTCGAGCACGGCCACGGACGGCTCGCGACCCTCGCCGACGACGCCGGAGCGCTCCAGGCCTTCAAGTGCTTCGATTCCGGCGGCAAGTTCGTCGACGACCTCTCCCGCGCCACCAGGATCGGCACGGTCTACGGCGTGGACTGGGTCGACGTGCCCGACCGGGACGCGAAGACCGTCTCCGTCCGCAAGCAGTTCACCGACACCCAGGTCACCCGGGCCCGCAAGCTCGAAGGCATGTGGTGGGGTGACGGCGGCGTCTACATCGTCTCCTCCTACGCCCGCGCCGAGAGCCCCGGCCAGGCCCACGACGGAGCCGTCTGGTTCTACGACCCCAAGCGCCGCACCCTGACGCTGAAGGTCCTCATCGGTGTGAACCCCGACCCCTCCGTCGACGGAGCCTTCGACGGGCCGGACAACATCACCGTCTCCCCGTACGGCGGTCTCGTCATCGCCGAGGACGGCGAGGGCGTCCAGCACCTCTTCGGCGCCACCGAGAGCGGCCGCACCTACCCGATCGCCCGCAACGAGCTCAACATCGGCACCGCCGAGGAGCCGTCCTACAGCGAGTTCACCGGCGTGACGTTCTCGCCCGACGGCCGGACCCTCTTCGCCAACATCCAGGACCCGGGCATCATGCTCGCCATCACCGGCCCCTGGAAGCGGCAGAAGCGCGGCTGAACTCCCGCCGCTTTTCCCGGGAATTAAATCGCTCGCCGGGTCCGCGACCGCCCTCCTACAGTGGTGCACGTCCAGGTGCGAAGGCAGGACCTACTTCCACTCATAATGGGGCGGTCGCGGGTTCGAGTCCCGCCATCGGCACAACACGCCGATGTAGCTCAGGGGTTAGAGCACCTACGTCGGTTCCGCCGGCCTCGATCTCTGGACACCACAACTTCATGCACCTCCCGGTGCGCGGGCCGCGGCTACTTCTCTCTCAAAGAATCCACGCCGCGGCCGACTTGATCTCGGGAGGCGCAGCTCATGGTGGGTGCCCGGTGCGCAGGCAGCGGATACTTCGGGAACTGGTGGGGTCACGACCTCGTGCGGGTTCGAATCCCGTCATCGACCTCGGGTCGGTGTGGCGGAACGGAAGACGCGCCAGTTTATAAGCAACCGTCGCCGATTCCTGATCTCGGACACCCTCCATTTGCTGTGCCTCCCTGCGAAATGCTCATGAATTCGGGGGAATTCACCATGGCACGCTTCAACAACAGGACGGCGAAGGCACAGCCCACTTCCCGTGTGACGTCCACCGGCCGAGTGCTGCGGACGCACCAGGGCGGCCTCGGCCGCGAGCGCGACGCGCGCTCCGAGCTCTTTCTGCTCGCGATCGCCAACTTCGTCTCGCAGCAGACCTTTTACGAGACCGGCGAGGCCCGCGACGACCGGTTCGCCGCGCTCGTGCGCGAACTCGCCGTCTCCGACCCGTCCTGGACCGCCGGCCTGCTGAGCTGGCTGCGCGGCGAGGGAAACCTCCGTACCGCCTCGCTCGTCGGCGCCGCCGAGTACGTGAAGGCGCGCCTGGACGCCGGCGCCACCGACGGCCCGGCCAACCGGCAGGTCGTCGCCTCCGTACTGCGCCGTCCGGACGAGCCGGGCGAACTGCTCGCCTACTGGACCTCCCGGTACGGCCGCAACGTGCCCAAGCCCGTCAAGCGCGGCATCGCCGACGCCGTACGACGCCTCTACAACGGCAAGTCGCTGCTGAAGTACGACACCGCGTCCAAGGGGTACCGCTTCGGCGACATCCTCAACCTCGTGCACGCGGCGCCGGACCCGGACAAGCCCTGGCAGGGCGACCTGTTCCAGTACGCGCTGGACCGGCGCCACAACCCGGACACGGCCGTCGTCCCCAAGTCGCTGCCCGTGCTCGTCGCCCACCGTGACCTGATGGCGCTGCGGCCGGCCAAGCGGCGCAAGGTCGTCACCGGTGGGCAGGGCGCCCAGCGCCTCGCGGACGCGGGCATGACCTGGGAGGCGCTGGCCGGCTGGCTCCAGGGGCCGATGGACAAGGCGGCCTGGGAGGCCGTCATCCCGTCCATGGGTGCCATGGCGCTCGTCCGCAACCTGCGCAACTTCGACGAGGCCGGAGTCGGCGACGAGGTGGCGGCACAGGTCGCCGCGAAGATCAGTGACCCGGCGGAGGTCGCGCGTTCGCGGCAGTTCCCGTTCCGCTACCTCGCGGCCTACCGGCACGCGCCGTCGCTGCGCTGGTCGTACCCGCTGGAGCAGGCGCTCGGCCACTCGCTGGCCAACGTGCCCGCTCTGCCCGGCCGGACCCTGGTCCTCGTGGACCGTTCGGGCTCGATGTTCTACTCGCGGCTGTCGGAGCGTTCCGAGCTCAACCGGGCCGACGCGGCGGCGATCTTCGGCACGGCGCTCGCCCTGCGGGCGGCGGACGCGGATCTCGTCGAGTTCGGCACCACCAGCAAGCGGGTGGACTTCCGCGCGGGCGAGTCCGTGCTCAAGGTCCTCGGACGGTTCGGCGACCTCGGCGGCACCAACACGACCGAGGCGGTCCGCGCGCACTACAGGAAGCACGACCGGGTCCTCATCGTCACCGACGAGCAGGCCACGTACAGCCATTACGGCGACCCGACCGAGCAGGTCCCGGCGCATGTCCCGGTCTACACGTGGAACCTCGCCGGCTACCGCGCGGGCCACGGCCCCTCGGGCAAGGGAAACCGCCACACGTTCGGCGGACTCTCGGACGCGGCCTTCCGGATGGTCCCGCTGCTCGAATCGGCGCGGGACGCGGACTGGCCGTGGGCCCAGGCGGGCTGAGGCATTCGGCTCCGGCCGGCCGAGGCGGAGGCCTCCGGCTCCGCAACAGGGGCGCGGCCCGTACTTCGGTACGGGCCGCGCCCTTGCCTGTGCGCGTGTTCCGGGCGGGGTTTCGCGGGCCTCGGGGTCAGAGGGATTCCGCCGCCGGCTTCACCATGCCCCGGACCGTGCGGGACTTGACGAAGCTGCCCAGGGCCGTCATCTCCCACTCGCCGGAGAACTGCTTGATCAGCTTGGCCATCATGACGCCCGTCTGGGCCTCGGCGTTGGTGAGGTCGAAGCGGACGAGTTCCTCGCCGCTGGCGGCGTCGATGAGGCGGCAGTAGGCCTTGGCCACCTCGGTGAACTTCTGGCCGGAGAACGAGTTGACCGTGAAGACCAGGCCGGTGACCTCCTGGGGGAGACGGCCGAGGTCGACGGTGATCACCTCGTCGTCCCCGCCGCCCTCGCCCGTGAGGTTGTCGCCGGAGTGCTTGATCGCGCCGTTCACGATGGAGAGCTTGCCGAAGTAGCAGCTGTCGATGTGGTTGCGCTGCGGGCCGTACGCGATGACCGAGGCGTCCAGGTCGATGTCCTTGCCGCGGAAGGCGGGCTCCCAGCCGAGGCCCATCTGGACCTTGGAGAGCAGCGGGGCGCCGCCCTTGACCAGGGAAACCGTCTGGTTCTTCTGGAGGCTGACCCGGCCCTTGTCGAGGTTGATCTTGCCGGTGGCCGCGGGCGGGGCCGGCGGCATGGGCGGGACCGGGGGAGCGGCCGGGGGCTGCTGGGCGGCCAGGCGGGGGTCCGCGGCCGGGGGCTGGGCCGCGGGCGCGGGCTGGGCGGCCGGGGCGGGCTCCTCGACGCTCACGCCGAAGTCGGTGGCGATGCCCGCCAGGCCGTTCGCGTAGCCCTGGCCGACCGCGCGGGCCTTCCAGGCGCCGTTGCGGAGGTAGATCTCGACGATCACCAGAGCCGTCTCCGTGCCCAGCCGGGGCGGGGTGAAGGCGGCCAGAATCGTGTTGTCGTCCGCGTTGCGGATCGTCGCGGTGGGTTCGATGCCCTGGAACGACTGGCCCGCCGCGTCGGGGCTCGCCGTGACGACGATCTTCTCGATGCCCGGGGGCACCGCGGCCGTGTCGACCGTGATCGCGTCGGGCGCGGTGCCGCCGCCCGAGCGGTAGGTGACACCGGGGCCGTTGGGCTGGTTGTAGAAGATGAAGTCGTCGTCGGAGCGCACCTTGCCGTCGGCGGTGAGCAGCAGGCTCGACACGTCGAGCCGCACCGGGGCGGTGACGTCCACCGTCAAGCGGGAGACGGGGAGAGGGATGTTCGAGCCGGGCGTCATAGCTGTCATGACTGGGGTAACGAGCGGGGGCGCTTTACCGTTCCCTTACCCAAGGGTGAAGGGGGGACAGGGGAGGGGGAGGGGCCAGGAGAGGGACGAGGGGGAGCGGGAAGAGGGCGGAAGGGGAGGCGGGAAGCGACGGGGAAGGGGGGCGAAAAGAGCGGGAAGGGGGCGAAAAGAGTGGTGGGAAGAGGGTGGCTCGGGTTCGAGGGCGGGGCCGGGCGGTGTCCCGGACCCGGCCCCGGGCGCCTGATGCTCAGGGCACGACGACGATCTTGCGGCCCACGCCCGACGCGAACCGGTCCAGTGCCTGCGGGTAGCTCGACAGGGGGAGACGATCGCTGATGAGGACCGACGGGTCGAGGACACCCGCGGCGAACAGTTCCGCCGCGCGTTCGAAGCTGTGCAGCACGGCCATCGAACCGGTGATGGTGATCTCCTGGTTGTAGATGCGGTACGGGTCCACGGTGACCCGGGTCGCGTAGTCGGCCACGCCGAACTGGAGGAACGTGCCGGCCTTCGCCACCCGGTCCAGGCCGTCCTGGATCGCCGCCGCGTTCCCGGTCGCGTCGACGACCACGTCCCAGCCCTGGGGGCGGTCCAGCTCGTCGGCGTTCGCCGCGGCCGCGGAGACCCCGAGCAGCCGGGCGGTGGCCAGCCGCTCGGGGTTCACGTCGACCACGTCCACGCTCGCCGCGCCGGTGCGCTTGGCGAGCTCCAGCATCATCAGGCCCATCGTCCCGGAGCCGTAGACCAGGATGTGGGCGCCGAGCCGGGACCGCAGGACGTCGTAGCCGCGGACGGCGCAGGAGAGCGGTTCGATCAGCGCCGCGTCCTGGGTGGCGACGTGTTCGGGGAGTTTCACGCAGTTGGCCACGGGCGCGGTCGCGTACTGGGCGGCACCGCCCGCGGTGGTCACGCCGATCGCGGCCCATCGTTCGCAGAGGTTGCTGTGGCCCGTACGGCAGTAGCGGCATTCGTGGCAGTACAACGACGGATCGACGGCCACCCGGTCGCCGACGGCCAGTTCGGTCACTCCGGTGCCGACGCCGACCACCGTGCCGGCGAACTCGTGGCCCGGCACGATCGGCAGCTTCGGAGCGAACTCGCCCTGCAGGATGTGCAGATCGGTGCCGCACAGACCGCAGGCGGCGACCTCGACCACGACCTCGCGGGCGTCCGGCGTCGGGTCGGGGACCTCGGTCACGACGGCACGGCCCACGGACTCGATGACTGCGGCCTTCATTTCACGGCTCCGAGCGACAGGCCCTGGACCAGCTTGTCCTGGGCGGCGAACCCCGCGGCGAGCACCGGCAGGGAGACGACGAGCGACGCGGCGCACACCTTCGCCAGGAACAGGCCCTGGCTGGTGATGAATCCGGTCAGGAAGACGGGGGCGGTCCCGGCGACCACGCCCGTGAGCACCCGGGCGAACAGCAGCTCGTTCCAGCTGAAGATGAAGCAGATCAGGGCGGTCGCCGCGATGCCGGGGAGGGCGATGGGGGCCACGACCCGGCCGAGGACGGTCGGCAGCCGGGCGCCGTCGAGCTGGGCCGCCTCGATCACCGCGACGGGGACCTCGGCGAGGAACGACTGCATCATCCACACCGCGATCGGCAGGTTCATCGAGGTGTAGAGGACGACCAGCAGCCAGATGTTGTCGAGCGTGCCGGTGTTCTTGGCGAAGAGATAGACCGGGAGGAGGCCCGCCACGACCGGCAGCATCTTCGTCGACAGGAAGAAGAACAGGACGTCCGTCCACTTCCTCACCGGGCGGATCGACAGGGCGTACGCCGCCGGCAGGGCGAGCAGCAGGACGAGGAGCGTCGAGGCCACCGACGCGACCGTGGAGTTGACGAGCGCGGGCCAGGGGCTCGCGCCGCCGCCCGTGCCGAAGAACTCCCGGTAGCCGTCGAGGGTCAGGGCAGCGCCGAAGGCCGGCGGGTTCTTCGCCGCGTCCGGCTCGGAGTGGAAGGACGTCAGCACCATCCAGGCGATGGGAAGGAAGAAGACGATGCCGAGCGCCCAGGCGGCCAGGCCCGGTCCGGCGCCCCTGGTGCGGCGGGAGCGGAATCGTGTCGCGGTGGCGCTCATCAGCGGGACCCCTCCTGGCGGAACAGGGACGACACCACGCGCAGGGCGAAGGTCGCGATGACGATGGAGCCGATGACCACCAGAACGCCCGCGGCGGAGGCGAGCCCGTTCTCGTGGGCCTGGTAGAAGCTCTGGTACACGGTGTAGGGCAGGTTGGCGGTGCCGAGGCCGCCGGAGGTGATCGTGAAGACCGCGTCGAAGTTCTGCACGATGTAGATCGAGCCCAGCAGCGCCCCCAGTTCGAGATAGCGGCGCAGGTGGGGCAGGGTGAGATGGCGGAACACCTGCCAGTCGTTCGCGCCGTCCACGCGCGCGGCCTCGATCTGCTGGTGGTCGCGGCTCTGCAGGCCGGCGAGCAGGATCAGCATCATGAACGGCGTCCACTGCCAGACCAGGGACGCCTCGACCGCGAGCAGCGGGGTGTCCGAGATCCAGTCGGGCGCGGGCCCGCCGACGTAGTGCAACAGGCCGTTCAGCAGCCCGTATTCGGGGTTGTAGAGCACGTGCTTCCACAGCAGGGCCGCGGCGACCGGGACCACCAGGAACGGTGCGATCAGCAGGGTGCGGACGATGCCGCGGCCCCGGAACCTCCGGTCCAGGAGCAGGGCCAGGACCAGGCCGAGGACCAGACTGACGAGGACCACGGTGACGGTCAGCAGGATCGTCGTCCAGACGGAGTGCCGCAGGCTCGCGTCTGTCAGCACCTCGGTGTAGTTGCCGAAGCCGGTGAAGCGGCGGGCCTTCGGGTAGAGGGCGTTCCAGTCGAAGAACGAGATCACCAGCGTGGCCACGAAGGGCAGTTGGGTCACCGCGATCATGAAGATCAGGGCCGGGAGCAGGGGGCCGCGGGTGGCCCAGGCGCGCAGCCGGGCCGACTGCCGTCCTTGGGTGCGTACGGGGGGAGCGGCCACACGGGCCGTTGTCGTGGCGGTCATCGGCCCTCGTACTCCTTGGAGATCTTCTCGGCGAGTTCCTGGGACGTGTTCAGGGCCGCGTCGACGGACTGGCGTCCGGCGATGGCCGCGCTGATCTCCTGCGAGACCTTGGTGCCGAGGTCGGTGAACTCGGGGATGCCGACGAACTGGATGCCGGGCGCGGGGCGCGGCTGGACGCCGGGGTCGCGCGGCCGGGCACCCTCGATGGCCCGGCGGGTCATGTCCTGGAAGGCCGCGGCCTCTTTGACGTAGGCGGCGTTCGTGTACGTCGAAGCGCGTTTGCCCGCCGGGACGTTGGACCAGCCGGTGGTGTCCCCGACCAGTTGCTCGTAGCCCTTGCCGGAGGCCCAGGAGATGAACTTCCAGGCCCTGTCCGGGTTGTGCGAGGCCTTCTGGAGCCCCCAGGCCCACGTGTAGAGCCAGCCGGAGGACGCGGTCCTCTCGACGGGGGCCGGGACGTAGCCGAGCTTCCCCCGGACCGGGGAGTCCTTGGCCTCCAGCAGGCCCGCGGCGGAGGTGGCGTCGTACCACATGGCCGTCTTGCCCTGAGTCATGTTGTTGAGGCACTCGGCGAAGCCGGACTGGGCGGCGCCGGACTCGCCGTGCTCGCGGACGAGGTTCACGTAGAACCTGGTGGCCTTCTTGAACTCGGGGGAGTCCAGCCGGGCCTTCCAGTCCTTGTCGAACCAGGTGCCGCCGAAGGTGTTGACCACGGTGGTGAGCGGGGCCATGACCTCGCCCCAGCCGGGCAGACCGCGCAGGCAGATGCCCTTCATGCCGGGCTCGGCGCCGTCCGCCTTCGCCGCGAGGCCGGCGACCTGCTGCCAGGTGGGACGCGCGGGCATCTTCAGGCCCTTCGCGGCGAACACGTCCTTGCGGTACATCAGGAAGGAGGACTCGCCGTAGAACGGCTGCCCGTAGAGCTTTCCGTCGGCGGCGGTCAGCGACTGCCGCATGGGCTTGAGGATGTCCTGTTCGTCGTATCCGCCGTCCTGGCGCACGTACGAGTCCATCTCGTGCAGCCAGCCGTTGCGGGCGTAGATCGGTATCTCGTAGTTGGAGAGGGTGGCGACGTCGTACTGGCCCGCCTGGTTGGCGAAGTCCTGGCTGATCTTGTCGCGGACGTCGTTCTCCGGCAGGACGGTGAAGTTCACCTTGATGCCGGTCTCCCGGGTGAAGTGGGCCTTGGTGAGCTTCTGCAGCTCGACCATCTGCGGGTTGTTGACCATCAGGACGTTGATGGAGTTCCCGCCGGAGCCCGACCCGCCCGCTCCGGTCCAGCAGCCGGAGAGGAGCGGGGAGAGCAGCGTCCCTGCGGCGGCCGCGGCGAGCAGCGCGCGCGGCCTCCGTCGGCTCGGGGTTCGCATGGATCACTCCTGAGAATCGGGATGAGAGTGGGGATGGGGATACGGATGGGGAGGGGGACGAGGGTGCGGGTGAGGACAGGAGGAACAGGCAGGAATAGGGAGATAAAGGGCGGGGTGAGGTGTGGGGTGCCCGGGGCCGGCGGGGGCGGCAGGCGTTTCAGACGCGGATGACCTGGGGGCCCAGGAGCGAGTAGCGGTGCGCCTCGGAGGCCGGGAGCAGGGTGCTCGTGACGATCGTCTCCAGGGCGCCGATGCCGGCGAACCGGCAGAAGCTGACGGCGCCGAACTTGGTGTGCACACCGGCGAAGACCGTACGGCGGGAGGCCCGGATCGCCTGCGCCTTGACCTCGCTGACCGCCGGGTCGGGGGTGGTGAGGCCGTGTTCGCGGGAGATGCCGTTGGCACCGATGAAGGCGAGGTCGATGACGAAACCGGCGAGCATCTTCGTCGTCCAGTGGTCGACGGTCGCGAGCGTGCCGGGGCGGACCCGGCCGCCGAGCAGCAGGACGCTCGTGTTCTCGGCCTCGGCGAGTGCCCCGGCGGTGGCGAGGGAGGCGGTCACCACGGTCAACGGCCGGTCCCTGGGCAGGGCTTCGGCGATGAGCTGGGGGGTGAACCCCTCATCGACGAAGACGGTCTCGGCGTCCCGGGCCAACTCGGCCGCCGCGGCGGCGATCCGGCGCTTCTCGGGCACATGGCTCGTGGTGCGGAAGGCGAGCGTCGTCTCGAAACCGGCGCTCTCCACGGGGTAGGCGCCACCGTGGGTGCGGCGTACCAGGCCGTGGTTCTCCAGGGTGCGCAGATCCCGTCGTACGGTCTCCTTGGCGACGCCCAGTTCGACGGCGAGTTCGGTGACGTCGACCGAGCCCGTGCGGCGCGCGGTCCGGACGATCTCGCGCTGCCGTTCCTCCGCGGTCCTGCCCGTCATCGCCGTCACCCGCTCCCTCGCGCCCCGTCGCGCACTGCCCGTTCGGACCCGGTGGGGTCCATGAGGGAAGTTCTACAGCGGGTCTCCGCCACTGACCAGGCCTGTTGCGGGCCCGATGCTGCCCGGCTGTGCCCGTTCGGCGCGGCGGTCGCCCGCGGCGGACCAGGGGTGGAGTGGGGGGAGCGGTGGGATCGGGCAGGGTCCGTGCCCGAACACGGGGGCGGGCGGGCCCGTTCGCTGCCCGCCCGCCCCTCGCCGGACGGTTCGCTCGCCGCCCGTTCCCGCGCCGGGCGGTCCGCTGTCCGCCCGCCGCCGTGCCGGGCGGTCCGCTGTCCGCCCGGCGTCCCCGCCCTTTCGGCCGTGGTCAGTACGGCCAGATCGGCGGGTGCGTCGTGAAGTGACCGCCCAGGTGGGCGTGGTCGGGGTTGGCCGGGTCGAGTTCCCCCTGCTCGGCGATGAGCTTCTGCGCGTACGGCTCGGAGTCGTCGCGCGGTTCGTAGCCGAGGGCCCGTGCCGACGAAAGGTCCCACCACAGGCGGGTGTTGGCGGAAGAGCCGTAGACGACGGAGTGCCCCACGTCCTGCGCGGTCAGGGCCGCGTGGAAGAGACGGGCGCCGTCCTCGGGGCTCATCCACACGGAGAGCATGCGCACGCTGGACGGCTCCGCGAAGCAGGACCCGATGCGCACCGAGACGGTCTCCAGGCCGTACTTGTCCCAGTAGAACTGGGCCAGGTCCTCACCGAACGACTTGGAGAGCCCGTAGAAGGTGTCGGGGCGGCGCGGGGTGTCGACCGGGATCAGCGGGTCGTCGCCCACCGGGCGCGGGGTGAAGCCCACCGCGTGGTTGGAGGAGGCGAAGACGACACGTCGTACACCCTCCTCGCGCGCCGCCTCGTACAGGTTGTACGTTCCCTCGATGTTCGCCTTGAGGATCTTGTCGAAGGACGCCTCCAGGGAGATGCCCGCGAGGTGGACGATCGCGTCGACGCCCCGCACCGCCTCGCGCAGCGCCGCCCGGTCGGAGAGATCCGCGGTGATCGCCTCCGGTTCGCCTTCGACCGGGAGCATGTCGAGCAGGCGCAGTTCGTAGCCGTACCCGGGCAGCAGCCCGCGCATCAGGGTGCCGAGGCCGCCGGCGGCGCCGGTGAGCAGAACGGTGCGGGGAGCGGGCATGGGGGTCTCCTCCGTGCGGGCCGGTGCGCCTGGGTCGGGGCCGGGGTCGGGGCCGAGCCCGGGGTCGGGGCCGGGTGCCGCGGGCGGGCGGCGGGCTCTGACGGTCGGCCGTATGCGTGTATGTCATTCACATCCGTGGACACGCTAAGGAGCGTCGGCATGCTGCGTCAAGTGTCGCGCGGAGGGGCGAAATCCGCCTTCGAGTTGCGGGTTTGCGTGCTTGACCGGCCCCGAGGCGGCGGCTTAGCGTGGGCGAGTTCAGAGATATGGACGTGGATCAGAAACATGCACTCGATGGGCACCTTCCAAGGGAGAGTCCGTGACGTCAGCCCCTCTTGCCGCTCGGCTGAGCATCCCCAGCGGGCCGCTCTTCTTCCCCGTCACCGCGTACGGCCCCGACGGAGCCGTCGATCCGGACGTCTACCGGGAGCATGTGCGGCGCGGCGTCGAGGCCGGCGCGGCGGCGGTCTTCGCGTGCTGCGGGACCGGTGAGTTCCACGCGCTGGTGCCCGAGGAGTTCGAGACGTGCGTGCGGGTCGCGGTGGAGGCGGCGCAGGGGCGCGTCCCGGTGGTCGCCGGCGTCGGATACGGGACCGCGCTCGCCGTGCGCTACGCGCGCCTCGCGGAGGCGGCCGGGGCCGACGGGCTGCTCGCCATGCCGCCGTACCTCGTGACCCCCGGGCAGGAGGGGCTGCTCCGGCACTACCGGGAGATCGCCGCCGCCACGGCCCTGGACGTCATCGTCTACCAGCGCGACAACGCCGTCTTCACCCCCGCGGGCGTGGTCGAACTGGCCCGCACCGAGGGGATCATCGGCTTCAAGGACGGGCTCGGCGACCTGGACCTGATGCAGCGGACCGTCAGCGCCGTACGCAGCGAGGCGCCCGGTGAATTCCTCTACTTCAACGGCCTGCCCACGGCCGAACTGACCGCACTCGCCTACCGAGGACTGGGGATCACCCTCTACTCCTCGGCGGTCTTCTGCTTCGCCCCCGAGATCGCGCTGGCCTTCCACCGCGCCCTGAACACCGGGGACGACGACACGGTGAACAGGCTCCTGGACGGCTTCTACCGGCCCTTCGTCGACCTGCGGGCGCAGGGGCGCGGCTACGCGGTCGCCCTCGTCAAGGCGGGTGTCCGGCTGCGCGGGCTGGACGTCGGCGAGGTCCGGCCCCCGCTGCACGAACCGGCCGAGGGCCACGTCAAGCAGCTCGCGCAGCTCATCGACCGCGGATACGCGCTCATCGAGGAGGGCCGGTGAAGGCGTCCGCGTTCCTCTACCCCTGGGACGTCAACGGCGATCCGGAGGCCGCCGCCAGGACCGCGGCCCTCGGCGTCCGCCAGGTGACGCTCGCGTCCGCCTACCACTCGACGCGCGCGCTGACCCCCCGCCATCCGCGGCACCGGGTCGTCACCGCCTCGCACGCCGCCGTGCTCTTCCCCGTGGACGAGGCGCGGTGGCGGGGCCGGGACCTTCGTCCGTACCCGGCCGGTGACTGGGCGCCGGGTGACGCGTACGGAGAGGCCGCCGCCGCGCTCGCCGGGGCGGGGCTCGACGTCCACACCTGGGTCGTGCTCGCGCACAACTCCCGTATGGGGGAGGAGCATCCGGAGACGTCCGTCGTCAACGCCCATGGGGACCGCTATCCCTGGGCCCCCTGCATCGCCCGGCCCGCCACCCGCGCCTACCTGGCCGACCTCGCGGTCGAGGCCGCGGTGCGGCCCGGCGCGGCGGGCACGGAACTGGAGTCGCTGGGCTGGTACGGGCTCGCCCATCTCCACGCCCACGACAAGACCGGCGGGGTGCCGCTCGGGGACGCCGGGCAGTATCTGATGTCCCTCTGCTTCTGTGCCGTGTGCGCGGACGGATACGGCCGGCAGGGCCTGGACGCCGAGGAGCTGGCGTCCTTCGTGCGCGGGGCGCTGGAACCGGTGTGGCGGGGGGAGCCGTCCGGCGGCGGCTGGGCCGGGGTGGAGAAGCTGCTCGGGGCGGGTACCGCGGCGGCCACCCGTGTCTGGCGTGACCAGGTGGCCCGCTCGCTCCAGGAGGAGACGGTCGCGGCGGTCCGTTCCGCCGCGCCGGCCGGGTTCCAGGTGCTGCTGCACGCCGACCCGGTCTCGTTCCACTGCGGAGCCAACGCCGGGGTGGACCCCGGGCACATCCTGTCCGCGGCCGACGGCGTGGTCGTGCCGTGCACCGGAGGCGCAGGCCTGCTGACACCGTTCGCGGAGGAGGCGCGGGCGGGCGCGCGGGGGAGTGTCCTGGCCGCCAACTTCACCGTGGTGTCCGGGATGGGGGGCCGTCCGGAGGCTCTGGCCGCCGACGCGGCCCGCGCGGCCGAGCTCGGCGCGACGGAACTGCGGCTGTATCACGCGGGGTTGGCCTCGGACGCCGATCTGGAGTCCGTGCGGGGGGTGTTGGCGGAACTGAGTTAGAGGGGGCTCGTCCTTCGGCCTGTCCCGCCGCCCGGTCCCACCGCTCCGCCCCCTCTGCCCCGGACGGGGGCGGAGGGGGCGGAGCGGGTCGTGCTCTCAGACCTTCACCGTGCGGGCGGTGATGTCTCCGTGGGTGGTGGTCGCGTGGATGGTCAGGCCGGGGGTGGCGTCGGCGTTCGTGAGCGAGTTGCTGATCCGGCCGAGGGTGGTGCCGGCGTCCAGGACCGCGGAGACGCCGGGGGCGGCGCCGACGGTGATGTCGCCCATCTGCGTGCTCAGCGTGAGCTTTCCGCGTGCGGCCTCGCTGACGGTCAGGTCGCCCTTCTGTGTGCTGATCTCGGCGGGGCCGTGCAGGCGGCCGACGGTGATGTCGGCGTCGAGGCCGGTGAGGCGGACGCTGTCGGCCTCGTCGAGCTCGACCGAGCGGTGCCCGCCCTCGAAGGTGACCTCGCCGAGCCGTCCCACGCCGCGGAACTCCGCGGCGGCCGCCTTCGCCTCGACGCGGGAGCCGGCCGGAAGCTGCACGGTCACCTCGACGGACCCGGACGGGCCGAGGTTCCGGTTCCGGGCTCCCGGGATCTCCACGCGCAGGACGCCGTCGGCGTAGGAGACCTCGGTCTGTTCCGCCGCCTTCACGTCACGGCTCTTGGAGGCGTCGGCGGGCAGGACCTCGACGGTCGTGTCGGCGCGGTCGGCGGCGATGAAGCGGATGTGTCCCGCGGGGATGTCGATGATCGCGGAGACGGGGGCGATGGTGTCGAACTTCTGCATGATGCTCTCCATGGTCTGCGTCGCGTGCGTTCCCTGTGTTTCTGACATTGGAAACGCTACGTTGCATTCGAGGATCGGGCAACATGCTTGTTGCGCAATTCTGCTGTCATTGCAGGTAGATCGGAGGATTTCATTGCAATGATTCGGCATCTAACGCAATGAATATCGTTCGGGGAGTTGCAATGAACTGAAGGTGAACGCTCCGCAGGCGGCGGGCGTCCGGACCGGTCCGGACGCCCGCCGGGATGTGGGCCGCGTCAGTCCTTCAGCAGCGCGCAGACGAAGTTCTCCTCGACCGTGCGCAGCCGCTCCAGCAGCGCGGGCTTGTTCGTCTTGTTCACCTGGGTGGTGAGCGTGAAGGTCAGGGACCGCCGGCCGTCCGGCGTGGCGGCGATCAGCTGGGTGTAGCCCGGGAAGTTGCCGGTGTGGCCGAGGACCACCCCGCAGCGGGTGGAGTAGCGGAAGATCGCCGCTCCCGCCTTGTTCCTGCCGGGACCCGCGGGCTCGGAGGCCCCGTCGATCCAGCGGCGCTGCTCGCGCAGGGTGGCCGCGGAGATCAGGGCGCCGCCCGCGTACCCGCGGATGAAGCGGGTCAGGTCCGCCGGGGTCGAGACGATCCCGCCCGAGGCCCACACGCCCGACGCGCTCAGTGCCTCGCTGACGTCCTCCGGGGGATTCGGCGGCGTGACGTCGTAACCGTGCATGTACGGCTCGGGCATCTCGTAGCCCTGCGGGAGGCTCGTGTCGCGCAGGCCGAGCGGCCGGTACACCAGCCCCCGCAGCAACTGCTCGTAGGGCTGACCGGTGACCGCCTCCGCCATCAGCGCGGCCGCGATGTTGTCCGAGTTCGAGTACTGGTACGTGGAACCGGGCCGGAACAGCAGCGGTTCGTCGGCCACGAAGTCGAGCAGGCGCCGCGAGTCGAAGTGGTGGCGCGGATCGGCCGTGAGGATCCTGAGGAACTCGGGGTCCTGCGAGTAGTCGGGCAGCCCGCTGGTGTGGTTCAGGAGCTGGCGCAGCGTCACGGCATGCCACTGCCGGGGCAGGGACGGCAGCCGGCGGCCGATGGTGTCGTCCAGGGAGAGCGCGCGCCGGTCCACCAGGCGCAGGGCCACGGCACCGCTGAACGCCTTCGCCGTGCTCGCGATCCGCGTGTGGTCGTCCGGCCGGATCGGACGTCCGCCGTCGAGGTCGGCGACCCCGGCGCGCACGACGCGGGACTCGCCCCCGCGACGCAGGACGGCGATGACTCCGGGCGGGCCGCCGGGCTCGGCCACCAGCGCTTCGAGCTGCTGCCGCAGGGCGCGGTCGCGGTCCGCGGAGCCGGAGCCGGAAGCGGAGCCGGAGCCGGCGTCGGCCGGTCCGGACACGGCTCCGGTCAGACAGGCGGCGGCCAGCAGGGCGCCGAGGGACGTGCGCAGCCGGGGGCGGCGGGGCAGTGGCATGGGGGTCTCCCGAGTCGGGCGGGGCCAGGGCACGCCCAGCTTCGGTCCCGGGTGATCGGCCCGCCCGCCCCGCTGCTGCATACGGAGGAGCGGTCGGCCGGGTGTTGGGCCGTCCGGCCGACCCGGTGCGGGAACCCCGGTCCGGGGAACCGATGAGATTCCGGTACGGACGGGGTCTACCCCACGGGAGAGCACCCATGGGCCTGTCCCGCCCGCTTTGCCCAGGGGAGAGCACGGGCCCGTCCCCACGGGCCTCGCCCAAGGGGTGCCCGTGTTCCCACGGGCCTCGCCCAAGGGATGCCCGTGTTCCCGCGGGCCCTGAACCGGACCAGCAGACGAATACGCGTTCTGAGGAGAATCGGATGACCGGCCAGACCTTCGACTTCGGGCCGCAGGCCCTCGTCGTGGCGCGCCTCGCGGCGGGTGTCACGGACGCGCAGCTCGACGGGGCGACCCCCTGTCCCGAGTACGCGGTGCACAACTTGCTCGGGCATCTGGCCGGGCTGGCCGTCGCCTTCCGTGACGCCGGCCGCAAGGACCTGGGCCCGACGACCGACACCAGCCCGGCCGCCGCCCTGCCCGACATCGGGGCGGGCTGGCGCGAGGCCCTGCCGAAGGCGCTCGACGAACTCGCCGACGCCTGGCGGGACCCGGCCGCCTGGACCGGGACGACCCGGGCGGGCGGAGTGACGCTGCCGGCCGAGGCGGCGGCCGCCGTCGCCGCCGACGAACTGGTGGTGCACGGCTGGGACCTCGCGCGGGCCACCGGCCAGGACTACGAGCCCGACGAGACCGCCCTGCGGGTGACGCACCAGTTCCTCGCGGGCGTGGCCGACGACCCGACCCGCCTCGGCGGCATCTTCGGTCCCATCGTCCCGGTGCCCGACGACGCACCGCTCCTCGACCACGTGACCGGCCTCAGTGGCCGCGACCCGCGCTGGAAGCCGTAACGCGAGACCGGTTCACGTGAGCACACACATTCGACAGCCCTCCGGCATGCCACGGGCCGCCCGCCGAGCGGGCGGCCCGTTCGCGTACTCCGGGGACGGCATCGCGAGAGCGAACACCCGGGACGCCCCCTCCTGGTGGCGGGATGCGGGAGATCCGGACCCTCCGGCGCCCCGCGCCCCGCATGTCTCGGCACCCGCGCCGCACGCGTCCCCGCATCCGCGCCCCACGCGTCCCCGCAACTTCCTCTGTCGGAAGCGTTGACGAAACACGGTCACGCTCCTACCTTCAACGCGTCGTACTTCGTACGTCATATATGAGACGCGATACGCGAGAGCGGCAACCGGCGTCCGCGACCGGTGCCCCGCTCCCGTGATCCGAGACGTGAGACCAGAGAGGCGCGCATGACCTCTGTGCCCACCCCGATCCCGTCCCGCACGCAGTTCGTGCTGGAGGGGATCAAACACCGCATCCTCACCGGGCAGTTGACTCCAGGGCAGGCCCTGGTCGAGACCGACCTCGCCGCGCAGTTCGGGGTGTCGAAGACCCCGGTGCGCGAGGCGCTCAAGACCCTGGCCGGCACCGGGCTCGTCGTGATGAACCAGTACAAGGGCGTCACGGTGCGCATGGTGGACGCGGACATGGCGCGCGAGGTGTACGACGTACGGCTGCTCCTCGAACCCGAGGCGCTGCGGCGCGTGGTGCGCCGCAAGGCGTCCCTCGACGCCGCACGCGACGCGCTCACCCGCGCCGACGGCGCCGCCGACACCGCCGAACGGTCCCTGGCCAACCGGGAGTTCCACCGCGCCCTGTACGCGCCCTGCGGAAACCCGCTGCTCGGCCGGATGCTCGACGAGGTGCGCGACCAGGCGGCACTCGTCTCGGCGGTCGCCTGGGCGTCCGACCCCTCCTGGGAGCGGGAGGCGAGCGAGCACCGGGAGATCCTGCGCCTCGCCCTCGACGGCGACGCCGACGGCGCGGCCGCGGCACTGCACGCGCACATCGCCTCGTTCGTGCGACGGGCCTTCCCCCAGGGCCAGGAAGAGGACGGACAGGAATGACAGCGACGTTCGAGACCCAGCGGGCGGCACTCGCCGAGGTCGTGGCGATCCCGGTGACCCCCTTCGCCGAGGACGGCACGATCGACCGGGACACCCACCGGGCCCTGCTGCGCCGACTGATCGACGGCGGGGTCCGCACCCTCACCCCGAACGGCAACACCGGCGAGTTCTACGCCCTCACCCCCGAAGAGCGCCGCACCATAACCGAGTTGACCGTCGAGGAGGCCGGCGACCGGGCGGTCGTCCTCGTCGGGGTCGGGCACGACCTGCCCACCGCCGTCGCCTCCGCACGTCACGCACGCTCGCTGGGCGCGACGATGGTGATGGTCCATCAGCCCGTGCATCCGTACGTCTCGGAGGGCGGCTGGGTCGACTACCACCGGGCGATCGCCGAGGCCGTGCCGGAGCTGGGGGTCGTGCCGTACATCCGCAACCCCGTGCTCGCGGGTTCACGGCTCGCCGAACTCGCGGACGCCTGCCCGAACGTCATCGGCGTGAAGTACGCCGTCCCCGATGCGGCGCGCTTCGCGTCCTTCGCGCGGGACGCCGGCCTCGACCGGTTCGTGTGGGTGGCCGGACTCGCCGAGCCGTACGCCCCCTCGTACTTCTCGGCCGGCGCCACCGGGTTCACCTCGGGCCTCGTGAACGTCGCCCCGGCCGTCTCGCTGAACATGATCGAGGCGCTGCGGTCCGGCGACTACCCGGCCGCGATGAAGGTCTGGGAGCGGATCCGCCGCTTCGAGGAACTGCGCGCCGCCGACGCCTCCGCCAACAACGTCACCGTCGTCAAGGAGGCCCTGTCCTCGCTCGGCCTGTGCCGCCGCGACGTGCGCCCGCCGAGCCGGCCGCTGACCGCGAACGAGCGGTCCGAGGTCGCCGCCATAGCCGCCGGATGGTCCCTGTGAAACGGCCCGAGGATCTCCGGAGCCATCAGTGGTACGGTACCGACGGGCTCCGCTCGTTCAGCCACCGGGCCCGGACCCGGCAGCTCGGCTACCTCCCCGAGGAGCACCTGGGCAAGCCGGTCGTCGCGATCCTCAACACCTGGTCCGACATCAACCCGTGCCATGTGCACCTGCGCGACCGCGCCCAGGCCGTCAAGCGGGGAGTGTGGCAGGCGGGCGGATTCCCGCTCGAATTCCCGGTGTCGACGCTGAGCGAGACGTTCCAGAAGCCGACCCCGATGCTCTACCGCAACCTGCTCGCCATGGAGACCGAGGAACTGCTGCGGTCGTACCCGGTGGACGGGGCGGTGCTGATGGGCGGATGCGACAAGACCACGCCCGCGCTGCTGATGGGGGCGGCCTCGGTCGACCTGCCGACCGTCTTCGTGCCCGCCGGGCCGATGCTCCCGGGCCACTGGCGCGACCAGGTCCTCGGCTCCGGCACCGACATGTGGAAGTACTGGGACGACAAGCGCGCCGGACTCATCGGGGACTGCGAGATGGCCGAGCTGGAGAGCGGGCTCGCCAGGTCGCCGGGGCACTGCATGACGATGGGCACCGCGTCCACGCTGACGGCCGCCGCGGAGGCGCTCGGCGTCACCGTCCCCGGCGCGTCGAGCATCCCCGCCGTCGACTCCGGGCACGACCGGATGGCGGCGGCGGCCGGACTGAGGATCGTCGAACTCGTGCACAGGGGACGGACGTTGTCCGACATCCTCACCGCGGAGGCCTTCGAGGACGCGGTCACCACGGTGCTCGGCATCGGCGGTTCGACGAACGCCGTGATCCATCTGATCGCCATGGCCGGACGCGCGGGCGTCTCCCTCACCCTGGACGACTTCGACCGGATCGCGCGGACCGTCCCGGTGCTCGCGAACGTCCGGCCCGGCGGACAGAAGTACCTCATGGAGGACTTCCACTTCGCCGGCGGCCTGCCCGGGTTCCTGTCGCGGATCACCGACCTGCTGCACCTGGACCGGCCCACGGTGTCCCACGACAGCCTGCGCGAACAGCTCGCGACCGCCCGGGTGCACGACGACGACGTCATCCGCACCCGGGAGAACCCGGTCGCCGCCGAGGGCGGGGTCGCCGTCCTGCGCGGCAACCTCTGCCCCGACGGCGCCGTCATCAAGCACATCGCCGCCGAGCCGCACCTGCTGAAGCACACCGGTCCCGCGGTCGTCTTCGACGACTACCGCACGATGCAGCGCACCATCGACGACCCGTCGCTCGGCATCACCGCGGACAGCGTCCTCGTGCTGCGCGGCTCCGGACCCAAGGGCGGCCCGGGCATGCCCGAGTACGGGATGCTGCCCATCCCCGGCCATCTGCTCAAGCAGGGCGTCCGGGACATGGTGCGGATCTCCGACGCCCGGATGAGCGGCACGAGTTACGGCACGTGCGTGCTGCACGTGGCGCCCGAGTCCCACGTCGGCGGCCCGCTCGCCCTCGTGCGCACAGGGGACCTGATCACCCTCGACGTCGCGGCACGCTCGCTGCGGCTCCACGTGGACGACGCGGAGCTGGAACGCAGGCGGGCCGCGTGGACCCCGCCGCCCGTCCGCTACGAACGCGGCTACGGCGCGCTCTACAACGACCAGATCACCCAGGCCGACACCGGCTGCGACTTCGCGTTCCTGGCCCGTCCGGGCAAGGTGCCGGACCCGTACGCCGGCTGACGCCCCACGACCGCACACGGAAAGCGCCGCTCGACCCATGCAGGTGTAGCAAGCGCTTCCTGCACCCGCTGTACTCGCCCCACTGCGAACGGAGAACAGTCATGGCCCAAGCCGCAGCCGTGGCGAAACCGCCCGCGCCACCCCGGCGGCGCCGTGCCTCCGCGACCCCGCGCAGGCTGCCGTATCTGCTGATCGCCCCGGCGGCGCTGCTGATGCTGGGCTTCATCGCCTACCCCGTCATCAGCGTCTTCTACTACAGCCTGCAGAACTACAACCCCACCAAACCGTGGCGCAACGGCTACGCGGGCCTCGACAACTTCGTCCACGCCTTCACCGACGACCCCCAGTTCTGGGACACCCTGACCTTCAGCGCGAAGTGGGTCGTCGTCGAGGTCGGCCTCCAGCTCCTCTTCGGCCTGGCGCTCGCGCTGATCGTCAACCAGACCTTCGTCGGCCGGGCGGCCGGGCGCGCGCTGGTGTTCTCGCCCTGGGCCGTCTCCGGCGTGCTGACCTCGGCGATCTGGGTGCTGCTCTACAACTCCCAGACGGGCATCACCCGTTACCTCGCCGACGCGGGCATCGGCTCGTACGGGACGAGCTGGCTCTCCGACACCTCCACCGTCTTCCCGGCGGCCGTGGTCGCGGACCTGTGGCGCGGGGTCCCCTTCTTCGCGATCCTGATCCTCGCCGACCTCCAGTCCGTCTCCAAGGACCTGTACGAGGCCGCCGAGGTCGACGGAGCGAGCCGCCTGCGCCAGTTCCTGCACATAACGCTGCCGCACCTCAAGGACGCGATCATCCTCTCCACACTGCTGCGCGCCGTGTGGGAGTTCAACAACGTCGACCTGCTCTACACCCTCACCGGCGGCGGACCCGCCGGCGAGACGACGACCCTCCCGCTGTACATCGCCAACACCAGCGTCGACGCCCACAACTTCGGTTACGCCTCCGCCCTCACCACGGTCGCGTTCGTGATTCTGCTGTTCTGCTCGATCGTCTATCTGCGGCTGAGCAAGTTCGGAGGCGGGGACAAGTGATCACCAAGGACGCCGAGACCATCGTTCCGGCCGCACCCGCCCCGCCCGCCGAGGAGCCCCGCCCGCGCGCGGCGAGGAAGCGGCGCGCCTGGGACGAGGCACCGCGCTGGCAGATCTACCTCCCCCTGGGCGGCTACCTCCTCTTCACCCTGATCCCCTTCTACTGGATCCTGCTCTTCGCGCTGCGCCCCGCCGGGTCCACCTCGCTCGTGCCCTGGCCCATGACGCTGGACCACTTCGACAAGGTGTGGACCGAGCGCAGTTTCGGGACCTACTTCCAGAACAGCGTGATCATCGCCGTCGCCACCCTGGTGATGACCACACTCGTCGCGCTCGCCGGCGGATACGCGCTCGCCCGCTTCGACTTCAGGATCAAGCGCGGCTTCATGCTCGCCCTGCTCTGCTCGCAGTTCGTGCCGGGCGCGCTGCTCCTGGTCCCGCTCTTCCAGATCTTCGCCGAACTCCGGATGATCAACTCGCTGGTCAGCGTCGTCATCGCCGAGACGGTCTTCCAGCTGCCGCTGTCGATGATCCTCATCAGCGGGTTCATCCGGAACGTGCCGTACACCCTGGAGGAGGCCGCCTGGGTGGACGGCTGCAACCGCTTCGACGCCTTCCGGATCGTCGTCCTCCCGCTGCTGCGGCCCGGGCTGATCGCCGTCGGCTCCTTCGCCTTCGTGCATGCCTGGAACCACTTCCTGTTCGCCCTGATGTTCCTCGGCGACCAGAGCAAGCAGACCATCCCGGTCGGCCTCAACACCCTCATTAGCTCCGACAGCGTGGACCTGGGCGCGCTCGCCGCGGGCGGCATCATCGCCGCCGTCCCCGTGGTCGTCGTCTTCGCCTTCATCCAGAAATGGCTGATCACCGGATTCGGCGCCGGGGCGGTGAAGGGATGACCACCACCGCGCGCCAGGGCCGCGGCCGGCACCCGGCCGGCACACCGCTGCCCGTCGTCCTCGCCGGTGCCCGGGGCCACGGCCGCTGGCACCTGGACAACATCCGCCGGCTCCAGGACAAGGGCCTGGTGCGCCTCGCCGGGGTCTGCGAGCTGAACCCGCTCACCGAGGAGGAACTGGGCGGGCGGCGCGTCGAGCAGTCCGCCGACCTCGGGGCCCTGCTCGACTCCACCGACGCCGCCGTCGCGGTGATCTGCACCCCCATCCCCACCCACACCGACCTCGCCCTGACCGCCGCGCGCAGGGGCGTCCACCTGCTCCTGGAGAAGCCGCCGGCGCCCTCCTACGCCGAGTTCCGGCGGATGGCCGACGGGGTGGCGGAGGCCGGAGTCGTCTGCCAGATCGGCTTCCAGTCGCTCGGCTCGCACGCCGTGCCGGCGATCAGACAGATGATCACCGAGGGCGCGCTCGGCAGGATCACCGGGATCGGCGGCGCCGGCGCCTGGGTCCGCGACGAGGCGTACTTCCGTCGCGCGCCCTGGGCGGGCAGGCGCCGGCTCGACGGCGTGGACGTCGTCGACGGGGTCCTGACGAACCCACTGGCCCACGCCGTCGCCACGGCCCTCGCGCTGGACGGCTCGACCCGCGCCGAGGACGTCACCGGCATCCGCACCGAACTGCTGCGCGCCAACGACATCGAGTCCGACGACACCTCGTGCGTCCGCGTGAGAACCACCGGGGGCCGGATCACCGTCGCCGCCACGCTCTGCGCCGAACGCCCCGGGGAACCGTACGTCCTGGTGCACGGCACGGGCGGCCGGATCACCTTCTGGTACAAGCAGGACCGGGTGCTGGTGCAGCGGTCGGGACACGGCCCCGAGGAGCTCCGGTACGGCCGCACCGACCTGCTGGAGAACCTGGCCGGGCATCTGACCGGCGGCGCGGAACTGCTGGTCCCGCCCGAGTCGACGGGCGCCTTCATGAAGGTCGTCGAGGCCGTCCGGCAGGCCCCCGAACCGGTCGCGCTGCCCCCCGGCGCCTGGCGGACGGTCCCCGGCGAACAGCGCCGCGCCGTGCCCGGCATCGACGGATTCGTCGCCGCCTCGGCCGACACCCTCGCCCTCTACTCCGAACTGGGCGCCTCCTGGGCGCGCCCGAAAGAGGTGAGCACCGGATGAACGACGACTCGATCGTCCTGCGGATCGCCGGCCGTCCCGTCGCCCGTTACGTCACCCGGCCCGCACTGCCGGCCCGGCTCTCGCCGCGCCCGTACCTGCACCCCGTCACCACCCTCGCCGGCACGGCCGTCACCGAACTCGGCCCGGCCGACCACACCCACCACCTCGGCGTCGGTGTCGCCGTACCCGACGTCGAGGGGCACAACTTCTGGGGCGGACGCACCTACGTCCGCGACCAGGGGCCCACCGAGCTCGACAACCACGGCACCCAGCGCCACACCGGCTTCCAGCTGCGCGACCCGGACGGCTTCGTGGAGGAGCTGCGCTGGACGGCCGACGGCACCGAACTGCTGCGGGAACGCCGTACGGTCGCGGCCGTCGCCCTCACCGACGCCGCCTGGGCCCTGGACTTCACCTTCTCGCTCACGAACGTCACCGGGCGCGGCCTCTCGATCGGCAGCCCCGCCACCAACGGACGGCCGGGCGCGGCCTACGGCGGCTTCTTCTGGCGGGCCCGCAGGGAACAGGCCGCCCCGCGTGTGTTCACCGCCGACGCCGAGGGCGAGGAGGCCGTGCACGCGCGCCCCGCCGACTGGCTCGCCCTCGCGGGAGACGGCTGGACGCTCGTCCTCGCCGGTGCGACCGCCGCGACCCGCCGCGACCCCTGGTTCGTCCGCGCCGCCGACTACCCCGGCGTCGGATCCTCGCTCGCCTCCGACCGGCGGCTCACCGTCGGGGCGGGGGACACGCTCGTACGCCGGGTCGTCACCGTCGTCGCCGACGGAGCCCTCGACGAGGGCGCGGCCGCCGCGCTCGTCCGCAAGGCGGTGAGCACCTGATGGCCCTGCCCTCCGCCGACCTCGGTGACGGCACGTACCGCAACCCGGTCCTCGACGCCGACTGGTCCGACCCCGATCTGCTGTGCGTCGGCGACGACTTCTACCTCACCGCCTCCAGCTTCGGCCGCGTCCCCGGCCTGCCGCTGCTGCACTCCCGGGACCTGGTGAACTGGACCCTCGTCGGGCACGCCCTCCAACGCCTGGAGCCCGCGGCCGAGTTCAGGAACCCCAAGCCCGACTGCGGTGTCTGGGCGCCCGCGCTGCGCCACCACGACGACCGCTTCTGGATCTTCTGGGGCGACCCCGACCATGGCATCTTCCAGGTCAACGCCCCGCAGATCAGGGGTCCTTGGACCAGGCCGCAGCTGGTGAAGGAGGGCCGGGGGCTCATCGACCCCTGCCCGCTGTGGGACGAGGCGAGCGGTGAGGCCTATCTCGTGCACGCCTGGGCCAGGTCCCGTTCGGGCGTGAAGAACCGGCTCACCGGACACCGGATGCGCCCCGACGGCACCGCCCTGCTCGACGAGGGGAAGGTGATCGTCGACGCCGACCTGATCCCCGGCTGGTTCACCCTCGAAGGGCCCAAGCTCTACCGGCACGACGGCTGGTTCTGGATCTTCGCCCCCGCCGGCGGAGTCGAGACCGGCTGGCAGGGCGTCTTCCGGTCGCGCGGCTTCTTCGGGCCCTACGAGGAGCGGGTGGTGCTGGAACAGGGGGACACCCGGATCAACGGCCCGCACCAGGGCGGCTGGGTGCGCACGGCGGCGGGCGAGGACTGGTTCGCGCACTTCCAGCAGCGTGGGCCCTACGGGCGGGTGGTCCACCTCCAGCCGATGAGCTGGGGCGACGGGGACGCCTCCCGCTCACCGGAGTCCCCCCGGCCGGGCGAGGCCGGGAGCGGGGGAGAGGCCGGGGACGGGGGAGGCTGGCCGGTGATCGGCGACCGGGGCGCCCCCGTGGCCGTGCACCGCAAGCCGGACCTGCCGGCCCAGCCGCCGTCCGCGCCCGCCACCGACGACGACTTCCCCGGCGGCCGTTTCGGACGCCAGTGGCAGTGGACCGCCAACCCCCGGGACGGCTGGGCCACCCAGCACTCCGGCGACGGGCTGCGGCTGAGCTGCGTCCGCACGGCCGACGCCCACGACCTGCGCCGGCTGCCGCACGTCCTCACCCAGCGGATGCCCGGCGTGACGGCCACCGTCCAGGTCGACCTGTGCCTCGACAGCGAGGAGCCCGGGGCGCGGGCCGGGCTCGTGGTGCTCGGGGACGCGTTCGGCTGGATCGGCCTCCAGCGCGAGCCCGGGGGATCGGTGCGGCTCGTGCACCGGTTCGCCGAGACCGTCCCCGCCGGAGCGCCCGCCGTGCGCTCGGGGCGGCGCGAGGGCGAGCGCGACGCGGCCCACCCGCGTCCGGCACCCGAGGGCCGGGCCCGGCTGTGGATCGAGATCGGCGCGGGAGCCCGCTGCCGCTTCTCCTACGACGTCGGCGGCGGCCGGCGGCCCTCGGGGGGGCAGGTCTTCGCCGCGACCGGCCGGCGCTGGACCGGCGCCCTGCTGGGCCTGTTCGCGCTCGCGCCGTCCGGCGCGGGGCACGCGGGGGCCGCCACCTTCACGCGTTTCCGAGTGACCGCGACCCGCTGAGGGTCACCGCACGCCGATCCAGTCGCACGCCAGAGTTCGTCCCCCCGTTCGTCCGCCTGTCGGGAGCCGCAATGACGCACCTCCGTAGCAAGCGCTTACCGGATGTGGAGGGAAGGGCCCGTCCCTTCCGGAAGCAGCCCGGTGCCCACCTCCGAGGACACCTCACCGACCCCACCACCCCGTCGCACCCGGAAGAAGAGAGCCGACCGATGAAGATCAGCCCACTCAGGAACAACCCGCCGGCGACCGGTCCGAGAGGAACCCGTGTCCCCGGGGCGCGGCGCGCCGCCGTGGCCGTCGCCCTCGGATCCGTGCTCGCGCTGACCGTCACCGCCTGTGGCGACGACGGCGGCGGCAGCGCGGGCGGCAAGGGCGGCGAGGGCTCCGGCAAGGGCGAGATCACCTTCTGGGACAACAACGGCGGTGTCCGCACCGACATCTGGAAGCGGATCATCGCCGACTTCGAGGAGAAGTACCCCGACATCAAGGTCAAGTACGTCGGCATCCCGGCGGCGAGCGCGCAGTCCAAGTACGACACCGCCATCCAGGGCGGCGGCCTGCCCGACGTCGGAGGCGTGGGCACCGCCATGCTCGCGGAGGTCGCCGTCCAGGGAGCGCTCGAACCGCTGGACAGCCGGATCGAGAAGAGCGCGCTGAACGGGAAGCTGAGCCAGAACCTGCTCGACGTCAGCCGGTCCGCGAGCGGCGGCGACACGCTGTACCAGGTGCCCACCTCCGCCAACAACGGCACGCTCTGGTACCGCACCGACCTGTTCGAGGCGGCGGGCCTGGACGCGCCGACCTCCTGGTCGAAGTTCTACGACGCCGCCGCCAAGCTCACCGACAAGGGCAAGAACAAGTTCGGCTTCACCATCCGCGGCGGTGAGGGCTCCATCGCACCGGCACTGGACGCGGCGTACGGCCAGACCGGCATCACCTCGTTCTGGGACGGCGACAAGACCACCGTCAACGACCCGAAGAACGTGGCGGCCCTGGAGAAGTACGTCGCCCTCTACAAGAAGGCCACCCCGTCCGCCGACGTCAACAACGACTTCACCAAGATGGTCGCGCAGTGGGACAGCGGCACGATCGGCATGCTGAGCCACAACCTCGGCTCCTACCAGGACCACGTGAAGGCGCTGGGCGCCGGCACGTTCCGCGGCATCCCGAACCCCACGCTGGACGACGGCACACGGGTGCAGATCTCCAACCCGGTCGACGGGCTGAGCCTGTTCAAGTCCGGCAAGAACAAGGCGGCCGCCTGGAAGTTCATCGAGTTCGCCGTCTCGGCGCAGGAGAACTCCCGGTTCAACGAGTCGGCGGGCCAGGTGCCGGCGAACACCGACGCCGCCGGGGACTCCTGGATCCAGCAGGCCGAGCCGACCAAGCTGGCCGCCGAGGCGCTGAACGGCGCCGGGACCAAGATCGTGCAGCTGCCGTACTACCTGCCCGACTGGAACACCATCTCCAAGGCCGACAACGAGCCGAACTTCCAGAAGGTGCTGCTCGGCAAGATGAGCGTGAAGGACTTCCTGGACACGCTGGCCGACCAGCTCAACACGGCGCAGGCCGACTGGAAGGCCCATCACTAGTCCGACGCGCCCGCCGGGTCCGGCGGTGGCGCGCGTCGCGCCACCGCCGGACCGCGGTCCCGTCACCGACCTCGCCCGAGGTCAGGTCCCGCCTAGTCCTCGGCCGGACCTCGCCGAACCCCTCGGCCGGACCTCTGCCGGAAACCTCTGTCGAAAGGCACACCCCCGTGTCCCTCACGCGCAGACAGGTCACGTCGGCGGCCGTGGCCGCCTTGCCGCTCGCCGTCGCCGCGGCGGGCCCCGCGCCCGCCGCTCCGCACCGCGCGCCGCGCACCCTCCACCTCGCCGGTGACTCCACCGCCGCCCAGAAGTACGCCGACGCCGCGCCCGAGACCGGGTGGGGCATGGCCCTCCCGCTCTTCCTCCACGAGGACGTCGTGGTCGCCAACCACGCCGTGAACGGCCGCAGTTCGAAGAGCTTCATCGACGAGGGGCGGCTCGCCGCGATCCTCGACGTGATCCGCCCCGGCGACCTCCTGCTCGTCCAGTTCGGGCACAACGACGAGAAGACCGCCGACCCGACGCGCTACACCGAGCCCTGGACGACGTTCCAGGACTGTCTGCGGCAGTACCTCGACGGGGCGCGGGCCCGGGGCGCCCGGCCCGTGCTCGCGACCCCGGTGGAGCGCAGAAGATTCGACGCGGACGGCGACGCGGTGCCGACGCACGGCGACTACCCGGCGTCCATGCGCGCGCTCGCCGCGGCCGAGCGCGTGCCGCTCCTCGACGTCCAGGCGCTGTCCATCGCGCTGTGGCAGGAACTCGGCGCCGAGGAGACGAAGAAGTACTTCAACTGGACCGCCACCGAACAGGACAACACACACTTCAACCCGCCCGGCGCCATCGCCGTGGCCCGTCTCGTCGCGGGTGCGCTGCTGCACCGCCGGGTGCTCCCGCCGCGGGACGTACGCCGTCTCGGGTCCGCGATACCCGAGTCCTGGATCACCTGGCCCACCGTCTGAGTCCCCGAGTCCCTGGCCCGTGAGCTCCTGAACCGCCGGGCTCCGGGCTCCGAGCCGAAGGAAAGAGAGTCGCACCATGCGTACACAGAAATGGCATGAGCATGGCACAGACTGGCGTACGGTCGCCGTGCGGAGAACCGCCGCGCTGATCGGCTGCACCGCCCTCGTGCTCGCCGTCACCGGCACCACCGCCGAGGCCCGCCCCCGCGACCTCGGCCGGCAGACGCTCGCCGCGGGCGACGGCTGGGCGTCCGACGGGACCGGCACCACCGGCGGCTCGGCCGCCGGCGCCGCGCAGGTCAGCACCGTCACGACCTGGGCGGGGTTCAAGGCCGCGCTCGCCGCGGGCGGCAGCGCGCCGAAGATCATCAAGGTCAGGGGCACGATCGACGCCAACGCCTCCGGCTGCGACTCCTTCGCCGCCCCCGGCTACGACTTCGGCCAGTACCTCGCCGACTACGACCCCGCGGTGTGGGGCTACGACCAGGTGGTCAGCGGCGAACAGGAGGACCTGCGGGCCGCCTCCGCCGCCGACCAGGACACCGCCATCAAGGCGTACGTGCCCGCCAACACCACCATCGTGGGCATCGGCGCGAACGCGGGCTTCAAGGGCGCGAGCCTCCAGATCAAGGACGTCGACAACGTCATCGTCCGCAACCTCACCTTCGAGAGCCCCCTCGACTGCTTCCCGCAGTGGGACCCCACCGACGGCGACACCGGCAACTGGAACTCCGAGTACGACAGCGCCGTCGTCTACGGCGCCACGCACGTCTGGCTCGACCACGACACGTTCACCGACGGCGACCACCCGGACAGTTCGCTGCCGGTCTACTACGGCCGGATCTACGAACAGCACGACGGCGAACTCGACATCGTCAAGGGCGCCGACTACGTGACCGCCTCCTGGAACGTCTTCGCCGACCACGACAAGACCATCCTGATCGGCAACAGCGACAGCGCCGCGACCGCCGCCGTGGACCGGGGCCATCTGAAGGTCACCCTCCACCACAACCTGTTCACCGGCCTCGTCGAGCGCGCCCCGCGTGTCCGCTTCGGGCAAGTGGACTCCTACAACAACCACTTCGTGGCCGACTCCTCCTACGGCTACAGCTACGGCATCGGCATGGAGTCCCGACTCGTCGCCGAACACAACGCGTTCACGCTGCCGGACTCCGTCAGCGCCGCACTGGTCCTGAAGAAGTGGAAGGAGGCGCCCCTGACCGCGGCCGACAACTACGTCAACGGCGTCCTCACCGACCTGATCGCCGTGCACAACGCGCAGATCCCGGCCGAGACGCTCCAGTCCGGTGCCGGGTGGACCCCCCTCCTGAGGACGAGGGTCGACCCGCCGAGGGCCGTTCCCGGCATCGTCGACCACCGCGCGGGCGCCGGAAGGATCTGCTGACCATGGCCGGACACCCCCTCGGCAGAAGGGCGTTCATCGCCGCGGGCACCGGAGCAGCGCTGGCTCCCGTGCTCGCGGCCCCCGCCCGCGCCACCGGAAGCCCGCCGTTCGGGCGCCACGGTTCACCGTCCGCGCGGCCCGACGCGAAGACGCTGTACGTCCACCCCGGCGGCCTCGGCGACCACACCACCGTGCAGGCCGCCGTGACCGCCGCGACCGGCGCCGGATTCACCCTGGTCATCGCACCGGGCGTGTACCGCGAGACGGTCTCGGTCGGAGCGGTCGACCCGGCGACCGGCCTGCCCGGCGTCGCCGCATCCGACATGACCTGGATCGGCGCCTCCGGCGACCCGCGTGATGTCGTCGTCGTGTACGACAACGCCAACGGCACGCCCAGGCCCGACGGGTCGGGCACCTACGGAACCACCGGCTCCGCGACGACCACCGTGCGCACCGACGGCTTCACCGCCCGCGCGGTCACCTTCGCCAACGACTGGCTGCGCGCCGACCACCCGGGGATCACCGGCACCCAGGCCGTGGCGATCAAGGTGCAGGGCGACCGGTCGGCGTTCCACCGGTGCCGCTTCCTCGGCCACCAGGACACCCTGTACGCCGACACGATCGCGCTCGGCACCTTCGCCCGGCAGTACTACCGGGACTGCCACATCGAGGGGGACGTGGACTTCGTGTTCGGGCGGGCGACCGCCGTCTTCGAGCACTGCCGCTTCCGCACCCTGGACCGCACGGACCTGACCCGGGCCCCGTACGGCTTCGTCTTCGCCCCGTCCACGGCGGCCGCCGCCCCGCGCGGATACCTCGTCACCCGCTGCGCCGTCAGCAGCGCCGCACCGGACGCGTACTACAAGCTGGCCCGGCCCTGGGTGCCCGGCTCGGACCCCACCGCCCGGCCGATGCTGACCGTCCGCGACACCCGTCTGGACGCCGGTATCGACGCGGTCGCGCCCTACACGGACATGTCCGCCGCCCACCCCTGGCAGAGCCAGCGCTTCGCCGAGTACCGCGACACCGGCCCCGGCGCGCTGATCACCGTCCCCGAGAACCGCCCCCAGCTGACGGACGCCGAGGCCGGGGAGCACACCCGTGCCGCCTACCTCGGCGACTGGTGTCCGATCCCCTCGCTCCGTCCGACGGCACGGCCATGAACCGATCCCGTCCCCGCGGGGCGTGAGGCCCGAACAGCCGGGCGCGAGGCCCAAGTCGGCCGAAAAGTATGTATCGATCCGGCAAAAGGTCTCGCGCCCGTGGACGTGACGCGCGTAGAAAACCTGTCATGCATAAGCCACTCCGCATCGCGGCCGTCGCCGCGACCTGTGCCGTCGCCGGCGCCGCCCTGTACGGCACCGGTGTAGCCACCGCCGGCCAGTCGACGGCGAACTCGACGCACGAGCCTTACAACATCGGCGTCCTCGTCAAGGACATCGACACCTATTACGGCACCACCGCCGACAGCAACGGTGTCTACCAGGCGTCCCCCGACAGCCCGTACGCCGAGGACCTGGCCCGCCTGGACGCCTCCGCCAAGCGGTACATCGACCAGGCGGCCCGCAAGGCCCACCACCGGCACACGAAGCCCGCGGTCGTCTTCGACATCGACGACACGCTGCTGCTGTCGCTCGACTACGAGAAGAAGACCAACTACACCTACAACTCGGCCTCCTGGGCCGCGTACGTCGCCCAGGCGAACCGCCCGGCCGTCTTCGGCAGCCCCGAACTCGTCGAGTACGCCGCTTCCAAGGGCGTCGAGGTGTTCTACAACTCGGGCCTGAAGGAGTCGCAGCGGGTCTCCGCCGTCGACAACCTGAAGAAGGTCGGTGTCGACGTCAACCTCGACGCCGCGCACATGTTCCTCAAGGACGCGGCCAACCCGCCCGCCTACCTGAGCGACTGCGCCACGGCCGCCGCCTGGAACTGCACGACCGTGCAGTACAAGGCCGGAACCCGCAAGCACATCGAGTCCCTCGGGTACGACATCGTCGCCAACTTCGGCGACCAGTACTCGGACCTCGAGGGCGGCTACGCCGACAAGACCTACAAGCTCCCGAACCCCACGTACTTCGTGAGCTGACGCCTTTCCCCCCCACGGGCGAACGCCCCCGCCGGTCGTCACCGGCGGGGGCGTTCGGTTTCCGGTCGAGGGGCCGCCCGGCCGGCGGACGCGGGGCTAGGGCTCGGCGCCGCCGGTGTCCCGGGCCGCGAAGTCCCCGGCGACGAAGGCGCGTTCGCCGCCCTTCGCGGTGGCCGTCACGGTGTAGCCGTCGTCCTTCACGTCCCGGCCGCCGCGGTCGTGGCCGTACTGGCCCGCGAAGACCCAGGTGCCCGGCCAGACCGTGCGCCCCGGCCTGAGCGTCCAGGTGTAGACGAGGAAACCGTCCCGCTCGGCGGCCGTCACCGTGAAGTCGCCCTCGGGCAGCGAGAGCCAGGCGCCCGCCTCGCGCACCCCGCCGGTCTGTCCGATCCTCAACGTGACCGTGAGCGAGATGAGTTGCCGTGTGGTCCGCAGGCTGACGTCGCTCTGCGCCCAGAAGTCGTTGCCGTGCGGGTCGACCGAGCCGTCCGAGCGCAACGGGCCGTCCGCGGTGTCCCCGGCGGGCGTCCGGCCCGGGGCGGTGGCCGCGGTCCCCGTGCCCGAAGGGGAGGGCCCGGGCCGGTCCGACGCCTTCGCGGTTCCCGGACGAGGTCCGGAGCCGGGCGTGGCCGTGACCCGGCCGGTCGGGACCGGCGAGGGGTCGGTCACCTGCGGCACGGCCACGGTCCGCGGAGCCGGGCCGTCGTCCCGCACCGCCGGGGCGACCGCGTAACCACCGACGGCCAGGACGCCCGCGACCGCGGCCGTGGCGCCCAGGACGCGCGCCCAGCCGGGCAGCTGCGGCCGTGCCGCCCGCCGCCACGCCCGTTCAGCGGAGCCCGCCATGCCGCGTTCCACCCGGGCCAGGACGCGCGCGCGGTCCGGCTCGTGGGCCCCGGCCGCCTCGCGCAGCCGGGCGCGCAGCTCCTCGTGCGCCTCCCGCGACTCCCTCACCGGCCCCGTCCTCCGGCCCCGCCCGCGGGCAGCGCCCCCGCGTGCATCCGTACCGCCGGCTCGTCCGTGCCGAGCAGCCGCTTCAACTCCGCCATGCCCTTGGACGTCTGGCTCTTCACCGTACCCACGGAGACGCCGAGCGCGAGCGCGGTGTCCTTCTCCGAGAGATCGAAGGCGTGCCGCAGCACGACACAGGCGCGTTTGCGGAACGGCAGCCGGCGCAGCGCCTCCTGGACGTCGACCGTGCCCGGCACGTCCGGGTTCTCGGCCCTGTCCTCGTGCCGCGCCCCGAGGAGCGTCATCCGCCGGCGTTCGCGCACCGCCGCGCGGATCCGGGTGCGGGCGAGGTTGGCGACCACCCCGCGCGCGTACGCCGTCGGACGGTCCGCCGCGCGCACCCGGTCCCAGCGGTGCCACAGGGCGAGCAGCGCGTCGGCGGCGAGATCGTCGGCGGCGTCCGCCTCACCCGTCAACAGGTGTGCCAGCCGGGCCAGTTCGGCGTAATGCCGTTCGAAGAAGGCGTGGAACTCCGCGGAGGCGGCGTCGTCGACGAGCGTGCCCACGGGGTACCTCCCCTCGCTTCGGCCGCGGCGCCGGCGCGGGTACGGCGGGTGCGGACCCGTGATTCCGGTGCGGGGCACGGGAGTTCCGGTTGAGCGGGAGGCGTGAGCGTAGCAGTCGCCCCTACGGCCGCCGCAGCGGTGCCTGGCGGGCAGAACCCCATTCCGTAACACGGGGAAAACCTGAAACCGGTTGATCGGGGGAACAATCCAGCCAGCATCCGCACACCAGGCACGCAGGCAACGAGGAGTAACGCGATGTCCGAAGCACAGAAGGTCGACAACCGGCCAAGTGCCGCACCACCGACGGCAGGCGGGGTCGACGGGTTCTTCAAGATATCCGCCCGAGGCTCCACCGTCGGCCGGGAGATACGCGGCGGGTTCGCCACGTTCTTCACCATGGCGTACATCCTCGTCCTGAACCCCATCATCCTCGGCAGCGCCAAGGACAAGTTCGGGCACACCCTCGACACCGGCCAACTGGTCACCGCCACCGCGCTGGTGGCGTGCGTGATGACGATCATCATGGGCATCGGCGGCAACCTCCCGCTCGCGATCGCCGCGGGCCTCGGCCTCAACGCCGTCGTCGCCTTCCAGCTCGCTCCGCTGATGAGCTGGGACGACGCGATGGGCCTGGTCGTCCTCGAAGGCGTCCTGATCTGCGTCCTGGTGCTCACCGGCCTGCGGAAGGCGATCATGAACGCCATTCCGCAGCAGCTCAAGCAGGCCATCGGTGTGGGCATCGGTCTGTTCATCGCCTTCATCGGCTTCGTGGACGCCGGGTTCGTCAGCCGCATCCCGGACGTCGCGCACACCACCGTGCCCGTGCAGCTCGGTGCCGTGGGCCGCCTCACCGGCTGGCCCGTCCTCGTCTTCTGTCTCGGTGTCCTGCTGACCATCGCGCTGCTCGCCCGCAAGGTGAAGGGCGCGATCCTCATCAGCATCGTCACCATGACGGTCGTGGCGGTCGTCATCAACGCCGTCGCCGACGTCAAGAGCTGGGGCCTGACCACCCCCAAGGTCCCGGACAAGATCGTCGACAGTCCGGACTTCGGCCTCATCGGTCACTTCAGTCTGTTCGGCGGCTTCGCCGAGGCCGGTGTCCTCACCGCGGTCCTGCTGATCTTCACCCTGGTCCTGTCGGACTTCTTCGACGCCATGGGCACCATCGTCGGGATCAGCGCCGAGGCCGGGCTGCTCGACGAGCAGGGGCAGGTGCCGGGCATCGGCCGGGTCCTGTTCATCGACGGCGCCGCCGCCGTCGCGGGCGGACTCGGCTCCGCCTCCTCCAACACCGCCTACATCGAGTCCGCGGCCGGAGTCGGCGAGGGCGCCCGCACCGGCTTCGCCAACCTGGTCACCGGCGGGCTCTTCGGCCTCGCGCTCTTCCTCACCCCGCTGCTGACCATCGTCCCGCTCCAGGCCGCGGCGCCCGCGCTGATCGCGGTCGGGTTCCTGATGATGACCCACGTCAAGCACATCGACTGGGACCAGTACGAGATCGCGATCCCGGCGTTCCTGACCATCGCCGTGATGCCGTTCACGTACTCGATCACCGACGGCATCGGCGCCGGTTTCCTGGCCTACGTCGTCATCAAGACGGTGCTGGGCAAGGCGAAGGAGGTCAACTGGCTGCTGTGGGCCGTCTCGGCGCTGTTCCTGGTGTACTTCGCGATCGACCCGGTGGAGCAGCTGCTGGGCGTCAAGTGACCGGTCCGCGTGAAGTCACCGGTCCTGAGGTGACCGGTTCGCGTGAGGTGATCGGTTCGCGTACGGGCACCGGCGTCTGAGACGGGGCCGACCGTGCGGCGGCGGTGCCCAGGCGATCCGGCCCGCACGACGGAGCCCTTGCGCGCGGCGGCCCCGCACCCCGACGGACGGGTGCGGGGCCGCCGCGCGCAGGGGCCGGGCGTGCCTCAGTTCTTCAGCGCCGCCCGCATCATCGCCTTGGCGACCGGTGCGGCCAGTCCGTTGCCGCTGACCTCGGAGCGCGCCGCGTCCGACTGCTCGACCATGACCGCGACGGCGACCTCCTTGCCGTTCGAGTCGGACTTCGCGTACGACGTGAACCAGGCGTACGGCGTCTTGCTGTTCTTCTCGCCGTGCTGGGCCGTACCGGTCTTGCCGCCCACGGTCGCGCCGGGGATCAGGGCGTTCGTGCCCGTGCCGTCCTCGACGACCGTCTGCATCGCCGACTGGAGCTGCCGGGCGGTGTCCGAGCTGACGATCCTCTCGGTGTCCGCGCTGTCGTCGTAGTCCTTCAGCACATTGCCGTCGGCGTCACTGGTCTGCGACACCATGTGCGGCGAGACCAGCTTGCCGTCGTTGGCAATGGCCGCGGACACCATGGCCATCTGGAGCGGCGTCGCGGTGACGTCGTACTGCCCGATGCCGGTCAGCGCGGTGGACGACTTGTCCATGTCCTTGGGGTACACGCTGGCGTACGCCCGCACCGGCACGTCCTGCTGCGTGTCGTTGAAGCCGAACTTCTCCGCCATCGCCCTGACCTTGTCCTGGCCCAGGTCGACCGCCATCTTGCCGAAGACGTTGTTGCAGGAGTACTGGAGCGCGACCCGGATCGAGGCGTTCTCGCAGGGGGCGGACGTGTTCTCGTTCTTCAGGACGGTCGTCGTGCCGGGCAGGGTGTACGGGTCCGGGCTGTCCGTCTTGGCGTCCACGTCGCCGTAGAGCCCGTCCTCCAGCGCGGCGGCGGCCACGACCAGCTTGAACGTCGAGCCGGGCGGCAGCGGCTGCCGCAGCGCGCGGTTGACCAGCGGCTTGTCGGGGTCGGTCGTCAGCTTCTTCCAGACGCTGTTGTTGCCCGCGCTGATCGTCGTCGGGTCGTACGACGGCGTGGACACGACCGCGAGGATCTTGCCGGTCTTCGGGTCGATGGCGACGGCCGCGCCCTTGTTGTCCCCGAGCGTGTTGTAGGCGGCCTTCTGGACGCCCGGATCGATCGTCGTGACCACGTCACCCGGGTCGGCGCGCTGGTTCGTGAGCGTGTCCAGCGGGTTCTTCAGCTGGATGTCCGAGCCGTCCAGAAGCTTCTGGTAGATGCCCTCGAGCTGGGTCGCCCCGTAGACCTGGGAGCTGTAGCCGGTGACCGCCGCGTACAGGCTGCCGTCCTTGTACGTCCGCTTGTACTTGAGGTCGCTCCCTGTCGTCCTCGCCGAGCCGGTGATCGCGTCACCGGCCACGATGATGTTCCCGAGCGGGTTCGCGTACAGCGCGATCGCGTTCCGCCGGTTTTCCTTGTCGTCCGCGAGTGCCCGGCCGTCGTAGAACTGCACCCAGGTCGCCCTGACCAGCAGAGAGAGCACGAGCAGCAGAGAGAAGACGGCGGCACGCCTGATCGTCTTGTTCATTCCGACAAGAAGGACGAGCGATCGGGGGTGAATCGTTCCCGTCCGCCCGGGTTTCTCATCCGTTCCTCATGTCCTCACGTGGCCACCGGGCCGGCCGCCCAGGTCGGGTCCGACCAGCGTGTCAGAGCCTGCGCGTGGCCAGGGTGAGCCGGTCGCGCGCGTCGAACAGGGCGTCCTTGACCATCTGCTCGTGCGCGGGTGTGAGGCGGGCCACCGGCACGGAGCAGCTGATCGCGTCACGGGCCGGCGTGCGGTACGGGATCGCCACACCGAAGCAGCGCAGCCCCAGCGTGTTCTCCTCACGGTCCACCGCGAAGCCCTGCTCCCGCACCTGGTGCAGCTCCTCGATGAGCTTCTCCCGGTCGGTGATCGTGTGCTCGGTCAGCGCGGGCAGGGTCTCCGGCAGCATCTTGCGGACCTGCTCGTCGCTGTAGGTGGCCAGTAGGGCCTTGCCGAGCGAGGTGGAGTGCGCGGGGAGCCGGCGGCCTACCCGGGTGAAGGGGCGCAGGTAGTGCTGCGACTGCCGGGTGGCGAGATAGACGACGTTCGTGCCGTCCAGGCGGGCGAGGTGGATCGTCTCGGTGGTGTCGTCCGAGAGGCGGTCGAGGGTGGGGCGGGCCGCGGCGACCACCTCGTCGCCGTCGATGTACGAGGTGCCGACCAGCAGGGCCCGTACGCCGATGCCGTACCGCGTGCCCGTCGCGTCCGTCTCGACCCAGCCGAGCTCCACGAGTGTGCGCAGCAGCATGTAAAGGCTCGACTTGGGATATCCGACGGCCTCCTGGACCGCCGCGAGGGAATGCATTCCGGGCCGGCCGGCGAAGTACTCCAGCAATTCAACGGTCCGCACCGCGGACTTGACCTGCGCCCCGCCGCCTGTCTCGCCTGCCGACATCGCCCTTGACCCCTTCGTTGGACGGGAAATAGTCTCCGACACGTAGTTCACCATCAGAGACAGCGTTCAGCATATCGAACACCCCTGGTGAGTGACACAAGAACTTCGGCGAGAACTGTGGCATCACATCTGGAGGGACCCGCGGTGGCAGCAGCACCAGTCTGGAGTGTCGACCCCCGTACCGGGAAGCAGCGGGAACAGGTTGCGGTGGAGGCCACAGGCCAAGAGGTGGACGAGGCCGTCCGCGCCGCGCACGACGCGCGCTCCGCGCTGGCCGACCGCGCCGTGCGCGCCGCGTTCCTGCGCTCCGCCGCGGACCGGCTCGAAGCCGCCAAGGACCTGCTCGTCGAGGCCGCCGACGCGGAGACCGCGCTCGGCCCCGTCCGGCTGACCGGCGAACTCGCCCGGACCTGCTACCAGTTGCGCGCCTTCGCCGGAATCGTCGACGAGGGCGCCTTCCTCGACGTCGTGATCAACCACCCGGACGCCACCGCGACCCCGCCGATCCCGGACCTGCGCCGCTACAAGGTGCCGCTGGGCGTCGTCGCGGTGTACTCCGCCTCGAACTTCCCCTTCGCCTTCTCGGTGGCCGGCGGTGACACGGCGAGCGCGCTGGCCGCGGGCTGCCCGGTCGTCGTCAAGGCCCACCCCGACCACCCGGCGCTCTCCGAGCTGGTCGCGGCCGTCCTGCGCCGCGCGGCCGCCGGACACGGCATCCCCGAGGGTGTCGTCGGCCTCGTGCACGGTTTCGGGGCCGGCGTCGAGCTGGTCCGGCACCCGCTGGTCACGGCCGCCGGGTTCACCGGTTCCGTGCGCGGCGGGCGCGCGCTGTTCGACGCGGCCGCCGCGCGCCCGGTACCGATCCCGTTCCACGGCGAGCTGGGCTCCCTCAACCCGGTCGTCGTCACCGAGGCCGCGGCCACCGAGCGCGCCGAGGAGATCGGCACGGGACTCGCCGGCTCGATGACCCTGGGCGTCGGCCAGTTCTGCGTGAAGCCCGGCCTGGTGCTCGCGCCGGCCGGCGCGGCGGGCGACCGCCTGCTCAAGTCCCTGACCGACGCGGTGAGCGACACCGCCGCCGGGGTCCTGCTCGACCACCGCATGCGCGACAACTTCATCGCCGGGGTCGCCGAGCGCGCCGGACTCCCGGACGTGCAGGCCCCGGTGACGCCCGGGGCGGCCGGCGAGCACACGGTGAGCCCCGGCTTCCTGACCGTGCCCGCGAGCAGGCTCGCCGCCGAGGGCGAGCACGATCTGCTCCTCGAGGAGTGCTTCGGGCCGCTCACGGTCGTGGCGCGCTACGAGGACGAGTCCGAGGCGGGCGCGGTGCTCTCCCGGCTGCCCGGCAACCTCACGGCCACCGTGCAGCTCTCCGCGGAGGAGGCCGCGGGCGAGGGGCGCGGTGCGGAGATCCTCGCCGAACTCACCTCCCTTGCCGGCCGGGTCCTGGTGAACGGCTGGCCGACCGGGGTCGCCGTCGCGCCGGCCCAGCACCACGGAGGGCCGTACCCCGCGACGACCTCGACGTCCACCTCGGTCGGCGGTACCGCCATCGAGCGGTGGATGCGGCCGGTGGCGTACCAGGGCGTGCCCGAGGCGCTCCTGCCGGCCGAACTGCGCGACGACAACCCGCTGGGGCTGCCCCGACGCTACGACGGCCGCCTGGAGCGCTGACGCCTGTTTCCCGCCGGGCCGTTTCGTGCCGGGCCGCCGCGTGGCGGCCCGGTGAGAGACTTCGGACCATGGACGTCACACTCCCCGAACTCCCCTTCTCCCTCCGTACCTACGGCCCCGACGGGCACTGGTCGCACGAGGACGGAGTCCTCGCCGGCTGGGCGGGGCCCCGGCAGGACCGCTTCGTGCCGCCCACCGGCGAAGGACTCGACCCGGCCTCCGACGCGCCGAGGCTGCTCGGTTCGCCGGAGGGCGACTTCCAGCTCATCGCCCGTGTGACGGTGGGCTTCGGCGCCGCCTTCGACGCGGGCGTGCTCTACGTCCACGTCGGGGAGCGGGCCTGGGCGAAGCTGTGCCTGGAGAACTCCCCCGACGTGCCGACCGTCTGCACGGTCGTCACCCGGGGACACTCCGACGACGCCAACTCCTTCACGGTGGAGGGCAGTTCCGTCTGGCTGCGGGTGAGCCGCACCGGCCGCGCCTTCGCCTTCCACGCCTCCCGCGACGGCGAGCGCTGGACCTTCGTCCGCCTGTTCACCCTGGCCGACGAGAAGGAGACCGGGGCCGCGCTGGTCGGCTTCATGACCCAGTCGCCGATGGGGGAGGGCTGTGTCGTGACGTACGACCACATCGAGTTCAGGCCCGCCTGGCCGAGTGACCTGCGAGACGGAAACTGAGGACGTACGTCACGGTGAGCAGGGCCGCGGCGGCGGCCAGGCTCCACCGCATGCCAGCCTCGAAACCGCCGGCGACCAGCGTGCCGAACACCGCGATGCCCAGGCCCCCGGACACCTGCCGGGCCGCGTTGAGCACACCGGCCGCCAGCCCCGCCCGCTCGGCGGGCACGGCGTCCAGCATCGCGGTCGTCAGCGGCGGCACCGTCAGGGCGCACCCCAGCGCCAGCGGGACCAGCAGCAGCGACACCAGCCAGGGGGGCGTGCCGGCGTCGACGGTCAGCAGGCCCAGCAGCCCGGCGACGGCCACCGGCTGGCCCACCAGCATCGGCAGCCGCGGCCCGTGGCGTCCCGTGAGCTTGCCGGCCACCACGTTCGTCACCGCGATCAGGCCCGTCATCGGCAGGAACAGCAGCCCGGCGTGGAGCGCGGAGTGGTGCTGGACCTGCTGGAAGAAGAGCGAGAAGACGAACACCACGCTGTAGAAGGCCACGCTGACCGCCGATCCGGCCGCGACCGTCGTGGCGACGGTCCGGTCGCGGAACAGACCCAGCGGCACCACCGGATGCGCCTGCCGCTTCTCGATCCGCACGAACGCGGCGCCCGCGGCCACGGCCACCGGCAGCGCGACGCGTCCCGCCGTCCCGCCCTCGATCACCGCGAAGGCCAGCGCCGCGAGGGCCACCACCGCCGTCAACTGGCCGGGCAGGTCCAGCGGGGCCGGGCGGGGCCGCGAGCGCGGGGCCCGTACGAGCAGGACCAGGATCGCCACGCCCACCGGCAGGTTGACGAAGAAGATGCCGCGCCAGCCCCAGGCCGTGGTCAGCGCACCGCCCGCCACCGGGCCGAGCGCCACCGCCAGCGAACCGCCCGCAGCCCAGGCGGCCACCGCGCGGGCCCGCCGCGCCGGTTCCGTGTACGCCTGCCGTACCAGCGCCAGCGAGGCCGGCAGCACGACCGCCGCCGCCACGCCCTGCACCACCCGCGCGCCCACGAGGGCCGGAAGGTCCGGGGCCAGTCCGCAGGCCATCGAGGCCAGAGCGAACACCGCGGTGCCCAGCGCGTACGCCCGGCTCGCCCCGACCCGGTCCGAGAAGGCGCCGGTGGACAGCATCAGCGCGGCGAAGGCCAGGGTGTAGGCGTCCACCACCCACTGCAGACCGGACATCCCGGCAGCGAACGAGGAACCGATCGCGGGCAGGGCCACGTTGACCACCGACGCGTCGAGACAGGTCAGCGTGAATCCGAGCAGGGAGGCGGTGAGGGTGAGCGCGGCGGTCGGCCGTCCGGGCCCCGACTCCGCAGGCCCGAGGGCGGGTTCGTGGGTCCGGGACGTCTGGTTCGTTGACATGTCCCCATGCTGCGGACCTCCGGCGCCCTACAGTAGTGGCCCGAATGCCATACGTCCGGAGGTTCTGGCCATGCCCGAACGGCTCGCCCCGCACCGCGTCACCGTCATCGCCCCGTCCCCCGTGGCGCTGTTCAACCTCGCGATGCCCGAGATGCTGTTCGGCAAGGTCGAGGTGGACGGCCGGCCGGGGTACGAGGTGGTCGTCTGCACGGCCGAGCCGGGACCCGTCCCCACGACCGCCGGACTCGACCTGTACGTCCCGCACGGTCTGGAAGCCGTGCGGGAGGCGGACACGGTGGTCGTCGCCGGCACCGGGCAGCCGTTCGAGCCGGACCCGCGGATCGTGGCGGCCGTCCGCGACGCGGCCGCCGCCGGCAAGCGCGTCGCGTCCATCTGCACCGGCGCCTTCCAGCTCGCCGAGGCGGGCCTGCTCCAGGGCCGCAGGGCCACCACGTACTGGGCCCACGCGGAGGAGCTGCGCCGGCGCTACCCGCAGGTCGACCTGCGCGGAGACGTGCTGTACGTGCAGGACGGGCCGTACCTCACGTCCTCCGGCTACGCCGCCGGCATCGACCTGTGCCTGCACGTCATCCGCACCGACTACGGCGCCGCCGTCGCCAACGAGGTCGCCCGCCTCGCCCTGGTCGCCCCCGTACGGCCCGGCGGCCAGACCCAGTTCACCCAGACCCCACTGCCCCCCGAGCGCGGCAACGCCTGTGCCGACACCCGCGGCTGGGCCATGCGCAACCTCGACAAGCCGCTCACCCTGACCGACCTGGCCCGGCACGCGGGCGTCAGCGTGCGCACCCTCACCCGCCGGTTCCACGCGGAGAGCGGGGTCAGCCCCCTGCAGTGGCTGCTCCACCAGCGCGTCGAACGGGCCAAGGAACTCCTGGAGACCACGACCCTGCCGATGGACCGGGTGGCGGCGGCCTGCGGACTCGGCACCGCCGACTCGCTGCGCGCCCATGTGGTCCGCCGGACCGGCCTTCCCCCGAGCGCCTACCGGGCCCAGTTCAGCCGGCGCGGAACCGTGACCGGATCCGTGACGTCCTCCGTTGCATGATCAGTGATCGTGTGACCGGCGCGCTGATGATCCGCACCGCCCTGCCCGCCGAGGCCGAGATCATCGCCGACCTGCACTTCCGGGCCCGTTCCACGTACTACCCGGACGGCGTCCCGCAGAGCGACGTGGACTGGACCGAGGCATGGCACGGGTCCATCGCACGCCCCGACGGGCACGTACTGTGCGCCGTCGCCCAGGGCCGGATCACCGGCATCGCCTCCTTCCGTACGGCCGAGGGCGCCCCCGCCGACACGGTCAAGCTCTTCCAGTTCCACGTCGACCCCGACCGCTGGCGGGCCGGCATCGGCAGGGAACTGCACGCGGCCTGCGTGGAGGAGTGGCAGGCGGACGGGAAGCGCACGGCGACCCTCGACGTGCACGTCGACAACCTGCGCGCCCAGGCCTTCTACGCCCGTCTGGGCTGGGTTCCCGACCCGGCGAACCCGCCGGAGGAGGGTGATCACCACCTGTATCTGCGGTACGCCGTGCCCGGCCGCGCGGACGCGCGCGGCAGCGCGGCCCGGAGCGCGGGCACGGCCGGGGAATGACCCGAGCCGCTTGAATGTTCACCTAACGACGTCCCTGGAGGGTGTCCCGTATCCGCACGACCTGGAGAGAGCCGAAGAATGCGCGTCGAGATCTGGTCCGACATCGCCTGCCCCTGGTGCTATGTCGGAAAGGCCCGTTTCGAGAAGGCGCTGGACGCCTTCCCGCACCGTGACGAGGTCGAGGTCGTGCACCGCTCCTTCGAGCTGGACCCCGGCCGCGCCAAGGGCGACATCCAGCCCGTGATCACGATGCTCACCAAGAAGTACGGCATGAGCGAGGCCCAGGCGCAGGCGGGCGAGGAGAACCTCGGCACGCAGGCCGCCGCCGAGGGTCTCGCGTACCGCACCCGGGACCGCGACCACGGCAACACCTTCGACATGCACCGCCTGCTGCACCTCGCCAAGGCGCGAGGCCTCCAGGACGAGCTGATCGGCCTCTTCTACCAGGCCAACTTCGCCGAGGAGCGGACCGTCTTCGGCGACGACGAGCGGCTGGTGGAACTGGCCGCCGCCGCCGGACTCGACGCCGACGAGGCCCGCGGCGTGCTCGCCGACCCGGCCGCCTACGCCGACGACGTCCGCGCCGACGAGCGCGAGGCCGCCGAACTGGGCGCGAACGGCGTCCCCTTCTTCGTCCTCGACCGGACGTACGGGGTCTCCGGCGCGCAGCCCGCCGAGGTCTTCGCCCAGGCGCTCACCCAGGCCTGGGGCGAACGTCCGTCGCTCACGCTGATCCAGGACGAGGCCGCCGGCGCCGAGGCCTGTGGTCCGGACGGCTGCGCCGTCCCGCAGAACTGAGAAGTGCCGCAGAGGGGCCCCGGCAGCGGAAGACGCAGGTCGGGGCCCATTCATAAGCGCTGCTTGGGGAAACCGCGTAAAAGTTCGCGATGGACTTGGGGCTTGTCCGGGCCCACAGTGGTCCCATGGAGACCTTCGAGACCCTCGTCCGTGCCGAGTTCGCCCCGGAGAACACCTACCTGAACACGGCCAGCAGCGGTCTGCTGCCGGCCCGTACCGTCACGGCCCTGCACGAGGCGGTGGCCCTGAGGGCCGCGGGCAGGCCGCTCGACCCCCTCTTCGAGGACGTCGAGCAGGCCCGCGCCTCCTTCGCCCGGCTGGCCGGTGTCCCGGCCTCCCGGGTCGCGGCCGGCCCGTCCGTCGCCGCCCAGACCGCGCTGGTCGCGGCCGCTCTGGCCCCGGGGTCCGAAGTCCTCACCGCCGAGGACGACTTCACCTCCGTGCTGAACCCGTTCCACGTCCGCGGCGACCTGAAGGTCCGCGCCGTACCGCTGGAGCGCATCGCCGAGTCCGTGCGGCCCGGCACGGCACTCGTCGCGGTCAGCGCCGCCCAGTCCGCCGACGGCCGGATCGCGGACCTGCCCGCGCTGCGCGAGGCGGCCCGCGCCCACGGGGCGCGCACCTACGTCGACTTCTCCCAGGCGGCGGGCTGGCTTCCGGTCGACGCCGACGGCTACGACTTCACCGTGTGCATCACCTTCAAATGGCTGCTGGGCCCGCACGGCGCGGCCTTCCTCGTCGTGCCCGAGGACTTCGGCGGCCTCACCCCGCTGCTCGCGGGGTGGGTCGCGGCGGAGGAACCCTGGAACAGCTGCTACGGCCCGGTGCAGGAACTCGCCCGCTCAGCCCGCCGTTTCGACGTGAGCCCCGCCCTGTTCACCTACGCCGGGGTGCGCCACTCCCTCGCGCTGATCGAGGAACTGGGCGTGGACAGGATCCGCGCGCACGACCTCGCCCTCGCGGACCGGTTCCGCACGGGGCTGGCCGCGCTGGACCACGAGCCGCTGCCCGCGCCCGGCTCCGCCATCGTCTCGGTGCCCGGACTGGGGCACCTCCAGGGCGAGTTGAGCCGGGCGGGCGTCCAGGTGTCCAACCGCGCGGGCAATCTGCGGGCGTCGTTCCACCTCTACAACACGCCCGCCGACGTCGACCGGATCCTGGACATGCTGGCCGGCTGACACGGCGGACGGCCCCGGGGAGCACACGCTCCCCGGGGCCGCTCATCTCCCGTTCACCCGGGCGGAGTTCACCGCACGGTTCACCGCACCGGCGTGAAGTCCCGCGCCCCGATGAAATCCGGCCTGCGCACGGGTGCCGCGAACGGCTCCACGGCGGCGTTCTCCACGCTGTTGAACACGATGAAGACGTTGCTGCGCGGGAACGGGGTGATGTTGTCGCCCGAGCCGTGCATGCAGTTGCAGTCGAACCAGGTCGCCGAACCCGCCCTGCCCGTGAAGAGCTTGATGCCGTGCCGGCCCGCGAGCCCGGTCAGCGCCTCGTCGGAGGGGGTCCCGGCGTCCTGCATCTGGAGCGACTTCTTGTAGTTGTCCTTCGGCGTGGCCCCCGCGCACCCGAGGAACGTCCGGTGCGACCCCGGCATGATCATGAGGCCGCCGTTGGTGTCGTGGTTCTCGGTCAGCGCGATCGAGACGGACACGGTCCGCATGTTCGGCAGACCGTCCTCCGCGTGCCAGGTCTCGAAGTCCGAGTGCCAGTAGAAGCCGCTCGCCCCGAAGCCCGGCTTGACGTTGATCCGCGACTGGTGGACGTACACGTCCGAGCCGAGGATCTGCCGGGCCCGCCCGACGACGCGCTCGTCGCGCACGAGACGGGCGAAGACCTCGCTGATCCGGTGCACCTCGAAGACGGACCGGATCTCCTGTGTCGTCGGCTCGACGATCGAGCGCTCGTCCGCCCGGACCGCCGGGTCGGTGACGAGCCGCTCCAGTTCCTGCCGGTAGACGGCGACCTCGTCCTCGGCGATGAGCTGTTCGACGGAGAGGAAACCGTCGCGCTCGTAGGAGTGCAGGTCGGGGAGCGAGATCGGGCCGGGTTCGTCCGGCGCGCCCCAGACGACCGGGTCCTGGCGGGGCACGGCCACTTCGGTGGCGGCGCGGCTGGGGTACAGATCGGTGAGTGTGGTCATCGGTGTGTCACACCTCCTCGGGTTCGGTGAGCAGCGGGTAGACGCCGTTCTCGTCGTGGTCCTCCCGTCCGGTGACGGGCGGGTTGAAGACGCAGACGCACCGGAAGTCGGTCTTCGGGCGCAGGGTGTGGCGCTCGTGACCGTTCAGCAGGTACATCGTCCCCGGCGAGATCCAGTGCTTCTGACCCGTCTCGTGATCGGTGAGTTCGGCCTCGCCCTCGACGCACAGCACGGCCTCGATGTGGTTCGCGTACCACATCGACGTCTCCGTGCCCGCGTACAGGATCGTCTCGTGCAGGGAGAAGCCGACCTTCTCCCGGGCGAGGACGATGCGCTTGCTCTCCCAGGTGCCGGAAGCGGCCTTCACATGCCGGTCGGTGCCCTCGAGTTCCTTGAACGAACGGACTATCACGGTGGTGCGACGCCTCTCTCTCGTGTGGGTCGTGCGTGTCGTGCTTCCCGCGCCTGCGCCGGTCTCCCGGAGAACCGGCTCAGGCGGTCTCGCGGACGGCGCGTTCGAGGGTGCGCAGGCCCTCGTCGAGTTCCTCGGGGGTGATGGTCAGGGCGGGCAGCAGTTTCACGACCTCGCTCTCCGGCCCCGACGTCTCGACGAGCAGCCCGAGTTCGAAGGCGCGAGCGGAGACCCGCGCGGCGCGCGCCTTGTCCTTGAACTCGATGCCCCAGACGAGTCCGCGGCCGCGGTACTCCTTGACGTCGGCGAGGTTCTCCTCGGTGATGGAGATCAGCGCCCGTTCGATCTGCTCGCCGCGGGCGCGGGTCTGCTTCTCCATCGCGGACCCGTCGGCCCAGTAGGCCTCCAGGGCGGCGGCGGCCGTGACGAACGCCGGGTTGTTGCCGCGGAAGGTGCCGTTGTGCTCGCCCGGCTCCCAGATGTCCAGCTCGGGCTTGAACAGGCACAGCGACATCGGCAGCCCGTACCCGCTGATGGACTTGGACACGGTCACGATGTCCGGCACGATCCCCGCCTCCTCGAAGGAGAAGAACGCGCCGGTCCGCCCGCAGCCCATCTGGATGTCGTCGACGATCAGCAGCATGTCGCGGCGCGCGCACAGTTCGGCCAGGGCGCGCAGCCACTCGGGGCGCGCGACGTTGATGCCGCCCTCGCCCTGCACGGTCTCGACGATCACCGCGGCGGGCTGGTTGAGGCCGGATCCCTGGTCCTCCAGGAGCCGCTCGAACCACAGGAAGTCCGGGACCTGTCCGTCGAAGTAGTTGTCGAACGGCATCGGGGTGCCGTGCACCAGCGGGACGCCGGCGCCCGCGCGCTTGAAGGCGTTGCCCGTCACGGCGAGCGAGCCCAGCGACATCCCGTGGAATGCGTTGGTGAACGACACGATCGCCTCGCGCCCCTTCACCTTCCGCGCGAGCTTCAGCGCCGACTCGACGGCGTTGGTGCCGGTCGGGCCGGGGAACATCACCTTGTACGGCAGGTCGCGCGGCCGCAGCACCAGGTTCTGGAAGGCCTCCAGGAAACCGCGCTTGGCCGTCGTCGACATGTCGAGCCCGTGGGTGACGCCGTCGCGCTCCAGGTAGTCGAGCAGGGCCCGTTTCAGCACGGGGTTGTTGTGTCCGTAGTTCAGCGACCCGGCACCGGCGAAGAAGTCCAGGTACGCGTGCCCGTCCTCGTCGTACATGCGGCTGCCGCGGGCCCGGTCGAAGACGGTGGGCCAGTTGCGGCAGTAGCTGCGCACCTCCGACTCCAGGGTCTCGAAGACGCTCAGGTCGGGCTGGGTGATGGTCAAGGGGATTCGCTCCTCGAAGCTTGTGGGGGGCGGGGAGGGGAGGGGAGGAAGGAGGGGGGATCAGCCGGGGAAGGGGCCGATGCGGTACAGCACCTCGGGGTCGTGCGGCCCGTCGGGGAACTGCCCCGTCTCGAACAGCACCTCGCGCTCGACGGGGGCGCCGTGGCGTCGTGCGTACGACGTGAACAGGCGCTCGGAGGCGGTGTTGCCCGGGGTGATGGTGGTCTCGACGGCGGACAGCCCGCGCTCGGCCGCCACCCGCGCGGTCAGCCCGTCGAGGAGGCGTGCGGCCAGTCCGCGGCCGCGGTGCGCGGCGTCGACGGCCACCTGCCACACGAGGAGGGTCCCCGGACGCTCGGGGCGCACGTACGCGGTGACGAAACCGACGGGCCGCCCGTCGGCGTCCCGTGCCACCGCCGAGGTGCCGGCGAAGTCACGGCACCACAGCAGGTAGCTGTAGGAAGAGTTCAGGTCGAGGGTCCGGGAGTCCTTGGCGATACGCCAGAGGGCGGCCCCGTCGGCCACCTCCGGACGGTCGATCCGAAGGCCCTCCGGCATTTCCAGGAATTCCGCTGACAGGTCTGCTTGGACGGCGGTCATGCGGATTGAATTTACCGATGGAAAGCCCGAATTGCATCGTCGGACGGGGTTACGGAAGACGCTCGCATGTGTTATCACGCGCCCGTGAATGGGCCTCGAAGAGCGTGCCTTTATCGAGGGGTTTGCCTGGAAAATCCCGCAGAAAACGGGCGCCCTGTGGAGTGTGTCACAAGGGTGAAACGTGAACGGGACCTCCCCGAATCACGCCTGCTCTCGTTCGTGAAATCTTTGCGTTTAGTCACCGGGAAAGCGGGCAGAAGAACTCGGAAAGCTGTATCGGTGGAATTCGGATCCCAATTGACGGCAGGATAAGGGCGGGGGAAGGATTTGCAATTCCCGCGCCATCGCGGCCCGGCGGAGGCGCGGACGCCCCCGCCGGGTCCCTCCGGGTCAGTCCCAGGCCAGGGCCGCGGCCCGGCGCGCCCCCTCCAGGTCCACCGGCAGGCCGGACTCGGCCAGCGCCCCGCCGAGGCCCGCGAGGGAGGCGTGGACGGCACCGCGGGTGGCGTCGGCGCCGTAGTGGTTCACGCGGATCATCGACTGCGCGAGGGCGCCGCCGCCCGCGGCGAGCGGCAGCGCGGGATCGGCGGCCAGCGCCTTCGCGACCACCGTGGAGGCGTTCACGCCCTCGGGCACCCGCAGGGTGGTGGCGACGGGCGCCGCGTCGGAGGCGGCGTCCACGTACGGCGCGAGCCCGCCCCCGAGGGCCACCGCTCCCGCCCGGGTGGCCGCCGCGGCCGAGGCGTGACGGGCCATCACCGCGTCCAGACCCTCGCCCTCGATGCGCTCGACACAGGCCTCGAGCGCCAGCATCTCCAGCTGGGCCGGAGCGTGCAGCAGCGCCGTGCGGCCGCCGTCGACCCAGCGCTCCTTCCAGTCGAGCAGGGAGAGGTAGGAGCGGCGCGGCGCGCCGGGGTTCGCGGCCATCCGCGCCCACGCCCGCTCGCTCACGGACACCGCCGAGACACCGGCGGGACCGCCCATCGCCTTCTGCGCCCCGATCACGCACAGGTCGACACCCCAGGCGTCCGGCAGCACCGGCTCGGCGCCGATCGAGGCGACGGCGTCCAGGTAGAAGAGGGCGCCGTGCTCGCGTACGACCTCACCGATCTCCGCAACCGGGTTGGTGTTCCCGGTGGCGGCCTCGGCGTGCACGAGCGACACGAAGTCGATCGAGGGGTGCTCGGCGAAGGCCTCGCGGATCTGCGCGGCGGTGACCGCGGTGTGGAACGGCACGGCCAGATCGATCACCGTGGCCCCGCAGTCCCGCAGCCAGTTCCCGAACGTCTGGCCGTAGGGGCCGGTGATGACGTTCAGGGCGGTGGTGCCGGGGCCGGCCGTGCCCCGGATGGCCCCCTCCAGGGGAAGCAGTGCCTCGCCCTGCATGATCACGACATCCTGCCGGGTGCCGAGCAGCCGGGCGACACGGTCCTCGATCGACGCGAAGTGCGCGGCGCTCAGCGGGGCGAGGTCCAGGAACGGGTGTGTCACGGCGGTGCTCTCTTCACTCATGGGGTACAGGTGACGAGATTAACTGTCGCGCCCTCGTCCCCGCCCACTGGCGACTTCTTAGGTCAAGTGGCCCCGTGGCCATCGGTTTGATTTGAGAGCCTCAAACATCTCCTTATAATCGGAACCCACAGTTCCCTGACAGGAAGGCCCGCCGTGAACCCCCTCTCCGGCCGCCGGACCCGAGCCCTGGCCGCCATCACCCTGACGGCAGGGCTGACGCTCGTGGCCGCCTGCACCTCCAGCGGCGACGGCGGCAGCGGCTCCAAGACCGCGTCCGGCGGGGTCGAACTCGTCAAGGCGGGGCAGCTCACCACGTGCACCCACCTGCCGTACCCGCCCTTCCAGTCGGAGATCGACGGCAAGGTGCAGGGCTTCGACGTGTCGCTGATCGACCTCGTCGCCGCGGACCTGGGCGTGAAGCAGGCGATCGTCGACACCCCCTTCGAGAACTTCAAGACGGGCGCGTTCCTCAACTCCGAGCAGTGCGACCTCGCCGCCGCCGGTATGACGATCACCGAGAAGCGCAAGAAGAACGTCGACTTCTCCGACCCGTACTTCAACGCGACCCAAGGCGTTCTGGTCGACAAGAAGAGCGGCATCACCTCGCTGGCCGACGTCAAGGCGAAGGGCAAGAAGCTCGGCGCCCAGGCGCAGACCACCGGCGAGGACTACGCGAAGCAGCAGGGCTTCGACCCGGTCTCCTTCGAGTCCTCCGACGCGGTCCTCAGCGGACTGCGCAGCGGTCAGGTGCAGGCCGTCGTCATCGACTACCCGGTCGTCCAGGGCTGGCTGAAGGACAAGGCCAACGCCGACGCCTTCAAGGTGGTCGACAACCTCAGCACCGGTGAGCAGTACGGCTTCACGGTGAAGAAGGGCAACACCAAGCTCCTCGCCGCCATCAACAAGGCCATCGCGGACGCCAAGGCCGACGGCACGTACAAGAAGCTCTACGAGAAGTGGATCGGCCCGTACGACGCGGCCGCGGCCTCCGCCTCCCCGTCCGCCTCATGAGTGGTGCCGACACGCCCCTCCAGCCCCGCAGGTCCGGCCTGAGCCGGAGCCGGAAGCGCCAGATCTCACGCGGTGTGCAGTACGTCGTCTTCGTCGCCGTCGTGATCGCCTTCGCGGTCACGGCGGACTGGGGCCGGCTGCAGAACCAGTTCTTCCAGTGGGACCTGGTCAAGCAGATGTTCCCGGACGTCATCACGCTGGCGCTGAAGAACACCGTCCTCTACACGACGTTCGGCTTCGCCGTCGGTCTCGTGCTGGGCATCGTCATCGCCCTGATGCGCCTGTCCTCGGTGGGTCCCTACCGCTGGTTCGCCGGAATCTACATCGAGGTCTTCCGCGGTCTGCCCGCCCTGATGATCTTCATCTTCGTGGGCGTCGCGGTGCCGCTCGCGTTCCCGGGCACGGAGATCATCGGCGGGACGTACGGGAAGGTCGCCCTGGCCCTCGGTCTGGTGGGGGCCGCGTACATGGCCGAGACCTTCCGGGCGGGCATCCAGGCCGTGCCCAAGGGACAGATGGAGGCGGCCCGTTCGCTGGGCTTCTCGCACGCACGGGCGATGGTCTCGATCGTCGTCCCGCAGGCGTTCCGCATCATCGTCCCGCCGCTCACCAACGAACTCGTGACCCTCTTCAAGGACTCCTCGCTGGTGCTGTTCCTGGGTGTCACCCTGGAGGAGCGCGAACTGTCCAAGTACGGCCGCGACCTGGCCAGCACGACCGCCAACTCCACGCCGATCCTGGTCGCGGGGCTGTGCTACCTGCTGGTCACGATCCCGCTCGGCTTCGTCGCGCGACGCCTTGAGGCGCAGCAGAAGGAGGCCACCAAGTGAGCACACCCGAGATCCAGGTGAAGGACCTGCACAAGTCCTTCGGCGACAACGAGGTGCTGCGCGGGATCGACCTGGAGATCGGCCAGGGCGAGGTCGTCTGTGTGATCGGCCCGTCCGGCTCCGGCAAGTCGACGCTGCTGCGCTGTGTGAACCTCCTGGAGGAACCCACCAAGGGCCAGGTGTTCGTGGGCGGTACGGAGGTCACGGACCCCGATGTCGACATCGACGCCGTACGCCGCCGCATCGGCATGGTGTTCCAGCAGTTCAACCTCTTCCCCCATCTGTCGGTGACCGGGAACCTCACGCTGCCGCAGCGCCGGGTGCTCGGCCGGGACAAGGCGGAGGCGGCCCGTGTCGCGGCGGAGAACCTCGCCCGGGTGGGGCTCGCGGAGAAGGCCGACGCCTATCCGGCCTCCCTCTCCGGCGGCCAGCAGCAGCGCGTCGCGATCGCCCGCGCGCTCGCCATGGGACCCGACGTGATGCTCTTCGACGAGCCGACCTCAGCGCTCGACCCCGAACTCGTCGGCGACGTCCTCGCGGTCATGCGGATGCTCGCGGACGAGGGCATGACGATGATGGTCGTCACCCACGAGATGACCTTCGCACGCGAGGTCGCCGACCGGGTCGTCTTCATGGACGGCGGAGTGATCGTCGAGGACGGCACCCCGGCGCAGGTCATCGGCAACCCGGCCCACGAGCGGACCCGGCACTTCCTGTCCCGGCTGCTCGACCCGGCGATGGCGGACGTTCCCGAGGGGACACCGGACCGGCAGGCCGAAAACAGGACAGGCCGGGGCGAGGACGGGAAGCCGCCTCACTAAGGTGCCGTGCATGAGCGATCACCCGGTACTGCACGTGAAGGGGCGGGTCCTCGTCGGGCCCGACGACGTCCGCGACGAGCTGTGGGTCGTCGGCGGCAGGATCTCGTACGAGCGCCCCGCCGGCGCCCGCGACGTCCGCACCGTCGAGGGCTGGGCGCTGCCCGGCCTGGTCGACGCGCACTGCCACGTCGGGCTCGACGCCCACGGCCCGGTCCCGGCGGACGTTTCCGAGAAGCAGGCGCTGACCGACCGCGACGCCGGCACCCTCCTGATCCGCGACGCGGGCTCGCCCTCCGACACCCGCTGGGTCGACGACCGCGACGACCTCCCGAAGATCATCCGTGCGGGCCGGCACATCGCCCGCACCCGCCGCTACATCCGCAACTACGCCCACGAGATCGAGCCCGAGGACCTGGTCGCCCACGTCGCCCAGGAGGCCCGGCGCGGGGACGGCTGGGTCAAGCTCGTCGGGGACTGGATCGACCGCGGCACCGGCGACCTGAGCGCCTGCTGGCCCCGTGAGGCGGTCGAGGCGGCCATCGCGGAGGCGCACCGGCTCGGCGCCCGGGTCACCGCGCACTGCTTCGCCGAGGACTCGCTGCGGGACCTGGTCGAGGCGGGCATCGACTGCATCGAGCACGCCACCGGCCTCACCGAGGAGACCGTCCCGCTCTTCGCCGAGCGGGGTGTCGCCATCGTCCCGACCCTCGTGAACATCGCCACCTTCCCGCGGCTCGCGGACGGCGGCGAGGCCAGGTTCCCCGACTGGTCGGCGCACATGCGGCGGCTGTACGAGCGGCGCTACGACACCGTGCGGGCCGCGTACGACGCCGGGATCCCCGTCTACGTCGGCACCGACGCGGGCGGCTCCCTCGCGCACGGCCTCGTCGCGGGCGAGGTCGCCGAGCTCGTCACCGCGGGCATCCCGCCCGTCGAGGCGCTCTCCGCCACCGCCTGGGGCGCCAGGCGCTGGCTCGGAAGGCCGGGACTCGACGAGGGGGCGCCGGCGGACCTCGTGGTCTACGACGGGGACCCGCGCGCCGACGTACGGGTCCTGGCGGATCCGCGACGGGTGGTCCTCAACGGGCGGATCGTCGGCTGACGCGACTGACGCGGACCCGGGGGACGTGGTGGGCGGCCCGGCGTGGACGTGGTTGACGGAGCGTGACGGCCGGGGTGGCGTGCTCGTTGAGCACCACCGGGTGTGCTCCGGCGCGTCAACCCGTCGTCAACGGGCGCGTCAACCGGCGTGTCCGCCCGGAGGCGTTGGGCGAGTGACGACGGGGAACGGCTGTGCCCCGGGATTCGAAGACGTGCGCGGAAACCCCACGATGGAGTGAACTCACGTCAGGTGCCTGACTGTTCACTCTCAGTGCGTAATTCTTTCCGGGTCCCAGGCTTTCTCCTATGGGGGTCCCACCCTTGAACAGCATCAACCACCGCATGCCCGCGCGCCGTCTCGCCGCGACCGCGGCCGCCACCGTCCTCGCCGCGGGTCCCGCCGCGCTGGCCGGCGCGGGCTCCGCCCACGCGACCGGTGACCACGGCCGCGCGAGCGCCGTCGTGCTCCGTACCGGCCTCGACGTGTCCCTCCTCAAGAAGACCGTGGACGTCCCGCTCGCGGTCTCCCTGAACGAGGTGCAGGCACCGCAGAGTGCCGAGGAGACCGCGCTCACCGCCCAGTTGGACGGCGTCGACCGCGGGCGTCCCTTCAGCGTGCTGCGCGCCGAGGTCGCCACGGCCGAGGCCACCGTCTCCGCCGAGAAGGCCGAGGGCTCGACCCGTCTCGCGCACGCCGCAGTCCACGTCCCCGGGCTACCGCTGCTCTCGCTCATCGAGGTCTCCGAAGTGACCTCGAAGGCGACCTGCGAGGCGGGGAAGAAGCCCGTCGCCACCGCGAACCTGCTCGGATCCGTCCGCGTCCTGGGCAAGAAGGTCACCCTGACGACGGGCGGCCCGACGCACGTGAAGGTCCCCGGCGTCGGTGAGGTGCGGCTCGACCTCTCCAGGACCGGGACCACGTCCCGGACGGCCGCGGCCACCGCGCTCGAACTGAACGTGTCCGTCGACCCGTTGAAGCTGGGCGTGGCCCAGGTCGAGGGCACGGTCACCCTGGCGAAGGCCACCTGCGAGTCACCGGCCGCGCCCGCCCCCGAGGAGTCCGCGTCGCCCGCTCCCGCCGAGGAGGCCCCCACCCCGGAGGCCGAGGCGACTCCGCAGGGCGGCCGCGAGGAGGGCAACCTCGCCGAGACCGGGGGCAGCTCCATGACGCCGTACCTGACCGCCGGCGCGGTGGCCCTGCTCGCCGCGGGCGGCGGAGCGGTCGCGGTCTCCCGCCGCCGCAGGGGCTGACAAGGCGCCGTGCCGACGAGGCCGGTGTTCGCCGGGACGCTCGCCCCCGGGCGTCTGGGGCGCCGGGGGCGCTGGACGGGGGCCCCGTCCAGGGGGCGAGCGTCCCGGCGTTCAGGCCTGGTGGGACGTGCGCGGGCCGGGCGGCTGGGGCGGGACGATCCCGGTGCTGCCGGTGTGGCCGGTGTGGCCGTCCGCGGCGACTGTCATCGCCCGGTCCAGGGCCTGGAGGAAGCGGTTGACCGTCGCCCGGTCCCGTACCGCGATCCGCAGCCACTCGTCCCCGAGCCCGGGAAACGTGTCCCCGCGCCGCACCGCGAACCCGAGATCGCGCAGCGCGCGGCGCACCCCGGCGGCCCGCGGCAGCCTGACCAGGACGAAGGAGCCCTCGGCGGGCTCCACCACGCGCAGCCCGTCGGTGCAGGTGAACTCCCGCAGCCCCGCGACGAGATGGTCCCGGTCCTTGGCGATCCGCCGTGCCGCGTGCCCCGCCTCCGCGAGCGCCTGCGAGGACACGCACGCCTCCGCCGCCGCGAGCGCGGGCGTGGACACCGGCCAGAGCGGCTGGGCGCGCTCCAGCCGGGCGATCGTGCCGGGATCGGCGAGCACATAGCCGATCCGCAGACCCGCGAGGCCCCACGTCTTCGTGAGACTGCGCAGCACGACGAGACCGGGGACGTCGGTCCGCCCGGCCAGCGTCTCGCGCTCGCCCGGCACCGCGTCCATGAACGCCTCGTCGACCACCAGCACCCGCCCGGGACGGGCCAGCCGGGCGAGAATCCCGGCCGGGTGCAGCACCGAGGTCGGATTCGTCGGATTGCCGATCACGACGAGATCGGCGTCCTCGGGGACGGCCGCCGGATCGAGCCGGAAACCGTCCTCCTCCCGCAGCAGCACGCGGCCCACCGTGTGGCCGGCGTCCCGCAGCGCGGCCTCGGGCTCCGTGAACTGCGGATGCACGACGACCGGCCGGCGCACCTCCAGGCCCCGCGCGAGCAGCACGAAGGCCTCGGCCGCGCCCGCCGTGAGCAGCACCCGTTCCACCGGAAGCCCGTGACGCGCCGCCACCGCGGCCCGCGCGGCCCGCCCGTCCGGGTAGGCGGCGAGGGAGGGCAGTGACGCGGCGATCCGGTCGAGGAGCCACGCGGGCGGGGTGTCCGCCCGGACGTTCACGGCCAGATCGCTCAGCTTGGAACCGTCGTCGCGCACCTCGGCGTCCCCGTGGTGCCGCAGATCGTGCCCGCCCTCGGCGGCCTGGTCAGTGGGCATGGGAATGCGTGTGTCCCCCGTGATGGTGGTGCCCGTGTCCGTCGTGGTGCCCGTGTCCGTCATGGTGGCCGTCGTCGTCCGGGTGGAAGTGCGGCTGCTGGGGCAGCCCCACCTTGTCCTCGAAGCCGGGCAGCGCGATCCGGTACACGCAGGAGTCGCAGTTCATCCGCAGATCGCCCGCGACGGCCTCACGGTAGCGCTCCATGACCAGGTCCAGCAGCTCGGGTTCGGGACCGATGACCTCGGCGGAGCCCACCTCCACCCCGGGGTGCGCGGCGGCCCAGTCCTGCGTCTGCCGCCGCACCCGGTCCGGGAGGATGCCGGTGAACAGGAAGTAGGGCAGGACCACGATCCGGCGCGCGCCGAGCTTCACGCAGCGGTCGAGGCCCGAGGGCACGTCCGGTGCCGCGAGGGACACGAACGCGGTCTCGACGCCCGCGTACCCCCGGCCCTCCCACAGCAGCCGCGCGGCCTTGTGCACCTCGGCGTTGGCGTCCGGGTCGGTGGACCCGCGGCCGACGAGCAGCACGGTCACCTCGGCCCGCTCCTCGGGGGTCGCGGCACTGTCGCCCAGGGCCTCGTCCAGCCGCCGCTCCAGCACGGCGAGCAGCGACGGATGCGGGCCCAGCGGACGCCCGTAGGTGTACGAGATCCCCGGGTGCCGCTCCTTCTCGCGGGCCAGCGCCGCCGGGATGTCGCCCTTGGCGTGCCCGGCCGACACCAGCATCAGCGGTACGGCGGCGAAACGCCGTACGCCCTGTCCGACGAGTTCGCCGACGGCTTCGCCGAGCGGGGGCGGCGACAGCTCGATGAACCCGCCGGCGACGGGCAGTTCGGGATGGCGGCGGCCCAGCTCCCGTACGAAGGAACGGAAGGCCTCGGCTCCGGCCTCGTCCCGGGTGCCGTGTCCGGCGATGAGCAGGGCGGGGGGCGGGGTGGTCACGATGTCTCCTTGGCGGCAGAGTCGGCCGCAGCGGTTGTCGGGGCCGGGTGGGCCCCAGCGGTCGTCGAGGCCCGGTCGGCCTCGGGAACAAAGGGGTACGGCACGGCGTCGGGCACGACCGCCGGTGCCGGCGGACCGCCCTTCGCGAACATGCCCTCGTGCGTCGCGGGACGGCTCGCGGACGGCGGGCCGCCGGCGGAGCGCGGCCGTGCCGTGGGTGCAGCGGGTGCCGCGGACGCCGGGCGCGAGGCGTCCGGGCGGGCGGGCGGCCGCCGGAAGGACCCCCGTACGGCGGGGTGTCCGGCCCGGAGCCCGGGCGGTGTCACGCTCACTCGGCTCACTCGGCCTCCTTCTGCCAGCGGTAGCCGCGCGGGGTCACCATGCGCCCGGCGATCTCACGGGTCGCCGTGTTGCCCACGGTCACCACGGTCATCATGTCGACGATTCCCGGATCCAGGGACCCCAGCGTCGTGACCCGGCTCGACTCGTCCGGACGGGAGGCGTTGCGCACCACACCCACCGGCGTCGTCGGCTCCCGGTGCTCCGCGAGGATCGTGAGCGCCTTGGGGAGCTGCCAGTCCCGGCCCCGGCTGCGCGGGTTGTAGAAGGTCACGACGATGTCGGCCTCGGCCGCCGCGCGCACCCGGCGCTCGATGACCTCCCACGGCGTGTGCAGGTCGGACAGGCTGATCGACACGTGGTCGTGGCCGAGCGGCGCGCCGAGGATCGCCCCGGCCGCGAGCGCCGCGGTCACCCCCGGCACCCCGACGACGTCGATGTCGTCGGACGCCTCGGCCAGCGCGGGCGACGCCATCGCGTAGACGCCCGCGTCGCCGCTGCCGATCAGCGCGACGGCCTGGCCGCGGCGCGCCTCGGCGACCGCCGTGCGCGCCCGCTCCTCCTCGGCGCCGAGCCCCGACTCCAGGATCAGCGTGCCGGGCCGCAGCAGGTCGCGGATCTGGTCGACGTACTGGTCGAGCCCGACGAGCACCGCGGCCCGGCGTAGTTCCGCCGTCGCCCGCGGGGTGAGCAGATCGCGGGCCCCGGGGCCGAGGCCGACGACCGCGAGCCGCCCGCGCGCCGGGCGGCGCACGATCGCGCAGGTCGCCATGGCGGGCTGCCCGTCCCTCCGCGCCGACTTCCGCTTGGGGACGAGGAGTTCGCCGCCGCCCAGCAGCGCGGCGGCCTCCGCCACGGACGGCGTGCCCACGGCGGCGAGCGGTGCGCCGGAGGGGTTCGGGACCGCCACCGCCGCCAGCTCCTCGGCGGTGTACGTCACGACCGGGACCCCGAGGAGCCCGGCGGCCCCGACGATGCCGGGCTCCTCGGACTTGGCGTCCACGGTGGCGAGCCGGGCGACCGACCGCTCGGAGAGACCGGCCTCGCGCAGCGCGTCCCGGACGAGCCCGACGACCTCCTCCACGGGCGCGCCCCGGGAGGCTCCGACACCGACGACGAGGGACGGCGGACGCAGGACGACCTCGCGCGCGCCGGTCTCCCGGACCCGGTCGCTCACCCGGACGACGGCGGCTCCCGGCGCCGCGGGACTGCCCACGTTCGCCGGCAGCGCGGGCAGCGGCCAGGCCGACTCCCGCTCCAGCACGACCGGTTCGCCGTCCAGCATGGCCCGCGAGACCCCGGCGAGATCCCCTTCGACCGGAAGGCCGAGCGTGTCGAGACCGGGTACGCCCACCGCGTCGGTCGCCGTCGTCACCACCGGCTCGGCCTCCAGCAACTCCCCGACCTCGCGGGCGAGTTCGTTCGCCCCGCCCGCGTGGCCGCCGACCAGCGACACGGCGAACCGTCCCGCCTCGTCGACGCACACCACCCCGGGGTCCGCCCCCTTGTCCGAGAGCAGCGGTGCGACGAGCCGTACGACCGCGCCCGTGGCGAGGAAGCACACCACCTGGTCGCACTCCGCGAAGGCCCGCCGCACGGCGTCCGCCACGGGCCCGTCGTACACCCGGGTACGCGTGGACCAGGCCGCGGCGAGCCGGTCACGGGCCGCCGCGCCCGCCGCCGTCGCGGAAATCAGGCCGATCACTGGGGAACTCCTTCGGTACGGGCCGGAGGCCGGACGCCCCACAGCACGAAGACGGGATTGGCCGCCGCGAGCCGGGAGACGCCACCCGGCAGCGGGGCGAGCCGCGAGGACTGCAACAGGACGCCGTCGCAGGTGAATCCGGCGGAGGTGAGCGCGTCACGGGCGGCGGGCACCCGGTCGAGCGAGGCCATCGCGACGACGACGGCGCGCCGGGCCCGGCGCGCGCACTCCGTGACGATGGCGGGCAGTTCACGTCCGCCGCCGCCGATGAAGACGGCGTCCGGATCGTGCGGCTCGTCCAGGCCGGACAGCACCGCCGGCGCGGACCCCCGCACGACCCGCACGTCCACGCCGTGCGCCGCCGCGTTGGCGCGGACGCGTTCGCAGCCGTCCTGGGTCTTCTCGACCGCGGTGACCGCGGCGCCGAACCGCGCGCACTCCACGGCGACGGACCCCGAGCCCGCGCCGATGTCCCAGACCAGGTCGCCGAGCCGCGGTCCGATCCTTGCCAGCGCCAGCGCCCGCACCTCGAACTTGGTGATCATCGAGTCGCGGTGGGCGAACTCGCTCTCGTCCAGGGCCCATCGGCCGGGACCGGCGGCCGGCCCGGCGACGGTCCGCACGGGGGCCAGGGACCGCGACTCGTCCAGGCACAGCACGACGCTGACCGCCGGACCCCAGTCGCGGGCGGCGGCCTCGGCGGGCGTGACCCGCTCGACGTCCTCGTGCTCCGGGTCGCCGAGGGCCCGCGCCACCACCAGGACACGCTCGGCGCCCGCGTCGGCGAGGGAGGCGCCCAGCTCGGCGGGACCGGACCCGGGAGCGGTCAGCACGGCCACCTTGGGCCGCGACCGGCAGATCTGGACGGCCGTGCGCAGATCGCGCCCGTGCGCGCTGACCACCACCGCGTCGTCCCAGGGCAGGCCGAGGCGGGCGAAGGCGGCCGCCACGGACGGGACGCCCGGCCGGACGTCCAGCCGCCCGGCCCCGAACCGCTCCGCGAGCGCCCGGGCGATCCCGAAGAACCCCGGGTCGCCCGAGGCGAGCACCACGACCGGGCCGGCCGGCGCCCCGGCGTCCGTGTACCGCTCGATGCGGTCCAGGGCGGGTGCCAGCGGCCCGAGCACCAGGCGCTCGGCCCGCTCCGGCGGCCGGGCCGCCGCCAGATGCCGCCGGGCACCCACGACGAGCCCGGCCCTCGCGAGCACACCCTCGGCCTCCGGGGACAGCGGCGCCCCCGTGCCCGTACCGACGACGGTGATCACACCGGAGCGGTCCGCAGGACCGGCGGACACTCCCGCCGCCGCCTCCTGCGCCGCGCCCGACGGGCCGGCCGGCAGGCCCGCCGTGTCGCTGACGTCCACGCTCACGACGCGGGGTCCTGCGCACGGCCCGCACCGCTGCGGCGGGCGGCGCGCAGCTCGGCGCGCGCCTCGGGGTCGGCCTTGCGGAAGCCGTGGAAATGACCGGGGTGGTAGAGGTGCGAGCGGGTGCCGCTCGCGTCGAGGGCCGGGCCGACCAGGAAGAGCGTGTGCTTCCAGAGCTTGTGCTCCTTGACGGTGTCCTCCAGCGTGCCGACCGTGCACTTCACGATCAGCTCCTCCGGCCAGGTCGCCTGGTAGGCGACCACGACGGGGGTGGTCGTCGGGTAGCCGCCCTCCAGCAGCTCCCGTACGAGCTGTCCGCTGCGCGCCGCCGACAGGAACAGCGCCATCGTCGTGCCGTGCTTCGCGAACTCCCGCACGTCCTCGCCGGGCGGCATCGGCGTCTTGCCGCCGCCGAGCCGGGTGAGGATCACGGACTGCGCGACCTCGGGGATCGTCAGCTCGCGCTGGGCCAGCGCGGCGACGGCGGAGAAGGACGAGACACCCGGCACGATCTCGGTCTCGATGCCGAGCCCGGCGCACCGGTCGACCTGCTCCTGCGTGCCGCCCCACAGGGCCGGGTCACCGGAGTGGATCCGCGCCACCCGCAGGCCCTCGGCGCGGGCCCGTTCGTAGACGGCGACGACGTCCTCCAGCGACATCGTCGCCGAGTCGAGGATCTCGGCGCCCTCGCGCGCGTGGCCGAGAACCTCGGCCTGCACCAGGCTCGCCGCCCAGATCACGACGTCGGCCTCGGCGATGGCGCGCGCGGCGCGGAAGGTCAGCAGGTCGGCGGCGCCGGGGCCGGCACCGACGAAGGTCACTTTGCCGGTGGGGGCATCGGCCATGGGAATCGGTCCTCTCCTACGAGTACTGCGGGACATCAGGGGTGCCGCACAGCGGCTGTGCGGGGAACGCCTCGGCGGGGCCGGGGCCGTCGCCCGATGTGCGCGAACGGGGGTGCATCGGATAGCAAGGGCCTATGGCGGTCCTCGTCGCGCTCGGCGCGTTCCTGATGACGCTGGTCGGCGGCTGGACCGCGCAGCGGGTGACCGACCGCCGTCATCTGGTGCTCGGCCTGGCCGGTGGCCTGATGCTCGGCGTGGTCGGCCTCGATCTGCTGCCGGAGGCGCTGGACGCGGCGGGCACCGAGGTGTTCGGCGTACCGGCCGCGCTGCTGCTGTTCGTGGCCGGCTTCCTGCTGGCCCATCTGGTCGAACGGCTCCTCGCCCACCGTCAGGCCGCGCACGGCGGTGAGGAGCACGACGGACGCGTGCCCCAGGTGGGCCTCACGGCCGCCGCAGCGATGGTCGGCCACAGCGCGATGGACGGCGTGGCGATCGGCGCCGCCTTCCAGGTCGGCGGCGGGATGGGGCTGGCGGTGTCCCTCGCGGTCGTCGCCCACGACTTCGCCGACGGCTTCAACACGTACACGATCACGAGCCTGTACGGGAACGCCCGCCGCAAGGCCCTGCTCATGCTGTACGCGGACGCTGCGGCCCCGATGATCGGCGCCGCCTCGACGCTCTTCTTCACCATCCCCGAGCGGCTGCTCGGCGGCTACCTCGGCCTGTTCGGCGGTGTACTCCTCTACCTCGCCGCCGCCGAGATCCTCCCCGAGGCGCACCACGAGCACCCCGCCCGCTCGACCCTGCTGTGCACGGTCGCGGGCGTGGCCTTCATCTGGCTGGTCGTGGGCCTCGCCGGCTGAGCCCCGGCGGTGCGCCGGGCCGGTCGGACGCCCCGCGGGCGCGGGGGCCGACGGGCGTGCCAGGCGGGTGCGGGTCACAGCTTTCCGCCGCGCGTCCCGTCGCGGCGCGCGGGCGCGATGAGCGTCGAGAGGTACGGCAGCGGCTCGCCGTCGAGCTCCGCGGCGGACCGGATCGACTCGTCCTCCAGGCCGAGTGCCGACCCCCAGACGGCGTCCTCGATCCGCCCGCTGTCACGCAGCGCCTCGGCCACCTCGGCGGCCTGCCGGCCGAACTTGTACGCGACCACCGTGCCGGGCCCGTTCAGCGCGTCCTTGAGCACGGCCGCCCCCGCGGTCACCGGGACGAGCGTGAGCGGCTCGGTCCCCTCGGTGAGAACGGCCCCCGAGCGCGCGGCGAGGTCCTGCATGGCGGTGATGCCGGGCACGGTCTCCACGACCGTGCCGGGCACGAGCCGCCCGATCGTGTGGGCGAGATAGGTGAACGTCGAGTACACGTTGGGGTCGCCGATGGTGGCGAACGCGACGGTGCCGTGCCGGCCGAGCAGTCCGGCGACCCGCTCGCCGGCGGCGTCCCAGGCGGCCTCGCGCCGCTCCCGGTCGCTGCGCTCGTTGAGCGCGAACACCACCCGGACGACCTTCTGCTCGGGCACGTAGTGCAGGACGGTCGCCTCGGCCCGCCCCCGCTCGCCGCCGTCCTCCCCGTTCGGCGCAGCCATCACGGGGACGACGACCACGTCCGCGGCGCGCAGGGCGTTGACGCCCTTGACGGTCACCAGCTCCGGATCGCCGGGGCCGACCCCCACCCCGATCAGCTTGCTGCTCATGACGTCAGGCACCTCTCGACGAACCGACGGGCCACACCGGGCTCGGATGCCCAGTGCGTGTGGAGATAACTCGCGTGCACGCCGTCCCGGACGAAGCCTTCGACGCGGCGTACGGGGGTGCGCAGCCCCCAGGCGGGGGACGTCCCGGCGCCGGGCTCCACGACCGTGCGGTGGAACTCGTGGCCGCGCATGCGGGTGCCGGCCGCGGCGAGCACGCTGTCGCCGAGGGCCACGGCGTCGCGGTAGCCGAGGGTGAGCCGTTCGTCCATCCGGGCGCTCGCGTCGAGCACTCCGCACATCGGCCGTCCGTCCAGTTCCCGGCACAGATAGAGCAGCCCGGCGCACTCGGCGGCCACGGGGGCGCCCGACTCCGCGAGGGCGGCGACGGCCTTGCGCAGCGGTTCGTTGGCGGACAGCTCGGCCGCGTACACCTCGGGGAAGCCGCCGCCGATGACGAGACCCCGGGTCCCGTCCGGCAGGTGCTCGTCGCGGAGCGGATCGAAGGGGACGACCTCGGCACCGGCCGCGGCGAGCAGTTCGGTGTGCTCGGCGTAGGAGAAGGTGAACGCCTCCCCGCCGGCGACGGCGACCACGGGCGCCCGCCGACCGTCCGGGCGATCCGGGTGGCCAGGGACGGCCTTCCCGCCGGCGACGGCGGGCAGTGGCGCCTGCTTCCCCGCCGTGCGGGTCGGGCGGTCGGTGAGCGCCTCGGCGCCGGGGAGGGCCCGCGCGGGCGCCTGCATCCCGGCCGTGCGGGTCGGGTGGCCGGTGAGCGCCTCGGCGCCGGGGACGGCGCGCGCGGGCGCCTGCCCGTCGGTGGCGCGAGTCGGGTGGTCGTGGGTGGGCGGGGCCACGGCCTCGGCCGGGTCCCAGGCCGCATCCGGCAAGGCACCGGCAGTGCGCGCCAGCGCCGCCAGCGCGTCCAGGTCGCACCCGGCGGAGACCTGCGCCGCCATCGCCGCGACGGCCGCGACCGCCTCCGCCCGCCGCTCGGCGACCGGCACGAGACCGAGGTGCCGCGACGGTGTGTCCACCTGCGGCGCCCGCCGCAGCACACCGAGCACCGGCACCCCGGAGGAGTCCAGCGCGTCGCGCAGCAGTTCCTCGTGCCGGTCCGAGGCGACCTTGTTCAGGATCACGCCCCCGATCCGCACCCCGGGGTCCCAGGACGCGAAACCGTGCACCAGCGCGGCCACGGACCGGGACTGCGAGGAGGCGTCGACCACCAGCACCACCGGCGCGCGCAGCAGCTTCGCCACATGGGCCGTGGACGCGAGCTCCCCCTCGCCCGCGGCCCCGTCGTACAGCCCCATCACGCCTTCGACGACCGCGAGGTCGCAGCCGCGCGCCCCGTGCGCGAACAGCGGGCCGATCAGCCCGGCGCCGCACAGGTACGCGTCGAGATTGCGCCCCACGCGTCCGGTGGCGAGCGCGTGATAGCCGGGGTCGATGTAGTCGGGCCCCACCTTGTGCGGGGACACGGCGAGCCCCCGCGCGGCGAAGGCCGCCATCAGCCCCGTGGCGACGGTGGTCTTGCCGCTGCCCGAGGAGGGCGCGGCGACCACCAGCCGGGGAACGGACGTCACCACTCGATGCCCCTCTGGCCCTTCTGGCCGGCGTCCATCGGATGCTTGACCTTGGACATGTCGGTCACGAGATCGGCCAGTTCGACCAGCTTCTCCGGGGCGTTGCGCCCGGTGATCACGACGTGCTGGGTGCCGGGACGGTCCCGCAGCACCGCGACGACCTCGTCGGTGTCGATCCATCCCCAGTGCATCGGGTACGCGAACTCGTCGAGCACGTACAGCCTGTACGTCTCGGCGGCCAGGTCGCGCTTGACCTGCTCCCAGCCCTCGCGGGCCTTCTCCTCGTTGTCCATCTGCGCGTCGCGCTGGACCCAGGACCAGCCCTCGCCCATCTTGTGCCAGTCGACGGACCCGCCCTCGCCGGAGGCGCCGAGCACGCGCAGCGCGTTCTCCTCGCCGACCTTCCACTTCGCCGACTTGACGAACTGGAACACCCCGATGGGCCACCCCTGGTTCCAGGCGCGCAGCGCGAGCCCGAACGCGGCGGTGGACTTGCCCTTGCCGATCCCCGTGTGCACGACGACCAGCGGACGGTTGCGGCGCTGACGGGTCGTCAGGCCGTCGTCCGGTACGACACTCGGCTGTCCCTGCGGCACTACGCGGCCCTCCTCATGGTCCCCTGCGCACCCTTCGCGCCCTGTACGTCCCGGACGAGACCGGCGATGGAATCGGCCCGCAGCTCGTCCAGCGTCACCGCGGTCCCGCCCAGTTCACCCGCGAGCCGGCCCGCGAGGCCGAGCCTGACCGGTCCGCTCTCGCAGTCGACGACCACCGAGGCGACCTGTCCGGCCGCGAACAGCCGTGCCGCCCGACCGGCCAGCGCCACCGGCTCGGGTCCGCCCGTGGCGCGCCCGTCCGTCACCACCACGACGAGCGCGCGCCGCGCCGGGTCCCGCAGCCGTTCCACCCGCAGCACCTCGTGCGCCTTCAGCAGTCCGGCAGCGAGCGGAGTGCGGCCGCCCGTCGGCAGCGACTCCAGCCGGGCCGCCGCCGCGTCCACCGAGGAGGTCGGCGGCAGCGCGACCTCGGCGGCCGACCCGCGGAAGGTCACCAGACCCACCTTGTCCCGCCGCTGATAGGCGTCGAGCAGCAGCGACAGCACCGCGCCCTTGACCGCGCCCATCCGCTGCCGCGCCGCCATCGACCCGGAGGCGTCCACGACGAACAGCACGAGGTTGCCCTCACGGCCCTCCCGCGTCGCCTGCCGCAGATCGTCCCGCCGCACGACAAGACCGCGACCCGACCGCCCGCGCGCCCGCTGGTGCGGGGCCGCCGCCAGCACGGTCGCCGCCAGGTGCAGCTTGGTGAGCGCCCCGCGGGGCCGCCGCGACCCGATCGTCCGGCCGTGCTCCGTGCGCGCCCGCGAACGCCGCCCTGCCGCGCCCTCGCCCAGTCCCGGCACGCTCAGCGCCTTCGTGCGAAAGGGCTCGCCGGCCCGTACGGGGGACCGCTCGCCGCTCTGTCCGGCCGGTGCCTTCCCGTCCTGCGAGGGCTCGCCCTGGGCCGGGACGTCACCGGCGGGGGAGCCGTCGTCCGGTCCGTCCTGGGGAGGCTGCCCGCCCCCGCCCGGCCCGTCCGGATCCGGGTCCGGGTCGTCGTCGGAGGGACCCTCGCCGGAGGAGTCCTCGTCCGGGCCGCCGAACTCCTCCAGCGTCTCGTCGAGCCTGTCCTCGTCCAGGCCGGGCGCGTCGAAGGGGTTGCGGCGCCGCCGGTGCGGCAGCGCGAGCAGCGCCGCCTGCCGCACGTCCTCGGCGATCACCTCGCTCCGCCCGGCCCACGCGGCGAGCGCGGTCGCCGTCCTCGCCATCACGATGTCGGCGCGCATGCCGTCCACCTCGAAGGCCGCGCAGGTCGCCGCGATCTGCCGCAGCGCCCCGTCCCCGAGCCGTACGGAGGGCAGCAGCGCGCGGGCCGCCACGATCCGCGCCCGCACGGCGGCCTCCTCGTCGGCCCAGCGCGCGGCGAAGCCGGCCGGGTCGTCGTCGTAGGCGAGCCTGCGCCGCACGACCTCGACCCGCTGATCGGGTTCGCGCGAGGCGGCCACCTCGACGGTCAGCCCGAACCGGTCGAGCAACTGCGGCCGCAGCTCGCCCTCTTCGGGGTTCATGGTCCCCACGAGCAGGAACCGCGCCGCATGGCGTACGGAGACACCCTCGCGTTCCACGTACGAGGCGCCCATCGCCGCCGCGTCCAGCAGCAGGTCGACCAGGTGGTCGTGGAGCAGGTTGACCTCGTCGACGTACAGGATGCCGCGGTGCGCGTCGGCCAGCAGTCCCGGTTCGAAGGCCTTCACGCCCTCCGCGAGCGCCCGTTCGATGTCCAGGGCGCCGACCAGCCGGTCCTCGGAGGCACCGACGGGCAACTCGACCATCCGGGCGGGGCGTTGCGCTCCGGTGGCGGCCTCGTGCGGCCCGTCCGGGCAGGCCGGGTCGGCGGCCGCCGGGTCGCAGGAGAACCGGCACCCGGGTACGACGGCCACCTCCGGGAGCAGCGCCGAAAGGGCCCGTACCGCGGTCGACTTGGCAGTGCCCTTCTCGCCGCGCACCAGCACACCGCCCACGGCGGGCGAGACGGCGTTCAGCAGCAGCGCAAGCCGCAGGTCGTCCTGGCCGACGACGGCTGTGAACGGAAACGGGGTACTCACTGGTCGTCGCCCTCCAGGTCGCCTTCGAGCTCCAGATAGGTGGCGCGCAGCCGCTCCAGCGTGTCCGCGTCCGGCTCGGCCCACAGCCCCCGGTCCGCCGCCTCCAGCAGCCGTTCGGTGATCCCGCGCAGCGCCCACGGGTTGGACTTCTTCATGAAGTCCCGGTTCTCCGCGTCGAAGACGTACTCCGCGCTGAGCTTCTCGTACATCCAGTCGTCCACGACCCCGGCGGTGGCGTCGTAGCCGAACAGGTAGTCCACGGTCGCCGCCATCTCGAAGGCGCCCTTGTAGCCGTGCCGGCGCATCGCGGCCATCCAGCGCGGGTTGACCACCCGGGCCCGGAAGACGCGGTGCGTCTCCTCGCCCAGCGTGCGGGTCTTCACCTGGTCGGGGACGGCCGAGTCGCCGACGTACGCCTCGGGGGAGGCTCCGGTGAGGTGGCGGACCATCGCGACCATGCCGCCGTGGTACTGGAAGTAGTCGTCGGCGTCGACGAGGTCGTGCTCGCGGGTGTCGACGTTCTTCGCCGCCACCGCGATCCGCCGGAACGCCGTCTCCATGTCGCCGCGCGCCGCCCGCCCGTCGAGCCCGCGTCCGTAGGCGTAGCCGCCCCAGACGGCGTACACCTCGGCGAGATCGGCGTCCGAGCGCCAGTTGCGGGCGTCGATCAGCGGCAGCAGACCGGCGCCGTACGCGCCCGGCTTGGAGCCGAAGATACGGGCCGTCGCGCGCCGCCGGTCGCCGTGCTCGGCGGTGTCCTCGTCGGCGTGCCTGCGCACGAAGTTCCGGTCCGCCGGCTCGTCCAGCTCGGCGACCGCGCGCACCGCGTCGTCGATCAGACCGACCACGTGCGGGAACGCGTCCCGGAAGAAGCCGGAGATGCGGACCGTCACGTCGATGCGCGGACGGCCCAGCTCGTCCAGGGGGACGATCTCGAAGCCGGTGACCCGGCGCGAGGCGTCGTCCCACACCGGGCGGCAGCCGAGCAGCGCGAGGATCTCCGCGATGTCGTCGCCCTGGGTGCGCATGGCCGACGTGCCCCACACGGTGAGTCCGACGGACGTCGGATAGTCACCGGTGTCCTGGAGGTAACGCTGCACGAGCGAGTCCGCGAGGGACTGGCCGACCTCCCAACTGAGCCGGGACGGAATGGCCTTGGGGTCGACCGAGTAGAAGTTGCGGCCGGTCGGCAGGACGTTGACGAGCCCGCGGGTGGGTGAGCCCGACGGTCCCGCCGGGACGTAACCGCCGTCAAGGGCCTTGAGGATGTGCCCGATCTCGTCCGTCGTGCGCGCCAGCCGCGGCACGACCTCGCGGCACGCGAACTCCAGCACCGCCACGGCGTCCGGGAGTTCGGTTCCCAGAAGGCCGCGCACGAGCGCCGGCACGGCGGCCGTGTCCCAGTCCCGCTCCTCCATGCCGAGGGCCGCCCGGCGGCACAGCTGCTCCAGGAGGTCGATCGCGTCGGCCGCCGTCCGGGCCGGGCCCTCCACGAGGTCCGTCAGCTCGACGGGCGCCTTCACCGGAGCCCCCGGCTCGGCCAGCAGCTCCTTCTCCACCAGGCCGAAGTGCTCCGCGAGCGCGGCGCGCAGACCGGGCAGCGCGTTCGCGGCGCCGCCCCACACCTGCGAGGCGCGCAGCACGGCGAGCACGAGGTTCACCCTCGGTTCGGCCTCCGGACCGCCGCCCAGGATGTGCAGACCGTCGCGGATCTGCACATCCTTGATCTCGCACAGATAGCCGTCGATGTGCATCACGAACTCGTCGAAGTCGCCGTCGTCCGGCTGCTCGTCGACATGCAGGTCGTGGTGGAGCTCGGCCGCCTTGACCAGTGTCCAGATCTGCGCGCGGACCGCGGGGGCCTTCGCCGGGTCCAGGTCGGACACGAGCGCGTACTCGTCGAGGAGCTGTTCCAGCTTCGCGAGGTCGCCGTAGGTGTCGGCGCGGGCCATCGGCGGCACGAGGTGGTCGACGACCGTGGCGTGTCCGCGGCGCTTGGCCTGCGTGCCCTCGCCGGGGTCGTTGACGATGAACGGGTAGACCAGCGGGAGTTCGCCGAGGACGGCGTCCGGCGCGCAGCCGCCGCTGAGCCCGAGCCCCTTGCCCGGCAGCCACTCCATCGTGCCGTGTTTGCCCATGTGCACCACGGCGTCCGCGCCGAAACTGCTCTCCAGCCAGCGGTAGGCGGCCATGTAGTGGTGCGACGGCGGCATGTCGGGGTCGTGGTAGATCGCGATCGGGTTCTCGCCGAAGCCGCGCGGCGGCTGGATCATCACGACGACGTTCCCGAACTCCAGGCAGGCGAGCACGATGTCGTCGCCGTCGACGTAGAGGGAGCCAGGCGGCTCGCCCCAGGCCTCCAGCATGCCCTCGCGCAGCGCCGGGTCGAGGGTGTCGAACCAGGCCCGGTAGTCGGCGAGCGGCACCCGCGCGGGGGCGGCGGCCAGCTGCTCCTCGGTCAGCCACTCGACGTCGTGGCCGCCGGCCGCGATCAGCCGGTGGATCAACTCGTCGCCGTTGTCCGGGTAGTCGGTCAGCGCGTAGCCCGCGTCCCGGAGCGCGTCGAGGACCCGCACGGCGGAGGCGGGAGTGTCGAGGCCGACCGCGTTGCCGACGCGCGAGTGCTTGGTCGGGTAGGCGGTGAAGACGATCCCGAGCTTCTTCTCCGCGTTGGGCTTGTGCTTCAACCGCGCGTGCCGCAGGGCGATTCCGGCGACCCGGGCGGCCCGCTCGGGGTCGGCGACGTACACCGGGACGTCGTCGGGGCCCTGCTCCTTGAACGAGAACGGCACGGTGATGAGGCGGCCGTCGAACTCCGGGATGGCGACCTGCATCGCCGCGTCCATGGGGGACAGGGCGGCGTCCGAGGCGTCCCAGGCGGCCTTCGACGAGGTCAGGCACAGGCCCTGGAGGACGGGGATGTCGAGGTCGGCGAGCGCCCCGATGTCCCAGGCCTCCTCGTCGCCGCCCGCGGACGCCTGCGAGGCGTGGGTGCCGCCCGCCGCCAGGACCGTGGCCACGAGCGCGTCGGCCCGGCCGAGGATCTCGTACAGGCCAGGGTCGGCCCCGCGCAGCGAACCGCAGTACACGGCGAGGGCGTTGGCGCCACGCGCCTCGATCGCGTCGCACAGGGTGTCCACGAACGCGGTGTTCCCGGACAGCTCGTGCGCCCGGTAGAACAGCACACCGACCGTCGGCCGGCCCTCGGCGAACGCCCGCTCGCCGTGGACGCCGAACTCCGCGGTCCTGTGCGGCTCCTCGAAGCCCTCGCCCGTCAGCAGCACGGTGTCGGAGAGGAACCGGGCCAGCTCGCCGAGGTTGGCCGGACCGCCCTCGACGAGATAGCGCAGCGCCTCGGCGACCACGCCCGCGGGCGCCGACGACTCGGCCATCAGCTCGGCGTCCGGGACGGATTCGCCGCCCAGCAGCACGGTCGGGATCCCGGACGCCTTGAGGAAGGCCAGCCCGTCCTCCCAGGCCCGCTTGCCGCCGAGCAGCCGCACGACGGCCAGGTCCGCGCCCTCGACGAGCGCCGGGAGTTCACCGGTGACGTCGACCCGGGTCGGGTTGCCGATCCGGTAGGCGGCGCCACTGGCGCGGGCCGCCAGCAGATCCGTGTCGGCGGTCGACAACAACAACACTGTGCTCATGCGGGTGCTCCCGGTGGAATGAAGGGCAGTCCTTGCGGCGCGCCGGACTCGATGAGCCGCCACAGCGCGTCCGTGTCCGCGTGTTCCTCGATCAGGTCGCCGAGCCGGTCGAGCTGCTCCTCGCGCAGCGCCGCGAACGACGTGTCGGGGGCCGGCACGAAGCGGCGGCCCGCGGCGGCGGCCACCTCGCGCAGGAAGGCCCGCCGGAAACCGTCCGACTCCAGGGAGCCGTGCCAGTGCGTACCCCAGACGGAGCCGACCCGGCACCCGTCCAGGCCCTGTCCGTCGCCGTCGGACATGAACGGCTCGCCGCCGGTCACCTCGGCGACGCCGTGATGGATCTCGTACCCCTCGACGCGCTCGCCGAGGGCCGTGCCGACCGGCCGCGCCAGCGTCTTCTCCCGCGCGAACCGCACGCGGACGGGCAGGAGTCCGAGCCCCTCGACCCGGCCGGCGCGGGATTCGACCTCGTCCTCGATGTGTTGGCCGAGCAGCTGGTAGCCGCCGCAGACGCCGAGGACGGGCCGCCCCTCGGCGGCCCGGCGCGCGATGGCGTCCGCGAGGCCGCGCTCGCGCAGCCACCGGAGCGCGTTGACCGTGCCCCGGGTGCCGGGGACGACGACGAGGTCGGCGTCGGCCAGTTCCTCGGCCCGGTCCACGAACCGCACGACGACACCCGGTTCGGCGGCGAGCGCGTCCACGTCGGTGAAGTTCGACATCAGCGGGATCGCGCAGACGGCGACCCGCAGCACGTCCTCGCCGACGGGGGAGGAGACAGCCGACTCACGGACGGCCCCGCGCAGCGAGACCCGCAGTCCGTCCTCCTCGTCGATGCCGAGCCCGTGCCGGAACGGCAGCACGCCGTACGAGCGCCGCCCGGTGAGGCCGTGCAGCATGTCGAGCCCCGGCTCCAGCAGGCTCACGTCCCCGCGGAACTTGTTGACGAGGAATCCGGCGACGAGCGCCTGGTCCTCGGGCGACAGCAGCGCCACCGTCCCGAAGAACGAGGCGAACACCCCGCCCCGGTCGATGTCGCCGACGACGAGCACGGGAAGCCCCGCGTTCCGCGCCACCCCCATGTTCACGATGTCGGTGCGCCGCAGATTGATCTCGGCCGGGCTGCCGGCCCCTTCACAGATCACCGCGTCATACGTGCCCCGCAACTGCGCCAGACAGTCGAGGACGGTGGCGAGGAGTGCCTCCCGGTGCCCCCCGCTCAGCCGGTCCCCGGCCGGCGCGGTACCTGACGAGGGGTCCGTCACGGACCCGGTCGTCCCGAAGAACCCGCGGGCACTCATCTCGCCCACCGGCTTGCCCATCAGGACGACCTGGCTGCTGCGGTCGCTGCCCGGCTTGAGCAGCACGGGATTCATCAGCGCGGTCGGCTCCACGCGGGCGGCCTGCGCCTGCATGGCCTGCGCCCGCCCGATCTCGGCGCCCTCGCGCGTCACGAACGAGTTCAGCGACATGTTCTGCGCCTTGAAGGGCGCGACCTTGACGCCCTGGCGCGCCAGCCACCGGCAGATCCCGGCGGTCACGACGCTCTTGCCCGCGTCGGAGGTGGTTCCGGCGATCAGCAGCCCGCCGCTCATGCGGTGCGCCCCTTCCTGGTGGATGAAGCCCGTCCGGCCCCGGTGAGAAGAACCCGTCCGGCGGCGCTCACGCCGAGCGCGAGCCAGCCGACGCGCCGGGAGAGCCGTACGGCCCGTTCGATGTCGTGGACGTGGACGGCACGCCCCGCGCCGTTGAGCACGGGCCGGTGTTCGACCCGTCCGCCGTACGAGAGGGTGCCGCCGAGCCGCACGCCGAGCGCGCCCGCGAACGAGGCCTCCACGGGCCCGGCGTTGGGGCTCGGATGCTTGCCGGCGTCCGCGCGCCAGGCGCGCGCGGCGCCGCGCGGGTCGGGTCCGGCCACGGTCGCGAGGACGGCGGTCAGCCGGGCTCCGGGCCAGCCCGCGAGGTCGTCGAGCCGGGCGGAGGCCCAGCCGTAGCGCCGGTGGCGGGGGGACTTGTGTCCGACCATGGCGTCGAGCGTGTTCACGGCGCGGAAGGCGACGAGTCCGGGCACACCGCCGACGGCGCCCCAGACCAGCGCGCCCACGACGGCGTCGGAGGTGTTCTCGGCGACGGACTCGACGACGGCGCGGGCGACGCCGTCGGCGTCCAGTGCCTGCGGGTCGCGGCCGCACAGATGCGGCAGCCGCTCCCGGGCCACGTCGAGGTCACCGGCCGCGAGCGCGCCGCCGATCGCCCGAGCCTCGCGGTCGAGGGAGGTACCCCCGACGACGGCCCAGGTGGCGGCGGCGGTCAGGGCCACGGAGGCGGTACGTGAGTGGCGTACGGCACGGCTCGCGAGCGCGGCGAGCCCGGTGGCGCCGCCGACGCAGACGGCCGTGTGCAGCGCGCCCCACCCGCGGTGGTCCCGCCACAGTGTCCGTTCGACGGCCGCGGCGGCCCGCCCGAAGGCGGCGACCGGATGGCCTCGGCGGGGATCGCCGAGCAGCAGGTCGCCGAGGAGGCCGGCGGCGGCGCCGTACGCGAAGACGCGATCGGCACGCACGGGGTCAGCCGGCCGTGGGGTGGAGCGGAACCCTCGTACTCAGCGGAACGGGCAACGGGCAGCCGCGCATGGCGATATGTCCTCACTCAGGGTGTCCACGCCCTGGTTCGACGAGACCGGCGGTGAGAGTTCCTGGCTCCCGGGGAGTTTCTTCCCCGATGACAGTGGCGGGACCGCGCCGGATTCGCACCGGCTTCCTCTCATGCCGCCGTACTTGGCTCCGGCAGTCCACCACGGGGTGCGAACGGCCGTCAACTGGCTGTTGACCTGCGGAGGGACAGTGTGCGCAGGCCCACATACGCGTGGGGTGCGGGACGGTGATCCGTCCCGCACCCCACGTGCGGTTCCGCCACGGGCGGCCCGGTTCCGGGCCGCCCGTGGCGGGCTACTTGGTGATGATCAGAGAGATGCCGTACGCCACCGCCGCCGCGCAGGCCGCGAAGCAGACGTACGCGCCGGTGGCCGCCGCGACCGCGGAACCGCCCTGGGCGGTCTCCTTCTTGGAGAGGCCGGCGACGCCGAGGGTGAAGAGGGCGACGAGGGCCACGGTCACTCCGAGGCTGACCCCGAAGACCGATCCGAGGGCTGACCAGTCGATGTGCATGCTGTTTCTTCCTTCGGTTCTCAGGCCACTCGGGACGGCGCCGACGGGTTCACCGTGGGCTCGGCCGGAGCCGGGATGGTGGCCGTGAGGCCCTCGGACAGGGTGCCGGCCGGGGGCGGGGTGACGGCGGCGATGGCCTGCGTCACCACGCCGGGGGGCTCCTCGACGTCGTTCACGTTGTTGTGGTCGACGACCTCGCGGCGCGAGCGGCGCCAGATCGCGAAGCTGGAACCGACCAGGAAGACGGCGACCAGCGTGGTGCCCCAGGCGCCGAAACCGGTCACCCATTCGGCGAGCGCGCCGACCAGGGCGGCGGCGGGCAGCGTGAGGACCCAGGCGACGACCATGCGGGTGGCGGTGGACCAGCGGACCACACCGCCCTTGCGGCCGAGACCCGCGCCCATCACGGAACCGGAGACCGAGTGCGTGGTGGAGAGGGAGAAGCCGATGTGCGAGGAGGCCAGGATGACCGTCGCCGCGCTGGTCTGGGCGGCGAAGCCCTGCTGCGGCTGAAGGTCGGTCAGGCCCTTGCCCATCGTGCGGATGATGCGCCAGCCGCCCAGGTAGGTGCCGAGCGCGATGGCGAGACCGGCGGACAGGATGACCCAGACCGGCGGGTCGGAGTCGGGAGCGACGGCGCCACCGGCGACCAGGGCCAGGGTGATGATGCCCATCGTCTTCTGCGCGTCGTTGGTGCCGTGGGCCAGCGAGACCAGGCCCGCGGAGGCGATCTGGCCGGCGCGGTAGCCCTTCTTGGTGGCCTTGGTGTCGGCGCCGCCGCTCAGCTTGTACGACAGCCGGGTGGCGACCATGGCGGCCAGTCCGGCGACGATCGGGGCGGCGACGGCGGGCAGAAGCACCTTGCCGACCAGGACGTCACCGTGCACGGCGCCGGTACCGGCGGAGGCGATGGTGGCGCCGACCAGGCCGCCCATGAGGGCGTGCGAGGAGCTGGACGGAAGTCCGACGAGCCATGTCACCAGGTTCCAGAGGATCGCGCCGACGAGCGCGGCGAAGATCACCTCTGGCCGGATGCCCGTCTCGTCGACGAGGCCCTTGGAGATCGTGTTGGCGACCTCGACGGAGAGGAAGGCGCCGACAAGGTTGAGGGCGGCGGACATGGCCACCGCGACCTTGGGCTTGAGCGCGCCGGTCGAGATGGTGGTGGCCATCGCGTTGGCGGTGTCGTGGAAACCGTTCGTGAAATCGAACACGAGAGCGGTGACGATCACGATTCCGAGGAGGAGCGTGATGTGTTCCATTTACCCAGGCTTCTGTTGGACGTCAGTGGCAGGTGGAACGTAGGCAACCTGGGTGAACGGAAGGTGAACTGGGTCGGGCGGCCTGGTGTCCCGAACAGTGGATTGCCATTCCGCTTGTGTCGAGGCGCACTTCGGCGGGCTCGAACGGATGCGGAATTCCGTGCTCCACTTGGGCTCCGCGCCGCACGTGAACCGTTCGGTTCGGAGTGGGTTTGAACGATGAGATCCCCGTCACCCGCAGGTGGTAGCCGTCGTCACACCGCCCGAAGGCCTGAAGAGGGCGTCCCGCCGGGATGTCCGGATGCTGCCGGGTCGTAGCAGGCCGACCACGGGGTGTGATCCGCGGTAATTGTCCGACCTCGGGTGACGCCGACGTTCCATCGGTGTGACGTGACGTAAATCACATACAACCGTGAGGCCTTGGAGGGTCCCGTCCCTCCCGCGTCCGGCCTGAAGCAGGCTCGCACGCCGTGCGCGGAAGACGGCGGCTGGCAGGATCGCGTCATGACTGAGCGGCACCAGGACGCACCGGACGGGCACGAGCGGACAGGGACTCCGGGAGGGCCCGAGGAGCCCCGAGGCTCGGACGTGCCGGACGGGACCGACGAGCCCCGCGGCTCGGACGAGCCGGACGAGCCGGACGAGACCGGCGGGAAGGACACCCCCGACGGGAAGCATGCGCCGGACGGGACCGACGGGAAGCGCGCCCCGGACGGGAAGGGCGGGCGGGACGCTCTGCGGCGGGCCTGGGGCGAACTGGTCTCCACGGCCCGGCGCACGGTCGCCGACGGGCTGGTCGTCGGCACGTCCGGCAACGTCTCGGTCCGCGTCGGCGACACCGTCCTGGTCACGCCCACGGGCGTCCCCTACGACCGGCTGACGCACGACGACATCACCGGCGTCGACCTCGACGGCCGGCAGGTGCTCGGTTCCCTGCGCCCGACCAGCGAACTGCCCCTGCACCTCGCGGTGTACCGCGCGACCGAGGCGCGGGCCGTGGTCCACACGCACGCGCCCCACGCGACGGCCGTCTCGCTCCTCGTCCCCGAACTCCCGCTCGTCCACTACATGGCGGCGGCCCTCGGCGGCCCGGTCCGCGTCGCCCCCTACGCGGCCTACGGCACGCCGGAACTGGCCGAGCACACCCTCCGGGCCCTGAGCGGCCGCAGCGCCTGCCTCCTGCGCAACCACGGCACCATCGCCCACGGAGCCTCGCTGGACCAGGCGTACGACCGCACGGCCCAGCTCGAATGGATGTGCCGCGTCTGGCTCCTCTCCTCCTCGGTCCCCGGAATCACGCCCGCCCTGCTCTCCCCGGCCCAGCTGGAGGAGGCGGGGGAGCGGCTGCGGGGCTACGGCCAGCAGGGCTGAGGCGCGCCCACCGGGCCCCGGCACGGAGGTCCGGCGGGCGCGCCGCGTCACTCCCGCACGCGCTCCCGCTGGCCGATGGCCCGGTCCCCCGGGAAACTGGTCGGGTGCGCACCCTAAGAGCCACGGCAGCGGCCGTCACCGTAGCCATAGCCGCGGGCGCGGCCTCCGTGGCGGCGGGCCGGTTCGCCAGCGACGCCGCGCTGAAGACGAGGCCCGGCAAGCCTCTGCCCACCGAACCCCGGCTGACCGTGCACGCCACGACGTCGGGCGGAATCACCCTCACCCGGGCCCTCGCGTCCCGGCGGCCGGGAACCTACGGCCTCGCCGGCGACGGCTCCCACGCGGTCGTCGGACCCCTCCTGAACTCCGTGCCCCACACCGCGGACACCGTCGTACGCAGCCTGGAACGCGTCACGCACGGGTCCCTGGAGCCCGGCGACAAGGTCTGGCTGACCCCCAACCTGTACGTCGGCGACCCCGGGTCCGCCCTCGGACTCGAACACGCGGACGTCGACGTGCCCGGCGAACTCGGCGCCCTTCCCGCCTGGTTCGTACCCGCGGTCCGCGACACCTGGGTCATCACCGTGCACGGCCTGGGCGCCACCCGGGAACACCCCATGAACCTGATGGGGTTCCTGAACGACCGGCACTTCCCCGTCCTCGACCTCGCCTACCGGGGCGACCTCGGCGCACCCCGCCCGCCCGACGGCCTGAACCACCTCGGCGAGACCGAGTGGCGCGACCTCGACGCGGCCATCCGGTACGCCGTGCGGTTCGGCGCCGAGCGGGTCGTCCTGTACGGCTGGTCGACCGGAGCCACGATGGCCCTGCGCGCCGCCGCCCACTCCGCGCTGCGCGAGCGCATCTCCGGGCTCGTCCTGGACTCACCCGTCCTCGACTGGGAGACCACGCTGCGAGCCCTCGCCGGCGCCCGCCACACCCCGGGCTTCCTGCTGCCGCTCGCCGTGCGCGCGGCCCAGGGCCGCACCGGCGTACGCGGCGACCGCATCGCGCACGCCGCGCACCCCGACCAGGTCAAGGTGCCCACGCTGCTGGTGCACGGCCCCGACGACGGCATCGCGCCCTGGGGCGCCTCCCGCCGCCTCGCCGCGAGCCGGCCCGACCTCGTCACCCTGCACACCGTCCCGAACGCCCCGCACGGCGCCATGTGGAACGCCGACCCGGCGGCCTACGAGGAAGCCCTGCGCCGGTTCCTCACCCCCCTGATGTGAGCGTCCCGGCCGGCTGGAGAGGCCGCCTTCCGGTTGGGTCCCGGACAACTCGGCGCGGCCCCCGTTCCCGTGCGCCGGGCACCCCGGGAGGGGCCCGCTCCCATCGCGCCCGTGGCCTGCGCGGGCATTCCGTTTGGGTTTTCGGACTGTCAACCGCAAGACTGCACCCGTGACGTCCCGTAACCCGCGCGACTCCAGGCTCCGACTCGTCAGCCCGCGGTCCCTCGCGACCGCTCCCCGAGCGGTGACCCAGCGCCGCACCCGCCGCCCCGCACCGCGACCGCCGGAAGGCACACCGCCGCCCGCGGAACTCGCCCGCATGGCGCGCACCGGCCTGTCCGACGCGGCCCGCGTGGCGCGCTGGGCCGACGCCGCCCTGCGCCCGGGGCGCGACGCCGCGAACCCCGACGGCAAGGGCACCCTCTCGGACGCCACCGCCGAGCGGGCCGCCACGGACCTCGGGCTGACCCCGGTCAAGGTCCGCGCCGACTGGGACACCGCACGCCTGGCCGGCCTCATCGAGGTGCACGGCGACGACGCCCGCCCCGGATGGCGGCTGCGCGCCTGGAGCCGCGACGACAGCGCCGTCCTGCGCGGCTGGGTCGCCCTCTTCGACGCCTGGTCCCTCGCCTACCCCGAGCCGGCGGACCGCGAGCCCGCGGCCGTCGCCGAGGTCGTCTCCGCGATGCCCCAGGTGCTCTCCTTCCTCCAGCTCTCCGCCGGACCCGTCCCCGTGGACCAGCTGCTCGACCTCCTCGGGCAGCGCGTCACGGAACTGCGCACCGAGCGCTGCGAGATCACCTACGGCCCCGAGCCCGCGACCGACCCCGCCCCGGAACCCGCCGAGGTCCCCGACGCCCCCCTCGCCCCCCTCCTCGAATGGGCCCTCCAGGCCCTCGCCTCCGTCGGCGCCCTGACCTACGGCGAGGGACAGGCCACCCTCACCGCGCTCGGGAGCTGGGCGGTCTGGGTCAAGCTGGAGCAGATCTGCGTCGCCGCGCAGAGCCCCGCCGGCAACATCGAGCAGTCCGCCGAGGACATGCTCCGCGGCTGCGCCCAGCTCCGGCCCAACGCCGCCCGCGCCGAGTACCGCGCCTGGCTCGCCGCCCGCCCGGTCGGCGGCGCCGTCACCGAACTCATCGGCGCGGCCCGCGGCGAGGACGCCCTCACCCGCGGCCTCGCCTTCGAGGCGCTGCGCGTGGTCGGCGCACCCGCCGAGCCGGACGTGCGCGCCGTGGCCGAGGAGCCCTCGCTGCGCCCCTACGCCCTGCTGTGGCTCGCCGAGCACGACGGCTACGACCCCGAGGACGCCCACGAGGTCCTCACCCGCGCCGAGTCCACCTGGCTGTGGGTCGACACCGCGGCCGCCGTCGCCGACCACGGCGAGGCCCCGCTGCTCGTCCGTCACCTGGAGTCGGCGGTGCAGCCCACCGTGCCCGCCCTCCTGGACGAGGTGCGCGCGGTCGGACACCCGCGCACCGTGCAGGTGCTGGTCGCGCTCGCCGCCGCCCACCCGGACCCGGCGCTCGCCAAGGCCGTACGCCGGGCCGCCTTCCAGGTGCACACCGGCGGGAGCTGAACGCCCCGGCCGGGGCGGGGAGCCGGCCCTACGCGCCGATCTCCGGGGCGTAGGTGCCGAAGCTCCAGATGTTGCCCTCCAGATCGCGGGCCATGTAGTCCCGCGAGCCGTAGTCCTGGTCGGTCGGGGCCATCAGGATCTCCGCGCCGTGCTCCACGGCCCGCCGGTGGTGCGCGTCCACGTCGTCCACGACGACGTACACCCCGCAGGGGCCCGCGCTCTTCATCGCCTCGTCGAAACGGCCGCCGCGCCCCTTGGAGCCGAGCATCACCGCGCCGTTGCCCTGCACCAGCTCGGCGTGCATCACCGAGCCGTCCTCCCCCTCGTAGACGGCCAGCTCGGTGAAGCCGAAAGCCTCCGTGAGCTGCCTGATCGCCGCCTTCGCGTCCGCGTACAGCACCGATGGGTAGATGCTCGGGCGCCCGTTCGTGCCAGCCATACCGATCACTCCGTCCCGTGACAAACTGCCGGATTCCGATCCGCTGCCCAGTCTGGCACCGGCCACTGACAACGCCCCGCGGCTCGCGCCCCCGGCACGGCCCCGCTCACCGGAAGGTGTTGCACTGCGCCATGTCGCCGCTGGTGAAGCCCTGGTAGAACCACTGCTGCCGTTGTCTCGCCGACCCGTGCGTCCAGGTCTCCGGCGTCACCCGGCCCTGGTAGCGCTGCTGGATCCGGTCGTCGCCGACGGCCGCCGCCGCGTCCAGGCCGTCGCGGATGTCGGCGTCCGTCAGCGAGGTCAGCAACGGCTTGCCCGTCGACGCGGACGGTGTCGTGGTCGCGTGCCGCGCCCACACCCCCGCGTAGCAGTCGGCCTGGAGCTCCACCTTCACCGAGTTGCTGTCCGCGCCGCTCACGCCGTCCTGCGAGCGGGCCAGCGTGCCCGTCAGGTTCTGCACGTGGTGCCCGTACTCGTGCGCCACCACATAGGCCTGCGCGAACGGTCCGCCGCCGGAGCCGAACTTCGTCCGGAGATCGTCGAAGAAGCCGAGGTCCAGATAGACCTTGCGGTCGGCGGGACAGTAGAAGGGCCCGACGGACGACGACGCGGCGCCGCAGGCGGTGTTGACCCGCCCGCTGAAGAACACCGTCGGGGCCCGGGTGTAGGTGCCGCCCCGGCGCGCGAACTCCTTGTCCCAGTAGGCCTGGACGCTGTTGACCACCGCCACGGTCCGGCAGTCCTCCTGGGCGTTTGCGTCCCGCCCCTTCCGGCAGGTCTGCTGCACCTGCGCCAGGGAGGAGGCGCTCGCCCCGGGCTGGTCGCCGTCCGAGGTGAGCCCGAGCTGGTCGGGACCCACCCCGAGGAGCAGCCCGAGGACCAGGGCGATCAGACCGGCGAGGCCACCGCCGATGGTCGCCCTGCCGCCGGGGATGCGACTGCCGCGTACGTCCTGCACCTCTGAGGTGTCGAGATCGGCGTCGTCGTCGAACCGCATGAGCACCACTTCCGTCCCTCCGTGGCGCCATCCTCGTACGCTCCGCGACACCCGGCCCCGGCCCGCGGTCCGAACGGGCGACCCCGGTCCCGGCCGGCCGCCGGACGGCCCGGGACGCTCCGGACCGGCCGGAGCGTCCCGGAAGGGGGCGAGCGTCACACCGCACACCGGAAAAGTGGTTGCACCGCCCCGTTAGACTTGGCCCATGGCCATTCTCCTCGCGCATTAGACGGCGGGAACGCCTCAGCCGCCCACCCCGCCACCTCCCCATCGCTCTGGAGTCTGTCCGTGATCTCCGCCTCCGGTATCGAGCTGCGCGCCGGCGCCCGCATCCTCATCGAGTCCGCCACCTTCCGCATCACGAAGGGCGACCGCATCGGCCTGGTCGGCCGCAACGGCGCGGGCAAGACGACCCTCACCAAGGTCCTCGCGGGCGAGGGGCAGCCCGCCGCCGGAACGGTCGCCCGCTCCGGCGAGGTCGGCTACCTCCCGCAGGACCCGCGCACCGGAGACCTCGACGTCCTCGCCCGCGACCGCGTCCTGTCGGCCCGCGGCCTGGACGTGCTGATCCGCAAGATGCGCGAGAACGAACAGCGCATCGCCAACGGCTCCGGAGCCACCCGCGAGAAGGCCCTGCGGCAGTACGAGCGCCAGGAGACGGAGTTCCTCACCAAGGGCGGGTACTCCGCCGAGGCCGAGGCCGCGACGATCGCCGCCGCGCTCAACCTGCCCGACCGCGTGCTCGGCCAGCCCCTGCACACGCTCTCCGGCGGTCAGCGCCGCCGTATCGAGCTGGCCCGCATCCTCTTCTCGGACGCCGACACCCTGCTGCTCGACGAGCCGACGAACCACCTCGACGCCGACTCGATCGTCTGGCTGCGCGACTACCTGAAGACCTACCGCGGCGGCTTCATCGTGATCTCCCACGACGTCGACCTCGTGGAGACGGTCGTGAACAAGGTGTTCTACCTGGACGCCAACCGCTCCACGATCGACGTCTACAACATGGGCTGGAAGCTGTACCAGCAGCAGCGCGAGGCGGACGAGAAGCGCCGCAAGCGCGAGCGGCAGAACGCGGAGAAGAAGGCCGCAGCGCTGAACGCGCAGGCCGACAAGATGCGCGCCAAGGCCACCAAGACGGTCGCCGCGCAGAACATGGCCAAGCGCGCCGACCGGCTGCTCGCCGGCCTGGAGTCCGTCCGCGTCTCCGACAAGGTCGCCAAGCTGCGTTTCCCGGAGCCCGCGCCCTGCGGCAAGACCCCGCTCATGGCCGAGGGCCTGTCGAAGTCGTACGGCTCGCTGGAGATCTTCACCGACGTCGACCTGGCCATCGACAAGGGCTCCCGCGTCGTCATCCTCGGCCTGAACGGCGCCGGCAAGACGACCCTCCTGCGGCTCCTCGGCGGTGCCGAGGCGCCCGACACCGGCGAGGTCGTCGAGGGCCACGGCCTCAAGCTCGGCTACTACGCGCAGGAGCACGAGACCCTGGACCCCGAGCGCACGGTCCTGGAGAACATGCGCTCCGCCGCCCCGGACCTCGACCTGGTCGAGGTCCGCAAGACGCTCGGCTCGTTCCTGTTCTCCGGCGACGACGTCGACAAGCCGGCCGGTGTGCTCTCCGGCGGCGAGAAGACCCGGCTCGCCCTCGCGACCCTCGTGGTCTCCTCGGCGAACGTGCTGCTGCTCGACGAGCCGACGAACAACCTCGACCCGGCCAGCCGCGAGGAGATCCTCGGCGCGCTGCGCACCTACAAGGGTGCCGTCGTCCTCGTCACCCACGACGAGGGTGCCGTCGAGGCGCTCCAGCCGGAGCGGATCATCCTGCTGCCGGACGGCGTCGAGGACCTGTGGGGCGCCGACTACGCCGACCTGGTGGCCCTCGCCTGACCCCGCGCGGCCTCCGGGAGGGGGTCCGCGCCGCGCGATCGATGGAGTGATCCACTGCGTATGGATCATTCGGCCGATCCGTGATCCATCATCTGTGTGAGATCTCCTCGTACCGAGGTGTGTCGTACATCGATTTCACGGCCGAGTCCTTATTTCCCAAGGGCTCGGCCGTCTTGCGTCGCTGACCAGGTACTTCGTGGACGAACCCGTTCGGCGGTACCGGCGACATCGTGCGGAATCCCTGATTCCGTTCGTGGGGACGGGCTCCTGTCGTCAAAACCTTGTCTTACGGACCTTGCCGAATGGGTGGCCATGACGCCCGAAAGGGGTGATCATGAGAGTCCAGAGCGCACTTCCCATGAGGAGGACCGGGTGGCCGAGACTCTGAAGAAGGGCAGCCGGGTTACCGGCGCCGCGCGCGACAAGCTCGCGGCAGACCTGAAGAAGAAGTACGACTCCGGTGCGAGCATTCGAGCGCTGGCCGAAGAGACCGGCCGCTCGTATGGCTTCGTCCACCGGATGCTCAGCGAGTCGGGTGTCACGCTCCGAGGGCGTGGCGGTGCGACGCGGGGCAAGAAGGCCGCCTCGGCCTGAGGCCGGGCGTCCCCATCGGCTTCGGTGGTGACCACCCGGTCGGTCGGGCGACCGGCCGGGTGGTTACTGTGCAGTCACTTAGGTGCGTTCCTCGTGTCTTCGCGAGGTGCGCGTCTGATCCGACCGCACCCATCGGAGGCAGCCCATGGCTTCGCACGACAAGGATCTCGACCCGGTACTCGACAAGGACGGCGTACGGCTCACCGTCGACGACGCGATCGCCACGGTGACCCTGACCAATCCGGCCAAGCGCAATGCCCAGAGTCCTGCTCTCTGGCGGGCCTTGACGCAGGCCGGGCGGTCACTGCCGGGTTCCGTCCGGGTGGTCGTCCTGCGCGCCGAGGGGCAGTCGTTCTCCGCGGGGCTCGACCGGCAGGCGTTCACGCCCGAGGGGTTCGACGGGGAACCGTCGTTCATCGACCTCGCGCGCGGCTCCGAAGCCGAACTCGACGCGACCATCGCCGAGTACCAGGAGGCGTTCACCTGGTGGCGGCGCAGCGACATCGTGTCCATCGCCGCCGTTCAGGGACATGCCATCGGTGCGGGGTTCCAGCTCGCCCTCGCCTGTGACCTGCGCGTCGTCGCCGACGACGTGCAGTTCGCCATGCGCGAGACCAGCCTCGGCCTGGTGCCCGACCTCACGGGGACGCACCCGCTGGTCGGCCTCGTCGGGTACGCCCGTGCGCTGGAGATCTGCGCCACGGGCCGCTTCGTCCTGGCCGAGGAGGCCGAGCGCACCGGGCTCGCGAACCTCGCCGTGCCCGGCGAGCAGCTCGACGCCGCGGTCGGCGACCTGGCCTCGGCGCTGCTGGCCGCGCCCAGGGACGCCGTGATCGAGACGAAGGCGCTGCTGCGCGGGGCCCAGGAGCGGACGTACGAGGAGCAGCGCACCGCCGAACGCGCCTCCCAGGCCCGCAGGCTCCGCGACCTCGCCGGCGTGGGCGACTAGCCCCTCCGCCCCGAGGCCCCCGGACGACGGGGTGCCCCACCGCACGGCCGGGCCGACGCGCCGAACGAGCGGGGCACCTGCCGTGCGGGCTGCGTGCCTGCCGTACGTGCGCTGCACCTCGCCGCGCGGATGGGGCATCTCGCTGTGCGGGCGTGCACGCCTCCGTGCGGACCGGACACCCCGTCGTACGAGGGTCACAGCCGCCCGACGGGCCGGAGCCCTCGTTCGTCGCGGTCAGCCGGGGCCGGTGTCCTCGCTCACGGCGGTCACCAGTACCGCCACGGACGGGGTGTCCCGTACGGCCTCGGTGACCGCGGCCCTGACGGCCCGTGCCACGTCCACCGCGCGTTCGTCCCCGGCGACCTCCAGCTCGACGCGGATGTGGCGGCGCGGCAGGGCGGGTTCCGTGTCGGGCGGCGTGCTCTCGACGTGGACCGGACGGCCCAGGGAGTCCGTCAGACGGGTGACTCCCGGGACGGCGAGAACCGCCGCCGCGATCCCGGCCTCCTCGGGGTCCCTCGGCGCGGGCGCCGGCCTCACGCCGTCGCCCCGTACGGCCACCGGCTCGCCCCGGTCCGTGCCCGCCGGCCCCGCCGAGGAGACCTCGTCCTCGTCCTCCAGCAGGTCCGTCACCCGCAGGTCCACCTCCGCGACGTCGAGACCCAGGAGCCGTGTCGCGGCGGACACCACGGCGAGCCGCAGCCGGGCCGCGACGGCCGGAAGGGGCTCGACGCCCAGGGCCGTGGGATCCGCCGAGGCCCGGAACTCCGCGGTGACGCGCAGCGGACCGGGCGGCAGCGCGCTGGGCGGGGGCGGCACGGCCGGCGTACCGGCCCGGTCCGGGTCGGCGAGCGCGATCCGCAGCGCCCCGAGCCGCACCCCCTCGACGGCCGCCGTCTCGCGCCGCAGCACCGACCCGGCCGCCTCCTCGGTGATCCACGCGCCGTCGAGCGCGAGTCCCAGCGGCAGGAGCCTGCCGAGCCCGAGCCGCTGCCGTACCACTTGCGTCCACCGGTCCGCCGTCATTGCTCCAGCGTGCCCCATCCACGGCGCGGGACCGCGCGACCCGACCTACTGTGAGCACAGGAGGACGACCGAAAGGGACGTAACGGCGATGACCGACATGACCGAGCGGAACCGGACGGACAGCCCTGACACCGAGAAGGAGCCCCAGCAGACCCGTAAGCCCACCAGGCGGGGCGGCGGAGATCCCGCCACGCGGGGACGGACCACGATCGCCGACGGTGTCGTGGAGAAGATCGCGGGGCTCGCGGCCCGTGACGTGGTCGGTGTCCACACGATGGGCAGCGGGCTGAGCCGCACCTTCGGAGCGGTACGGGACCGGGTGCCGGGCGGTTCCACCAAGTCCGTGACGCGGGGTGTGAAGGCCGAGGTCGGAGAGCTGCAGACGGCGCTCGACCTGGAGATCGTCGTCGACTACGGCGTGTCGATCTCCGACGTGGCGCATGCCGTGCGCGAGAACGTCATCTCCGCCGTCGAACGCATGACGGGGCTCGAAGTGGTGGAAGTCAACATCGCGGTGAGTGATGTGAAGCTTCCCGAGGAAGAGGAAGAGGAGCCGGAGTCCCGGCTCCAGTGACCCCCGGGCCGCCGGAACCCCTGGACGACCGGCCACCGCACCATGAGTGATCACGCGGCCACCGACTGCTGAGGAGCGCATCATGAGCATGGCCGTGATCGGCATGATCGCCGGAATGGCGCTGGCCTTCGCCGGGTACTTCGGCGGCTTCGGCGCCTTCCTCCTGGTGGCCGCCCTGGGGGCCGTCGGGTTCGTCGTCGGACGGTTCCTGGAGGGGGACATGGACATCGGCGACTTCTTCCGTGCCCGTGACGACCGGCGGCGGTGACGCGTGCCAGGTCATGTCGACCGGCTCGGTGAGACCGGGCCGGGCCTCGCGAGGGTCCCGCCGCCCGAGCGCGGGGCCACCCGGATCGCCGACCGCGTCGTCGCGAAGATCGCTTCGCGGGCGGCGCGCGAGGCGCTGCCTCCCCTGCCCGCCGACGCCGTGCCCCCGCACGCCACGGTCGTCGTACGGCGCCAGGCGTCCGGCTCCGGCGGGACGGACGGCACCCCGACGCACAGCGCCCGGGTCCGGGTCAGCCTCGAACTCGGCTACCCCGCCGACATCGGGGCCCAGTGCGGCGAGGTGCGTCGTCATGTCGCCGAGCGGGTAGAGGCGTTGGCGGGGATGGAAGTGCCCGAGGTGGCCGTCCAGGTGGAGCGGCTGCATCTGACGCCCGGGCCCGGCGCGGCGAAGGGGAGGACGCAATGAGCGAGCCCCAGGGCTCCGAGGACACCCGCAAGATTCCCGTACTGGAGAAGACGGAGCAGCCGGAGACGGGGGACGGAGCGGGAGCCCTCGGGCAGTCGGCCTCCGCCGCCGCCTACGAACCGCTGGGCAACGCCGGCGACGAGGACGGCCGCCAGGGCCGGTTCTGGTCCGCGCGCCGCGTCCCCGCCGGCATCCTCGCGCTCCTGCTCCTCGTCGCCGCGGGCGCCTTCCTGTACGACGTCGTGGCCGTGCGCGCCGGACGGTCCGCGCTGCGCTGGCGGACCTGGCTGGCCGATCAGCTCGCCGAACGGCCGCTGGACGACACCGCGGTGCTCGTCGGCGCCGGGATCGCCGCCGCCGTGGGTCTCTGGCTGATCGTCCTGGCGGCCACACCGGGACTGCGGGACGTGCTGCCGATGCGGCGCACCCACGCCGACGTCCGGGCCGGACTGCACCGGGACGCCGCCGCGATGGCGCTCCGCGACCGGGCCATGGAGGTCGCCGGTGTGCAGTCGGTCCGTGTGCGCGTGAAGCGCCGGAAGGTCGACGTCCGCGCGTTGTCGCACTTCCGTGAACTGGACGACGTGCGCGCCGACCTCGACACCACGCTCGCCGACGGCATCAGGGGGCTGGGGCTGTCCCGGTCGCCCGCCCTCGCGGTGCGTGTCGCGCGCCCCGGACGGAAGGGGTGAGGTCCGTGCTGCGGATCGTCAACCGCGTGCTGATCGGCTTCATCGGGCTCGTGCTGCTCGTCCTCGGCGGCTCCGTGCTCGCCGTCGGACTCGGCGTACGGCCGCCGTCGTGGTGGATCCACGACGGGCGGCACGACGTGCTGCTCAGCACCGCCGAACGGACCAAGTGGCGCGACCAGGGCTGGTGGTGGCCCGTCGTCATCGCCGCGCTCGCGGTGCTTCTGCTGCTCGCCCTGTGGTGGCTGGTCGCCGTCGTGCGGCGCCGGCGGCTGGCCGACGTGCTCGTCGACACCGGTGACGGCGCGGGCGCGTTGCTGCGCGGGCGGGCCCTGGAGGGCGTGCTGGCCGCCGAGTCGGCCCGGCTGGGCGGCGTCGGCCGTGCCCGCGTCCACCTGACCGGGCGGCGCACCCTGCCCGAGGCGCGGGTGCGGCTCCTGCTGGAACCGCACGTCGACCCCGGGCAGGCGCTGCGGCAGCTGACCGCGGAGGCGCTGACGCACGCCCGGGACTCGGCCGGCCTCGCCGCACTCCCGGCGGAGGTACGACTGCGCGCCGCGAAGCACGCAGCAGAACGAGTGACCTGACAGGCCGTGGGCCTCACCGGGGCCCCGGAACAACCCCGGCGTTTCCACCGCGCCCCGCCGGGTGCCGGAACGAGCCCGGCGCCCCGCCGCGTCCCGCCGGGGGCCCGGTACGAGCCCGGCGCCCCGCCGTGCCCGGCCGGGGGTCCGGACCCGCGCGACGTTTCCGCCGCGCCTCGCCGGGGGTGCCCGCCCGGCGTCCCGCTGTGCCCGGTTCGGACCCGTCGCGCCTCGCCAGGGGGCTGGAACCCGTCCGGCCTTCCGGCCTGCCCCTCGGGGTCCGGTACCCGTCCTGAGTTCTGGTGTGTCCGGCTCGGTGGTCCGCCGTGGCGGGCAGGGGTTTCGGGAACCCGGGGTGCCTCGTGCCGGGCCCGGGGTGGTTCTAGAAGCCGGAGCGCATTCCGCCGTCCACCGGGAGCATGATGCCTGTCAGGTAGGACGCGGCGGGGGAGAGGAGGAACGCGGCTGTGCGGCCGAATTCCTCCGGGGCGCCGTAGCGGCGCAGCGGGATGCGGGACTCGTTGGCCGCCCGGGTGGCCTCGGGGTCGGCGGACAGACCGTCGAGCTGGCGGACGCGGTCCGTGTCGATGCGGGACGGCAGCAGCCCCACGACGCGGATGCCGCGCGGACCCAGCTCGTTCGCGAGGGACTTGGCGAAGCCGGCGAGGCCCGGACGCAGACCGTTGGAGATGGTGAGCCCGGGGATGGGCTCGTGCACCGAGCCGGAGAGCACGAAGCCGATGACACCCCCCTCGCCGAGCTCCTCGGCGGCCGCACGGGCCAGCCGCACCGCACCGAGGAAGACCGACTCGAACGCCACCGTCCACTGTTCGTCGGTGTTGTCCGCGGCGAACCCGGGCGGCGGTCCGCCGACGCTGATCAGGATGCCGTCGAAGCCGCCGAAGTGCTCACGGGCGCTCGCGACGAGCCGGGCCGGGGTCCCGGCGGCGCCGTTGTCGGCCGCGACGCCGACCGCGTTCGGGCCGAGCGCGTTCGGGCCGAGCGCGGAGGCGGCGTCGGCCGCAGTCTTCTCGTCGCGTCCGGTGACGACCACCTTGGCGCCGTCGGCGACGAGTTCGCGCGCGGCGGCGTTGCCCAGGCCCCGGGTGGCTCCCGTGACGACGTACACACGATCCTTCAGTCCAAGATCCATGGCCCCATCCTCCCCTATCCAGGTGACGCGGCTCCCGGCGCTCCACCTGTCCCGTCGGCCGTCTCGTCGACGCCGAACAGACTGAGGGCGGACACCACCAGGCCGATGTGGCTGAAGGCCTGCGGGAAGTTGCCGAGCTGCCGGCCCGCGACGGGGTCGTACTCCTCGGACAGCAGCCCCAGGTCGTTGGTGAGACCGACCAGCCGCTCGAACAGCTCGCGCGCCTCCCGCGTACGGCCCGTCAGATGCAGTGCGTCCGCGAGCCAGAACGAGCAGACGACGAAGGTGCCCTCGTCGCCGGGGAGCCCGTCGACGTCGGCCGTCGTCGTGGTGCTGTAGCGACGCACCAGGAAACCGTCGCGGGCGAGTTCCGCGCGCACCGCGTCGACCGTGCCGACCACCCGCGGATCGTCGGGCGGCAGGAAGCCCACGCGCGGGATGAGCAGCAGGGAGGCGTCCAGTTCGGGCGAGCCGTAGGACTGCGTGAAGGTGTTCCTGACGGGGTCGAAGCCGCGCTCGCACACCTCCCGGTGCACCTCGTCGCGCATGGCCCGCCAGCCCTCGATGTCGCCGTCGAGGCTCGGGTCGTCCTCCAGGGTGCGTACCGCGCGGTCGGCGGCCACCCAGGCCATCACCTTCGAGTACACGAAGTGCCGGCGCGGGCCGCGGACCTCCCAGATTCCCTCGTCCGGCTGCCGCCACGCCACCCGGAGGAACTCCATCATGGCGCACTCCACCCGCCACATGTGGGGCCGGGACGGCAGGCCCGAGCGCCGGGCGAGCGACAGCGAGTCGATGACCTCGCCGTACACGTCGAGCTGCAACTGCTCGACCGCGCTGTTGCCGACCCGGACGGGTGAGGAGTCCGCGTAGCCGGACAGCCAGGGGATCTCGTACTCCGACAGCCGGCGTTCACCCGAGAGGCCGTACATGATCTGCAGGGCCGCCGGGTCGCCGGCGACCGCGCGCAGCAGCCAGTCGCGCCAGGCCTCGGCCTCCTCGTGGTAGCCGGCCGACAGGAGCGCGCCGAGGGTGAGGGTGGAGTCGCGCAGCCAGCAGTAGCGGTAGTCCCAGTTGCGGACGCCGCCGAGTTCCTCGGGCAGTGAGGTGGTGGGAGCGGCGACGATCCCGCCGGTCGGTGCGTAGGTGAGGGCCTTGAGGGTGATCAGGGAGCGGACGACGGCGTCCCGGTGCGGCCCGTCGTAGCGGCAGCGCGCCGCCCACGCCCTCCAGTCCTGGACGCTGGTCTCCAGTGCCTCGAAGGGATCGCACAGGGGCGGCCGGGGCCGGTGCGAGGGGTGCCAGGTCAGGACGAAGGCGACCTTGTCGCCGGCTTCCACGGTGAACTCCGAGTGGGTGCGGAAGTCCTTGCCGTACGTGTGCACGGGCGGCTCGCTGCGCAGCCACACCGAGTCCGGCCCGGCGACCGCGACCCGGTGGCCGTCCGAGCGGCGCATCCACGGCACGACCGAGCCGTAGTCGAACCGCAGCCGCAGCAGGCTGCGCATCCGGACCCGGCCGCTGAGGCCTTCGACGACGCGTACGACGTCGGGGGCGTGCTCGCGCTGCGGCATCAGGTCGGTCACCCGGACCGAGCCCTCGTCGGTGTCCCACTCGGTGTCGAGCACGAGGGTGTCCGGGCGGTAGGCCCGCCGGGTGCACGCGCCCGCACCCTCGGGCGCGATCCGCCAGTGACCGTTGTCCTCGTCGCCCAGCAGGGCCGCGAAGCATGCCGCGGAGTCGAAGCGGGGCAGGCACAGCCAGTCGACGGAGCCGTCGCGGCTCACCAGAGCGGCGGTCTGTTCGTCCCCGATGAGCGCGTAGTCCTCGATGTGTCGGTGCACGCTGGACGGGTTCCCGACCGGGGTGACGGTCAATCGGGCCGCCAGAGTGGCGTGGCCTTCCGGGGCGCGGCCGGACGGGCAACCGCGGGCCCCCGCGGCGTACCCCCGCCGGTCTACGAGCCTGCCGGTCTGCACACCTGCCGGTCTGCAGGCCCGCCGGTCTACACGCCCGCCGGTTCCGCCTCCGGTGCGCTCTGCGCGGCGGCGGCGGCCTCCGCCCGGTCGCGGCGCTCGCGGCGGACCAGGACGACCCAGCCGAAGGGAACGCCCGCGGAGAAGAGCCACCACTGGATCGCGTAGGCCATGTGCGGGCCGATGTCGCTGTGCTCGGGGTCGGGGATCAGCTCGGGGGAGCCGCCCCGGGGCGCGGGCGCGGTCTGCTCGATGTAGCCGCCGAGGACCTGCTTGCCGAGCCGCCGTGCCTCCTGCTCGCTGCTGATCAGCATGACCTGACGGTCGGGCAGGCCCCGGACGTTCTTGATGCCGCTGTCGGCGGTCGTCTGGTCGGCCATCAGCCGGCCGGTGACGGTGATCTCGCCCGCGGCGGGGGCCGGGATCTTCGGGAAGGCGGTCTGCGCGCCGTCCGCCGGGACCCAGCCCCGGTTGACCATGAGGACGCGGCCGTCGGTCAGGACGAACGGGGTCAGGACGTGGTAGCCGACCTCGCCGTCCGCGTTGGTGCGGCGGCGGACGACCTCTTCGTGCGCGGTGTCGAAGCGGCCCTTCGCGGTCACCCGGCGGTACAGGTCGTCGTCCCGGATCTGCCGGCCCGGCGTGGTGGCCGTCTCCACGGGCACCGGCTTCGCGGCGAGCGAGTCGGAGATCACCTTGTTCAGGGCGACCTTGTGCTCGTGCCGGTGGAGCTGCCAGAAGCCCAGCTCGATCATCGTCGGGATGAGCGCGAGGGCCACGAGGGTGAGGATCACCCACTGGCGGGTCAACAGGAAGCGGTACACCCCATTGACGGTACTCGGCACGATTCGGCCCCCGACGGGAGGGTCCCGTCGGGGGCCGCGCGCCGCCCCGTCCGGGGGGACGGGCCGGGGCTCAGACCTTGTCGACGATCCCCGCCTTCCCCTCCGCGCGGGCGCAGTGCGCGCCGCAGTACCAGTGGCCCTCGACCTCGACGCCCTGGCCGATGACCTGCACACGGCAGTGCTCGCAGATCGGGGCCATCCGGTGGATCGCGCAGGAGAAGCAGTCGAAGACGTGCACGGCGCCCTGCGCGTGCACCTCGAAGGTCATTCCGTAGTCATTGCCGCATACTTCGCATCTCGCCATGCGCCACAGGGTGGGGTGCCGGGGCGGTGGGGGCGAGCGGGCGCGGGGCGAGTCGTCCGTCAATCACCCGTACGCCCGTCACTCCTCCGATGCGGGTTCGACGTCACGCAGGAGCTGCCCGAACGCGGCCTCGTCGACCACGGGTGTACCGAATTGCCGCGCTTTGGCCACCTTTGAGGTGCCGGAGTCGGGGTCGTTGGTCACCAGCAGGCTGGTGAGCCGGGACAGGCTCGTCGCGACATGCAGCCCGGCCTCGACGGCACGGTCCTCCAACAGCTCGCGGTCGACGGAGGTGTCCCCGGAGAACGCGACCCGCATGCCCTGCTTGAGCGGTTTGTCCGCCGTGTACCGCCCGGGGTTCGGATAAGGGCAGGCGGGGCGCTTGCGGGAGGGACGCCAACTCCCCGACGGGTAGCCGCCGGACCCGTACCCCCCGGACTGCCGTCCGATCCGCGGAGCCGCGGGGCTGTCCGACCACTCCTTGAGCGGCAGGCATTCGAGGAGCGGCAGCCGCACCCCGCCCTCCGCGGCGGCCGCGAGGCTCGGCCGGAACGCCTCGGCCAGCACGCGCGCGTCGTCCAGCGCGTGGTGCGCCCGCTGCTGCACGACACCGAAGTGCGCGGCCAGCGACTCCAGCTTGTGGTTGGGCAGCGGCAGGCCCAGCTCCTTGGAGAGCGCGATGGTGCACAGGCGCTGACGCACCGGTGCCTCACGGTCCGCACGGGCGTACTCCCGCGCGATCATCGACCAGTCGAAGACCGCGTTGTGCGCGACCAGCACGCGCCCCGCGAGCCGGTCGGCGAACTCCTCGGCCACGTCCCGGAAGAGCGGCGCGCCTTCGAGCATGTCGCTCGTCAGACCGTGGATCCACACCGGGCCCGGGTCCCGCTCCGGGTTGACCATCGTGTACCAGTGGTCCTCGACCTCGCCGCGCGCGTCCAGGCGGTAGACGGCGGCGGAGATTATCCGGTCGTCGCGGGCCAGTCCTGTGGTCTCCACGTCGACGACCGCGTATCCCTGCGGATACGCGGCCGGCCAGGAGGCAGGGGACGCTGCGGTCGTGAGGTCTTCGAGCATGGTCAATGAGGATACGGGCCCCGACTGACATACCAGCCCCCGCCTTCCGGATCACACACCCCGGTCGGCCCTCCACCGGGCCGGGCGCGCCAGGGCCCCGCAACCGGGTCCGGCGGGACCGGTGTTGACGCGCTCAGCCCAGCGCCGCCACCAGGTCCCCCGCCGTCAGCGGAGTCCGACCGCAGCCGTCGACCGGTCCGGGCAGCAGCCGGTACACCGATCCGCTCGTGCCCTCGGGGGCGACGCCGCCGTGCACCAGGGCGAGCAGGACGTGCCTCTTCGCGGCCTCCCCGGCGGCGAGCGCGTCGGCGTCCCCGGCCGGGCTCCGCCGCTCGGTGCGCTCCAGGGCGCGTACGCGGGCGGCGAAGGCCGGGCGCTCTCGCCCTCCCGCGCGCGTAGTGCCACAGTTCGCCGCCCGACCGTGCCCGCCGGACCACCACGGCCTCCTCCGTACGGGCCGCCGCGTGCCACACCGCCAGGTCCCACAGCGACGTACGGCCGGTCGTGAAGTACTGGAACAGGTCCCGGCCGACGCGGCCGAGGTCGGCGCCGTGCCGGTACACGCCGTGGAAGCCCTCGGAGGCCGGCAGATGCAGGTCCGTCCACAGGAACGTGCGGCGCTCCAGGTCGACCAGCAGGGGCACGTGGATGCGCGAGTCGCCCTCCCGGCCGAGCGCCGCCGGCGGCGGACCGGGACCGGCCCCCGGGAGCACCCGCCGCAGGGTGTCGGCGAACCCGGCGGGCAGCTCCTCCCGGTCGTGCAGGCGCAGCAGGTGGTCGAGCCTGCGCAGCAGTTCGCCCGGCCGCCGTGCGAGCAGGCCGAGCGCGCCGGGGAAGTCCCCGTCCCGCAGGGCCTGTTCCGGCCTGATTCGCGTGCCGTCGATCCGCACCGCCTCCGGGTACGCGGCCGCGGTGCGGAGCAGGGCCTCGCCCAGGGGTGTGGCCGAGGTGTCGGTGGCACGCAGCACGGCGAGGGCGAGGGCGGCCTTCGAATGCCGCTCGTGGTGCTCGTACGGGTGCAGGATCCCGGCGGCGCGCTTCCAGCCGAGCGGATGCCGCAGCACGTCCTCGACCAGCGACGCGGCCGTGAACCCGTCGAGCACGGCGAGCAGTTCGCGGCGCAGCGGGCGGGGCAGAGAAAGCAGGCGGCGCGGTTCGAGGAGGTCGGCCTCGCGGCCCGGCCAGACCTGCAGCAGCCGCAGCACGTCCGTCGCCGTGGTGAGGTGCGCGGCGGGCAGCGGGCGCACGGCCGCGTGCGTGCGCCGGTCCAGCGGAAGGTTCCCGAGCGCCAGGGCCTTCGGCTCGCGGACGGGCCCCGGGAGCGGACGTTCCCGGACAGGCCTCCGCGAGCGGCCGTTCCGGTTCCGGACGGGCCCCGGCGAGCGGCCGACCCGCCTCCGAACAGGGTTCGCACGAAGGGTCGTTGAGCTTCCGGCGGCGCACGGCTATGGACCTTTTACCCGTGCGGTGCAAGCGTGCTCCGCGCCCCAGCAGGTAGCGCCTACGAAGGGCGGTACGGACATGGCACGAGTGAGGTACGGCGCGCGGACCGAGGCGGAGATCGAGGCCGCGCGCGCCGCGGGCTCCCGGCTGCCGGACATCTGGTCGACCGGTGTGGTGGCCCTCTGGGAGAGCGATCCGGACGCGGTCGCGGCGGTCCTGCCGCCCCCGCTGAAGCCCACCGCGCGCCCGCTGGTGCGGGTGAACATCAGCAAGGTCGATCTGCCCGGATACCCGCTGGGCGCCGGATCGTTCGCCGTCGCCGCCGCGCACGAGGACGTCGAGGGCTGGTATCCGCTCGTCATGCCGATGACCCACGAGCGGGCCCTGACCGGCGGCCGCGAGGTCTTCGGGGAGCCCAAGAAGCTCGGCGAGGTGACCGTCGAGCGCGACGGGCTCGTCGTACGGGCCGTCCTCGCCCGGCACGGCATCGCCTTCGTCGAGGTGCGCGGCGCGGTGAGCGGGTCCCTGCCGCTGCCCGAACCCGCGCGGAAGACCGACTTCTACTTCAAGTTCCTCCCCGCGGTGGACGGTTCGGGATTCGACGCCGACCCCGTCCTCGTGCACTGCGTACGCGACGAGAAGGTCCGCAGGCTGGAGCGCGTCACCGGGGACGTCGTCCTGCGCGAGTCGATGTACGACCCGGTCGCCGATCTGCCCGTACGCAGGCTGCTGGAGATCACCGTCGGCGAGAAGACCACCGACCAGAAGGGCAGGGTCGCCGAACGCGTCAGCGCGCGGGCCCTGCTGCCGTACATCCACCAGCGCTACGACGATCCGCGGCAGATCCTCGACGGTCCTCCCGAGGGGAGCGTCTGATGGAGCTGCGCGCGGGACAGATCGCCGTCGTCACCGGCGCGGCGAGCGGCATCGGGCTCGCGATGGCCCGGCGGTTCGCGGCGGACGGTCTGAGAGTGGTCCTCGCCGACGTCGAGGAGGGCGCGCTGGACAAGGCCGCGGGGGAGCTGCGCGAGGACGGTGCCGACGTCCTGGCGCGCGTGGTCGACGTCTCGGAGCGCTCCGAGGTCCTCGCGCTCGCCGAGGACGTGTACGCCACGTACGGCGCGGTGCACGTCCTGTGCAACAACGCCGGTGTCGGCTCCGGCGCCGAGGGCCGGATGTGGCAGCACGACCCGAACGACTGGAAGTGGGCGTTCGCCGTCAACGTGTGGGGTGTCTTCCACGGTGTCCAGGCGTTCGTGCCCCGGATGCTCGCCGGCGGCGAGCCCGGCCACGTGGTCAACACCTCGTCCGGGGACGGCGGGATCGCCCCGCTGCCCACCGCCTCCGTGTACGCCGTCACCAAGGCGGCCGTGGTGACGATGACCGAGTCGCTGTACGCGCATCTGAAGGCGGAGCACGCGCGCGTGGGTGCCTCCGTGCTGTTCCCGGGACCGCACATGCTGCGCACGGGTCTGTGGGAGTCGCACCGCAACCGGCCAGCGCGGTACGCGAAGGAGCGGCCCCGCAGGACCCCGTACCGCAGCCTCGACCAGTGGGAGGCCGCGATGAACGAGGCGGGCCAGGAGGTGCGGTTCACCCCCGTCGAGGAGGTCGCCGACCTCGTCGCCGAGGGGATCCGTGCGGGCCGCTTCTGGCTGCTGCCCGAGAGCGAGCACAGCGACCGGCAGATCCGGGCGCGGTCGCGGTCGATGCTCGAGAGGGCCGATCCGTCGTACCTGGAAAGTTTCATCCTCGACTGAGGGGGCGCGGTGAGCGAACAGGACCCGTATCTGATCATCTCCTCCGACTGCCATGCCGGGCTTCCCACCGAGGAGTACCGGCCCTATCTGGACTCCCGGTTCCACCGGGACTTCGACGAGTTCCTCGCGGGCCAGGGCCGGCGCCGTGAGGAGATGAACCGCCTCGGCATCCGCAACGAGGCGTTCGCCGACAAGTGGTTCCAGGACAACGAGGAAGGTCTGCGCGGAGGTTGGGACACCGCGCAGCGCCTGAAGGAGCTGGACGGCGACGGAGTGGCGGCCGAGGTCGTCTTCCCCGACGCGGACGCCGTGGACAGCCGCACCGCGGCCCCGTTCGGCGTGGGCCTCGGCCTGTCCGGCGACCAGGACCCCGGACTCGGCATGGCGGGCGCGCAGGCCCACAACCGCTGGCTCGCCGACTTCGTCTCCGAGCACCCCGAACGGCACTGCGGGGTCGCCCTGCTGCCGGTCACCGGCGAGACCGGACGGGTCGTCGCCGAGGTGTACCGCGCCAAGGAGTCGGGTCTCGGCGCGCTGATGATCCCCTCCATGTGGGTCGACAAGGAGCCCTACCACGACCGCCGTTACGACCCCGTGTGGGCGGCGGCCGCCGAGTGCGCGATGCCCGTGCTCACCCACTCCGGCGCGGCGCCGCGCCACGAGTACGGCGACCACCTCGGGATCTACGTCTCCGAGGTGACCTGGTGGCCCGCGCGCCCCCTGTGGTTCCTGCTCTGGTCGGGGGTCTTCGAACGGCACCCGGGGCTGCGGTTCGGCGTCGCCGAGTCGGGCTGCTGGTGGCTTCCCAACCTGCTGTGGTTCATGGACCGGCTGTATCTGGGCGCGCACGGCGGCAAGAAGCTGTCGCCCTTCGCGGAGCTGAAGCGGCCCCCGCACGAGTACCTGGACCGGCAGGTCTTCGTCTGCGCGACCAACACCAAGCGCCGTGAACTCGCCCAGCGTTACGAGATCGGCGTCGACAACATCCTCTGGGGCAGCGACTTCCCGCACCCCGAGGGCACCTGGCCCGACACCCGGGCCTGGCTGGCGAGGACCTTCCACGACATCCCGGTGGCGGAGACCCGCCGCATGCTCGGCCTCTCGGCGGCCGAGGTGTTCGGCTTCGACGTCGGCGAACTGGCCCCGATCGCCCGGCGGATCGGACCGACCCCGGCCGAACTGGGCCAGGACGAGGACCAGTCGGCGGTCGAGGCGTCCTGGGCGCGCTCGCGCGAGGTGGGCCGCCACTGGCTGACGGACCACGACTTCCCCGTACTGGGGGTGACCCCATGACAGCCGGGAAGCGCACGGCGGCCAGAGACCGCACGGCGGCCGAGGAGCGTACGACCGCGGGGGACCGTACGTCCGCGGGGGACCGTACGTCCGCGGGGGACCGTACGTCCGCGGGGGAGCGCCCGGCCGCCGGAGACCGCCCGGCCGTCGAGGACCGCTACACCGTCATCTCCGCCGACTGTCACGCGGGCGCCGATCTCCTCGACTACAAGCCGTATCTGGAGCGCCGGTACCACGACGACTTCGACGCCTGGGCCGCCGTCTACGTCAACCCCTACGAGGACCTGCTCGCCGACACCGCCGACCGGAACTGGAACTCCGCCCGGCGGCTCGCGGAACTGGAGGAGGACGGCGTCGTCGCGGAGGTGGTCTTCCCGAACACCATCCCGCCGTTCTTCCCGTCGGGCTCCCTCATGGCACCGGCCCCGACGGCGGCGGAGTTCGAGCGGCGCTGGGCGGGGCTGCGGGCCCACAACCGCTGGCTCGCCGACTTCTGCGCGGCGGCGCCCGGCCGGCGCGCGGGCGTCTTCCAGATCCTCCTGAACGACGCCGACGCGGCGGTCGAGGAGATCCACCGGTCGGCGGCCGCGGGCCTCAAGGGCGGCCTGCTGCTGCCCGGCACACCCCCGGGTTCGGGCCTGCCCGAGCTGTACTCGTCGGCGTACGACCCGATCTGGGCGGCCTGCGCCGAACTGGGCGTCCCGGTGAACCACCACGCGGGCTCCGCCTCGCCGCCGCTCGGGGACGAACCGGCCGCCCGCGCGGTCTACATGGTGGAGACGACCTGGTTCTCGCACCGCGCGCTGTGGCACCTGGTGTTCGGCGGCGCGTTCCGCCGGCACCCCGGTCTGAGACTGGTGCTGACCGAGCAGGGCTCGGGCTGGATCCCCGGGGTGCTCGACATGCTCGACTACTACCACCGGCGGCTGGTCGCGGCGGCGGGCCGGGCGTCGACGGCCGAGTCGAAGTTCGGCGCGGGACTGGCCGCGACTATGGGCGAGCGCCCCTCCGCGGTCTGGCGCGAGAACTGCTTCGTCGGGGCCAGTTTCATGCGTCCGCACGAGGTGCCGCTGCGCGACCGCATCGGCCTCGACAAGATCATGTGGGGCAGCGACTACCCGCACGACGAAGGCACCCACCCTTACACCCGGGAGGGACTGCGGTTCGCCTACGCGGGGCTGCCACGCGCCGAGGTCGCCGCCATGGTCGGCGGCAACGCGGCCCGCGTCTACGGCTTCGACCTGGCGTACCTCGACGAGATCGCCGCCAAGTCCGGCCCGACGGTGGCCGAGATCGCCGAACCGCTGGACACCCCGCCCGCCGACGCGACGAGCCCGGTGTTCGCGAGGGGAGGCTCGGTGCGCGTGTGGTGAGCGCGTACGGCGCCCCGCGCGACCGCACTTGGCGGAGATCGCCGAGAAGTAAGCGCGTACCGCCGGTAATACTTGTTGGTAACAGCCTCTGTACGCGGCCCACCAGCGCATCTACGGTTCACCCATGCCGAACCTGCCCGATGTCGTGCTCTGGTCGATACCCGCGTTCATCCTCCTCGCCGTGATCGAGATGATCAGCGTCCGGATCCATCCGGACGAGGACGCCGCGGGATACGAGAAGAAGGACGCCGCGACGAGCCTCGGCATGGGACTGGGCAGCCTGTTCTTCGACTTCCTGTGGAAGATCCCGATCGTCGCGATCTACACGGCGCTCTACGAACTGACGCCGCTGCGGGTGCCCGTCCTGTGGTGGACGATCCCGCTGATGCTGCTCGCCCAGGACTTCTTCTACTACTGGTCCCACCGCGGCCACCACGTGATCCGCCTCCTGTGGGCCTGCCACGTCGTGCACCACTCCAGCAGGAAGTTCAACCTCACCACCGCGCTGCGCCAGCCCTGGACCGGCTGGACGTCGTGGCCGTTCTACCTCCCGATGGTCGCGCTCGGGGTGCACCCGGCCGCGCTCGCGTTCTGCTCGTCGGTGAGCCTCGTCTACCAGTTCTGGATCCACACCGAGCGCATCGACAAGCTGCCCCGGTGGTTCGAGTTCGCCCTCAACACGCCCTCCCACCACCGCGTCCACCACGCCTCCCAGGGCGGCTACCTGGACCGCAACTTCGGCGGCATCCTCATCGTCTGGGACCGGCTCTTCGGATCGTTCGTCGCGGAGACCGAACGGCCCGTCTACGGGCTCACCAAGAACATCTCCACGTACAACCCGCTGCGCGTGGCCACCCACGAGTACACCGCCATCGCCCGCGACCTGCGGGCGGCGGCGAACTGGCGCGAGCGCGCCGGACGGCTCCTCGGCGGGCCCGGCTGGCAGCCCGCGCCGTCGGCCGCCGCCGAGGCCCCGGCCGCGGAGCCCGTCGCGTGAGCCCGCGCACCGCGCGCGTCCTGCTCGTCTGCTTCGCGCTGGCGGCGGCCGCCGACCTCCTCTCGCTGCTCGCCGGATTCGACCCCGGGCACCGGATCGCCAAGCCGCTCCTGATGCCGCTGCTCGCCGCCCACGCGGGCGTGCGCGGCGCACCCCGGCTGCTCCTCGCGGCCCTGCTCCTCGGCTGGTGCGGCGACCTGGCGCTCATGTCCGACGCCGACCCCGCCTTCCTCGCGGGCATGGCCTCCTTCGCGGCGGGACACGTCTGCTACCTCGTGCTCTTCCGCCGGACGGCACGCGTACGGGACCTGCGGCTCGCCGGCGCTTACGCCACCGCGCTCGTCGTCCTCGTCGTGCTGCTGTGGCCCGGGCTGCCGGCCGGGCTGCGCGTCCCCGTCGCGGGCTACAGCCTCCTGCTGACCGCGATGGCGTACGGGGCCACGCGCCTCGGGCCCGTCGCGGCGCTCGGCGGCGCGCTCTTCATGCTCTCGGACACGCTGATCGCCACCGGCGTCGCCGACTGGCCGCAGCTTCCGCAGGCTGCCTTCTGGATCATGCTCACGTACATCGCGGCCCAGTTTCTCCTGGTACGCGGCGTGCTCGACCCCCTCGGCGCGCGACGCGTGCCCGCGGCGGCGTACGGTGAGATGCGCTCAACCACCCCCTGAGCGCATCTCACCCACGCTCCAGACGAGAAGGATCCTCGCCATGCGCGCCACCACCATCCACGCCCCGTTCGACATGCGTGTGGAGGAGGTGCCCGAGCCCATGGTGCAGCTGCCCACCGACGCGATCGTGCGGGTGCTGCGTTCCTGCATCTGCGGCAGCGACCTGTGGGCCTACCGCGGCGAGGCGGCCCGGCAGCCGGGCCAGCGGATCGGGCACGAGTTCCTCGGCGTCGTCGAGGAGACGGGCTCCGCGGTGACCGGCGTCCGGCGCGGCGACCTGGTCGTGGCGCCGTTCATGTGGTCCGACGGCGTGTGCGACTACTGCCGGGACGGGCTCACCACCTCGTGCGTGCACGGCGGCTTCTGGGGTTCCGTCGGCTACGACGGCGGCCAGGGCGAGGCCGTACGCGTCCCCTTCGCGGACGGCACCCTCGTCCAGCTGCCCAAGGAGGCGGCCTCCGACGACCACCTGCTGTCCGCTCTGCTGACGCTCTCCGACGTCCTCGGCACCGGCCACCACGCGGCCCTGGGCGCCGGTGTCCGCAAGGGCTCGACCGTCGCCGTCGTGGGCGACGGCGCCGTCGGCCTGTGTGCCGTGCTCGCGGCCAAGCGGCTCGGCGCGGAGCGGATCATCGCGCTCGGCCGTCACCAGGTCCGCACCGACATCGCGCGCCGCTTCGGCGCCACGGACGTCGTCGCCGAGCGCGGCGAGGCGGCGATCGCGGCCGTCCGCGAGCTGACCGGCGGCCAGGGCGCGCACTGCGTCGTCGAGGCGGTCGGCACCGAGCAGTCCATGAGCACGGCCGTGAACATCACCCGCGACGGCGGCGCGATCGGCTTCGTCGGAGTGCCCCACGGCAGCGGAACGGGCCTCGACCTGGGCGTCATGTTCGACCGGAACATCGCCCTGCGCGGCGGGGTCGCCCCGGTGCGCGCGTACATCCCCGAGCTGCTGCCCGACGTCCTGGACGGCACCATCGACCCGTCGCCGGTCTTCGACATGACCGTCGGCCTGGACGGCGTGCCGGAGGGCTACAAGGCGATGGACGAGCGCACCGCGCTGAAGGTCCTCGTCACCTCCTGACCCGCGGCGATCGCGGGCGCCGGCAGCTCCGCCCGGCGCCCGCGATCCCTCAGCTCCAGCGGGCCGTGTCCGTCCCCCAGCGCCCCGGGGGGCGTGACCAGTCGGCGGGTCCGCCCGCGAAGGAGACCGGCGGCAGGGCGTGGACGAGGCGGCCGAGGGGGCTGTCCCGCTCCGACAGCCAGAAGTCAGGACCCCCGTACGCCTCACCCACAGAGCCCTCCGGCACTTGCTCCCGCCCGATCCCGTTCGTCAGCCACAGGGCCGTGCGGGCCAGGGCCAGTCGTACGACGCGGCCGTGGCCTCGTTGCTCCCGCTCGGTCAGCGCGCGCAGGACGGCCGCCGCCAGCAGGTACCCGGTGCCGTGGTCGAGGGCCTGCGCCGGCAGTGCGCCCGGCCGTCCGGGCGAACCCTCCGTCACCGCGATCCCGGTGGCCACCTGGACCAGGCTGTCGAAGCCCCGCCGCCCGCCCCAGGGCCCGTACGCGCCCCACGCCGACACCTGGGCCACCACGAGGCCGGGACGGCGCTCGGCCAGCGCCTCGGGGGAGAGTCCGAAGCGGTCCAGGGCGCCCGGCCGGTATCCGGTGACGACCACGTCCGCCGACGCCAGCAGCTCGTCGAAGGCGGTGCGGTCGGCCGCCAGGTCCAGCAGCGCCGACCGCTTGCCGAAGCCCGTGTCCGCGTGGGCGTCCGGGTCCTCGGGCAGCCGCGGCCCGTCCACGCGCAGCACGTCGGCGCCCAGCAGGGCGAGCGTGCGGGTGGCGACGGGACCCGCGATGACCCGCGTCAGATCCAGCACCCGCACCCCGGCGGCGGGCGACAGCGGCCCCCCGCCGGACAGCGGACCGAGCCCTCGCCCGCGGCCGCCGACCGGCCCGCCCCACTCGATCAGCGGGCGTTCCGCCAGCGCGCGGCCCTGGTCGTGCGCCGCCCACTCCTGCGGCGTGCGCAGCGCGACGGCCAGACCGCCGGCCGCGTACACGGTCTCCTCGATCTCCCGCGCGGAGCGCCCGGTGAGCAGGGCGGCCACGTCCTCCGGGCTCGCGCCGTCCGCGGCGCCCAGCGCGGCCAGCAGCCGGGCCCGGTGGTGCGGATAGTTCGCGTGCGTCCGCACCCAGCCGTCCGCGGTCCGCCAGAACCGGGACAGCGGCGCGAAGTTCAGCGGCGCGCGCCCGTCCACGCGCAGATGCCGTTCGCTGACGAAGGCGGTGGCGACGGCGCCGTCGTCCACGCTCACCCGCGGAACCCGCGCGAGCCCCGCCCGCAGGGCCCCCAGCTCGGCGGCGGCCAGCGCGCAGGCACCCACGCAGGCCCGCGCCAGCTCACGTACGGGCAGGACGGCCTCCAGCGCCCCCGCCCGTGCCACGGTCGACATCCCGGAGAGCAGCGTGGGGTCTCCGCCCAGCTCGTCCCACACAGCGGCGGTCGGTGTATGCGTCATGACGGCACTATGCGGTGTGGACGCGATCAACACGGGAGGCGGCCCCGACGGCGCGTGGCCGACGGCGCGTGGCCGATGGCGCGTGGCCCCGGCCGCCGCACAAGGCGGCGGCCGGGGCCACGGGGGTTTCGGCAGGCGCTACTTGACGGCCCGCAGGGCGTTGACGATGCCGGCTCCGTAGAAGCCGTTCACGTGCTTGCCGCCCACGCAGGTCGCGTCGACGACACCGTCGCCGTTGCCGTCGTACGGCTCGGCCGGGCAACCCGGGTTGTCCGCCTGGACCTTGAGGAGGAGCTGGAGCTGGGCGGGCGTCGCCCAGGGGTACTTGGACTTCAGCAGAGCGGCCACTCCGGCGACGTGCGGGGTCGCCATCGAGGTGCCCTGGAGGAAGCCGTACGTGTTGTTCGGCAGCGTGGAGAGGATGCGGCCGTTGCCCGAGGGCGTGTCAGGGATCTGGTAGCGGTCGCCGCCGGGCGCCGCGACGTCGACGACACCCTTGCCGTAGCTGGAGAAGTAGGACTTGGCGCCCTTGACGCCGGTCGAGGAGACCGTGACGACACCGGGCAACTGGGTCGGAATGTCGAAGCACTTGTGCGGGTCGACCGTCCGCGTCGTGGCGGTCGAGTCGTCGGGGCTGGAGTCGTCGGTCAGCGCGTCCGAGTCGAGGTCGTCGTTGGAGTTGCCCGCCGCCGCGACGTTCAGCGTGCCCTTCCGCTGGGCGTAGAGCTGGGCGCGGTTGACGGCGTCGACGATGGCCTTCTGGTCGGGGTCGTCGAGGCAGTTGTACAGCCACGGGTCGACGTAGTAGCTGTTGTTGGTGATCTCGACGCCGTGGTCGGCGGCGAACACGAACGCGCACACGACGCTCTCCGGGAAGAAGAGCTGGGTGGAGTCGGGCTCGGCGACGGTGATGCCGGAGACCTTCACACCCGGCGCGACCCCCGCGACCCCGACGCCGTTGCGGGCCGCCGCGATCTCTCCCGCGACATGCGTACCGTGGTAGTGGTCGGCGTCCACCGGACGCCAGGACCCGTACGTGGTGTCCGGCTTGCCGCCCACGCAGTTCGCGGACTGCGAGGCGGAGAAGTTCGGCGCGATGTCGGGGTGCGTGTCGTCGACGCCGACGTCGATCACCGCGACGGTCACCTTCTTGCTGCCGGGGTTGACCGTGGCCGCCTTGTCGGCGCCTATCGCGCGCAGGTCCCACTGGTCGGCCTCGAGAGGCTCCTGGCCCGCGTCGGCGCTCTTCGCCACCTTGGCGGCCTCGGCGGCGGACAGCACCTGCGCCGCGCCCTCGTCCGTCGTGCCCGCGGCCTTCAGCGGCGAGGTGCGGGTGGCACCGGCCGACTGCACTCCTCGTACCGCCCGCATCTGCCGGCCGAAGTCCGGGTTCGCGGAGTGGACGACGATCACGCCGATCTGCTCGTACGCGATCACGACACTGCCGCCGGCCGCCGCGATGGCCTTCTTCACCGACGCGATCGTCCGGTGGTCCGCCGCCGTGTTGACCACGTAGGAGAGGTTCGGTCCGTCCGCGGTCGTCGCCGCGGGCGTGCTGAGAGGTGTGGCCGTCGCGACGCCCGGCAGGAAGCCGAGCGAGGCGGTGAGCGACAGAACGACCGGCACGGCGAGGGCGAGACGGTGTCTGGAACGCAGATGAGCCATGGGATCTCCACATCATCCGGAAAACGGAGCTGCCCGAACACGGATGGTGCTCGGGCAGGTACATGACGGAATGGTGCAGGCCGAAGCTATCCTCCCGCCGGCCGGGCCAGCAATGACTTGCGGCGACGACTTCAGAAAGAAGCCGGAGGCGTGCGGCGGCGACTTCCGAAAGAAGCCGGGCGAGTTGAACCGCGCCACGCGTGGCGCCGTGACCTTGGACAGGGAGCCCGTGGACGATCGAGCCCCCGGCCCTGATCACGGAGCGGACGCGATCGACAGCGCTCCGTCACGTGACGCACGTCGATGTGAGGTCGAAGTCCCATGTCCGTACCCGAACCGTCCCCGTCCGCGGGCCCCGACCTGCCCCCGTCCACCGTCGTAACCGCACCCGCAACGCGAGGAGACACCGTGGCCACCGACGCACCACCGCCCGCGAGGACCGGAGCCGAGCTCCCGTCCACAGAAAAGTTCGTCGAGATGCAGGAGAGCGCCGAATTCGGTGAACTGCGCAGCTCGCACCGCTCCTTCGCCTTCCCGCTGACCGTCGGATTCATCCTCTGGTACCTGCTGTTCGTCCTGCTCTCCAACTACGCGGGCGACTTCATGGGCACCAAGCTGTTCGGCAACGTCAACGTCGCCCTGGTGCTCGGCCTCGCCCAGTTCCTCACCACCTTCCTCATCGCCTGGTGGTACTCGCGGCACGCGGCCACTCGACTCGACCCCAAGGCCGACGCCATCAAGTCCCGGATGGAGGGCGGCGCATGAGCCCCGTACAGACCACCGCGCACACGACCGTGCTGGCCGCGGGCGAGGCGAGCGAGCACCGCCCGCTGATCATCACCCTGTTCGCGGTGTTCGTCGCCGCGACGCTCGTCATCACCGTCTGGGCCGGCCGCCAGACCAAGGACGCCGCCGACTTCTACGCGGGCGGCCGCCAGTTCACCGGCTTCCAGAACGGACTCGCCGTCTCCGGCGACTACATGTCCGCCGCGTCCTTCCTCGGCATCGCCGGCGCGATCGCCCTCTTCGGCTACGACGGCTTCCTCTACTCCATCGGCTTCCTGGTCGCCTGGCTGGTGGCCCTGCTCCTGGTCGCCGAACCCCTGCGCAACTCCGGCCGCTACACGATGGGCGACGTCCTCGCCTACCGCATGCGCCAGCGCCCGGTCCGTACCGCCGCGGGCACCTCCACCATCGTCGTGTCGATCTTCTATCTGCTGGCCCAGATGGCGGGCGCGGGCGTCCTCGTCTCGCTGCTCCTCGGCATCACCAGTGACGGCGGCAAGATCGGCATCGTCGCGCTCGTCGGCGTCCTGATGATCGTGTACGTCACCATCGGCGGCATGAAGGGCACCACCTGGGTGCAGATGGTCAAGGCGGTCCTGCTCATCGCCGGCGCCCTGCTGCTCACCTTCCTCGTCCTGCTGAAGTTCCACTTCAACATCTCCGACCTGCTCGGCAGCGCGGCCCAGAACAGCGGCAAGGGCTCGCCCTTCCTGGAACCCGGACTCAAGTACGGCGCCACCTCGACCACCAAGCTCGACTTCATCTCGCTCGGCCTGGCGCTGGTCCTCGGCACCGCGGGCCTGCCCCACATCCTGATCCGTTTCTACACCGTGCCCACCGCCAAGACCGCGCGGAAGTCGGTCATCTGGGCGATCGGCCTCATCGGCGCCTTCTACCTGATGACCCTCGCCCTCGGCTTCGGCGCCGCCGCGCTGATCAAGCCGGACGAGATCGTCGCCTCCAACAAGGCGGGCAACACGGCGGCACCCCTGCTCGCCCTCCATCTCGGCGGCGTGGACTCCAACTGGGGCGCGATCCTGCTCGCCACCATCTCCGCCGTCGCCTTCGCCACGATCCTCGCGGTCGTCGCGGGACTGACGCTCGCCTCGTCCTCCTCCTTCGCGCACGACATCTACGCGAACGTGATCAAGAAGGGGCAGGCGTCGGAGAAGCAGGAGATGAAGGCCGCCCGCTACGCCACCGTCGGCATCGGCGCCGTGTCCATCCTGCTGGGAGCCCTCGCCCGCGACCTCAACGTCGCCGGCCTGGTCGCCCTCGCCTTCGCGGTCGCCGCCTCCGCCAACCTGCCGACGATCCTCTACAGCCTGTTCTGGAAGAGGTTCACCACCGCGGGCGCGCTCTGGTCGATCTACGGCGGCCTGGTCACGGCCGTCGGCCTGGTGCTCTTCTCCCCGGTCGTCTCGGGCAAGCCCACCTCGATGTTCCCCGACGTCGACTTCCACTGGTTCCCGCTGGAGAACCCGGGCCTCATCTCCATCCCGGTCGGCTTCCTGCTGGGCTGGCTGGGCACCCTCCTGTCCAAGGAGGAACCCGACGCCGGCAAGTTCGCCGAACTGGAGGTCCGTGCCCTGACCGGCACCGGAGCCCACTAGCCAGGCCCTCGGCTCCGGCATCGCGCGGGCCCGTCGCGGACCACCGGTGGATCACCACTGGTAGGACCCTACGACGGGCCCGCGCCGTCTCTCGTGGGATCGGGCCGCTGTCCCCGCCCGCCCCGTCACGTAGGCTCACAGGTATCGGAGAAAGAGATCGGCAACGAGGGAGGGGGCCCACGTGCTCATCGACACCTACGGCCGGGTCGCCACCGACCTGCGTGTCTCACTGACGGACCGGTGCAACCTCCGCTGCACCTACTGCATGCCCGAAGAGGGCCTGCAGTGGCTCGCCAAGCCCGACCTGCTCACCGACGACGAGATCGTCCGCCTGATCGGGATCGCGGTCACCCGCCTCGGCATCGAAGAGGTCCGCTTCACCGGCGGCGAACCCCTGCTGCGCCCCGGGCTGCCCGGCATCGTCGAGCGGGTCACGGCCCTCGACCCCCGCCCGCAGACGTCCCTCACGACCAACGGCATCGGCCTCAAGCGCACCGCGAGCGCCCTGAGGGCCGCCGGCCTCGACCGGGTGAACGTCTCGCTGGACACCCTGCGGCCCGACGTCTTCAAGACCCTCACCCGCCGCGACCGGCACAAGGACGTCATCGAGGGCCTCGAAGCCGCCCGCGACGCCGGCCTGACCCCCGTCAAGGTCAACTCGGTGCTGATGCCGGGCCTGAACGCCGACGAAGCCCCGGACCTGCTGGCCTGGTCCATGGAGCACGACTACGAACTCCGCTTCATCGAGCAGATGCCCCTGGACGCCCAGCACGGCTGGAAGCGCGACGGCATGGTCACCGCCGCCGACATCCTCACCTCGCTGCGCACCCGCTTCGAGCTCACCGAGGAGGGCTCCGGCGAGCGGGGCTCCGCACCCGCCGAGCGCTGGATCGTCGACGGCGGCCCGCACCGCGTCGGGGTGATCGCCTCGGTCACCCGCCCGTTCTGCGCGGCCTGCGACCGCACCCGCCTCACCGCCGACGGCCAGGTGCGCACCTGCCTGTTCGCCACGGAGGAGACCGATCTGCGCGGCGCCCTGCGCTCGGAGGCGCCCGACGAGGAGATCGCCCGCCTCTGGCGTGCCGCGATGTGGGGCAAGAAGGCGGGAGCGGGCCTGGACGACCCGTCGTTCGTGCAGCCCGACCGCCCGATGTCGGCGATCGGCGGCTGACGGGATCGGCTAGTCCTGCCCGTGCTCCGCGGGCCGGGAGGCCTCCCACTCGGCGAGGGGCACGACGTCCTTCAGGAACCCGCGCACCCCGAGGAACGACGACAGGTGCTCGCGGTGCTCCTCGCACGCGAGCCAGGTCTTGCGGCGCTCGGGCGTGTGCAGCTTCGGGTTGTTCCAGGCGAGGACCCACACGGCGTCCGCACGGCAGGCCTTGGCCGAGCAGACGGGGGAGCCGGGACCGGAGCCGGGGGCGTTCGAGATCACCCTGCCGACCCTAGCCGAGGCCTCGCGGCGAGCGCTCCGCGCGGTGGTCGAACCGACCGCGAACCGGGCTCCTGGACCCCGCAAAGGCGACGCCGAGCAGCCACGGGGGGAGCTGCCCGGCGTCGGTCTGTCGCTCCGACGGGGGATGCGGAGCGCGTACGAAGTATGTCACGGGTAACCCGTCGCCCGGCACCGGAACAACATGATTGATCTGAGCTTTTCTTGAGCTTGCCCGCGCGGGGATATTCCGTTTTCGGAGCATGCGCCGGCGTCCGTCCGGAGCTGAACCGGCTTTGCCCCAGGGCGAGTTCGCCCGTGTTCCGGCTCCGGTCCGGCCTCAGGCCGGGTTGCGCGGCTCGGCCCCCGAACGCGCCTCGGGACCGGTCGCGGGGTCCCCGGCGGCGGGCTCCTCGGCGCCGTCCTGCCGGGGCGCCGCGATCATCGGACGCAGCGGAGCGGTGACGAACGTCGAGGGGAGCGAGGGCGCGTTCTCGCGTCCGGCGTTGGCGATGACCACCGCGATGTACGGGAGGAGGATCCCGAGGACCAGAGCGACCAGAGCGACGGGCCGCTCGACGTTCCACAGGGTCGCGGCGAGGATCACAGACACCGTACGGACGGACATCGAGATGACATAGCGGCGCTGCCGGCCGCGCACGTCGTCGTCCAGGCTCTGTCTGGCTCCCGTGATCCGGAAGACCTGGACGTTGCTCTGCTTCCTGATCACGCTCCACCACCTGCCTGTGTCGGACTCCCGGTCCGTACCCGTCACGAACCCGTCGAGGAAGCGGGCCCGGACTGCTTCCACGGTACGCCGCGTCTGCGTCGCCTTCGAGACCGGGGCAGGTCCCGTCCGGGCGGGCGCGGTGCGCCGTAGCGCGTACGGCTCCGCCCGACATGCGCCGTATGGCGGACAGCCAGAGACTGACGGTACCGCTCACGGGGAGCGGTTCACGGGGAGCGGTACGAGGAGGCGGACATGGGCTGGTTGTGGGCGATCATCGTCGGGTTCGTGCTGGGCCTGATCGCCAAGGCGATCATTCCGGGGAAGCAGCACAGCCCTCTGTGGCTGACCACCATCTTCGGCATCCTCGGAGCCATCGTGGGCAACGCGATCGCGCGGGCCTTCGGCGTCGAGGCGACGTCCGGCATCGACTGGACCCGTCACCTGTTCCAGCTGATCGCCGCGATCGTCATCGTGGCGCTGGGCGACATGGCGTACATGGCCCTGTGGGGGAACAAGAAGATGCAGCAGCGGGCGTGACCCCGGACGCACGAAGGGCGCGGGCCGCCTCCCGATCGGGAAGCGGCCCGCGCCCTCGCTGTCGTCGGAACGCTCAGCCGCCCGTGACCTCCACCGCGGCCAGGCTCTTCTTGCCCCGGCGCAGCACCAGCCAGCGCCCGTGCAGCAGGTCCTCCTTGGCCGGGACCGCGTCCTCGGCGCCGACCTTCACGTTGTTCACGTACGCCCCGCCCTCCTTGACCGTGCGCCGGGCGGCCGACTTGCTGGCCACCAGACCGACCTCGGCGAACAGGTCCACGACCAGGCCCGCCTCGGCGACCTGGATGTGCGGCACCTCGGACAGGGCCGCGGCGAGCGTGCGCTCGTCCAGGTCGGTCAGCTCGCCCTGCCCGAAGAGGGCCTTGGACGCGGCGATCACGGCGGCCGTCTGGTCGGCGCCGTGCACGAGCGTCGTCAGCTCCTCGGCCAGCGCGCGCTGGGCGGCACGGGCCTGCGGACGCTCCTCCGTCTGCTTCTCCAGCTCCTGGAGCTCCTCGGGGGACCTGAAGGACAGGATGCGCATGTACGTCGACACGTCACGGTCGTCCACGTTCAGCCAGAACTGGTAGAACGCGTACGGCGTCGTCATCTCGGGGTCGAGCCAGACGGCGCCGCCCTCGGTCTTGCCGAACTTGGTGCCGTCCGCCTTGACCATCAGCGGCGTCGCCAGCGCGTGCACGTGCGCCGCCGGCTCCAGGCGGTGGATCAGGTCGAGGCCCGCCGTGAGGTTGCCCCACTGGTCGCTGCCGCCCTGCTGGAGGGTGCAGCCGTACCGGCGGTACAGCTCCAGGAAGTCCATGCCCTGGAGCAGCTGGTAGCTGAACTCCGTGTAGCTGATGCCTTCCTCGGACTCCAGGCGCCGGGCCACGGAGTCCTTGGTGAGCATCTTGTTGACGCGGAAGTGCTTGCCGATGTCCCGCAGGAACTCGATGGCCGACAGCCCGGCCGTCCAGTCCAGGTTGTTCACCATGACCGCGGGGTTCTCGCCCTCGAAGGACAGGAACGGCTCGATCTGCGAACGCAGCCGCGTCACCCAGTTCGCGACCGTCTCCGGGTCGTTCAGCGTGCGCTCGGCCGTCGGGCGGGGGTCGCCGATCTGGCCCGTCGCCCCGCCCACCAGGGCGAGCGGCCGCAGACCCGCCTGCTGGAGCCGGCGCATCGTGAGCACCTGCACCAGGTGGCCGACGTGCAGGCTCGGCGCGGTCGGGTCGAAGCCGCAATAGAACGTGACGGGACCGTCCGCGAGCGCCTTGCGCAAAGCATCTTCGTCGGTGGACAGGGAGAACAGGCCCCGCCACTTCAGCTCGTCGACGATGTCCGTCACGGTTCTCGTATCTCCTCGGGTGGTCTCGTGAATCAGGTACGAGGTTATACGCCCTGGCTGACAGAACTCATATTGAAATCCGGCACCCGCAGAGCGGGCATCGCGGTGCGGGTGAACCAGTCGCTCCACTCGCGGGGCAGCGTCTTCTCCGTCCGCCCCGCCTCCGTGGCCCGTCCCAGCAGGCCCACCGGCGACTCGTTGAACCGGAAGTTGTTCACCTCGCCCACGACCTCGCCGTCCTCGACCAGGTAGACGCCGTCGCGGGTGAGCCCGGTCAGCAGCAGGGTCGCCGGGTCGACCTCGCGGATGTACCACAGGCAGGTCAGCAGCAGACCGCGCCCGGTCGCGGCGACCATCTCCTCCAGGGAACGGTCCTCGCCGCCGTCGAGGATGAGGTTCCCGATCGACGGCGTCACCGGCAGCCCGGTCAGGTCCGCGCTGTGCCGGGTGGTGGACAGGTGCCGCAGCTCGCCCTCCCGGATCCAGTCCGTGGCCTTCAGCGCCAGCCCGTTGTCGAACACCGAGGCGTCGTCGCCCGAGGAGTGCGCGAGCACGAACGGGGCGGACTCCAGGCCCGGCTCGTTCGGGTCGCTGCGCAGCGTCAGCGGCAGCTCGCTCAGCCGCTCGCCGATCCGGGTGCCGCCCCCCGGCTTGCTGAAGACGGTCCGGCCCTCGGCGGCGTCCCGCGCCGCCGCCGACCACATCTGGTAGATCAGCAGGTCCGCGACCGCGGTCGGCGGCAGCAGGGTCTCGTAGCGCCCGGCCGGCAGCTCGACGCGCCGCTCGGCCCAGCCGAGCCGCACCGCGAGCTCCGCGTCCATCGCGGCCGGGTCGACGTCCTTGAAGTCCCGCGTCGAGCGCCCCGCCCACGCCGAACGCGTACGGTCCGGGGACTTGGCGTTGACCTCCAGCGTGCCGTTCGGCTGGTCGTGCCGCAGCCGCAGCCCCGTCGACGTGCCGAGGTAGCTGGAGACCATCTCGTGGTTGGCGAATCCGTACAGCTCCCGGCCGCCCGCACGCGCGCGTGCGAACGCCTCGCCGAGCGCCGGAGCGAAGTCGGCGAAGACGGTGGAGGACGTCTCGGCGGGCGCGTCCGTGAAGTCGGGGGACTCCGGAACGCCCGTCACCAGCGGCCGGCCGTCCTCGGCGGGACCGGCGCCGCGCGCCGCCGCCTCGGCCGCCCGCACCAGGGGCTCCAGCTCGTCGGCGGTCACGGCCGAGCGCGAGACGACACCGGACGAGGTGCCCTCGCGGCCGTCGACGGTGGCGATCACGGTGAGCGTGCGCCCGCGGGTGACCCCGTTCGTGGTGAGCGCGTTGCCCGCCCAGCGCAGGTTGGCGGTGGACTGCTCGTCGGCGATCACCACACAGCCGTCGGCCCGGGACAGTTCGAGGGCCCGCTCGACGATCTCGTGCGGCTTGTTCGTACGGGCGCTCATCGACCGGCCTCCGACGTGGTGTTCAGGATGTTGACGCCCTTGAAGAGGGCGGAGGGGCAGCCGTGCGACACCGCGGCGACCTGGCCGGGCTGGGCCTTGCCGCAGTTGAAGGCACCGCCGAGGACGTACGTCTGGGGGCCTCCGACGGCGGCCATCGAACCCCAGAAGTCGGTGGTCGTCGCCTGGTACGCGACATCACGGAGCTGGCCCGTGATCCGGCCGTTCTCGATCTTGAAGAAGCGCTGGCCGGTGAACTGGAAGTTGTAGCGCTGCATGTCGATGGACCAGGACCGGTCGCCGACGACGTAGATGCCCCGGTCGACGCCCCCGATCAGGTCCTCGGTGGACAGGCCGCCCGGGTCCGGCCGCAGCGAGACGTTGGCCATCCGCTGCACGGGCACGTGCCGGGGGGAGTCGGCGTACGCGCAGCCGTTGGAGCGCTCGAAGCCGGTCAGGTCCGCGATCCGCCGGTCGAGCTGGTAGCCGACGAGCGTGCCGTCCTTCACCAGGTCCCAGGACTGGCCCTCGACGCCCTCGTCGTCGTACCCGACGGTCGCCAGGCCGTGCTCGGCGGTGCGGTCACCGGTCACGTTCATCAGGTCGGAGCCGTACTTCAGCTTGCCGAGCTGGTCGAAGGTGGCGAAGGAGGTCCCGGCGTACGCCGCCTCGTAGCCGAGCGCGCGGTCCAGCTCGGTGGCGTGCCCGATGGACTCGTGGATGGTCAGCCACAGGTTGGACGGGTCCACGACGAGGTCGTACACCCCCGCCTCCACGCTCGGCGCCCGCATCTTCTCCGCCAGCAGCCCCGGAATCCGCTCCAGCTCGGCGTCCCAGTCCCAGCCGGTGCCCAGCAGGTACTCCCAGCCGCGCCCGACCGGCGGCGCGATCGTCCGCATCGAGTCGAACTCGCCGCTGGAGTCGTCGACGGCCACCGCGGTGAGCTGCGGGTGCAGCCGCACCCGCTGCTGCGTGGTCACCGTCCCGGCGGTGTCCGCGTAGAACTTGTTCTCGTGCACGGTCAGCAGGGACGCGTCGACGTGGTTGACGCCCTCGGCCGCCAGCAGCCGCGCGCTCCAGTCGGCCAGCAGCCCCGCCTTCTCCTCGTCCGGCACGGAGAAGGGATCGATCTCGTACGAGGAGACCCACGTCTTCTCGGCGTGCACCGGCTCCCGGGCCAGCTCCACCCGCTCGTCGGACCCCGCCGCCTTGATCACCTGGGCCGACAGCTTCGCCATCGCCACGGCCTGCGAGGCGACCTTCGCGGCCGCGTCCATCGTCAGGTCCACGCCCGACGCGAACCCCCAGGTCCCGCCGTGCACGACCCGTACCGCGTACCCGAGATCCGTGGTGTCCGACGATCCGGCCGGCTTGGCGTCGCGCAGCCGCCAGGAAGCGCTGCGCACCCGCTCGAACCGGAAGTCCGCGTGGTCGGCGCCCAGCGCCCGCGCCCGCGCGAGCGCGGCGTCGGCGAGTGCGCGCAGCGGTAGCGCCGTGAAGGCTTCGTCGATGGAATGAGGCACCGAGGTCTCCCTGCTGTCGTGGCCCGTCGGGTCCGATCATGTCGCGCCCGCGGGCCCGGCGGCCACGCCTTTGCCGCGACCGGGCGCGTCCTCGGGCCGCGGGGCGTCCGTCTTCCGGCCCTGCCACCCCGGCTTTCTGTAGGGACCCGACAGCAGTCACCCGAACCCACTGTCGGTGCCCGATTCTCCCGGAGGCCGGGCGGACCGATAGGTTTTCGAGGAAGGCGCCTGTATTGCAGGGGTTTCAGTCCGCTAACGAAAGGGTGATCCGTTGAGCCGCTCGGTTCTCGTCACCGGAGGCAACCGGGGCATCGGCCTCGCCATCGCCCGGGCATTCGCCGACGCAGGCGACAAGGTCGCGATCACGTACCGGTCCGGTGAGCCGCCGGCCGCCCTGACGGAATTGGGGTGCCTGGCGGTCAAGTGCGACATCACCGACACCGAGCAGGTGGAGCAGGCCTACAAGGAGATCGAGGACGCCCACGGCCCGGTCGAGGTCCTGATCGCCAACGCCGGCATCACCAAGGACACGCTGTTGATGCGGATGTCCGAGGAGGACTTCACCTCGGTCGTCGACACCAACCTCACCGGCACCTTCCGCGTCGTCAAGCGGGCCAACCGCGGCATGCTGCGTGCCAAGAAGGGCCGCGTCGTCCTGATCTCCTCGGTCGTCGGCCTCCTCGGCGGTCCCGGCCAGGCCAACTACGCGGCCTCCAAGGCCGCCCTCGTCGGCTTCGCGCGCTCGCTCGCCCGCGAGCTCGGCTCGCGCAACATCACGTTCAACGTCGTCGCGCCCGGCTTCGTCGACACCGACATGACCAAGGTGCTCACCGACGAGCAGCGCGCCGGCATCGTGTCTCAGGTGCCGCTCGGCCGTTACGCGCAGCCGGAGGAGATCGCCGCGACGGTGCGGTTCCTCGCCTCGGACGACGCCTCGTACATCACTGGAGCCGTCATCCCCGTTGACGGCGGACTGGGAATGGGTCACTGATCACCATGAGCGGAATTCTTGAGGGCAAGCGCGTCCTGATCACCGGTGTGCTGATGGAGTCCTCCATCGCCTTCCACACCGCGAAGCTGGCCCAGGAGCAGGGTGCCGAGATCATCCTGACCGCGTTCCCGCGGCCCACGCTGACCGAGCGCATCGCCAGGAAGCTGCCGAAGCCCACCAAGGTCATCGAGCTCGACGTCACGAACGAAGAGCACCTGGGGCGTCTCGCGGACGTCGTGGGCGAGGAGCTGGGCGGCCTCGACGGCGTCGTGCACTCCATCGGCTTCGCGCCGCAGGACGCCCTCGGCGGCAACTTCCTGAACACGCCGTTCGAGTCGGTCGCCACCGCCATGCACGTCTCGGCGTTCTCCCTGAAGTCGCTGACGATGGCCTGCCTGCCGCTGATGCAGAACGGCGGCTCCGTCGTCGGTCTCACCTTCGACGCGCAGTACGCGTGGCCGCAGTACGACTGGATGGGCCCGGCCAAGGCCGCCCTGGAGGCCACCAGCCGCTACATGGCCCGCGACCTGGGCAAGCAGAACATCCGCTGCAACCTCATCTCCGCCGGCCCCATCGGCTCCATGGCCGCCAAGTCCATCCCGGGCTTCGGTGAGCTGGCCTCCGTGTGGGACACCCGCGCCCCGCTGGAGTGGGACCTGAAGGACCCGGAGCCGGCCGGCAAGGGCGTCGTCGCGCTCCTGAGCGACTGGTTCCCGAAGACCACGGGCGAGATCATCCACGTGGACGGCGGTCTGCACGCCATCGGCGCGTAAAGGCTCACGCACGGCACCGGCGCCCCGTTTCCCGCATCGCGCGGGGAGCGGGGCGTCCCCCGTTCGGCCCAGTCGGCCGGGCGGCCGGGACCTCGCGCGCGGCACGCTGGGAGTACGCACCGCCCGCCCCGCAGCCGTTCGGCCGAGGAGGTCCCCTTGTGCGCCTGTCCCGCCGCTTTGCTCCGGTGTTCGCCGCTGTCGCTCTGGTCCTGGCCGTTCCGTACGACGCGATGTCCCTCCCGCGCGCGGAGCGTGTGAACGACGGGGCCCGGCCGGCCGCCGCGGGCGAGGGTGCGCGAAAGCCCGTACCCCAGCCCTTCGGAGCCGAGTGCCGGACCACCGTCACCGGTTCCCATGTCGTCGCGTACTGCCACAACCCCTATGTGGGCATCGACCGCGTCGCTCTGCACGTCGAGTGCGCCCGCTGGTGGGACATCGACACCGACAGCACCCCGGTCGAGGTCGGACCGGCGATGACCGTCCGGCTGACCGGCCGCTGCTGGAAGGAGATCCGCGAGGTCTGGATCACCCACGAGGAGTGACATCAGTGCCGCCCGGCGGGCCGGGCCGGCACTGGAAGGGATAGCTGGCCGCCTCCGCGGCCGCCGCCTCCGCGTCGCCCGCCCTGATCGCGTCGACGAGCAGGGTGTGGTCCATGTACGACTCCGGCGTCAGCTCCTTGCCGACGTCCACCCGCAGCCAGTCGCGCAGCACCTCGCCCAGATCCGCGTACATCGCCGTCATGACGTCGTTGTGGGAGGCGGCCACCACCGCCAGATGGAAGGTCGCGTCGGCGGCCACGAAGGCCTCCGCGTCACCCGACTCCCAGGCCGCCTCACGGCGTACGAGGAGAGCCTCCAGCTGCTTGAGATCGCGCTCCGTGCGCCGCTCGGCGGCCAGCCTCGCGGCGCTCGACTCCAGCGTGGACCGCAGTTCGGCGATGTGCCGCGGGTCGGCCTCCGCGAACCGGCGGTGCATCACGCCCGCCAGCTCGCTCGTCGCCACGACATAGGTGCCCGAACCCTGCCGGATGTCCAGCAGGCCGTTGTGGGCCAGCGCCCGGACCGCCTCGCGCACGGTGTTGCGGGCGACACCGAGCTGGTCGACGAGCTCCGGCTCGGTGGGGATACGGGAGCCCACCGGCCACTCGCCCGAGGTGATCTGGTTCCGCAGCTCGGCGATGACCTGCTCGGACAGGGCCGAACGGCGGGGATGGCTCAGCGGCATGACGGTCCTTCGTACGGGCCCGGGTGTGATCGTTCGCGCGGGGCCGGAGATTCCGGAGATTAACGCAGTGGGATTGGACACCCAATCATCCCATGATTCTATGATGGCCTCATGGTCCCCGAGGAAACCCGCACGCCGACGCGTCCCCCAGAGATACGCCCCTCCACCGGGAGCACGGCACCCGCAACGTCCCTCTCGCGCGCGTGGACGACACGGCTCGTGGTCGCCGGCATCGTCCTCGCCGCCCTCAACCTGCGCCCCGCCATCACCAGCCTCGGCGCCCTCCTCGAAGAGGTGCGCGGCGGCCTCGGCATGAGCGGCAGCGTCGCCGGACTGCTCACCTCCGTACCGCCCCTGTGCTTCGCCGTCTTCGGCGTGACGGCACCGCGCCTCGCCCGCCGTTTCGGCCCCGCGGCCGTCGTCTGCGCGGGCATGGTCGCCATCACCGCCGGCCTTGCCGTGCGGCCGTACATCGGGGGAACGGCGGGCTTCCTGGCCGCCAGCGCGCTCGCGCTCATGGGCATCGCCGTCAGCAACGTCCTGATGCCGGTGATCGTCAAGCGCTGGTTCCCCGACCGGGTCGGCTCCATGACGGGCCTGTACTCGATGGCCCTCGCGCTCGGCACCTCGGTCGCCGCGGCGGCGACCGTCCCGATGACCGACGCCCTCGGGGGCGACTGGCACGCGGGCCTCGTGGTGTGGGCGGGCCTCGCGGCGGCTGCGGTCCTGCCGTGGATCCTGCTGGTACGGGCCCGGGGCACGGACCCCGACACCGGCGACCGCGCGCCCGCCACGCCTCCGGACCCCGCACCCTGCGCCACGCAGCCGGCGGCCGGAACCACGGCTCTCGCCGGCGACAGCGTGCCCGCCCCGACCCTGGCCCCGGAGCCCACCACCGCCTCCCCCATCCACGGCGCGAAGCCCCTCGGCACACCCGCCACCCGCCCCGCGCCCGGGGGCCTGCGCATCACCCGCAGCCGTACCGCCTGGGCGCTGGCCGTCTTCTTCGGGCTCCAGGCCACCGCCGCCTACATCACGATGGGCTGGATGGCCCAGATCTTCCGCGACGCGGGCGTCGCCGCGAGCACCGCGGGGCTGCTGCTCGCCGTCACGATGGTGATGGGCGTGCCGCTGGCCTTCGTCATCCCGCGCCTCGCCACCCGCCTGCCCCGGCAGGGGCCCATCGTGGTCGTCCTGGGCCTGTGCGGACTCGCCGGATACGCGGGCCTCTACCTGGCACCGGCGGCGGGCGCCTGGGCCTGGGCCCTGCTGCTCGGCATCTCCAACTGCGCCTTCCCGCTGGCCCTGACCATGGTCGGCATGCGTGCCCGGACCGGCGCCGGCGTCGTGCAGCTGTCGGCGTTCGCCCAGAGCACCGGATACCTGATCTCGATCCCGGGGCCGCTGCTCGTGGGCGTGCTCTACCAGCACAGCGGCGGCTGGGGCCTGCCGCTCGCGCTGATGGCCGGGCTGATGGTCCCGCAGATCGCGGTCGGCATCCTGGCCGGCCGCGACCGCACGGTGGAGGACGAGGCCGCCGGATGAGCCCGCTCCGGAAGCGGCCCCCGGCGACGGGCCGGGGGACGAAGGGTGCGAGACTGGCCGCATGCCTGTGCTCGACCCGAACCCCCCGAACGGCCAGAAGAAGCTCCTGCTCGTGCTCGGCGCGATGCTGGCCATCACCGTGATCATCGGCATCATCGCGTCCGTCGCCTCCCCGTGACCACCGGGCCCCGAGCCCGAAGCCCCCGCACTGACCGCGGCGACATGCGGCCTGACGCCGACGGCCGCCGCACGCGGTCCAGCGGTCCCGCGCAGACCACCGTGTTCGCGGTCCGGCGGCCCGGCACCGATGGCCGCGCACGCCGCCCAGCAGCCCGCACGGACCACGGTCGCACCGGTACCAGGACGCCCCCACGCCTCCTGGGCCCCCGCCGACGGCATCGGTCGGGGACGAGGTGGGGATAACCCCCCATCCCCTAGGGGGTGAGTGTCAGGGTCAAGTGGGTGGATCACCGGATGGGCCCAGAGCGGCGCGTTCCGTAGCTTCGAATCGTGACCGCGAACCGCGGCCAGGGACCACTCGAAGACTCACGGAGGCGGCATGTCGGCCCCTACGCACACCCGGCCCCGCACGGCGACCACGGGCCGCGTCGACATCCGGCTGCCCTGGTGGGCCCTCGCCCTGCCCACGCTCTCCTTCGTCGTCTTGCTGCTCATGATCCTGAACCCGGCGGACGCGCACGCCGCGACCGGCGACCCGGCGATCACTCACTTGTTCGAACGTGTCCAGCAGGCGGTCCTGCACAACGCCTCCTGAGCGGCGCGCCCCGGGCCCGCCGCCGCACACCCGCGCGCCCCGGCCCCACCTGCCCCCGCCCCGCTCGACGGGGATGCCATCACCCCTGACGGGGCAGGGCGTCACCCTCGCCGGGGGACCACATCAACTCCCTGCGCCCCATGGCATGTTTCGTGCGAAGCTGGGACGCATGAGCGTCGCAGAACCCCGCAGGATCATCCTCTTCCGGCATGCGAAAGCCGACTGGCCGCAGGTGTCCGACCATGAGCGGCCGCTCGCCGACCGGGGCCGCATGGACGCCGCCGTCGCCGGACGCAAGCTGGCCGACAGCGGAATCCCCCTGGACCTGGCCCTGTGCTCCACCGCGGTCAGGACCCGCGAGACATGGAAGCACGCGGTCCAGGAGCTCCCGCACCGGCCGAAAACGGTCTACGAGGAGCGGATCTACGAAGCCTCGCCCGGCGAGCTGATCGCCGTGATCAACGAAACCCCGGACGACGCCCAGAACGCGATCCTGATCGGTCACAACCCGGGCATGCACGGCCTCGCCGAGATCCTGGCGGGCCGGGCGGAGGGCGACACCCGCGCCCGGATGACCGCCCACGGCTTCCACACCGCCGCGTTCGCGGTCCTCACCTTCGACGGCCCCTGGAAGTCCCTGGAGCCCGGATCGGCCGCCCTGACCGAATACTGGGCCCCGACGGAGTGACCACACCCCGACGACGGAGAGGGGCCCGGCACCACCACGGTGCCGGGCCCCTCTCCGTCACGGGACGCCCGTTCAGTGCGCCTCGTCGTCCTCGTGCATGTCGGCCGCCTCGACCTCTTCACGGGTGACGCCCAGCAGATAGAGGACCGTGTCGAGGAACGGGAAGTTCACCGCGGTGTGCGCGGCCTGCCGTACGACCGGCTTCGCGTTGAACGCGACTCCGAGGCCGGCGGCGTTGAGCATGTCGAGGTCGTTGGCCCCGTCGCCGATCGCCACGGTCTGGCCCAGCGGGATCTCGGCCTCGGCGGCGAACCGGCGCAGCAGCCGCGCCTTGCCCGCCCGGTCCACGATCTCGCCGGTGACCCGGCCGGTCAGCTTCCCGTCGACGATCTCCAGCGTGTTGGCCTGGGCGAAGTCGAGCCCGAGCCGCTCCTTCAGATCGTCGGTGACCTGAGTGAACCCGCCGGAGACGACACCGACTTGGAAGCCGAGCCGCTTCAGCGTACGGATCAGGGTCCGCGCGCCCGGCGTCAGCCGCACCTCCTCGCGCACCTTCTGCACCACCGACGCGTCCAGCCCTGCGAGGAGCGCCACGCGCGCGTGCAGCGACTGCTCGAAGTCCAGCTCACCGCGCATCGCGGCCGCCGTGACCTCGGCGACCTCGGCCTCGCACCCGGCGTGCGCGGCGAAGAGCTCGATCACCTCGTCCTGGATGAGCGTGGAGTCCACGTCCATCACGACGAGACGCTGGGCCCGCCGGTGCAGGCCCGCGGCGACGACCGCGATGTCGACACCGAGTGCCGACGCCTCGGTCACCAGCGCGGTGCGCAGTTCCTCGGTCTCCGTGCCGGACACCGCGAACTCGACGGCGGTCACGGGGTACTTGGCCAGCCGGAAGATACGGTCGATGTTGCCGCCGGTCTTCGTGATCCGTGCGGCGATGGCGGCCGTCGACTCCGCGGTGAGCGGATGTCCGAGCACCGTGACCAGCGAACGGCCCAGGCCGCGAGGGCGGTTGTCGCCGAGGCCGGAGATGATCTCCGCCTGCATCTTCATCGACTCCGCCCAGCTGTGGACGGTCGACCGGAGGTCGCCTTCGAGGCCTGCGGGCGGCTCGGTCACGAGCGCGCACAGCACGATCCGGCCCCGGGTGACGACCTGCTCGATGTCGACCACGTCGACGGAGTAGGCGGCGAGGGTGTCGAAGAGTCCGGCGGTGATGCCCGGCCGGTCCTTGCCGAAGATCTTGACAAGAAGAGTGGGCACATCAGGGGTATGTGAAGCGCTCATGGTATTTCCCACCGTATCCGGCACCCAGTGCCTCCCGCCCGCCCGGTCCGCCTAGCGGACACGGAACACTGGATGACACCCCGGCGCCCCTCAAGTGACCATCACCCCCCACCCCCGGGGCCACCCCCTCACCTCACCGGTACCCCCACCCCCAAAACCGTCCTTCGCCCCCTCCGCCCCTACCCGTCCCACCCTGGGGCTCCGCCCAGCCCCCGCTCCTCAATCGCCGGAGGGGCTGAAACTTGCCCCGCACCCGAAGGGCGGACCGGAGAGAGGGCCACCCCTGGGGCTCCGCCCCGGACCCCGCTCCTCAAACGCCGGAGGGGCTGAACTTTTGCCGGCCGGGGCTGAACAAGGCACGCGCACCCGCAGCCGGGATCCAGCGGCGTGGCCCGGACGGGCCACCACGACGCATCCGCACCCGGCGACGCATGGAGGGGGCCGGGCGGGCCACCACGGCGTAGCCGCAGTCGGAATGCGGCGTGAGGGGACGTGTCGGTACATCGATGGCCGTCGCCACTAACGGTCACTTCTCTGCCCGACAGCGGCGGCCTGATGCACCGGCGCGGCCCCGACCCACCCACCGGACCGGAACCGCGACGGCCGGGACAGCGAACCCTCAGCGCCGAGGCCGACGCGGAGGAGGCGGTCCCTCGTCCGGTGAGGGCGGAACCGGCGGCGGGGGAGGAGGCAGCGGCGGCGGCCCGTCCGGCCTCCGCTTCGACGACGGCCCGACCGGCCCGACCATGGTGGGCGCCCCGTACACGTCCCCCACCCCCGAATCCCTCGCCCCCCGATCCTCCGGCTCCCGCAACTCGTCCGGCACCCTCAGATACGGATTGGTGTCAGGGTTCGGCGCCCGATAAGACCCCCGAGGCCGATACGGCCCGGCCTCCGCACCGTCACCAGCTCCCACAACGTCCCCGGCCCCCCACCCCACCCCGGGAACCCCGACACCCTCAGCACCCGCGCCCGCACCTACCCTCGCCCCCGCAGCGCCCCCCGCAACCCCCCGCCCCGCAGCCCCACAAACCCAAGCCAGCAACGCCCCCACACCCCCGGCCCCCACCCCCCAAAGAGCCCCCAGCACCAACGCCACCCCCAACCGCCCCCGCAGCTCGACCCCCGCCCCGAACGCGTCGAACCCGAACACGGACAGGGACGCGTCCACCGACACCTCCGTCAGCCACGCGAGCAGCGGCAGCGCCAGCGCGGTCACGACCCCCAGCCGAAGTGCGCAGCGCCCGACGAACCGCAGCGCACCGTCCCCCCGTACGAATGGCGTACGCGCAGCCGTCAGGACACCCGCGTACAGCATCATCAGGGCGACCGCGAGCGCCAACAGCCATACGCGCCCGTCGAGTTCGGCGAGCCTCCCGAGGGTGACGGGCCGCGACGCGTCGGCGCTCAGCAGCTCGTCGAGGGGGTCGGGCAACAGCTTGGCGAGCTCGCCGGTGGCCTTCCCGTCCACGGGGACGAAGAGCCCGATGGGGATGCCGAGCCACACACCGTTGGGCGCGCCGAGCAGCGCCGCTCCCGCGATCCGCTTCGGATGGTCGTCGCCGATCGCCGCGTACGCGGCCGCCGCGAGCCCGGCGAGGACGGCGACGAGCAGGACGGTGACGAGCGAGGAGACGGCCGGCCGCACCGCGCGGTGCACGGCGTCCCAGCCGCGCGGCAGCGGCGTACGCCGGGAGGCCAGCAGCGCGATCAGCAGGACCGAGGCGGCCCACGCGGTCCCGCCGAGCAGGGTCGGCGCGGTGTCGACGGAGAACCCCACGGCCGCCTTCGCCTCCACGAGGTCGCCGATCTTTCCGGGCAGGAGCCCGCCGAGGTCCCCGAGCCCGCCGGGGAGCTTGTCGGTGATGGAACCCAGCCCGCCGCCCCCGCCACCGCCCACGGCCTGGTCGAGCCCGAGCTTGTCGCCGTCGATCGTGATGACGTCGTGTCCGGCCCAGGCGAGCCCGCCGAGGGTCGCCACGAACAGGACGACCACCGAGCCCGCCCGCGCCAGGAGTTCGGCGGGCGTGATGGCAACTCCCGCCCCGCGCAAGGAGCGCAGGAAGAACCACGACAGCAGCAGGGCACCGACCAGGCCGACGCCGAGCGGCGTGATCTGGATGGCTGTGTGCGCCTGCGCACCCTCCAGCCCGAAGGCGGAGACGTTCCCGGACGGCGTCACCGCGCCGCCCGCTCCGAGAGCCACCATCGCGGCGGTCATCGGGCCGAGCGAGGCCGCCGCGTCCGCCCCGAGCAGATGCAGACCGAGCGCGGCGGTGCCGGCCATCCCGATCAGCGCCCAGCTCACGGAGGCGATCGCCGACAGCAGCACGTCCCCCCACGGCACACTTCCGCCGGTCCTGCCCTTCCCTCCGCTCCCGCCGCTCCCGCCCTTCTCGCCGCTCCCGCCGTGGTGCGTGGTCCCGATGCCCATCGCCAGACCCCCCGATCAGCGCCGCGGTGATCCCGCGCATGTCCCCCTCGTGTGGGATTACCACTCTCCGGGCCGGTTTCAACCCCGTCAACGGATCCGGGCAACCCACCCGTCACCAACGTTCACAAGGCCCGACTTTCGGTCAGGGGGCCTGAACTGAAATAGTTCCCCACGATGTTCGACATCCCTAGACTCCCTGTGATGGGGGTAACTCGGGGGACAACTCAGTGGGGCTGGAGTGCCGGAACTCGTACTGGAATTGAATGGACGGACCTGGACGCTCGACGCGTCCAGGCCTCACACCCTCGGACGTGATCCGCAGGGGGACATCGTGCTCGAGGACGCCAGGGTCTCCTGGCGCCACGCCACGATCAGCTGGAACGGCCGCAGTTGGGTCATCGACGACCACGGGAGCACCAACGGCACGTTCGTACAGGGGCAGCGGATCCACCAGTTGGAGATCGGCCCCGGTTCGGCCGTGTACCTCGGCAACGCGACCGACGGTCCGCGGCTGAGCGTGTCCGGTGCCGCGGCGCCGGTGGCGCAGCAGCCGTTCGCGGCGCAGGGCGCCGGCCCCGGCTGGGCTCAGCAGCCGACGCCGCAGGGGTCGCAGGCCCCGCAGAACGCGCAGCAGGCGGGGGGCATCCCGCAGCAGCAGGGACCCGGCGGTGGCGCGGGGGCGCCGCCGGTCTACGGCGACCGCAGCCCGACGACGTTCCACCAGTTCTCGCTGGGCCGTGTGATGCGCATCGGCCGCGCGCTGGAGAACGAACTGGTGGTCTCCGACCTCCAGGTCTCGCGCCACCACGCCGAGTTCCACGCGACGCCGGACGGCCGCTTCGAGATCCGTGATCTCGGCTCGCACAACGGCACGTACGTCAACGGTATGCCGATCGCCAAGGGCGGCTCCGCGCTGCTCGGCCCGAACGACATCGTCGGCGTCGGCCACTCGACGTTCCGGCTGGTCGGCGACCGGCTCGAGGAGTTCGTCGACACCGGTGAGGTCTCCTTCTCGGCCCGCCACCTGACGGTCACCGTCGACGGCGGCAAGCAGATCCTCAAGGACGTCTCCTTCGGCGTTCCCGAGAAGTCGCTCGTCGCGGTCATCGGCCCGTCGGGTTCCGGCAAGTCGACGCTCCTGAAGGCGCTCACGGGCTACCGCCCCGCCAACCAGGGTGACGTCCTCTACGACAACCGGAACCTGTACAAGCAGTTCGCCGAGCTGCGTCAGCGCATCGGTCTGGTCCCGCAGGACGACATCCTGCACAAGGAGCTGACCGTCAAGAAGGCCCTCAAGTACGCGGCCAAGCTGCGCTTCCCCGCCGACACCACGGGCGAGGAGCGCGAGGCGCGCATAGACGAGGTGCTGCGCGAGCTGAAGCTGGACATCCACAAGGAGAAGAAGGTCACCTCGCTCTCCGGTGGCCAGCGCAAGCGCGTCTCGGTGGCTCTGGAGCTGCTCACCAAGCCGTCGCTGATCTTCCTGGACGAGCCGACCTCCGGCCTCGACCCGGGCATGGACCGCGATGTCATGCAGCTCCTGCGCGGCCTCGCCGACGACGGCCGTACGGTCCTCGTCGTCACGCACTCCGTGGCGGAGCTCGCGATCTGCGACAAGCTGCTCGTGATGGCGCCGGGCGGTGCCGTCGCCTACTTCGGTCCGCCGGAGGAGGCGCTGAACTTCTTCGGCTACGAGACCTGGGCCGACGTGTTCTCCGCGTTCGAGAACTACCGCGACTACGACTGGGCGGGCCGCTGGAAGGGTTCGCAGCACTACCAGATGTACGCGGCGGACATCGACGCGATCGCGCCGCAGTCCGTGCAGATGCCGCCGATGCAGGCGATGAAGCCGCCGAAGCCGCAGGGCTGGATGCCGCAGTTCATCACCCTGGTGCGCCGGTACGTCTCGGTGATCGCGTCGGACAAGGGCTTCCTGGCCCTGTCGGTGATCCTGCCGGTCGTCCTCGGCTCGGTGAGCCTGCTCATCGACTCCGGCAACAGCCTGCTGCCGAACCCGGTGAACCCCAAGACCGGGCGGATCATCCCGAACGGCACGGCCACCACGGTCCTGCTGATCCTCGCGGTCGGCGCCTGCTTCGCGGGTGCGGCGAACTCCGTCCGTGAACTGATCAAGGAACGGGTCATCTACGAGCGGGAGCGCGCCACCGGCCTGTCCCGCTCGGCGTACCTGATGTCCAAGGTGTTCGTGCTCGGCCTGGTCACCGTGATCCAGGGGCTGCTGGTCGGTGTCATCGGCTTCTCCAGCCGGGAGATCCCGACGGAGGGCCTGATCCTGAAGAGCGCTCCGATGGTGGAGCTGTGCCTGCCCATCATGGCGCTCGGTTTCACCTCGATGATGTTCGGCCTGATCATCTCCTCGCTGGTGAAGACGGCCGAGAAGACCATGCCGCTGCTGGTCATGTTCGCGATCATCCAGGTGGTGTTCACGGGCTGTCTGTTCGCCCTGGGCGGCTCGATCGGCGTCAACGAGTTCTCGTACCTGATGCCGTCCCGCTGGGCGGTCGGTGCCGCGGGTGCCACGCTGGACTTCAACAAGATCAGCCCGCCCGCGGACGGCGGCGACAACGATCCGTTGTGGGAGCACACCGCCGGGGCCTGGGGAATGGACATGATCGCCCTGATCGCCCTCGGTGTGGTCTGCGGCTTCTTCGTGGCCCGCTTCCTGCGCCGCCACGAGCCCGAGGTCATGCGCAAGTAGACGCCCGGGAACGGCGCGAGGGCGGCACCCCTGACCGGGGTGCCGCCCTTCGGCGTCTGTGTGGGGACTCCGCGCCGAGTCCTCAGTACGCGCTGTTGACGTTGTCCATGGAACCGTACTTGTCGGCGGCGTAGTTGCAGGCGGCGGTGATGTTGGCGACCGGGTCGTAGATGTTCCACGAGGTACCGGCCACGTGGTACGCCTTGAACGTCGGCGGGATGACCTGGAGCAGGCCCTTCGACGGGATGCCGTTGATGGCGTTGATGTCCCAGTCGTTGATGGCCATCGGGTTGCCCGAGGACTCACGCATGATGTTCTTGTGCAGCCCCTGGTAGGTGCCGGGGATGCCCTTCTTCTTCATGATGTCGAGGGACTCGCGGATCCAGCCGTCGAGGTTGTTGGCGTACGTCTTCGCGGAGACGGTCTGCATCTTGATGCGCTGCGTGGAACGGCTCGCGGCGGAGGCCTTGGCGCGGTCCGCGGCGGCCTTCTTCGCTGCCGCCTTCTTCGCGGCCGCCTTCTTCTTCGCGGCGGCCTCGGCGGCGGCCTTCTTCTTGGCGGCCGCAGCGTCGGCGGCCTTCTTCTTCGCCGCCGCGGCGGAGTCCGCGGCCTTGTGCTTGGCCTCGATGGCCTTCGCCGTCTGGGCGGCGGTGCTCGTGCCGGCCACGCCGGACTCGACACCCTTGATCTGCGTGCCGCTGTAGGCGACGGGCGCGGTGGAGGTGGCGGCGTCGTTCGTGGTCGTGCTGCCGTGGTCCGGGACCAGGGTGAACGCGAGGGTGGCGGCACCGAGGGTGGCCACACCGGCGATCGAAAGCTTGTGGAGCTTGGTCAGCTTCGGACTATGACGGCGAGCGGCAATGTTCTTGGGCATGACTGAAGACCTCTTCGAATAGCGCGGAGGTCGCTCTGCGTCCCGGTCGGGACTGTGTTTCCGGAACAAACGCCCCGGGGGGAACCCGAGGCGCTGAGCGACATGAGCAATTCTTAGCGGCCGCAAAATGCCCTGGCAAAGGTGTGACCTACGAAGCCGGGTAGTGGACGCAGATGGGACAAATTGGGGCAGACAGGCACGTCTTCCCTGTTCACCTTGTCCCTTTTATCTCCTATGTTCCTTCGTACGTGACCTGGACCCTATGCGAGGGCTCACAGGGGTCCTCGATCATTCTGACGCGGAGTTGCTGGAGCAATGCTCAGAGTGAGGCGCGTTTCCGGGGAGGATGAGGTGCACGTCCCCGAACTCGTGCCACAGGTAGCGCCCGTGCAGCGCCTCGTCGTAGGCACGGTCGATCGCCGCCCCTCCCGCGATCGCCTCCAGCATCAGCAGATGCGAGGCCTCCGGCTCGTGCAGCCCGGTCAGCAGCCCGTCGACGGCCCGCACACCCCGCTCCGGGGTCACCACGAGACCGGTCCACCCCTTCGCCGCCCGGACCAGTCCGTCCTCACCGGTCGCGGACTCCACCGCCCGCACCGCCGTCGTACCGACCGCGACGATCCGCCCTCCGCCGGCCCGCGCGGCGTTGATCAGCCGGGCCGACACCGCCGGAACCTCGGACCGCTCCGGATACGGCGGCTCGTGCGACTCCGCCGAGGCGACCCCCGTGTGCAGGGTGACCGGCGCGAACTGCACACCCCGGCTCACCAGCTCCGCCACCAGACGCGCCGTGAAGGGGCGCGCGGCGCTCGGCATCTCCGCGCTCCCCGCCCCGTCGCCCGACGGCAGCGCGAAGACCGTCTGGTAGACGGACAGCGGCTGGTCCCGGTCCGTGTAGGAGTAGCGGATGGGCCGCCCGTACCGTCGCAGCAGCCCCAGTACGTCCGTGTCCGGCACCCGCCCCCACCACAGCCGCCGCCCCCGCGCGGTCAGCGGCTCCTCCAGGACGAGACGTGCGTCCCCGGGCAGGCCCACCTCTGTCCCCGCGGGCCCGCCCGCACGCGCGCGCGTGGTTCCACGGCCGTCGGGATCGCGCAGCTCGACAGCCCACCTCCCGTCGTCACCGCGGGTGGAGAAGTGCACCACCACGCGCGCGTGCCCGATCCGCCCGTCCACCGCCGCCGCCAGCGTGGCCGAGGTGTTGACGACCAGCAGATCCCCGGCCCTCAGCAACCGCGGCAGCTCCGCGAACGCGTGGTGCGACACCTCGGTGCCGTGCGAGACCAGCAGCCGTACGGAATCCCGGTCGAGGCCGGGACCGCGCTGCTCCGCGGGCACCCGCGCCGACAGCTCCTGCGGAACGCTTCCCCATTCCCGGCCGCGCCCGGCCCGAGAGACCCCCGCCACCGTCGTCACCGCTCCTCCAGCAGGTCCGAAGCCGTGTAGCGCCCACTGGCCGGCCGCTCGTCGAGCAGCCGCAGGAAGGCCGGAACCACATGCTCCGGCGCCGGCCGCGGATCACCGTCGTCCGGTACGGCCGCCGCGTACAGGTCCGTCCCCATGTCCCCCGGGTCCACCGCCCACACCCGCAGACCCGGCTCCTCCTCGCCGAGCACCGCCGAGAGATGGTCCAGCGCGGCCTTCGAGGCCCCGTAGCCGCCCCACGTCTCGTACGCCTGCACCGCGGCGTCCGAGCTGACGGCGACGACCGCGCCCGCCCCGGACGCCCTCAGCAGGGGCAGCGCCTCCCGCACCAGACCCAGCGCGGCGACCACATTGACCTCCAGGGCCCGCCGCAGCCCGTCCGGATCCAGCTCCTCCAGGCGCACCAGCGGCTCCGCGCCCAGCGCGCTCGCGTTGTTCACGAGCAGGTCGACACCGCCCAGCTTCCGGGCCGCCGCCACCAGCCCGGCACGGTGACCGGCGTCCGTCACGTCCCCGGGCAGTGCCTCCACCCGCGTCCCGTAGGCCGAGAGCGCCCGCGCGGTCTCCTCCAGCACCCCGGCCGTCCTGGCGTCGAGCACCAGATCCCAGCCACGCCCGGCCAGAGCCGCGCCGAGCGCCCTCCCCAGCCCCTTCGACGCCCCTGTGATGATCGCTACCGGCATGACAACCGTCCCCTCGTCCGGACCGCCTTCCCGGCGGCTGCCCTCACGGTAGGAACGCGGCCCGCCCGGGCGCCTCGGACGCGGGCCGCAATGATCAGGGGCCCTTCGGCCTAGGACCGATGGCCCGGTCGGCGAGGCCCGCGGCCCGATACGCGCCGTCACACCCCGCCGGTAGTTTGGGGTCATGAGTCACGGACCCCGGTCGGGCCTGTACGCGGTGAGCTCCGCGCTGCTGGCCATGAGCAGGCATCTCGAAGTGCGCGACGTCCTCAAGACGATCGTCGCTTCGGCCCGCGAACTGCTCGACGCGCAGTACGCGGCGCTGGGCGTGCCCGACGACCACGGCGGCTTCGCCCAGTTCGTCGTCGACGGGGTCAGCGACGCGCAGTGGAAGGCCATCGGACCGCTCCCGCGCCAGCACGGCATCCTCGCCGCGATGCTGCGCGAGGCCCGCCCCGAGCGCCTGGCCGACGTGCGCAAGGACCCCCGCTTCGAGGGCTGGCCCGCGGCCCACCCCGACATGTCCGACTTCCTGGGTCTGCCGATCCGCGACGGCGAAGAGATCATCGGCGCGCTCTTCCTCGCGAACAAGCTGCGGCCCGAGGGCCAGGCGCCGTGTGCCGGGCCGGACGGCCGCTGCGGCTTCACCGAGGACGACGAGGAACTCCTCACCATCCTGGCCCAGCACGCGGCGATCGCCCTGACCAACGCCCGGCTCTACGAACGCAGCCGCGAGCTCACCATCGCCGAGGAGCGCTCCCGGCTCGCGCACGAACTGCACGACGCCGTCAGCCAGAAGCTGTTCTCCCTGCGCCTGACCGCGCAGGCCGCCGCCACTCTCGTCGACCGCGATCCGTCCCGCGCCAAGGGCGAACTCCAGCAGGTGGCCGCGCTCGCCGCGGAGGCCACCGAGGAACTGCGCGCCGCCGTCGTCGAGTTGCGTCCCGCGGCCCTCGACGAGGACGGCCTCGTCGCCACCCTGCGCACCCAGATCCAGGTCCTCGACCGCGCCCACTCCGCGCGCGTGACCTTCGCCAGCCATGGTGTACGGGCGCTGCCCGCCTCCCAGGAGGAGGCCTTGCTCAGGGTCTCCCAGGAGGCCCTGCACAACGCGCTGCGGCACTCCGGCGCCGCCCGCGTCGACGTCACCCTGGACCGGCGCGGACCCGGCGCCGTCCTGCACGTCCGCGACGACGGCAGCGGCTTCGACCCCCACGCGATACGCAGCGCCGGCCGCCATCTCGGCCTGGTGTCCATGCGGGACAGGGCGAGCGGGGTCGGCGGCACACTCACCGTGGAATCGGCGCCCGGGGCGGGCACCGTGATCGAGATGGAGGTCCCTGGTGGCTGACGCAATCAAGGTGCTGCTCGTCGACGACCACCAGGTCGTCCGCCGGGGGCTGCGCACGTTCCTCGAAGTGCAGGACGACATCGAGGTCGTCGGCGAGGCGTCCGACGGATCCGAAGGTGTCGCCCGCGCCGAGGAATTGAAGCCGGACGTCGTCCTCATGGACGTCAAGATGCCGGGGATGGACGGCATCGACGCGCTGAGAAAGCTCCGCGACCTCGCCAACCCCGCCCGGGTGCTGATCGTCACCAGCTTCACCGAGCAGCGCACGGTGGTGCCGGCCCTGCGCGCGGGCGCCGCCGGGTACGTGTACAAGGACGTGGACCCCGACGCGCTGGCCGGAGCCATCCGCTCGGTCCACGCGGGACACGTCGTCCTGCAACCCGAGGTCGCGAACGTCCTGTTGTCCCAGGAGGAGGTGAACTCAGGCCAGGGGAGAGGTGTTTCGCTCACCGAACGGGAGCGGGAGGTGCTCGGCCTGATCGCGGACGGCCGCTCCAACCGGGAGATCGCCCGCGCCCTCGTCCTCTCCGAGAAGACGGTCAAGACCCACGTCTCGAACATCCTGATGAAACTCGACCTCGCCGACCGCACCCAGGCGGCCCTCTGGGCGGTCCGGCACGGGATCGCGGACTGATCGTCAACTCGGAGGACACCGCTCCGGGATGAGATTCATACCGTCGGGTGTATGTCACCCGGATGGCGCATCCTCCGTGGGGCCCGGCCGTTCTCCAGTGCGCCGCGGCGGTCCGCCGCGGTGTTCGCTAGGAGGGGTTTCGCAAGTGAAGAACCTGAAGAAGTTCACGGCCGTCGCGATGGTGGCCGGCGGTCTGGTCGCGGCCGGCTCGGGCATGGCCTCGGCGGCGGACGGCGCGTCGGCGGCCGGCAAGGCCGTGGGCTCCCCGGGCGTCGTCTCCGGCAACCTCGTCCAGGCCCCTGTCGACGTGCCGGTGAACGTGGTCGGCAACAGCGTGAACGTCATCGGTGCCCTGAACCCGGCCTTCGGCAACCTCGGCCTCAACCGCTGAGGTCCCGCGCTGCGGCGACCTTGACCACCGGCCTTCCAGGGGTGCCCCTGGGGGGCCGGTCGGCTTGTCCGCTCATCCGCGGACTGAACCGGACGGGGCAATCGGTACCGCCTCCCCGTGCCGTCCCGGACTCGGCGGCGTTTCTCAGCGTACGACCCGCGGCAGGGTCGGATCCGTGAACGCAGGAGGAACACTTTCCATGAACATCGCCAAGAAGGCCGCCCTGGCCGTCACCGTCGCCGGTATCGCCGCGGGCGCTGGTGCCGGTGCCGCTGTCGCCGACTCGGGTGCCGAGGGTGCGGCCGCGAACTCGCCGGGCGTCGCCTCGGGCAACGTCGTCCAGGTGCCCGTCCACATCCCCGTCAACGTCGTGGGCAACACCGCCAACCTCGTCGGTCTCCTGAACCCGGCGTTCGGCAACACGGGCGTCAACGGCTGAGCCACCCCCACCGAAGGGGCCCCGCAAACGGAAACGTTTCGCGGGGCCCTTCCGCGTTCCCCCGGCGTATCCCCCACCCCGCCAACAACCTTCCTTCGCCCCCTCCGCCCCTACCCGTCCCGTACCTGGGGCTCCGCCCCAGACCCCGCTCCTCAATCGCCGGAGGGGCTGAACTTTTGTCGGCCGGGGCTGAAACTCACGCACGCGCACCTGCAGCCGGGATCCGGCGCAAGGGGCCGGCCGGGCCACCGCGATGCACCCGCAGCCGGGTACGCGCCGGAGGGGGCGTGCCGGTACATCGATGGCCGTCGCCACTAACGGTCACTTCTCTGCCCGACAGCGGCGGCCTGATGCACCGGCGCGGCCCCGACCCGCCCACCGGACCGGAACCGAGCGGAGCTCAGCGCGAGCCCCGCTCCCGTTCCTCCACGAACGCGTTGTACGCGGCCACCTGAGCCCGCCGCGCCGTCCGCTCCACCGGCCGCAGCGCCTCGGCCCGCGCCGCCATCTCGGACGCGCTCACCGCACCACCGTGCCCACTCTCGTACGCCACGGAAATCAGCATCCCGACCCGCTGAGCCAGCTCCAGCACCCGGACGGCGCGCGCCGGGTACCCGGGAGCCAGTACCTCGCGCCCCCGCTCCGACCGCGCCCGGTACGCGTCGATCGCCGCCGCAGCGACCGGCCCCGACCCCGCCACGTCCAGCCGAGACAACACCTCCGTCGCATCACGGAGCGCCTCCGCCAGCTCCCGCTCGGCCTCCCCGAGCGAGGGAACATCGGCCGGCGGCGCCTCCCGCACGGCCAGACAGTGCCAGACGACCTCGACATGCACATCCCCGGCGGGCCCGGCCTCGTACACCTCGGGCACGAGCCCCAGCGCGGCCCCGTGGCAGACCACGGCCTCCTCGGCCTCAAGGGCCCGCGCGTTGAACTCGGGCGGCCCGCTGAGCCCCAGCGGATGCCCCGGCGCGGGCAGCGCCACCCGCAGCCCGGTCACCTCGAGTCTGCGCAGCCGGCCGAGGGCGAGCGTCAGCCCGACGGTCCCCGACTCGCCGGGCAACCCCTCCACCCGGTGCACCGCGTCGTCCCCGACGACGGCGAGCACGGCGTCGTCCGGCGAAACAAGTCCGGCCAAAAGGGCATTTCCCCATGCGGCCAGCTGTCCTGAGCGTGGTTCGGAGAGCATGCCCCCACCCTAAGGACCGGCCGATGGGTCGGTGTGGCCGACCGGTGGCGTAGGTTTTCCCTGGGGGCTTCGTCCACAGACGAAAGCGACGACCAAGACTGCAATGGGAGACAACGCGCTCATGAGCGATGTACTGGAACTGGTGGACGTATCCGTGGTCCGCGAGGGCCGGGCTCTGGTGGACCAGGTCTCCTGGTCGGTCAAGGAGGGGGAGCGCTGGGTCATCCTCGGCCCCAACGGCGCCGGGAAGACGACCCTCCTGAACGTCGCCTCCAGCTACCTCTTCCCCAGCGCGGGCTCCGCCACGATCCTCGGCGAGACCCTCGGCAAGGTCGACGTCTTCGAGCTGCGCCCCCGCATCGGCATCGCCGGCATCGCGATGGCGGAGAAGCTCCCCAAGCGCCAGACGGTCCTCCAGACGGTCCTCACCGCCGCGTACGGCATGACCGCCGGCTGGCACGAGGACTACGAGGACATCGACGAGCAGCGCGCCCGCGCCTTCCTCGACCGCCTCGGCATGAGCGACTACCTGGACCGCAGGTTCGGCACCCTCTCCGAGGGCGAGCGCAAGCGCACCCTCATCGCCCGCGCCCTGATGACCGACCCCGAGCTGCTGCTCCTCGACGAGCCCGCGGCCGGCCTCGACCTCGGCGGCCGCGAGGACCTCGTGCGCCGCCTCGGCCGGCTCGCCCGCGACCCGATCGCACCCTCCATGATCATGGTCACGCACCACGTCGAGGAGATCGCCCCCGGGTTCACCCACGTCCTGATGATCCGCCAGGGCAAGGTGCTCGCCGCCGGACCGCTGGAGCTCGAACTCACCTCGCGCAACCTCTCCCTCTGCTTCGGCCTCCCGCTCGTCGTCGAGCAGGTCGGCGAGCGCTGGACCGCGCAGGGCCTGCCGATGGTCTGAACCGCCCCGCTCTGCCGATGGTCTGAACCGCCCCGCTCTGCCGCGCGCCCCTCGACCGGCGTATCGGACGCGATCGTGCGCTCTGTCCGCCGAGGGGCCGCGGTCCTACCATGACCATGTGGACGACATCAACGCATGGGTGTGGTGGCTGATCGGTGCGGCCGGACTCGGCATCCCGCTCGTGGTGACCGCGATGCCGGAGTTCGGCATGCTGTCCGTGGGCGCCGTCGCCGGCGCGGTGGCCGCCGGTCTCGGCGGCGGTGTCGTCGTCCAGACGATCGTGTTCGTCGTCGTGTCGGTCGCCCTCATCGCCGTCGTGCGCCCCGTCGCGAAACGGCACCGTGCCCAGCGCCCCGAACTCGCCACGGGAATCGAGGCGTTGAAGGGCAAGCAGGCCATCGTCCTGGAGCGCGTGGACAGTTCGGGCGCCGGCCGTGTCAAGCTCGGCGGGGAGATCTGGTCCGCGCGCGCCCTCGACGGCGCCCAGGCCTACGAGGTGGGCCAGGAAGTGGATGTCGTGGACATCGACGGAGCCACGGCGATCGTCATGTGACCTCGTACAACGCAAGTGAACCGAACGCCCCACGTGGCAGACGACGTTCTGTCAGACTCGTCCAGCAAGATCTTCAACACCCATAAGATCTTTCGCAATTGCCGAGTGGAGAAGGGTACGGGGAGCATCGATGGAACCGATCATCATCGTCCTGATCATTCTGGTGGTGCTGGTCTTCATCGCCCTGATCAAGACCATCCAGGTCATCCCGCAGGCCAGCGCGGCCATCGTCGAGCGCTTCGGCCGCTACACGCGGACGCTGAACGCCGGACTGAACATCGTCGTCCCGTTCATAGACTCGATCCGCAACCGCATCGACCTGCGTGAACAGGTCGTGCCGTTCCCGCCGCAGCCGGTGATCACCCAGGACAACCTGGTCGTCAACATCGACACCGTCATCTACTACCAGGTCACCGACGCGCGGGCCGCGACGTACGAGGTCGCCAGCTACATCCAGGCGATCGAGCAGCTCACCGTCACCACACTGCGCAACATCATCGGCGGCATGGACCTGGAGCGGACCCTGACCTCCCGCGAGGAGATCAACGCGGCCCTGCGCGGCGTCCTGGACGAGGCCACCGGCAAGTGGGGCATCCGCGTCAACCGCGTCGAGCTGAAGGCGATCGAACCGCCCACCTCCATCCAGGACTCGATGGAGAAGCAGATGCGTGCCGACCGTGACAAGCGCGCCGCGATCCTCACCGCGGAGGGCATCCGGCAGTCCCAGATCCTCACCGCCGAGGGCGAGAAGCAGTCCGCGATCCTGCGCGCCGAGGGTGAGGCCAAGGCGGCCGCGCTGCGCGCCGAGGGTGAGGCCCAGGCCGTCCGTACGGTCTTCGAGGCCATCCACGCCGGAGACCCGGACCAGAAGCTCCTCTCGTACCAGTACCTCCAGATGCTCCCGAAGATCGCCGAGGGCGACGCCAACAAGCTCTGGATCGTGCCCAGCGAGATCGGCGACGCACTCAAGGGCCTCAGCGGGGCCATGGGCAACTTCGGCGGACTGGGCGGCGGTTCGGGCAACGGAGGCACCTCGGGAGGCTCCGGCGGGGGCGCCGAGCGCCGCGAGAAGCCGTCCATCACGGACTGACACCCTGGCGGTACGACGATGGGGCCCACCTCCCGCGGGAGGTGGGCCCCATCGTCGTACCGCCAGGGCTACGCGGCCGGCTGGGCCAGCCACTCCGGCAGCGCGTCGAAGTCGTCCTGCCCGAGCGCCAGCAGCATGGCGTCCGCGGGCGTCGGCTCGAACGGCTGCCGCAGCAAGGGCATCTGGGCCTGCTCCGGCGTACGGTCGGCCTTGCGGTGATTGTCCTCGGCGCAGGAGGCCACGGTGTTCAGCCAGGAGTCCTGACCACCCTGCGCCCGCGGTACGACGTGGTCCACGGTCGTGGCCCGGCGACCGCAGTAGGCGCACCGGTGCCGGTCGCGTACCAGCACACCCCGCCTCGACCACGGCGCTTGTCTTCGGAACGGCACCCGGACATAACGGCAGAGCCTGATCACCCGCGGCACGGGTATGTCCAGCGCGGCACCGCGCATGCGCAGTTCGGGGTGGGCCTGCTCGACGACGGCCTTGTCCTGCAGCACCAGAACAACAGCTCGGTTCAACGTCACTGTCGACAGCGGCTCGAAGCTCGCGTTCAGTACCAGCGTGTCCCGCATCCAGCCCACCTCCTTTGCGCACCGGCCCACCGACGGCGGGCTGGGATCAACTCTGGCCGGGCACGCCGAGATGGACAACGCAATAAAAAATGCCCGCCCCTGATCACTTCCATGACCAGAGGCGGGCAAACGTTCGGTGAACGTCAGTCTGCGGCGGGCGCCGCGTACTCACCGATCAACTGGGCGCGCGCCAGCGTGTGGAACCGCAGATTGAAGCCCACCACGGCGGGCGAGACGTCCGCGTCGGGGCCGAGCTTCTCCTGATCCACCGCGTACACCGTGAAGACGTACCGGTGCGCGGGATCCCCGGCCGGCGGCGCGGCGCCGCCGAAGTCCCGGGACCCGTAGTCGTTGCGCACCTGGACGGCACCGTCGGGAAGACCCTCGAACTTGCCGCTGCCCGCGCCCGTGGGCAGCTCCGTCACCGAGACCGGGATGTCGAACAGCACCCAGTGCCAGAATCCGCTGCCCGTAGGGGCGTCCGGATCGAAGCACGTCACGGCGAAGCTCTTCGTCTCCGGCGGAAAGCCCTCCCAGCTCAGCTGCGGCGAGGTGTTGCCCGCCGCGTGGACCTGCGCGTCCTTCAGCACCGCGCCCGGCGCGACGTCCTCGCTGGTGAGCGTGAACGACGGCACCTGCGGATGGAAGTCGTGCGGAAGCGGCGGCCTCTTGAGCTCGGTCACGTCAGTACCTCCTGGAAGGGCGGAATCCGTGCGTCGAGCCTAGAACCAGCTCCGCTTGCTGCCGACCTCCGACAGCCACTGGTTCAGGTATCCGGCCCAGTCGGTGCCGTGGAAGTCGTGCAGACCCACCTGGAACGAGCGGAACGAGTCGCTGCCCTCACTGAAGAGGCCCGGCTTCTTGTCCATCTCCAGGACGACGTCCATCGCGTTGTCGTCCGCGACGAAGCTCAGCTCCACCTGGTTCAGCCCGCGGTACTGCGACGGCGGGTAGAACTCGATCTCCTGGTAGAACGGCAGCCGCTGACGGGTGTTGCGGATGTGGCCGCGCTCCATGTCCGCGTTCTTGAAGCGGAAGCCGAGCTGGATGAAGGCGTCGAGAATCGCCTTCTGCGCCGGCAGCGGGTGCACGTTGATCGGGTCGAGGTCGCCCGAGTCGATGGCGCGGGCGATCTCCAGCTCCGTGGTCACGCCGATGTTCATGCCGCGCAGGCTCTGCCCGTCGATCATGGTGATCGGCGTCTCCCAAGGGATCTCCAGCCCGAACGGGACCGTGTGCACCGCGCCCGCCTGGAGCTGGAAGGCCCCGCCGAGGCGCAGCTTCGTGAACTCGATGTCCTGCTTGTACTCCTGGTCGTCGTGGCCCTCGACCTCGACCTTGGCCTGCAGTCCGACCGACAGACCCTCGATCGACTGGTCGACCGAACCACCCTGGATCCGCACCTCACCCTGGACGACGCCGCCCGGAACGGTGTTGGCCTCGGTCAGCACCGTCTCGACCGAAGCCCCACCGGCCCCCAAGCTCGCAAGCAGCCGCTTGAACCCCATGTCGTCACTTCCTCCCCAGGCAATGCCTGTTCGTCCTCTGCCTGTCTGGATCCTTTGATCCCTACAAACGCGATCCGGGCCCGACCGGTTCCGCGCCCTCACCCTTACAAGGGAGAGGACCGCTGACCACCCCGCGGGCACGTATCCGCCCGGACTCCTCCGAACGGCTCCGGACCCCACCGCACCGGTGAGGGCGGAGGGACTACGCTCGTACGCCATGATCGCGGCCCCTGACCGTACGCCCCTGACGCGGGACTTCTTCGACCGGCCCGTCCTGGACGTCGCCCCCGACCTACTGGGACGCCTCCTCGTACGCACCACCCCGGACGGCCCGATCGAGCTGCGCCTCACGGAGGTCGAGGCCTACGACGGCCCGAACGACCCCGGCTCACACGCCTACCGCGGCCGCACGGCCCGCAACGGCGTGATGTTCGGCCCGCCCGGCCATGTGTACGTCTACTTCACGTACGGCATGTGGCACTGCATGAATCTGGTGTGCGGTCCGGGGGGCAGACCCAGTGGGGTGCTGCTCCGGGCCGGCGAGGTCACCGAGGGGGTGGATCTCGCCCGTAAACGTCGACTCTCGGCCCGATACGACAAGGAACTGGCCAAAGGCCCGGCGCGCCTCGCGACGGCCCTGGGGGTGGACCGGTCGTTCGACGGAGTGGACGCCTGCGCCCCCGAGGGCTCACCCCTGACGATGCTGACGGGTGCCCCCGTCCCCTCCGACCAGGTACGCAACGGTCCGCGCACCGGAGTCTCCGGCGACGGAGGCGTCCACCCCTGGCGTTTCTGGATCGCCGACGATCCCACCGTGAGTCCTTATAGAGCGCACGCGCCCCGCCGCCGCTCAACTTGACGCGCCCCTGGGGGATCCGTAATGTAGCCCGAGCCGCTTGAACCGGTTACGGCGTTCAGCCAGCAGCCGAGAGCGGCCAACCCACTACCTACGACTTCCCCGCAGCGGGGGCTTATTCGGCGTGCCCGCACGTCCGAATTCGAACCCGCGGAACTCGATTATGAGTCGCCGAGGGAATCGGCTAACGTAGTGAATGTCGAAAGGCCGCGAAACGCGAAAGCGCTGAAAGGCCGGAAGACAAACCCGCTGACTGGGAGTCAGGCCCGAAAGGATCTGATAGAGTCGGAAACGCAAGACCGAAGGGAAGCGCCCGGAGGAAAGCCCGAGAGGGTGAGTACAAAGGAAGCGTCCGTTCCTTGAGAACTCAACAGCGTGCCAAAAATCAACGCCAGATATGTTGATACCCCG
>NZ_JBIASW010000018.1:0-179316 GCF_042891215.1 Streptomyces sp. NPDC001914
CGCCTCACCAGCGAAAACACGGTCTCCTGGCGCAACCCGGCACCGCAGACCAAACATCAGATTCCGGGATGAAACAACGGGAGAAAACGACCTCTAAGCCTTCGTCGTGCCACAGGACCACTACGAACGCTTCGGTCAACGCGTCTGCCTCGACCTCCTGCGCTCTCAGGCCGATCGCGGCTGCCACGTGCACCATGCTCCTGAAGTCCGGCCGCTGCGCCTCGGCCGGCACGTCTCCGCCGGTTTCGAGCGCCGCGCGCACCAGCGCGGGATGCGCCGCCCCGCGGTATGGCCCGATGAGCCGCAAGTCCCGCCTGTCCTGCGGTGTCCGGCAGCGCGCGTTCGCTGCGCTGCCGGACACCGCAGGCACGGTGGGCATGCAGAATGGCCGATGCTTGCGTCCGGCGGGATCAGGTTCTTGACGCGGGCACGGTCCGGATGGCGCCAATGAGGGAAGTTCTGGGGGCCGGCCGCGCGGTGCCCGCGGCCCCGGTACCGTCCCGTCACGACCGCGCCGCACGCTAAGGTCGGCAGGCGAAAACAGGCCAAGGCCAGACGTGAAGACGACCTGCGGGACACGCGATGTGCGTCGCACGACCGGTGGTGAGTGAACACCTGATCCGAACGTGCAACTGACGGTGGCCGGAAGTCGTCCTCTGCGACGAGCCGACGAGGTACACCGAGAATCGGGACAATAGGGGGAAACGTTATGAACACGATGTTGAGGAAGAACCGACGCAGACCGGGCGTTGTCCGGGTGGCCGTCCTGGGCGCCTGCGTGGCGGGCGCGTTGGTCCTCACAGGGTGCAACGGCGACGACGTGACAGGTTCGGACGTCGGCACGAGCGCGAGCCCCACGAAGGCGGGGAGCACCGGTGACGGCACAAACACCGGCAACGGGACGGGCACCGGTACGGCGAGCAAGAAGCCGGCCGCCACGCCGTCTTCGGGCTCGGGCAGCGCCGCCGAGTCCCCCGGAGCAGCTCCGACCGCGTCCTCGTCCCCCATTGCCGCGGGGTCGGGTGCGGGGGGCGCCGACGACGGATGCGACCACAAGATGCCGATCTCCCCCGACGAGGTCGCGGTCTACCGCTACACCCCCGAAGGGGAATCGCTCAGCCTGATCGTCAAGCACGGCAACTGGGGCTGCGGATCGCCCGACTCCGATGGCGCGCCGTTCGAGACGGTCGGCAAAGAGACGTTCATCCCGATGGACCAGGCCGCGTACGTCACCGTCACCAACCCCATCGTGGAGAGCACCGAGAACCAGCACATCGGCGTGCAGGAGTTCCTCGACTGGCTGGAGGTGCACCCGAACTCGGGACTCGTCTTCACCTACCACCTGGGCGCCGATGGTGCCATCGACCGCCTCGACGAGGTCTTTACCCCCTGACAGTGGCCCTTGCGCGCAGGCGCCCGAACGACGCCTGTCGTGCGGGCGTCCGCTCACCGCCCGCACAGCCGTACCGGCAGTGGGCCGCGGGTCATCGGCGACCTTGGGGTCCGTCAAGATCCGCTGGTACTGCAACGGTGTTTGCTCTGATTGTTGGGCAGTTCATGGGCTGTGTCCGCGTCGTTCGTAGTGGCTGATGCGGGCCTGGTACTGGCATCTGCGGTGCCAGGTCGACCAGTGCAGGATGTGGTCGACCGAGGTGGGGCGGCTGTCGGTGAGGCGGGTGATCAGTCATCGGATCTCGGCAAGGCTGAGGTTGATGAGCTGGGAGGATACGTTTCTGCTTTGTCCATGTCCAGTGCCGGCTCATCGGTCTGCGCGGGGTCGCTGTCGGTGTCTTGGAGCCGGACGGCTCCTCGCCTGACACCCCGTGCGGCCGGTCGCATGCGAACTCTTGGGCCGTACGGCCCGACCCGCCATCGTGTGGTCGTGCGAACGCTTGCGCCGCTTCCGTGCAAGTACGGGATGAGACCGCCACCCTGGCGGCCTCGGACAGGAGATTCCATGGACCCGGACGAGGATCTGCTGATTCGCGCCGCAAGCGAGCCCGCGGCATTCGAGCCCCTGGTCGACCGGCATTCCGTCGCCCTGCACGGCTATCTCGTACGCCGTGCACCGACAGCGGCCGACGACCTGCTCTCCGAGGTGTGGCTGCAGGCCTATGCCACCCGCCACACCTACGACGCCGCACGGGGTTCCGCCAGAGGCTGGCTGTTCGGCGTCGCCAGGAACGTACTGGCCCGTCACTGGCAGACCGTGTCCCGGGCGACGGACGCTTCGCAGGCAGCGTCGGAGATCCCGGAGGGCGACCCGTGGCGGGCTGTCGACCAGCGACTGGACGCTTCCGCAATGGGGCCCGAGCTGCGCGAGGGGCTCGCCCGGCTTCCCGAGTCGGAGCGCGAGTTGCTCCTGCTCGTCGCCTGGGAGCAACTGACGCCGACCGAGGCCGCGGCCGTCGTCGGCATCCCCGCTGGCACCGCCCGCTCTCGCCTTCACCGGGCCCGCACCCGACTTCGTGTCGCGCTGACAGGGACCACCCTCACGAATTTGACGGGAGACTTCGCATGACGCACGAGGAGCAGGACACCTACGTACTCAACTTCCCGGGCGCCACTGCCCTCAAGAACGCCGGCCGGACCGAACCTCCGGACCCGGCGGTGCTCACGGCGGCCCACGCTCTTCTGCGCCAGGCGATGGCGGCGGACACCAAGCATGCCGTACCCGCCACCGCCATTGTGGTGACGCCCCGCTTCGGCAGGCGCCGGCTTCTCGCCGGCGCTGCCGCAGTCGCAGCCGTCGCTGCGGGTGTGGCCATCCTCCCGGTGGTCGGTGCCGGCAGTGAGCCGGCAGCCAGTGTCTCAGCGGCCGATCTCTTCAACTCCATGGCCGACCGGGCCGCTTCCGGGACCCAGCGGAACACCCCGTACTGGAAGACCACGGTCAAGACCTGGGTGGAAGGCGACAGGACCCACACCGACGAGTACTACCTGAGCCGCAATGCGCTCGTGATCAAGACCCAGAACGGCCGAACCGTCGCGAAGAAGGGTCCGCGGGGTGGCACGAGCTGGAGTGTCGGCAACCGGCAGGTGAGCTGGGACAACCTCGACAAGCTCCCCACCCGACCGGACGCACTGCGTCGTCTCCTGTCGGCGGGCGCACAGGGAGCATCCGCCGCCGAGCAGACCGTCCGGCAGTCGGGCGAGCTGTTGACCAACTCACCTGCCTCTCCGCGCCTGCGCGCCGCGCTCTACCGCGTTCTGGCGGACACGCCTGGCGCCGAGGTGACGGAAAGGGTGAAGGACGGAGCCGGCCGGATCGGCACCGAGATCTCCTGGAAGTGGTCCAAGAACTTCGCACACAGCCCGCACGATCCGAAGTGGATCGTGCGCCCGTCCGACGGGCAGCTCCTCGAGATCTACCACGTGCGGGACGACGACGCGGCCCACGTCACCGAACGGGACACGTATCTGTACGTCGGCCCGGCCGACAGCCTGCGCTGAGCCGTCGTCAGCGGGAACCGCGGGGCAGGCTACCGGCGGTTCCCGCCTCGACCTCACCTTTCCGCAGGACGTCCCCGATCGTGGCTGCTCCACGCTCTGGCTGGGCGCACCGCCCGCACCCGCTGGAGCAGCCGGGAAAGAGCGCGTTGGCCCGCATCAGCGGCTACCTGAACGTCATCTGCCTCCAGCGGCGCCATCTGGAGATCCACACCAACACGGCCTACCGGATCGCCAGCCGCCTCCTGCCCTTTCGCCACGAGGACCAGGTGGTGTGCGGCATCCCCGGCCTTCGGCTGATGAACTTCACCGACAGGCGTGTACGACTGATTCACACACCCACCGGGGCCCGACTCGACCTCGTGGACTGGCATCGCTGGCAAGACAAACGCATGGCCAGCATGCTCTTCAAGCTAGAAACGGGCTGGCACGAGAGCGAGGGACGATCCCCCTTGTGGCTTGGCCAGGACCTCACCGATGAGGAAGCTGCGCACCGCACGCACTGGGAGTACACCTCCAGCAGTCCGCTACGCAGCGCTCTTCCGATGCGTTCCATGCCTTTGTGGTACCGCTTCGATCTAGAACCTGTTTGGGTCCCGGGTCGTGGCGCCCTTCCCGACCAATTGGTCTGGGAAGCGCGCCCTGAAACCGGCCACGACCAGGTAGTCGACCTGCTGACCCGCTCTGCGGCCAAGATCCCAGGAGCCCACTACCACGCGAAGACCCCCACCTCTGGGACGCTCGAACTCGGCGACTTCAGCGCGGAACTGATCAGCCTGTAAGCCGGCACGGGAGCCGCTTTGCGTCGGTACGGGGTCTTCTCTCGTCTTCATTCGTGCTGGACCAACCCGATGAGGTTCATCCACAAGGACCCCGCCACCGGCGGACAGTCATCGGATCCAGCGAAGTGAATCACCGGAGGTGCCGGCCCTGGCGGCGCCCAGTCTCAATCCATCCCGATGCAGACGTCAGCCGACCGGGCTCGTCTGGGACCTCGGCCACAACACGGCCTGGACGATCACTCGCCGCCGTGGGCCCACGTGCCGTCTGGCGGTACGGCAAAGGCAAGGTCCCATCGTTTGTGTCCGTGAGCGGTGCATCGCGCCACGAGCCGGATGGGGGAGTGGCGGTATTCGTCACGCCACCGTTGTTCTCGGTCGTTGCCTTCGTACCAGGGTGGTCTGAGGGAGGGGTCGAGAGCGAGTCGGTGGCGGTCGCCGGGGGTGAGGGGGAAGGCGGGCACCAACCGGCCCATCGGGTCGGCATCGTCGACGCCGGAGCGGAACCGGTAGGGCCCCCAGATGACTTGAGCTCGTTGGTCAACTGTCGGAGTGCCGGCCAAGTGGGGAGGCCGCGAGCGGTCGAAGTCGTCCCGGATGGTGATCTGGACCGCGAGTTCGCCCAGGGCGCCGGGGCCGTCGAACCGGATGTACAGCACGTCGTGGGGGTCGTCCTGGATCTTGATCCGGAGCCGGGGTGTCAGCTCTTTGTGCCACCGGTCGCGTTCGATCTGTGCGACGGAGGCCGCACGCAGTCTCGTTCGCGTGCCATGCGGCCTTGTTGGCCTCACGGGTGGGAGGCCTTCCATGCCCCGTAGGCGGCAACGCCGCTGAGCGCTGCTGCCCCCGCTGCTATGGACGTGTCGACGATGCTCATGCCGGACTGTATAGCCCATCGGGCATCAGCTTCCGCGGCGGCCTGTCGAGGCCTGTCCGCCTGTCAGCGGAATGTGGGGGTGAGCGTCGGCCCCAGCGTCTACTGAACTTGATCGGGTGATGTCGGGGCTGTTCGTCTGACGGCGGCAGGGCCGTTCCGGTAGCTCTGGATTGTGAGATACGCGCAGGGTGGCGGGTTGACCGATGCCGGGAGGGCCGCGCGGGAGCGCATCCGACTGCAGGCCGTTGAACGCTTCGAGGGCAGGGAGAAGAACCGGGAGATCGCTGCCGTGTTGCGGGTCAGCGAGCGGTCGGTGGAACGGTGGCGCCGGCAGTGGCGTACGCGTGGTGAGGCTGGAGTTCTGTCCAGGGGGATCGCCGGGGCGACCGAGGCTCGGCGAGATGCAGATCGCCGGGTTGGAGCGAGAGTTGTAGCGCGGGCCTTTGATCCATGGCTGGGCGGACCAGCGGTGGACGCTGGCGCGGGTGAAGATCGGCCGACTGTTCCACGTGTCGTACACGATCGAGGGCACGTGGCGGCTGCTGAAGCGGCACGGCTGGTCGTGGCAGTAGTCGGTCCGCCGCGCCATCGAGCGTGACGACGCTGCGGTGGAGTTGTGGAAGAAGGAGGTCTGGCCGCGGGTAAAAGCGTCGCGGCGTCTCGCGGGGCCTGGATTGTCTTCGAGGACGAGGCCGGACAGTCGATGACGCCGCCTCGCGCCAAGACCTGGGGCCGCATCGGGCACACGCCCGTCGTCCGCGTGCGCGGACGGGGATCAGGCCGGGTTTCGATGGCGGGCATGGCCTGTTACAGGCCGGGCGAGCGGTCTCGGCTGATCTACGCGATCCGCGAGTACCGGGGCCGCAAGGCCGAGCCGAAGGGCTTCTCCTGGCGCGACTTCCGCGATCTGATCGTCCGCGCTCGTATCCAGCTCGGCGGGCCGATCGTGCTCGTGTGGGACAACTCCGCCTCCACCTGACCGCTGGCATGTAGGACTTCATCTCCGCGAACTCCGACTGGCTCATCGTGTTCCAGATGCCGACCTACGCCCCCGATTTGAACCCGACCAAGGGCATCTGGTCGCTGGTGAAGCGCGATCTCGGCAACCTCGCGGCCGCCGACCTCGGCCAGATCACCCGCGCGGTCAGGCGCAAGCTCAAGATGTTGCAGTACAGGCCGCAGGTGATTGACGGATGCCTCGCAGAAACGGGACTGGGGTTCAGTGAAGCACCCTCGACTGCTGCCCCCGCCTTCGCGACCAACGGTGAGCGTGCTCATCTCGATCCTGGGCAGCCGGGGCGGGACCGGTAGCGTGTCGTCGTCGGAGAACGGCGTGGGCACCAGGGAGGTCTCGGATGCGGGCGGACTATCGCAGCCTGCCGGCCTTCGAGAAGATTCATCTCGAAGGCAGCTACGTGTTGGGGATCGAAGCCCGTCCGGAAAAGCTGGTGTTCAGGCTGGACCTGCTGCTCCTTCCAGGGCATCCCGACTTTGGCCCGCCGCTGGGAGGTGATCGGGCCTGCTTCCGTACGGCTCTGCTCTGTTTCGAAGCCGTCCGCGGCCTCACCTGGACTGACCAGGGGAGTCCACCGGCCCGGGATGCGAGCGGGGAAATTGATTACGGCGCCATCGACGAGTTCACCTGGATGGCCGGGGAGTTCACGCTCGTCGGAGACTGGGGCCGGATTCAGGTGGACTCCCATCAGGCCCCGCGGCTGGAAATCGAAGTTGTCCACGGCCCACAGCCATGACCGCTCCCGTGTGTCTCCGTGTCGGTCAGCCCACCGCCCGGCGTCCCTCGTAGATCGTTAGAGCTACCGCAACACGCGCGTTGGCTGGGTGATCGTCACCGACATCACGCTTTCAAGTTCAGTATTGACTGTTAAACATCATTCTTCTCGATGTGTACACCACTCAATGGACTCGCGAGTAGGCGCTTTTTGGTGATGTCGCTTGCATCGGGCTTCTCTAGCACTGTGGGTACAGACTCAGCCCGTCCCTCCGATCGCGGGATGCGTAGAGGTGATGTGCGGTGCACTTGAGCACGTGGCTCAGCTCGCCACGTGTGATGGAAAGGTGACACAGAGGTCATGGCTGAAATCGAAGGAAGCGAACCGGGTCCGTGCAGGGAGATCGATAGCAGCATGATTCGAGCTTTTGCATTGCTGGGCAAGCGCTGGACAGGCCTGATTGTGGCGGTCCTGATGCAACACCCCGCTCATTTTTCCGAGTTGCGTCGCGCAATCCCGGGAATCAGTGAGCGGATGCTGTCTGACAGGCTCGCTGACCTTACCGCGGCCGGACTGGTCGTACGCGAGGTAGATGCGGGGCCCCCGCTACGAGTCGTGTACCGGTTGACGGAGGCCGGTGCGGCGTTGCGGCCAGCCTTTGATGCGCTGGGCCTATGGGCGCATGCCTACCGGTCCCGGGTCGACTGAATCCATGGTTCAGAGGTGATCGCCCGGGGCGCCAGCCTGGCGCAGATTTCGGGATATCCAGGGCCACTACCCTTGAGGGGCACGTGGCGAGATCCCGGACATGCTGGTCTGTTGGACGCCCGGCCTTTATGAAGCCTTCGCTGGCCTCGGAGAGACCGATGCATCATCGGCGGCGCCCTTGAGTTGGCTTATTGGAGAAAAAATACACGACATCGTTCGTGCCGTATGAGGCGTTGAACGGCTGAATAGATCTTCAGGCCGTCCTATCAGCGGTCACTGGGGAATGTCCGCAACGCCGTTAGGCAACATCGCCCGAGCGGCTCGCACCAGGTCCAGCGACTCACGAAGAAGCTTGATCTTCCCGTTCTCTGCGACCAGGCGGCCAGCGTAGGTCTGGCTGAACGGGCGCCCATCGACGGTCGTTGTCTCAACTGACCACTCGCCGAAAATTTGGTCGTCGGTTTCGATAAAAATGTTTACCTCGTCGAATCCGAAGTCCGGAACGCGCTCCAGCAATCCGGTGATAAACTCTCGGATTGCATCAGGGCCCTCGATTCTCGGCGGGATTCCCAATGATTCCAGGTATGGAAGTTCGATGACTCCGTCATCGGCGAACAGTGTGGAAGCGGCCACAGGGTCCGCAATATTGGCGGTATAGGCGAGAATCAATTCGCGAGCATTCATCATTATGACAGTCACCACTTCAGTATTGATCGAAAGTAACGAAACGATTCAGCCGCAAGGCGAAATGGATCGCTAGGGGTGCCACGCAGAGATCGCTCTGATATTTACTCCGCGTCTTTGGTTGCTACCATTTGTGACGAGTTTTCAGGTCTGGCATGCGTCTGTCGTGGGTGAAATGAGCAAGGCGGTCCGAGGGTCGCAGTCTGGAAGCCTTCCATGCTCCGAGCGGATAAATGCCGCTCCCTCAACCCGCTCGATGTTAAGTGTCGCACACTGGGATCCATAGGTGCGAAATGGGAGGTATAGTTGTCAGTGGCTCCTCTTGCGGGCGGGGCCACGAGAGGCGCACTCCCTATGTTGGCAAGCGGTGGGGGTGCGCCTTTTCGTTGTAAGACACCATCCTTGCCCACCGTCATTGCATTGACGAGCCGCCGGCACCCTTTCAGGTCATGCGGGAACGCTTGCGCCGGCCCCGGGCAACAGGGCAACCGTCGCAGTTACCGTTCATGCCCTCGCAACGAGATTCCGCGCCTTCGTGAGGCAATCCGTAGCTCCATCGGCTCAGCCCACGTGTCCTGCTTGCCTTCGCTCATTGCAAGAACCCTCAGCGAAATGATCTTGGGGGATCGCGGGGGTGGCCTTCGGGGCGGATGTGAAAAGGTCCGGCGGCTCGGCGGAAGCCGCGGGAAGCTCTGGGGACCAGTTGTGGGCAGGAGCCGATCCTGCCCACATGGCAGCAAGCACCACGTGATCACCGATGCCACGGCCGTTCCGCCAACCGCACCGATGTCACCCAGTTCATCCCGGCTTCAGGTTGCCCTCGGTGCGCGGCAAACGCGGTCGTCTCTGTCGGCGTCCTCTTGTGTCAAACCTGGGATCGCTCGCCGTGGTGTCCCGCACAGCTCCGGTCCTGGATGCGGATTGATGAGGCGTAGGGCACGCCTTCGCTCATCTCCTTTTGGTCCCGCCGGCTGAGGATCCGTTGGGAAGTGCGCCACGACATCCACGACGCATTCCTCAGCCTCGCTTGCTCACTCATCGACTGGCGACGTCTGAAGCCATTCCGATAGCAGCAGAACCGAGTGTGTTCTCACGCTGGCTCCGCTTAGCGCGGTTGCACGACTAGAAGAGCTAGCCGTGCAACCGTCGTCTCGCGTACGGGTGCGATGCGCGAAGTTGATCAGATGGTCGTGATGACCTGGTCGAGGTCCAGACGCGGGGAGCGGGGGAACCAGGCGTCCTCGCCCGGCTTACCAATGTTCATGACGACGAAGGGCTTGTGGTCGTCGTCGAGGAACTCCTTCTGGATGCCGGCGAAGTCGGCACCGGTCATCGGGCCTGCGGCGAGGCCGGCGGCCCGCACACCGATGATGAAGTACGCGGCCTGGAGCGCGGCGTTCAGCGAGGCGGCACCCTCACGGGCCGGGCGCTCGGAGTAGAAGACGTCCTTGGCGGCGGGGAAGTGGGGGAACAGCGTCGGCAGTTCCTCGTGGAACTCGTTGTCCGCGGAGAGGATCGCGACGAGCGGGGCGGAAAGGGTCTTTGCGCGGTTGCCCTCGGCGAGGTGCTGCACGAGACGCTCGCGGGCCTCGGGGGAGCGGACCAGGGTGATGCGCAGCGGCGTCTGGTTGAAGGCGGTCGGGCCGAACTTGATCAGGTCGTAGATCGCCTGGACCTGCTCGTCGGTCACCGGCTCGTCGGTGAAGGTGTTCGCGGTGCGGGCCTCGCGGAACAGCAGGTCCTGGGCGGCGGGGTCAAGGACAAGAGACATGGAGAACCTTCTCAAGTATCTGCGTTGGATCCCGAAGGATCATCTGGCAACGTCGACAGTACGCGAAAAAATTTAATGTTCAACCAAAAGTGGGGGATAGTGATCCGTTTAACAGATCAAACCCGAGCCGCAGGCGTTTGGCGCGCGCCAGGCTCATACCGAGTCGACGTCGCCCCAGCCCCGTAGCGCGGTCGCTCAACGTGAGGCGCAGCGACGCCGGCAGCGGTAGCCGTACCCCTTGTCGCCAGGCAGCTGCCGGGCCGATGCTGCAGGCCGGAGCAGGTACGAACGGGCGGAATGCCGCGGACCAGTGGGATGAGGGCCCGGCTGTCGTGGAGGTCGGCGGTCGAGACGGTGACGGACAAAGGAAGCCCCTGGTGGTCCACGACGAGGTGGATTTTCAACCGTCGGTGGGTTTTGGTCCCGTCAGCGCCCCTGCCTGATTGAGTCGATTGCGCACCGCGACCAGCCAAGCTCGCCTTGGGCACCTAGTTGGTCCAGGGCCAGGCGGTGGAGCTCGGTCGATGCCCTGGCCTCTGCCCACTCGGTGAGCGGTCGGTAGGGGGCACCCCCACAGTCCGAAGCCCAACAGGAGTGGTTCCAGATGCAGCCCGAGGTGGCCACGAAAGCGTCGTGGACAGTACCTCGCGGTTCGTCTCCTTGCCGGCGCTGCCCTCCACCCTGCGGGCGGAGGGGTTGCAGCGGCACCACCCGCTGTAACAACGCCCACAACTCATCCGGCGCTAGGCGCTCGACAAGCGCAGCAGTCATCACCCGGGCTGCCGCAAGATCACGCCAACCGAGATGGCGTCTCAAGATCTTCCTTCAGATGTAGATGGTGACTCACAGTGAACCGTGACGTGCTACGAGCCGGCGTGAAGAGATGGCGCTGCTGGCGGGTATCTGCTGTATGCGACGTGAAAGGACTGATCAGGACGTTCCCGGTGGGGTCGGATGTAGCGTCGGCTATGTCCCGAACGTGACGCACCGGAACGATGGCACGCACGCGAGGCGATCGAGACCACTCCCGATGTCACGAAGACCGACCACCGGACGATCCAGGAGTACTTCTTCAGATGCACGACCCGTCGAGGAGGAACCGCCAGGGCAACGACATCGGCCTCAGCTACCGGTTCGCCGTCTTCTATGTCGACGACGAGCAGAGCGGGTCACCGAGGAGACCAACGGGGGCGTCGACACCTCCGGACTGCGGTCAGCGAAGGTTGTGACCGAGGTCGTGCCCGAGGATCCGTTCTGGGAGTCGGAGCACTTACCCGACGGATACACCCGCCCGTTCGTCCGCCCAAACTGGTGGCTGGCGAAGCGCACGCAGGCCTGATGACGAGGCTCACGGTTTCTGAAAGCGGCCAAAGTGGCGGTCACGCCCAGCGGATTTAAGCTTTTCACCTAGGGAGAAAGGCTCGATCCGACGCTGCCAGATGAGCGGTCCGACATTGCGCAGCCGCCGATTCGGCACCGCGCAACAGCAGGCTGAGTACTCCTGCGGAGCCCAGACAAGCAGACAAGACGGCGGATACCGAAGGCAGCACGTTCCCTCCCCTGCAGTGGCACGCGGCAGATGATGACAAGCTGCGGTAGGAAGGACCTGACCATGGAAATCATGTCACCCGGCTTCCGGGGACGGCCGAGATCCTACGACGGGCGGCTACCACCCGGACAGTACGAGGCATATGACTTCCCCGTGCTGTCCGCCGGACCCACACCCAGGGTCAGCCGCGACACCTGGCAGTTCACGGTGACCACCGAGACCGGAGCCGACCACGCATGGTCCTGGAAGGACCTGATGGGGCTGGCCTCCGAGCGGCCGACCGTGGATCTGCACTGCGTCACCAAGTGGTCCAAGTTCGACACCCGCTGGCAGGGCGTGTCGCTAGACCTCCTACTCGCGGATGTCGAGACGGCCGCCGACTTCGCCCTGGTCCACGCATACGGCGGGTACACCACCAACCTCCCCCTGGAGGACCTGCTCGACGGCCAGGCATGGATCGCCTACGGCTACGACGGCGAGGACCTGCCACCTGAACACGGGGGCCCCGCCCGGCTGCTGGTGCCCCACCTGTACCTGTGGAAGTCCGCGAAGTGGGTGCGCGGAATCCGGCTGCTTCAAGACGACGAACCGGGGTTTTGGGAGAGCGCCGGCTACCACGACTACGGAGACCCATGGCGCGAACAGCGGTACCAAGGCGACTAGGCGACCGGCTGCGCTGGCGTGCAGCCACGCTGGTGCAACAGCGGCCGGAGACGCCGACGGCGAGCACCCTACTCCTGGACGTTCACGGCTGGCCCGGACATCTCGGCGGCCAACACGTGGACCTGCGGCTGACGGCTGCCGACGGCTACAGCACCCAGCGCAGCTACTCGATCGCCTCTGCACCGGGCGCGGAGCACGTCGAGCTGACGGTCCAGCGCGTCACGGACGGGGAGGTCTCGCCATACCTCGTCGATGTGTTCGGTACCGGTGACGCGGTAGAGCTGAGAGGACCAGTCGGCGGCTGGTTCGTGTGGCGCCCGGAGCAGACGGAGCCGGTGCTTTTGGTCGCCGGCGGCTCCGGCCTCGTCCCGTTGATGGCGATGATTCGCGCACGCCGTGCCGTCGGTAGTCGCTCGCCGTTCCGGCTCATCTACTCCGTGCGCACCCCGGAGGACCGGCTCTACCAAGACGAACTGCGACACACCGACCCGGGGGTGGACGTGGCATACGTCTACACACGCACCGCCCCCGAGAGCTCGCGGCGCCCAGCCGGACGGCTGCGCGCCGAGGACCTCGTGGTATCCGGGTGGCCGCCCGACTTCGAGCCGACCGTTTACGTCTGCGGTCCCACCGGCTTCGTCGAGTACGCGGCCGACCAGTTGGTCGGGCTGGGCCACGACCCCGGACTCGTCCGCACCGAACGCTTCGGTCCCAGCGGAGGCTGACCATGACCACGCTCCCCGTCGACACACCCAACGACGCCTACGACGACGCCCATGAGGACGGCAACGTCCTGGCCGGACCCCTCTCTGAGGTGTTCGCTGTCGACCTGACTGCAGCGATTGCTACCTGTACCAACTGCGGCACCGCGGGCCCCGTCGCCCGGCTTCGGGTCTACGGTCGTGGGCCCGGGCTGATCGCCCGCTGCCCGAACTGCACCCACATCGTGCTCCGGCTTGTTCGCAGCCCTGGCACTGCCTGGCTGGACCTGCGGGGGACGGTCAGCCTGCGCATAGCGCTCGAAGACAACTGAGCGGACAACGAGCGGCGGTGCCACCGACGTCATGCAGACCTCGAGCCAGACCGTGGGAACACGCCACCCTGCCGTCCTTCGAGACCAGCCCCTCCGCCAAAGATCTCCAAACCGTCCCCTGTTTAGCGCGCTGAACTACGCTCTACTGGCTAGTGCCCTGGCCGCACAGGTTCGCCGGGTCGACCGGCGTGGCGGCTGGACCGCCGCTGAGCGACCACGCGGCGCGCAGACGTAATCCGCGTTATCGGGTGGTCCCTGTCAGTCCCTGAATGGCGTCGATCACGTTGTCCACCACCTCGGTCACCGGCTTGGACGCATCGATGATCGTCGCGTCAAGGCTTTCGTAGATTGCTCGCATCCGAGGATTCCATTTCAGGGCCGCTGCGAGCTCTTCGGGATGTTGACCGAATGTGTTTGTCGTACGGGTCGCGAGCCGGTGGCGGAGGGTGTCCTCGTCGATGACCAGGCAGATGATGTGGTCGAAGAAAGCGCGGACGCTTGCCTCGTTCTCCGCCGACCCGCACAGGAACGCGGTTCGGAAACGAGACTCCTCGGCGAGGGTCTCGACGTGCTCACGGACGATCGCCCACCCGTATCGGTCGAGCCAGCCCCCCGGAACCGGATCCGGAGGATCCACCACAACCTCGCCCGTTGTTCGGTCGATCCAGCGACTGAAGCCGTCATCGGCGTCGAGCGCAACATAGCCGCGCGCTCGCAACACCTCGCAGACCGTGGACTTAGAACGTGTCCTATGTGGGGCTGGGTCGTTGAAATCGGGTATGGGGCGGGGTACGTGGAGTTGGATTGTTCCGGACGGGCTGTGGGAGATAGCGGAGCCGCTGATCCCGCCGTCGAAGGTGCGGCCGCAGGGCGGCGGGACGCAGGACACGCCTGATGAGACGCTGTTCGCAGCAATCATCTACGTTCTGGTCAGCGGCTGTTCATGGCGGGCTTTGCCGCCGTGCTTCGGCATATCGAAGTCGACCGCGCATCGCCGGTTCCTGATCTGGTCGCGGGCAGGCGTGTGGGGTCGGCTGCACGAGGAGATTCTGCACCGCCTGGACGACGCCGGCCTGCTCGACCTCTCCCGAGCCGTCCTCGACTCCGCCCACGTTCGGGCGAAAAAAGGGGCGAACTCACAGGTCCGAGTCCCGTGGACCGAGGTAAGCCGGGTTCCAAGATGCACGTCCTGTCGGACGCGAACGGACTGCCCCTCCTCGTCGGCATCTCGGCCGCCAACACCCACGACAGCCTCGCCCTCAAGCCCATGATCACCGGCCTCCAAACGAAACACGACCCCCACCGCGGCCGCTACTTCAAGCCCCGCCGTCTTCATGCCGACAAGGCCTACGACATCCCTCACCTGAGGAAATGGTTGTGGGGCAAGCGCATCGGTGTCCGTATCGCCCGCAAGGGAGTCGAGTCCAGCGAGCGGTTAGGGCGCCGGCGGTGGGTGATCGAACGGACCATGTCCTGGCTGACCGGCTACCGGCGGCTCAACCACCGCTACGAACGCCATCCCCGCAACTACCTGGCCTTTCTCGGCCTCGCCGCCGCCCTCTGCTGCTACAAGCGACTCGTCCGCCTCACCACATAGGACACGGTCTACCCGTGCCTGAGTTGCCCGTCACCCACACCACTGTCATGCCGTCAGCGTAGACATGACCACCACCCCCCGGCGGGACGGTGCTGTGACCACGCAGGTTCGCGAAGTTGCGGTCAGGCTGCGGCCTTGAGGGGGCGTCCGCCCCAGTGGATGCCTCTCTCACTGCGGATGCAATCCTGACACCCGGTGCCCTCCGGCCGAGGCCAACAACATCATTGCCCGCCGGTAACGCACCGAACTGGCACTGCCCCGGCACACGATCCGCTGCAGCTTCCGTTGCGGCCAAACTAACTCACGACGGAGGGCAAGCCGCGGCTGTCATGGTGCTCGCTACTCCCCGTCGACGGAATCGGCTTTGTCGACCTCGAAATTTCTGGCCTGAGCGATTAAATCCGCCAGCGCATCAGCCGGCAGTGCCCCCGCTTGCGCGAAGACGACCGCTTGCTCCTTCATGATCATCAGGGTCGGAATGGACCGGATGTTGAAGTCGGCGGCCAGTTCCGGCTGGGCTTCAGTATCGATCTTTCCGAATACCAGGTCTGGGTTGCGCTCAGCCGCGCCCTCGTAGACGGGCTCAAACTGGCGACAAGGTCCACACCAAGAAGCCCAGAAGTCGAGAAGGACCAGGTCATTTGCTGTAATGACCTCGTTGAAGTTTTCTTCTGCAACGACAGTCTTTACCGTCGATTTCCCGGACACCAGTTGTGCGATACCACGTGCCGCTACTCGACCCGACTACGGTTTCCCGCGATCGGCGGTAGACATCAGGGTGGTGAACTGGGCGGCTCTCGCTAACTCTCGTTGGCAGCGGACTCCGGCACGGCTGCCGAGGCGCGCCGAACCCGCCTGTTGCGTGTTCCCACGACGACCAAGGTCGCTGCTGCCGCTATGCCGAACCCGACGGGAACCATCCAATCCCGGTTCACCGAATGCCCCAGCAGGTGGTCCAGTGACAGTCGGCCTGGTCCCGACACCGCGATTCCGGCAGCCGTCGCTCCCAGGGCTGCTGCGTGCTCGAAGCCGCCGTTCTGTGCAAAAAAGCCGTTAGGAGCCAGTACCGAGGCGGCTCCGACCATGCCCCCGGCCGCGGCTGCCCCCGCAGCCGGCGTTGCCAATCCGAGTCCCAGAAGTACGCCACCACCTGTCTCAGCGAGGCCCGCAGCAAGCCCACTGGCTCGGCCAGGTTTGTAACCCATCGCCTCCATAGCCACGGCGGTCCCAGAAATTCCACCGCCGCCAAACCAGCCGAACAACTTCTGCGCCCCGTGCACGGCGAGCACCCCTCCAGTGCTCAGGCGGAGCAGCAACAGGCCGAAATCACTTCGCTTGAAAGAGGTCACCGTAACTCCCGAGCCAGACAGCGGAATGCGGAGCCACCTCGTCGGCTGGGAACCAAGCTCATCCCGCGCTATGGCGGGTACTCACGGACGAACGCCCGCACGGCACAACACGGTGCACCAGCACACCCACGAACGGCGCGAGAAATCGCCAACAGCGGCTCGCGGTCTTCGCTACAGGATGCTGCCTACTGATTCCGGACACAAAAGCTGTGGATCGATCACCCTGCTCTGTCCTCGGCTACCGGCACGGCCGCAGTGATCGCTCAGACATCGTGCTCTCGGTTGAAGTGCATTCCATCCACCCGAGTCCGGAGCTCGTAACCCGGGAGTGGGCCGAAGCTTGTAGCCGCCCCTGCCAGGGCGAGACTTTTTGGACTCGCGTCATGTGCTCAAGGAGGCGAACATTGCTGGATGAACGTCGTCCAGACGCCATCATTCGCGCTCGCGGACCGTGGACGCGCGCAGGGGGCTTTGGCGTCATCTTGATTGGAATCCTCTCGTGACGGGCCATAAATATCAATTGACCCCCAACCTGTTCGCCATCAGTTTTGGCACTGCAGGACTAGCCCAGGCATGGACAGTGGCACGAGGCACAGTGGATGGGCCAGAGTGGGTAGGAGTCACGCTGTGGCTGTTCGCTGCGGTCTTGTGGCTGGCAACTCTTGTGGCCTATACGGTAAATTCGCTGGCCCAGAGGCGGTTTAGGCGAGGCTTTACGCACCCTGTAACCGGACCGTTCACGGCACTAATTCCGATCACTCCGATGCTCTTCGGTGTCGCCCTGAAGCCGTATGCTGAAGAGGCTGGAAAAGTTATTTACATTATTGCTCTAGTTGGCACAGTGATCCTCGGTGGGTGGATCACTGCAGCTTGGATCCGTGTCGAGATGAAACTGGTCGATTGGCACCCGGGCTACTTCATCCCGACTGCCGCTGGCGGCCTGATTTCAGCTGGTGGTGCCGCTGCGTTCGGGTGGACCAGGCTGGCTCAGCTGATGTTCGGGTGGGGTGTGGTGTGCTGGGTCGTTCTTGGGTCCATCCTCCTTCTCAGACTTTTCACTCAGCCTGCACTGCCTAAGCCACTCCTGCCTGTGATCGCCATCGAACTGGCCCCGCCCGTTGTGGCAGGAAACGTTTGGTTCGCGATGAATGGCGGACGAGTAGACTTTGTCGCCAGTGCACTGGCAGGTTACGCAATCCTGATGGCGCTGGTGCAGGTATCGCTCGTTCCTACCTATCGAACTGCTCCTTTCGGGCCACCCTATTGGGCCTTCGGCTTCACCTATGCGGCAGCCGTTACTGACTTGATTCATTGGCTCAGCATCGAAAATGTGGATGGTCGCAGAGAGGTTACCTACGCACTGCTCGCAGCCGCAACGGTTTCCTACGCGGCGCTGTGTCTTTACACGTTTATCAAAATTACTCGTGGTGCCTTCTTTGCGAAGGCTCCTGTAACTGCCTCGGCATGATTGTGACCACCTCGCACGGTGATCGGCGAGTCATGCGGCGACCGTGGCCGCTCGGCGACAGCCGCCACAACATTTCAGCTCGGACGTCTCCGCACTCGTCTCGAGCCTCGGCCCGTCCTCGAGACGTTCCAAGCCCAGAGCACCGTTGCAGTACTTCCACGCCCCCGGCCAGCGCGGCGGCCAGGCCCGGGCATCCGCATACCGCTTGACACCAGCATGCGGAAGGATCACCCAGCGTCACCACGCAAGGCAACTCGAAAAGCTTGGACGGTGTCTTATGCGGTGCGTTCGAGAAGCGACTTATGGCAGCAGAGGGGCGGCACCCAGACCGAGAAAGGCCAGCTAGGACTGTCCGGGCGATCATGTGACCGCTTCCGTGCCTGGGTCGTTGTTGCGGGCATGAGGCGGAGTGATCTGGCGGATGTGGAGTGGGAACGGCTGCGGCCATTCCTGCCGGTGAGCAATGGACGTTGTGGCCGGTGGCGGGATCATCGGCAGGTGATCAACGGGATCCTGCATCGGGTGCGCACCGGGGTGCAGTGGCGGGATCTGCCTGAGCGGTTCGGTCCCTGGAAGACCGTCTATGAACGCTACCGGCTGTGGTCGGCCGACGGCACGTGGGAGCGTCTCCTCCAGGTGGTCCAGGCCGCTGCCGACGTCGCGGGCGAGATCGACTGGGACATCTCGGTGGACTCCACCATCGTGCGAGCCCATCAGCACGCGGCCGGTGCCCGGACCGATCCGCCGCCGGCACCCGCGTCAAAGGGGGCCGAAGCAGGAGAACATCAGGGCGAAACACCGTGGCAAAGCCTGTTCGCCCGGCTGGTGGAGGTGGTGCAGGAGGTGAGGGACTGGGCCGCTCGCGGGGCGGGTTCACCAGCAAACTCCACCTGAGCGCCGACGGCCGTTGTCGCCCGCTGTCCTTGGTCGTCACACCGGGGCAGCGGGCGGACTGCACCCAGTTCCAGACGGTGCTGGCACAGATCCGCGTTCCGCGGGTCGGTTGGGGACGGCCTCGCACGAAGCCCGACAGCGTCGCGGCCGACAAGGGATGCAGCAACGGTCCGTGCCGCGAGTACCTGCGGCGCCGGGGCATCCGGCACGCGATCCCGGAGAAGACCGAGAGTCAGGCAGCCCGCCTGCGCAAAGGCTCGCGCGGCGGGCGGCCACCGGGCTTCGACGAAGAGCGTTACAAGAAACGCAATACCGTGGAACGGGCGATCAATCGGCTCAAGCAGTACCGAGCGGTGGCCACGCGGTACGACAAGCGCGGTTACGTCTACCTCGGCACCGCCACCGCAGCGGCACTTGCAATATGGCTCCGGTCCTGACAAATGCGATGCAGGCCAGCACCCGCACGGACCGGCCTGTGGGTGCCGTCTTATGGTTCCGGAATGAGCAACTCTGCTGCGGCTGCTGTCCTCACAACCAGCGACCTGTCTGAAGCGATACGTGCGGTGCGGACCTTGCTGGGCATGGCAGACATCGATCAGGGCGAAGTCGACTTCGAAGCCGTGATCAGGTCGCCGGATGTCCTGGCGCAAGTACGTGACGTACTCCCTGACCTCGAATGGTGGGCGTCGGCTGGCAAGGAGCACGGTTCGTCGGAGGCCGGCGACAACCCGGCAGACTGCCTGCCGATCCGAGTGTTCGACTGGGGTCGTCCGCTGGACCGCGCCGAGCCTTTCATCGCCGCTCTGGGGCCAGCCCCGCGGCTGTTAGGTGGGATCTGGACGCATGGCCTGCGGTTCCCGAAGCTGGGCTGGAGGCGATCTCGCAGAAGTACGCATACCTCACGCTGACAGTGAATTCCCGGGACCTCTACCAGAACGAGCCGTCGCAGGACCATACCGTCCACGTGCACGTCCGGAACCGGAACGGCGACCAGATCAGCCGCGTCCATTGGCTCGCCGATCAAGTGGGTGGCCGATTCACAGGCAGGGTGGAGTTGGCCCCTCTGTAACCCCTCAGCAAACAGGCAAGACCGCCGTCTCCACCTGCCGCTGTCACGTGATCGACCGGACAAGTCCTAGTAGTGCTTCGTTAGGTTCGTGGTCTGGATCTGCTGGCGGTGAGGGGGCGGCCGCAGGTGATGCAGGTGCCGGTCCAGCACCTCAGTAGGTCTTGGAGTGCATCAAGGGTCTGGTAGAGGCTCGGGCCGGTGCCAGGGCTTTTGGGTCGAGCCTGCGGAGGGTGAGGAAGGCCTGAGCTGCGGTGACGAGCGTGACGTGGTGGTGCCAGCCGCGCCAGGTGCGGCCCTCGAAGTGGTCGAGTCCCAGGCCGTGTTTGAGTTCGCGGTAGTCGTGTTCGATCCGCCAGCGCATCTTCGCCCATCGCACCAGGTCGGTGATCGGTGTGGTGGCCGGCAGGTTCGATATCCAGTAGTTGGTGGGTGCGTCCTGGCCGTTTGGCCATTCGACCAGGAGGGTCTGGATGGGCAAGATGCCGTCCCACCGGTTGCGGCCGCCGCCCGATGCCTGGGCGGCGGCCAGGGACTGCTTGCCTGCGGGCCGCACCGTCAGCACCACGAACCGTGAGGTCATCACACCTTTGCTGCCCTGCCGCCAGGTCACCTCGGCCAACCGTGCCTCACCCGCCTCCGCCGCGAGGACGGAGACTGCTCGGGGCGGGGTCCGGTAGCGGGGCAGGGTGGGCGGCCCAAGTCCGCCATAGGCGGGCAGGTGCGGCTCGACATCCTCCGGATGAGCGACTTCCTTCCCGCTCAGCGCCAGGACATAGGACAGTCCTCGCTCCTTGAGCCCGAGCCGGAACGGAGTGCTGACGCCGTAGCCGGCATCGGCGACCACGACCGGCGCTGTCAACTGCCACTGGGCGAGTGTGTCCAGCAGGCCGAGCGCGAGACGCCACTTCTCCTGGTGTCCCACGTTGGCGGGGACTCCTGCCCTGCGGCAGCGGTCCGGCTCGTCCGTCCACTCCCGCGGCAGATACAACTGCCACTCCAGCGGGCACGAGGCGGTGTCGGTGGCGGCATGAACACTGACCGCGACCTGGCAGTTCGCCCGTTTGCCGACCGCTCCGCAGTACTGGCGGGCCACCCCGACCGACGCCTTGCCACACTTGGGGAACGACACGTCGTCGATCACCCACACCTCGGGCTTGACGACTTGGGACAGCCGCTCGGCGATCCGCTGTCTGACCGGCAGCGGATCCCACGGCGACTGGTTCACGAACTGCTGCAGGGCCTGCATGTTCCCGTCCGGCAGACGCTCGGCCATCGGCTGAATCGACTTGCGCCGGCCATCCAGCATCAGGCCTCGCAGATAGCACTCACCTCTGGCCCGCTGGTCTTTACGCGGCACCGAGGCGAAGACATCCGCCACGAACATCACCAACGCCGCCCGTAATCGGCTCACTTCATACGCATCCACACGCTCCAACATGCGCTTGATCAGCATCAACGGAAAGACCTAACGAAGCACTACTAGTTGCGAGGGTCGCGTCCGTAGCGGTGGTTGTGCCGGCGGTAGCCGGTTAGCCATGACGTGATCCGTCCGATCACCCATCGGCGGCTCAGGGACGCCGCGAGCCTTGCCGGCGTGCAGTCGCAGAGGCTTGGAGTAGCGGACTTCGTAGCTACTGTGTCTCGTTTTGATGACCGAGCACCATGGCCTTCAGGGCCTGGCTGTCGCGGCGTTGGCCGCGGAGATGCCGAGAAGAAGGGGCAGTCCGCCTGCGGCCGACACGATACGCATCTTGGAAACCGGCTTGCCCCGGTCCACAAGAATTCGACCCGTGTGTTCGCCCTTCTTTCAGCGCGTACGTGAGAGGAGTCGAGGACGGCGCGGGACAGGCCGAGCAGCTTCTTGTCGTCGAGTTGGTGCAGGATCGCCTCGTGCAGCCGGCCTCACGCGCTGGAGCTGAACCAGATGAGGAAGCGGCGGTGGGCGGTCGACTTCGAGACACCGAAGCAGGTCGGCACGGCCTGCCAGGCGGACCTTGCTGGCACAGGCGGCTTGGGACACGTTCACTTCGCGTGGCGTCGGCGGGTAGCAGGAGGTGAGCCCGGGGCCAACCGCTCGGGGCCGATTCGCCCTGGGCAGCCTTGGGCCGTATTAGGGGGACGTGGGATTTTTGCTGTTGGTGCCCTCCGGACCGCACCATTGGGTCAACGCGCTTCTGACCTGGCCTGTGCGGCGCTCGGGGGACTGCTCGGACGTGGCCCACGCGATGTAGGCGTCTGGCCGGACCAGCACGGTTGTTTTTGTCAGACCCTTCGGCGACACGATTTCCACGTCGGTGCCCCATCCGGCGACCAGCGTCGGGTGCACCTCGGTGTCGGCCGGGATGGCAAGCACGAAACGCCTGCCACGCAGCGCCTCGTAGAGGCGTCGTCCGTCGGTCAGAGGGAGGTCCGGAGCTCGTTTGCCGGCGAGGGGATGCGCACCGGCCGGAGCGGCGTACGCGATGTCGATTCCCGAGATCGCCTGCGCCAGTCGCCTGGACACGCGAGGAACCTGAACGACTGTACGGGCAAGGAAATCGCGGACACCGCACAGTGACGGAGGTGTAGTCAGGACCCCGCGCAAGAGAGCACCACTCATCCGCAGGACCTTCCGTCCCACCGGGTGGCGTTCACTTTCATAGGTGTTGAGCAAGGCATCCGGAGCGCGGCCGCGCAGGACTGCCGCCAACTTCCAGCCGAGGTTGGCAGAGTCCTGGATGCTGGTGTTGAGCCCCATGCCGCCGGCGGGGGAGTGCACGTGCGCAGCGTCCCCGACGAGGAAAGCCCGATTCACCCGGTAGCGCGGAGATTGCCGTTCATCACTGTGGAATCGGGAAAGCCAGCGCGGATCTTGCATCCCGAAGTCGCTGCCGAGTGCCCGGAGCGCCACGTTCCTGATCTCGTCCAGGTCGACCGGTGCCTTGTCGGACGCCTGGTGCTCACGGTTCCAAGCCATCACACGGAACCAGCCGTCACCGAATGGAACGATAAGGGCAAAAGCGTCTCCAACCGCACCGACGGTCGGTGGCTTCTGCGGAGGCTTAGCCAGTCGAACGTCAGCCAGCATCATCGAGCGGACCGCGGACCGGCCGGGAAACGGCAGGCCGAGGGAACGGCGAACGGTGCTGTTGCGTCCGTCTGCGCCCACAACGTACGCCGAGCGAACAGTGTGCAGAGTGCCATCCGCGGCCCGGACCTCTACAGTCACGCCCGCATCGTCCTGATGAAGGCCGACGACCTCACAGCCCCGTTGGATCTCTGCGCCATGAGCCAGGGCACGCGCCAGCAGCAGCCGTTCAGTGTTGTACTGCGGTGTCACCAGCACGTGGGGGTATCGGCTCGGCAGCTGGGACAGGTCGATGCGCAGGAATTGCAGCACCGGATTGCGGACGCCGGTGACCATGAGGTCATCGGCAAGGCCACGGGCGTCGAGTTGCTCCATGGTCCGCGCGTGAACAGCGAAGGCTCGGGTGAGCTCCGACTCTCCGGAGCGCCGTTCGATAACGGTGCAGGCGATACCGGCCTCGGCCAGGTCACCAGCCAGCAGCAACCCCGCCGGGCCGGCACCGACGATCACAACTTCACTTCCGGAACTCATCATCTTTGTCTCCGCGACGTTCAATGATCCAGACGGGTGTGCCTTGCCGGTGCAAGAAGTGACGCTCCCGCGCCGCCTCGTTTCAACTCGGGGCGGACGTCACTCTTGCCGAAGCCTGAGTCGGCCGGCGTGCCGCAGTGAACAAGCAAGCTGCACGGCCGGCGACTTGCGCATCAGGTAAGCCCTTCGGAACTGGTCGCAGTGTCACAGCAGTGATGACGGAATCGTAGGGGAGCGCTCCGGGCAGCAGCTGTCAGGTGCGAGGCTGCAGGTACTCGAAGACGGAACCGTCCGGGTGCTGCGCGACGAGCCTCGTCCCATTGGGCACCTCGGTTGGGGCATCGATGATGTTGGCGCCGGCCTTCTCGAGAGCCGCAAGAACCGCATCCAGAGAGTCGACCAGCACCGTGGCGTTCTGGGCGATGTTCTCGTCGTGAGGGCCGGATACGAGCAGGAAGGGGCCTACGAGAGCCAACTGGAAGTCCTTGTAAGGAAACCGGAGTACCTCGGGATCTCCGGCCAGCTCCTTGTAGAGAGGAATCGCCTGCTCAAGGTCTCCTACTCTGACATTTGCGATCATTGCCTGGATGTTGTTGATCATCATCTCTCCTGATTTTTCGCTTCGGAGTCATTGTGAACGGGTATTTTTTGGTATGCGACCGGACTGTGCATCATGATCGAGCGTGTAGTCGGGTCCTTGCTGCAGCGGGAAGGCCGGCACTGACGCGCACTCCTAGGGCAGGGCGAGGTGGTGCCAGCGGACTCGTGTGGCCGCTTCCCGCGTATTCACTGGCCAGCATCACCCGTAGGCTTGAACAAGTGTTGGCCCGACAGTGAGCCACCCAGCTGCAGTAGTTGACCGCCGTCGCGCAGGTTGCCGACGTCAAGTGGCGCGAATCCGAAGGACTCTGCAAGCGCGGCGACCTCGGCCTTGGCCGTAGCATCGTCGCCAGCGTGAAATAGGACGACGCGCCCCCCTGGCTGCCGTGGTGCAGCAATGTACTGGGCGAACAGGCTGTTGAAAGCCTTCACCACTTTTGCTCCAGGGGCCAGATGGGCGACGATCTCACTTCCGGTGCGGTGCCCGAGGTCAGCTACGGTCACAGGATTGAGCGACGCGAACACATTCGTCGCGTCCACAAGAATGCGGCCGTTCCAGGCTGGCAGTCCCTCCAAGGCATCTGGAACAGCCGGCCACGGCACGGCCAGAACCACGAGATCGGCTGACGCGGCTTCTTCGCGTGTGCCCGAAGACGCACCACTGCCGAGGTCTGACACGATCGGCTGGAGGCTGGCCGGTCCACGGCTGTTGCTCAGCACTACTTCGTGTCCCGTCGCCAGTGCCTGCCGGGCCAAGGCAAGCGCGACGTCGCCGGCTCCGAGGAATCCAATCTTCAACGTGTCACGTCCAATCCCGGGGAGTGGGGGAGCGAGGCTTGTCTCACGCGTGCTGAGAGGTCAGGAGCACAGTGCCGACCTTGCCGCGTCGTTCCGCAACCCGGACCGCCTCGGCCACCTGGGCAAGGTCGTACTGTCCGGCGATACCGAAGACGTCGGGCTGCTCCTGTGCCAGTCGCAGAGCAGTGCCAATGTCCTGTTTGCGCAAAGCGGCAGACGTGTCGGTGAGCCAGCGCCCGATGGTGACGCCGCGCACGGTCAAGCCCCGAGAAGTCAGGGCCATTGCATCCAAGCCCATGGGTTCGCCCTGTGCGAGTCCGCCATAGGTCAGCAGACTGCCACCGTCGGCCAGCAACTGTGTGAGGGTGACCGACATGGCTCCACCGATGGGATCGCACGCCACCTGGACGTGACGACTGCCGGCAGCCTCGCGCACCTTGTCGGCCCAGTTGTCCATATCAGTGCTCACTACGGGCACGTCCGCTGACGTCCTGAGAGAGGCGGCACTCGCGGCGCTGCGGACGACGGAAATCGTGGAATAGCCGCGCGAAATTGCCATCGCCGTCAGGAGTCGGCCGACTCCTGAACCGGCAGCAGTCTGCACCAGCACTCCGCCGGCGCTCAGTCCCGCATCCTCGGCGGCACGCATCAGCAGTGCTGCAGTGATGGGTTTGACCAGAACCTGGCTCGCCACGGCGTCCGAGACACTGTCCGGGACGGGCACGACGAACGAGCCGGGCGCCACAACCTGATCCGCCCATGCACCCGGTACCGGGAAGAACGCCACGCGCCCCCCGACCGCCAGACCCGAATCTGCGTTGATCCCGGATCCCAGGGCCTGGATCGTGCCCATGCCTTCCAGGCCTGGAGTAGCCGGCTCTGAAGGCCCAGAGTCGCTGGTGTACCGCCCGCGGACACCAGCGAGGTCCCCCGGGTGCATCGGGCGAACCGCCACCCTGATGAGGACCTCGTTAGGTCCTGGCTGCTGCAGGTCCGGCACCTCGTGTACCTGCAGAACGTCGGACGGCTCACCGAATCTTTCGTATGTGATGCGTCGCACAGTTCCTCCAACGTAGCGGCACCGTGAAATACGGAGAGGGCACGGCATTTCAGGGCTGACCTATTCCCAGGACGGCACTCCGCCCTCCATGCGCGATCGAGGGCAGAATGTCACGTCACATATCGGGGTGAAGCGAGTGCGAGTCAGCTTTCGCCGTCGACACCGAAGCCCTCAGTTCCGCCGGGAGGGTCCCCGGCGCCCTGAGAGGCGATCTCATACTTCTGGCCCTGGCGGTCAAGGATTCGCACGTTTTCCATGACCTCTCGCAGCGCCTTGAGGAAGGGCTCCGAAGTGTTGTGGCGATCGAGAGCCGCCTGATTTTCCCAGCCCTCCGAAAGGTGGATGACATTCGGGTCGAGGAGGTCGGCTGCAAATACATAGAAGACACAGCCAGGCTGAGCGGCCGTGTACTCCAGGTGCGGCAGCACAGCGTCGACGAACTTCTGTCGGTCATCAGGGTGAACCCGGTAGTACGTGCTGTACACGATCCGAGTACGGGTTTCCCTGTTCTTCGGCTTATCCATCTTGACCTCCCATGGTTGCAGAGCACAGGTAAGCACCGAATGGGCGCGTTTGCCTCTCAAGGAGGCGTCATCGCCTCCCGTAGGTCCTCACCAGATGGATGTAACCATAACGGTTACATCCAGAAGCGTCAAAGATGACCCAGAACGCTGGGCACCCAGCTGACCTGGAAAGATCGTCGCCCGCGAGGCTGGGTGGACCTCCCTGAGACCGTCCGTCCCCTCGGATTCCTTCCGCCTCGCCAGGTCATGCTCTGGAGGCCTTCCTGCAATGCCCTTGGTGCGGAGCGGGCAGGGTCCGCCCCGCAAGTTCCCAGGAAGTACTCTGCAATTTGCGCTCTCGCCATGGTTCACACGCAAGACTCGGCGAGCGTGTGTGTCCCGGCATTTCCCAGTTGGGTCGGCTAAAAGGCAGGCGCCGAAGTCACCGGCCAGGGCGACGAGTTCACGGCTGGTGTACTGGCGGCCGCGATCCGGGGCGGAAGATCACCGGACCCGATGGGCGGCGGTTCCGGCAGGCTACCCGCAGGGCGCTGGCGACCAGTTTGGTCCGCAGACGGTCGGCGGTGGCCTAGCGGACGACGTGAGGTGAGGCGATGTCGATGACCGTGGCCGGGCAGAGCCGGCCTTCCTCGGTCGGGATGTAGCTGGCACAGTCGAAGATCTCGGCCTCGAGCTCCAGTCTGAACGAGCGCCTGGGCCTCGGTTCAGCAGGGGAGTTTGAGCGGCCCGTCTGGAAGACCATCGACGGCGGCTTCTTCGCCGCGATCGGCACGGCCCTGCTCTACACGGTGTTCTCCTCCTGCTCTTGGCGTTAAGGCCCAGCCCCTCGCCGCCGGCGACACTTTCCCAACCTGACCGGTTGGCGGGTTCGAGGGTGACGACGGCTCGAACGATGTTGGCGATCCGTGTGGTGCTGCAGCGGAGCTCCCGCAGGATCCGCCGGCCTTTCAGGACCGCCATGGCGCGTTCGCCGAGGCTGCGGATCTTGGCGTGGTCCCGGTTGTGACGCAGGCGCCGGCCACGCAGGCTCCTGCCCCGGGACGGGACGCGGATGGCAGGGCTTGCACCTTGATACGCCTTGTCCGCCAAGCACTTGATGTCGTCGGCGGGTCAGAGCGGCTGATGTCGTGGATCTGGGCTGCGGCCAGGTCGTAGATGGTTCCCGGCAGTGCGCCCGATGCCCATATCAGGCGTCCGGCTGGGTCGGCGAGGACCTGCACGTTCATGCCGTGGTGCCGCTTCTCCCGAGTAGTACGGGCGTTCGGCGGCGATGCGGTCGGTCAGCAGGGGTGTTCCGTCGAGGATTACGTACGCCTTCCTGCGGGCGGTGTCCATGGCCTGCTCCAGCGTCGGAGCGAGCGAGGCCAGGTGATCGACGGCCTCGCGTATGTAGCGGAAGACCGTCGCGATCCCGATGCGGAAACCGCCGCGAGGCGGGCGGAGCTATCACCGCGGCGCAGATGTGCGAAGACGAGCAGGGCCTGTTGGCCACAGGCGAGGCGCCGCCGGCTAGAGCCGATCCGACGCCGGTGACCTGCGAGCGTTCTCCATGCCCGCCACGGGGGGCGACAGTCCAACCGCTCGTCAGGTCGGAAGAGGCTCACTGTCGGGCCTCTGGCACAAGGCCAACTCCACCACGTCACCTGATTGCCCGCCGCAGTTTCCACTCGCGAGGCGGAACGGCATCCTCCGATCGATCTTGAACCCCTATCCTGCCGAGGTGACAAACGAACAGTTGTGTCAGGATCCCGATCAGCCTCACAACGGGCAGGCACGGTTGCTCCTGACCGAACTCCGACCCCTCGAAGAACAAAGCCAGGCATACCGAACCACAGGTGTGTGGCGGAACGAGGGGCCATTGGCGGATCTACGGAAGTGGAGCGTCGAGACTCCAGACGCCACGGCACTCATTGCCTACCGGCACGACAAAGAGGAACGTCGCCTCACCTTCCGGGAATTCGGCACCTATGTGGAAAGGTTTGCCGGCGCCCTGAACGAGCTGGGGGTCGGGCCCGGCCAAGTAGTCGTGATGCAGCTGCCCAACTGGTGGCAGGTGAGCGCACTGCTTCTGGCCTGCGCACGCATCCGAGCGGTCGTCGCACCCGTCATGATGACCATCGGCCCACGCGAACTGGAGCGTGTCCTGGCACGACTGGACGCCAGCATGTGCGTCACAGTCGATCAGTGGAATGACGTGGCGTACGCGGATGAAGTAGCCGCCATGGAGCCCCGGTTGCCGCATCTTCGTCACCGAGTGGTCATGACTCAGGGCGAAGTTTCCGAAGGCGCAGTGGACTTCAGTCGTCACTTCGAGGAGACGCCCTGGGAGCAGCGGCCGGAGGCACTCCCGGAAGAGCGCGGTGACGACCCTGATCGGGTGGCTGTAGTGCTGTTCACCTCCGGCACCTCCGGTGAGCCCAAGGGCGTGCTGCACACCTTCAACACGATCTACGCCGGCGCATCGGCTGTTGCCCGTGAGGAAGGACTTGGTCCCCGCGACCGGTTCTTCACCACTCAGGCGATGACGCACATCTTCGGGCTGATGTACAACATCATGATCCCCATGCTGGTAGGTGGCACCTCAGTCCTGTCCGACCGTTGGGATCCTGAGAAGGCGCTCAGCATCCTCGCCGACACTGACACCACCGTCCTCGCCGGTGCGCCGCCGTTTGTCGGCGAATTGACGTTCGCGGCACAGCGACAGGCAGGGACACGAGCGGTGCCCCAGCTGCGTATGGTGCTCAGCGGTGCCACCACGGTTCCCGGACAACTAGTGGCCGCCGTTCCGGACACCTGGGGCGTGCCGCTGCGCGCTCTGTGGGGTATGACCGAGGTGCCCGGCCACACGTGGACCCGCCATGATGACCCGGCGTCGTGGGGGGCACACAGTGACGGCAGACCGGGTCCGGGACTGGAACTCGCATTTCGTTCCGATACCGGAGTACCGCCCACGGCCGAACAGCCGGCGCGGCTCTTCGTGCGCGGTGGCGGCGTGTGTCTCGCAACCTTCGGCCGGGACATCGGCCGCTTGAGGATGACTGCAGACTCTGACGGCGGCTGGTACGACACAGGAGATTTGGCGATTCCCGACGGCCGCGGAGGGATGCGCATTCTGGGACGGGTCGCTGACCGCATCGGCAGTTCGTTCATGATCCCGATCAGTGATGTCGAGACGGAACTGCTAGCCCATCCCGATGTACAGGACGTAGCACTGGTGGGCTACCTGGACGATCTCGGCAATGAACTCGCCTGTGCGGTCGTCGTGCCGGGTGCCGCTACACCCACACTCGCCAGCCTGCGAGAGTCCCTCACCGCCCGGGGCATGACCGAGTGGTACCAGCCGAGCCGACTCGAACTGGTGACGAAACTGCCCCGCAACGCCATCGGAAAGATCCGTAAAGACATACTTCGCTCCCAGCTGAAGGACGGCCGCCTGGAGGACGCCGTGGCTTCGTGACCGCTTCTGGGCGAGCGCAGACCGATCGCTGAGTAGAAGCTCTCGCAGCGCGCGGCACCTGAGGCGAGAGTCTCCAGGTGCTGCGCACAGCTCGTTGCATGAACGTCTGCCGCAGCCCGTTCAGCGCGTAGACAACGGTCCTGTAGCCGACGGCCTCCAGCCGGCCGGTGAGTGTGCGCGTGCCGGCTGACACATCGCAGCTGGAAGGTGCGGACGAGCAGCCTTGCCCTGTCAAAGCGCGAGCAGGCCACGAAAGTCGAGATAGCCACCTATCGCGCAGAGGATGCTCTGCGCGCATGAACGTCCGGCGACACACCTCACAGCGCTACGCCACTTCCACTGCGGCGACCCGTGAAGCCAACCCGACCGGGCCTCGGGCACCCTTCACGGCTCGCAGTTATGTCGGCGTGGCTATCGGGCCGTGCACAGGGGTAGCCAAAGTGGCGGTGCCGACCGATACGCCAGCGCCGGAAGCAAGCCGCCCTCTCCCCGCCACCGATCCGCGTCCTCAAGCAGGCTACGGATGGTGACCAGACGGCCCGCCCCGAATCGAATGCAGCGGGAATGACTGGAGGGTCGGTCTGGTTATGTGGACGTGATCGTGGAGGGGACAGTGTCCCCGGGCCTCATCTATGGCATGCAGGGACGATCGTTCGGCTGAAGCCCTGTATAGCTTTTCGCCGCGTAGGCGACCGCCCTTCACGAGCAATGCTGCGACTGTGGCCCGGCCTTGAGGACCGGGCCACAGGTATCTAGGCGGCAGGAAAGTGTCGGCTACCCATAGTGATGATGCGTACATACAGTGCCCCGGAACGGCGCACGGCTCCCGTCGGGGTTACACGCGGCAGCGTCGAACCGCATGTCTGTACGGCCCTGTGCGCGGGGAGCCGCGCCCCGGCCTGGCCGCCGAGTGGCGGCGCGACGCGCTCCAGCAGCCGTGCAAAGCCGGGGTGCGCCGACCGTACTGGACCGTGAGCCTGTCAACGTGCTTGGCGAGCATCCGCATCTCACACGCCGTTGCCGTCGCAGAAGAAGCGCTGGTCGCTCTGCTCGATGTCGGCCGCCCGCCCGGCGACAGCGGTATCGAGGAGTGTTCGCAGTTAGCGGCTGTCGGTCTGTCGGGACTACGTACCGCAGGCAGGTCGGACAAGCGGCGCCCGGCCTGATACAACCCGCACTGACCGGTGGCGGCTTCCCGAGCAAGGTGACTGTGTCGACCTTGGCCTTGTGACGAGTGTGGGCCCAGGGCCTTCAACAGTTCAGCAGTGGCTCCGAACTCTCAGGAGCCACTGCTTCACCATGATCATCTCTGCGGAAATCGGGCTTTTGCGGCCGGGTCAAGTTGACCAATGGTGGGGTCGTTCACGACGAATTGTTGTACGACCCACCACTGATCAGCTGCCCATGACTGCGCGTCGCAGTGAACCGTCGATGAGCCGCTTCGCGGTCTCCTGGAAGTCTTCATCCAGTGGACGGTCCTCCCCGACGAAAGGAACGATGCTGCGCAGGTATCGGTAGGCCTGAGCAGTACGCGGGCTGAGGTCCTCTGCCCCTCGGATGTCAGCTGCCTGACAGAGCGCGACCAGATGGATCGCGGTCACCTCGCTGATCAGACGGACGACGGTCCGTGCATGACGGGCGGCGATGGTTCCCATGCTGACCTTGTCCTGATTATGCGCCTCGGTCGACCGAGAAAAGGAGCTGACCGGCATGGTTAGGTGAAGAGCTTCGGCGGTCAGGGCGGACGCGGCGATCTGCGCTCCCTTGAAGCCGTGGTGCAGTCCCGCGGCTGGGTCGGTGGGCGCGATCGGTGCGATGAGGTTGGGGGGCAGCCCGAGGCTGTACTTGGGGTCCACCAGGAGCTGCAATTGGCGGTCCAGTAGGTCGCCCACACTGGCGACGGCAGCGGCCAGTGCGCTCGCGGCCTGCGCCACGTGACCGCCATAGAAGTTGCCGCTGTTGTGGACGGTTCCCGTCTCGGCGTCGAAGAGGGGATTGTCGTTGGACGAGTTGATCTCGTCGGTGCCCCACTGTTCTGCCCACTGGAGAGTGTCTCGCAGAACTCCGATCACCTGGGGGGCGCAGCGAATTGAGTACGGGTCTTGTATGCCACGTTCGAGTTCCATGTAGCCAATGCCTTTGGCCATGCCGCTTCCTCGCAGGTCGGCGTCGGAGCCGATTAGCGTGGACCCCTCGAGTAGCTGCCAGATGTTCTGCGCAGTGGTGATCTGGCCGGGATGAGGCTTGTGTGCGTGGGCGAAGCCCGTGAACTGGTCCATGCTGCTGCTTCGCATTTCGGCGGCAAGGGCCGTGCACAGTTCGGCGCACCAGGCGAGTTCGCTCGCCTCTGCAGATGCCAGGGCCAGGTAGGCGGACATGAAGGAAGTGCCGTTGACGAGAGCGAGACCTTCCTTGGCCTGCAGCTGCACTGGTTCGAGGCCTGCAGCCTGTAGTGCTTCAGCTGCTGGCATCGCCGTGCCCTTGTAGGTGACGGTGGCTTCGCCGGTGAGTGCGGAGGCCAGGTAGCTCAAGGGGGCCAGATCGCCGCTCGCGCCTACAGAGCCCCGTTCCGGGATCTGGGGCAGAATGTCGTGCTGCAGCATGTCCAGAATGAGACGTATCGGCTCCGGCCGGATGGCGGAGTTGCCTCGGGCGGCACAGTTGGCGCGGATCAGCATGGTCGCGCGGATGATCTCGTCAGGGGCGATCGGACCGGTGCCTACCCTCAGGAACCGCAGCAGATTCTGCTGCAGCGACACCGTCTTCTCGGGGCTGACCTGCCGACTGCTGCTGTCGCCGAAGCCCGTGGTGACGCCATAGATGGGTATGCCTGAAGCGATGAGGTCGTCCTTGAGCTGCAGTGACTTCTGCATGCTCAGTAGGGCGGCGTCGGACAGTTGCAGCAGCACGTCATCCTCTGCTGTGGAGACACGGTGGACCTGTTGCAGGGTCAGGTGGTAACCGTCGAGATGTATTTCCGGCTCAAGGCCGGGGGTGGTGAATTGCATTGTGATCTCTTTGTCGAGGGTGGTGGTTGCTGACTGGTGCGCTGCCGTTCGGGCGCACGGTCCCCGTGCTCGTCAGATCTGTCAGGTCGGCTTTCCCCCCGGCGTAACCTGACGATGTATCAGAAATTGATGTGCTGGTGTCGGGCGGCCGGGCCCTCCCGGGCGTCACTGGCTGCCGCGCACTGCTCCCGCGTCCGGGTTAGCGCTTTGGCGCGGAGGGAGAGTCGGAGATGTCGTCACGCAGCACCAGACCGTTAACGAGAAAGTTGATCAGGTTTGTGGTGGCGGGCCCGCGCCGGTTCGCTACCCAACGAACGACAACGATGTCAACCCAGCTGGGCGACCACAATAGCAAGATCGTCCAGATGGTCAGTGCGACAACGAAGAGGTTTGCCCCGTACCGGCGTGCCAGGGCACGCCGGTTCTTGGTCGTGACATGAGGTGAGGTGGAAGACCCGTCCATACGTGCGGCGAAAATTCGGCATGGTTGTGTATCACCAGTGGTACCTGGCTTCCCGTCTGCTTGACCGAGAGGTCGACTGGAGGAGAGGTGGATGGGGGATGGCGCCGTCAGAGAGAGGCCCAACGTCCGTGAACAGCCTCAGATTTCTGCCGTGAGGCAACTCCGCGAAGGAGCTGCTTCTGGCTGCACGGGAAGGCGCGGAGTGGAGGTGGTAGCTCCGCTCAGGTAGCAGCGATCATTGATCACCGTGCCAGAGCTGTCAACAACTGCAGGACGTCGACCGATTGTTGTGCCGATGAAGCACGGCTGGCTCCCTGGCCGCAGTGCACGGTACTGCCAGGTGAGGACAGCCTTCAGGTCGCCATCACTGGCGATGACAGTGCTGGCTGCGGGTGAGTGATGACCCCATGGTGTTGGAGGAGGCCGCGCGATCGCAGGAACGGGCCCGGGAAGGGGGGCAGGAACAGAACGTGCAGGCCCAGCGGCGGCGTGTTCGACACCGGCTCCGCTTGAAGAAGGTTTTGCACGGCAGGTCCTGGGCGGGTCGTCCATCTCGCCTCGGACCTCAGATGCTGCTCGCTCGCGCTCGTCCTGACCGCAGGACCGGCGGCCGACAGCTACCAAGTCATCCCCGTCCTGCAAATGGTGCGGGTCCGACTGCCCCTCGGGCGTCCCTTTGCCAAGCCCAGCGCGGTCGTTGGGGGGTGGGCCTACTCGTCCACGCGAAAACCGCTCTTACCTGCGCAGACGCTACATCGAAGCGGCTGTTCCCGAGGAGACGGACCAGCCCGCCAATCGGAAGAAAAAGGACGCCGGGGACGGCCGGCCTGTCAGCCATGCCGCCGATCTCTACGAGAGACGCAGCACCGTCGAGCACCTGATCCCCGATCCGACACGTTGCTCACTGTCCGGCCTTACTGGGGACACTGATGTGTCCAGGTCGGTCACCTACGCGGCGAGCCCGCCTTTGAAGGCCACCTTTGACCGCTCTGGATGTAACAGTTAGAGTTACAGTGTCTTGCTGAAGGCTCTTTGGGCGGCAGTGGCTGTCCCATGAGGCTGACGCACCAAATCGCCGCTTGTCTATGCCCTGCAACCTTGGGAGGTCAACACGGATGGACCTCACGTTTAGGGGTGTGTCCGCAGGTGTTCAGGCAGGGTGGTGATCCCGTCCTTGACGGCTTCGGCGCCGCGGCGGGCGGGGTCTGTTCTTGGCGCCTAGCTCGACGCGGAGTTCCCATCAGGGGCAGATAGCAGGACGGTGAACCGGATGGCTCGACCAGTGTGCCGATCACAGACCGGCCGGTGTCGATGATGACATCGACTCCCCAGCGGCCCGGGACAGCGCGGTACCGGGCCTCCGCGGGATGATCAGCACATCACCTGTGACGTGCCCGCGAATGCCTGAGCGGTGCGACGCACGACGTCGGCTGAGGCCGCCGCCTGCCTCAAGTTCCTTAGTGAAATCATCTGCCTGAAGCGAAGGTCAACAAGGCCGAAGCTCTGATCGTGGACGGTGAAGGTGCCGTGCTTCTGGGCGAGTTCACCTGAATCGCAAATCCGTCGGCCGCTTCTACGAGGTGCCGATGTCCTGCACTTCCATGTCGCTCTTCGCGGGGGACTGTACCTGTACGAAGGCACTGTCAAGGTCGCGCAGGCGTATGCGCCGTAGTGCTCTCGAGACGATGCCGCTACCCCTCCAAGGAGACCCACCAACGGTGACTCGGAGCCTTCTTCCGTAACGGAGCACCAGCCCCTCTTTGACACCTCGCGATTGTCCGCGTGTACACCTCTGAAGGAAGCCACATTGCGCGCCGCCATCGACGTACGCCATTCCTCCTCCCGCCACCTCGCACGCACCGAGTGGCTGCGTTCACTCAACTCCTTCTCTTTCGGGGCCGATGCGGACAAGGGCAACACCCACTTCGGGATGCTGCTCGTGTCGAACGAGGACACCGTCAAGCCCGGCACAGGGTTCGACACTCACCCTCATCGGGACATGGAGATCGTCACCTGGGTGCTTGAAGGTGCCCTCGTCCACAAGGACTCGACCGGCCACAACGGCATCATCTATCCCGGGCTCGCCCAGCGCATGACAGCAGGCGCCGGCATCCTGCACAGCGAACGCAATGACTCGTGGACGCTGACGGGTGAGCGGGAACATGCGGACCCTGTGCACTTCATCCAGATGTGGGTTCTCCCCGACACGGCCAATGTGACTCCTGGGTACGAACAACTGGACATCAATGCGCCGCTCAAGCAGGGCGGGTGGGTGACCCTGGCATCGGGCATGGCCAAGCACTCGGGCGTTCGCGCCATCTCCGTCCGCCAGAAGCACGCAGCTTTGCACGTCGCCCGACTTCGCCCGGACGAGACGGTGCAGGCGGCGACAGCACCGTTCGTGCATCTCTTCGTGGCCAGAGGCACCATCGCTCTAGAGAGCTACGGCCTGCTCGGCCAAGGCGATGCCGCACGTATCACTGCTTCCGAGGGGCAGCGCATCACTGCGGGTGCAGATGGTGCGGAGGTGTTGATGTGGGAGATGGACGCGACCATCAGTTTCCAGTGAGTCCGAGTCCGGACCGACGGCCTTGAAGGCTTCGACCGGACCGAGACTGCGGTGCGCGAGCGGATCCGTGGAAGCGAGGTCAACGCCGGCGAACGTCCCGACGAAGCCATTCGCACCGAGTTGCCGGACCGCGCGCCTGGCGCGACCGCGGCCAACGTGGAGGCGACTGTTGGATCGGTTAGAGCCGGCTCCAGCAGGCCGGTGAGAGAACGGTCGGCTTGTTGCCCACGCTGGAGTACGCGGTCGGCACGGCAACCTTCGCTGCCAGGTGACGCATGCGCACCAGCGGGCCAGGAAGAGGCTATGAGCGCTGGTCAAGACTGCTTCCCGGGTGGCAGCGGCAGCGGCGGCGCGGCGAGGTGACGTGCTATTTCCGGACAGTCACGTAAACAGTGCACCTCCCTACTATAAGTAATTCTTTTGACTATAGGCATGTGTATTGAATATTGTTGGTGCATGACGACAGAGCTGAATGACACGGCATCCGTGACCGAGACTCGCCTGGCCCACGATGTGCACCGCGTGGCCACGACTCTCCTGGCCCAGGCGGCCATCCGCCCCGCAGTTCCCCTCTCCGCGCTCGGGCAGCTGCGGGACTTCCTGGTCGTGAACTTGCGCCACCACCATGAGACTGAAGACCACGACCTGTGGCCGCAGATCCTCGCCGCAGCTCCGGAGATATCACGGGGACTCGACTCGCTCACCGACGAGCATCACGAGCTCGACGAGGCGCTGGACCGCCTCGCTGCTGCCGCCGTCACCGCGGAACCCGAGACCGAAGAGAAGGTCCGCCTTCAACTGCAGGACGCGGCCATCGTTGTGCGGGACGTCGTGCACAGCCACCTCGACCACGAAGAGCCCGTCCTCTTTCCAGCCCTGCGTGCCCACGTGAGCCCGGAAGCATGGACGGACTTCGCTCAGCGAGTCATTGCCACCACGCCGCCCGTGGCGGGCCACCTGATGATCGGCTTCCTTGACCAGGTCGGCACCCCGGCAGAGGTCCAGCAGGTACTCAAGGGGCTTCCCGAACCGGTTCACCCGCTACTCCCTGTGATGCGCAGTCAGGCGATCGCAGACCTCAGGATCCTCCAGGAAGGATCATGATCCGCATTCCGCTCAAGTGACCGGACGCAGCCGATGCCGTCATCAGGGGCGATCTCCCGGTTGCCGCTGCCTACGTCACGCCAGTCGGCGGTGCCGTGGTCACTGGCGCCCGTCGGCCTGGGAGACCGAGAAGCCGTCTTGTCGGCTTCACCACCTCGCTCGGCTTTCCCGGAAAGCTCGAACGCAGACTGCGCGATCCGCACGTGGCGCTCGCCGACCACACACGGAAACACGGCTTCGCCGCCGGCAACGCCTCGTTCTTGCCCGGAGGAAGGTCTCGGTCGACCTGAGCCCATCCCCGCAGCGGCTGGGGGAGCTGGCAACAGGATTCGGGATCGCGGAGCCGGCCGACCCCCGCGGTCGTCCCGTCGCCAGCGTCGACGACGGGACTTGCTGAAAAAGGTGCGAGATATCCCTGTGACGTGCGGATCGGCGGGCCTTGCGCTATGTGATGGCTGAACTCGCTGACGTCATTTCAGCCCGCCGTCGGCGAATCGATGGTCCGACGCCGAAACAACCATAGCGAGGTTCGACCATTCATGGCGTGGCGTTCAACCGCTGGCTGACCGGCATCAAGTTGGTGGGAGCGCGGTAAAGAAATTGACACATATGTTTCCCCCTGCCTGGGAGGCAACTTTCTGTCGCGGGTTGGAACAGAGCCAGCTCTGCGGACTCATGGCAACTGAGGCCCGAGTCAGCTGGCCAATCCGATGACCAGCCACATAAATGCCACTCCCACTAGGGTGAACAGGAGGGTCGCTCGGGTTGGATGCGGACTGTGCGCCTCAGGCAGAATGTCTGAAGTTGCAAGATAGAGCAGGAAACCAGCGAAGAAGCCCAAAAACACGCTCAAAATGTTTTCAGAGATGGTGAATGCCAAAGTCACCGACGCGCCGGCGAGGGGAGCCGCAGCATCGGCAACGACAAGTGCAATGCCTCGTCGGCGATCGTTGCCGTATAGCTGAGTGATGGTGTACGTGTTGAATCCGTCGGCGAAGTCGTGAGAGATGACGGCGATGGCGACAACAGTGCCAGTGGTCCCGCCCGCCTGAGCCGCCGCGCCGATCGCGAATCCGTCAAGAAAGCTGTGGCCCACCAGCGCGCCTGCAGCGGCGATTCCCAACCCGTGGACGGGCCCATCTGAGGATGCGTGACCATGATGATGAGGCGGCGAGAAGGGGTGAGAATGAGGCCCGTACTCTTCTTCGTGTGCGCGGTGAATAGCCACGCAGCGTTCCGTTATATGCAGTACAAGGAAACCTGCTATGAACAGCAGCAGCGGGACCTGGACCCCGAATACTTCTGTCTTGTTCGTTGCCAGTGCTTCGGGTAGCAGGTCGAACCCGACTATTCCCAGCATCAGTCCCGCTGTGAGTCCGAGCACGAGATGTCGTCGGTCACCTACATGTTGCGCGACCCAGCCCCCGAGCAGGGTTGTGGCCGTGGCGCCGGCTGCTATCAGCAGAGGAGCGGCCATCATGATCTCCCATCAGATGGGGGTCGAGTGCCACAGGTCATTCGACATCCCTGCAGAAGGAGCGTTGCCAGAAGGCATGGACACAGCGGCCATGGCTCAGGCTTTCTGGCAGTTGGCGCCCTTCAGCGATGGCCCTCCGAAGCTCAGGCAGTCACTCGCATGTAAACCGAGTCTGCCACTACTCCGTTCGCGTGGCAGCCCCGTTGTCTGGAAACTCTCTGCTGCCCAGGCAGTACCGACGCACGGCATCATCTGCTGGGACCGACGCCCGATCCGCGATCCGCCGATCGGGCACGCACGCACTTGGCGCGGACGTAGAACCTTTCCATGCAGGCTGAGCCTATCGAGCCTTCGGCTGTGAGGGGGGAGGTAGCCCGCTGACGCCGTCTCCGCACAGGCAAAGCTCTGACGCCCGCCAGTACCATGCGCAATATCGCCCCGCCGCGAGTCCCGTCCCAGTGCTCGGCGGGACGGAACTCGCCGGCGATGCGCCCTCACGGCCCGCATGCGGTCAGAGTTCTGCTGGGAGACAGAGCCCCGAACCATTGCATACCGTCTCTCGTGGCCTGCCGAGAGCGCAATTGCTCGGGCTGAACACGATGAAGACGTTCCCTGCAATCAAAACAGGACAGTGTCCGGAGAATGGATCACAGGGCACACCGACACCGACCACGGCGCAGCACAAGTGTGCCGCTCCTCATACTTTTGTCAGGCAACGACACCACGGCTGCGCAACCTTCGTCCCTGCCACCATAAACATCGCTCTTTCGGCTATGCCAATCAGGCGTAACTCGATACCTGAACGCTGCGCTGTGGATAAGCCGCCAGTAGTAACGGTGGCCTAGCGTAGGGCCGAAGGCGCTAGCCGCCCACCAGTTTCCCTCTCACGTAAGGCCAGATCCCGATATGACATCTCTGCATGCCTTTTGGCTCGCCGGCCGCCAGGCCTTCGGTGAGACCACCCTCACTGTCACCTCACCCTGGAGCAGTCAGCCAGTCGGTGAGGTGAGCGTGCCGACCGAAGACCAGGTCGAGGAAGCAGTAGCCGCCGCCTACGCAGTACGCGAAGAGTTCGCTGCAACCCCGGCGCACGTTCGCGCAGCGGCGCTCGACCATGTGAGCAAGCGCCTGCTGGAGCGACGAGAGGAGATCGCGCAGCTCATCTCCGCCGAAAATGGCAAGCCCATCAAGTGGGCCCGCATCGAGGTGGGCCGAGCGGCGTCGGTGTTCCGGTTTGCCGCGGAAGAGGCGCGCCGCTTCAACAGCGGCGAGGCGCAGCGGCTCGACACGGATGCCGGCGGCCAGGGGCGGCTCGCTCTGACCCGGCGGTTTCCCAAGGGCGTCGTGCTGGGCATCACGCCTTTCAACTTCCCCCTGAACCAGGGCGCGCACAAGGTAGCTCCGGCTCTGGCAGCGGGTGCCCCCATCATCCTCAAGCCCGCACCGAACACCCCCTTGTCCGGCTTGTTGATGGGCAGCCTGCTTGCAGAGACCGACCTGCCGGCCGGATCGTGGAGCATTCTGCCGGTCGCCAATGACCGGATGCCTGCGCTGGTACAGGACGAGCGGTTGCCCGTCATATCGTTCACGGGGTCCGAGAAGGTCGGCTACGCGATCATGGACTCGGTCCCGCGGAAGCATTGCACGCTGGAACTCGGCGGAAACGGTGCGGCTGTGGTGCTGGCCGACTTTGCCAGTGACGAGGACCTGGACTGGGCTGCAACCCGCATCGCCACGTTCTCCAACTATCAGGGAGGACAGTCCTGCATCTCGGTGCAACGCGTCATCGCGGACGCAGCAATTTATGACCGGCTGCTGCCCCGCATCGTCGCCGCCGTTGAGGCGCAGGTTGCCGGCGACCCCTCGGACGACAAAACAGACGTCGGTCCGCTGGTCAACGAGAGCGCCGCCTGCCGAGTGGAGACCTGGGTGGAGGAGGCCGTTGTCTCGGGTGCCACGCTGCACGCCGGCGGCGAGCGAGACGGTGCTTCCTACGCGCCCACCGTACTCACCGACGTACCCGCTAGTACGACCCTCGCGTGCGAGGAAGTTTTCGGGCCGGTCCTCACCGTGGTCAAGGTGTCCTCCGAGGCAGAGGCGTTCGCCGCCGTCAACGACTCCAAGTACGGCCTCCAGGCTGGAGTGTTCACCCACGATCTGCAGGCCGCCTTCCGGGCTCATCGGGCCTTGGAGGTCGGCGGCGTCGTGATCGGTGACGTTCCGTCTTACCGGGCCGATCAGATGCCCTACGGCGGCGTGAAGCAGTCCGGCGTCGGCCGCGAGGGCGTTCGGTACGCGATGGACGACTACACCTACGAGCGAGTGCTGGTCCTCACCGGGCTTGCCCTCTGACAGCAAACGCCCCCAGTGCCGGCGACTTGGGTGCTGCCCAGCCCCAAGCCGCCGACCGTGGATGGTGAAGCACTTGCACAACTTGGAATCCGTGCCCGGCTGAGTTCCTGACAGAAGGCAAGTCGGCGCTACCAGGCAGGCGTTGGCGGTCCCCCAGCGTGGGACAGAAGCCCAGGGCCTGACGGCGGCCTGTCGCGTCGATCCTCGATCGGATGTGCGGTGACCGCCCGCACGAGATCTCGGCAAGCACGACCTTTCCGTCCGGCGCCGGCGTCACCCCGGAAGTGCTTCACCGGTCTGCTCTCTGGCCATGTAATTCGCGTACCATTCGGGCCAATTGGCGTCCGGTTGGCCACTACTTTCCTCATAGGCGCCGTGTGCTTCCTTCGCGCGACGCATGGCGCTGGCCAGCTCCGAAGCTGACCCGAACGATGTACGACCGGTGTCAATACGGCCCGGCAGGCGGGTTGTCACTTCCTGCAGCAGCCACACGTTGCCGTCCGGGTCGTCGAAGGTGGCGCGCGAGAAGTAGCTCCGCCGCTCCGGGTCCGGTCCCGTAACCGTGGACTCTCCTTGCTTATGGAAGACCTCGCTGACGTCGACGCCGTGGGAGACGAGCCTGTCCCGGGTCGAGACGACGTCCGAAACGATGAGGTAGCCCTTCGCCGACCCAGGCGGAGCATCAGACAGCCCTGTCCCGAACTGCACTGAACAGTCGGACCCGGGTGGAGTGAACTGGACGACCCCGGGTGGTGTCACATCGAGCCGCCACCCCAGACGCTGCTCGTAGAACTGCTTGGCAGAGTCGACGTCCGAGACGGGAATGACGACAACCTCAACCCTCATCCCGTCGTCTTGGGGCTTGATGTTCTGCACGTCGCCTACGACTTCAGTGATGTGCGGTTCCATGGATGAACTTCTTTCGGGGAGCCGGGCTACGTGGCCGCTCCTCCGGGTACTTGGGGCTCGTTCCCGGAAGCGGCGAAGAGGGTTCGCCCGTTCGGATGCAGTGCACGCTGGGCGCGTCGGTGTGCCCGTCCCTAGCCGATGGGGCTCGCGCCTTCCTGGAACACGTTGATGAGGTTTCCGTCGTTGTCCCGGATCGCGGTGGAGATGCTGCCGTCTCCGAGATCCATCTGTTCCCAGACGATCGTCACCCCCAGGTCGCGGAAGGTCTGCGTCACGCTTGCCAGGTCCTCGACACGGAATACGAGGGCCTTGTTGCCGACTGGGCGCACGTGGTCAGGAGGATCCGCCGTCAGTTCAGGGATCCGCATGCTGTTGGCAGGCTGGAGCAGCTCGAGACGGAAACCGGGTCCCTCCAGGAACGCGACATCGGCTCCGATGGCCTCGAAGCGGGACTTCGCCAGAAGGGTGAGACCGAAGACTCTGCGCCACCAGTCGATGGAGGCATCGAGGTTGCTCACAGAGGTCGTGACGTTGTGCAGGCTGTAGGCGAAGGGCGGTTGATCGGCTGCACTCATGCTGATCCCTCATTTGATCTAGAGCGGGCGGTGACGGATCGGAGTTATGGAACGTCCACGGACGTGTTGGGGGCCGCATTGCCTTAAATGCCAGCCTTGATTTCCTGCATCTGGCGTAGCAGCCGTGTTGGAGTGTCCATTCAAAATTAGCCTAACGCCACTTTCCGGACATTCGATCTGCGGTGAAGTCGTGCGTGGCCGGAGCGGGCTCCTTCCCTCGGGGCGAGTACCACTCGTCTGAGGGAGCGCAAAGGCATGGGCTCACAGACTTGCTGCAAGCCGAGCCACGGACGAGATCGCAAGTACGTGGATGCCGACGCCAAGCAGCCCATTGACGTAGACAGAGACTGTTGATGCTTCGCCTCGCTGCTGGAGGGGGCTTGACTGCGCCTCGAGTGCAGAAGTTGCTGGGCTGGTTAGACGAGGGCAGGCATCGCCGGCTCGGTCACAGAGGACTTGGGCTGCTCCTCCAAGCATCCAGGCCGCGGCAACCTCAGTGATAGTTGGAATGCGTGACGAGCAGAAATACGGCCTTCGTGAGCCGTTCTCTCGAGCATCCCCTGAAACGAACCGGCCCCGAGCTCAGTTGCGAACTCGGGGTCCGGGAGCCGCTGCGGTGTGGAGCGAAGGTTGGGGATCCCTCCGCCTGCAGCAGCGGGGGACAGCGGTCCGACTTCAGCCGCGGGCGAACTCGAGGAGGTCCTTGTTGAAGGTCTCGGCGTACTTGGGCACCATGGCGAGACCGTGCGGCGCGCCCTCATAGACCTTGTACACCACGTCCTTGACGATCTTCGAGGACTTGGCGCCTGCAGAGACGATCGGAACGATCTGATCGTCGTCACCGTGCACGATCAGGGTCGGTACGTCGACCTTCTTGAGGTCTTCGGTGGTGTCCGTCTCGGAGAACGCCTTGACGCAGTCGTAGGCGCCCTTGATGCCGACGGTCATGCTCCAGAGCCAGAACTCGTCGCGCGTGCCCTGGCTGACGGTGGAGCCTTCGCGGTTGGCGCCGTAGAACGGGGCGCTCAGGTCCTTGTAGTACTGAGACCGGTCCGTCGCAACGCCTTCGCGGATCTCGTCGAATACCTCGAGCGGCAGACCCTCGGGGTTGGCTTCTGTCTTGAGCATGAGCGGCGGAATCGCGCCCAGGAGAACCAGCTTCGCGACTCGGCTCGTACCGTGACGGCCGATGTATCGGGTGACCTCGCCGCCGCCGGTGGAGTGACCGACCAGGATCACGTTCTGGAGGTCTTCGGCTTCGATGACTGCGGCCAGGTCGTCGGCGTACGTGTCGAGGTTGTTGCCGTCCCAGGTCTGTCCGGAACGACCTCCCCCGCGCCTGTCGTGCGCGAGAGCTCGGAAGCCGTTGTCCGCCATGAGCTTCATCTGCGGGTCCCATGCGTCCGCGGTCAGCGGCCAGCCGTGGGAAAAGACCACGGGCTGCCCAGCCCCCCAGTCCTTGTAGAAGATTTGCGTGCCGTCCTTGGCGGTTGCGAAAGGCATGGTCTGTTGTCCTCTCGGAGCTGGCTTGCAACCTCACACGTCACGCCGTCCGGGACTGTGACGGAGGAGGTACATCGTGCGGAATTCACCTTAGCTCCGAGGTTCCACTTCAGCGCGCTGAAAACAACAAAGTCGGTCTAGCGAGCCTGGAGGCGACTTGCAGCGCTGACTTCTGCTCGCCAACTACGCTATATCGGCTGCACGTTGCGCCCTTACTGGCCTGGCTGGAGGGGTTCTCTTTCGTCGACACAAGTGAGTTGCAAGTCTTCGGCCACGGCGAGACCACTGCAACACCATGTATTTGCTCAACTACGCGCAACGTAACACCCCAGATGGCGCGGAGTGTTGACGCCTGACCTAGCTTGCGGGAGAGGGGGGACGCCTTCTGACAGTGAACGCTGCGCGTGGGTGCAAAGGCACTGAGTCTAAGATGCGCGCGCTCTCACCTCGTGGGTCACGGCTTGCGGGTCGTTCCTCATCGCCCTGGGTATACGGCGATGCCCCTCCTGTTCCAAGGCCACGGGTATGGCCCCGGATTTGCCGGCGCCTTCTCATCTGGGGTCCTGGCTTGCTCAACCAACGTTCTCGCGCGGTGTCCGGAAAGTCCACGATGAAACCATGGACTGTCTGCGTTGGTCACCATCGTTGGTTGGAGTGAGGCATGTCGAAGTCCGTGGAGATCACGAAGGAAAACTTCAATGATGTAGTCACAAGTAATGATCTTGTTGTCCTGGACTTCTGGGCAGACTGGTGCGGTCCTTGTCGGCAGTTCGCCCCAATCTATGACGAGGCTTCGGAGCAGTATCCGGACGTTGTCTTCGGAAAGATCGATACCGAGGCGCAGCCGGAACTCGTTGCTGCTTTCAACATCCATTCCATACCGACACTGATGATCATACGAGACCGCACCACTGTCCTCTCGCAAGCAGGCGCGCTTCCCGCAGACGCGCTTGCTGAAGTGATCCTTCAAGCCCGTGAGCTCAAGGTTGACTCGACCCCGCGGGCAGCTGAGTAATGGGGGTCCCTGCAATCGAGCCACAAACCTCGGCAGATCGCGTGACCCTGGCGACCGGCCTCGAATACAAGGCAGTGAAAAGCCTCCCGCGCGTCCGTTGCTGGCGTTCGCCCCTTCTGGCGCGGTCCCGCTCACAGCGGGACCGCGCCAAGAGGAGCGCTTCAGTTCGAAGGAAGCCCTCCTAGTACTCCAGCTGTAGATAACGATCATGCTCTGCTCGCGGCTTGACGCCTGTAGTGGCTGGCCCGGGAACGTGCTTGATGACGCCGTCGCCAGTGGGACCAGCGGAGCCAGTGGTCTGCCTCGTGAACAGGCCGGCCAACCAGGGCGATGAAGAGTCTCTGGATTTCGTTGCAGGTCAACGGGATCAGGTCGTCGGGGCTGGGACGGAGACGGTGTTCGTCGGCGCGGACGACGGCCAGGAAGGCGTGGGCGAGCATCGCGAGGGTGACCCAGCGGGACCAGGACGTGTAGCGGCGGAGTTGGTGCTCGTCCAGTCCAGCCAGACCCTTTCCCGACTGGAACGTCTCCTCGACCCTCCACCTGGATCCCGCGACCCGCACCAGAGCGGTCAGGGGTACCGGCTCGGGTGAGTAGCAGCGGTAGTAGGCGAGTTCGCCGGTGGTGCGGTTGCGGCGGATCAGCAGGTGGCGGTGGCCTGGCGCGGTGCTGGGCAGGTCGATGTGGGCCCAGTCGTAGCAGCGGTGTCCTTTGGCTCCGGCTCCGGCGGACAGCTTCTGCCAGGCCCGCTGGGGGAGCTTCTTGGCCAGGATGTCCGCGCGGAACTTCCCGGCCCCGGTGTGACCTCGTGGGTGCGGGCGACCGCGAGCACGTATCCGGTAGCGCGGTCCTCCAGGGCGGCGCGCAGTGTGGGGTTGCCGCCGTAGACCTCGTCCCCTGCCACCCAGGATGTCTGGTGGCCGGAGTTCAGGAATCGCGTGATCATGCGGGCGGCCAATTCGGGCTTGGTGGCGAACGCGGTGTCCGGGTCAAGTCCGGCGGCCCGGCAGCGGTCGGGTTGGTCGGTCCACGAGCGCGGGATGTACAGCTCCCGGTCCAGTGCGGCATGTCCGCGCCGACCTGCGTAGGCGAGGTAGACGGCGACTTGGGCGTTTTCGATTCTGCCGGCGGTGCCGGTGTACTGGCGCTGGACGCCGACGGTGTGGCTGCCCTTCTTCACGTCGCCGGTCTCGTCGACCACGAGCACGGCCTGGGCGTCGTGCAGGTGCTCAACCACGTAGTCGCGCAGGTCGTCGCGGACTGCGTCGGCGTCCCACTTGGCGCGGCTCAGCAGGTGCTGCATGGCGTCGGGAGTGGCCTCGCCGGCCCATTCGGCGATGGTCCAGCAGTTCTTCCGAGGCAGATCCGCGAGCAGTCCCAGGACCAGGTGCCGTATTCGCCGTCGGGGTTCGATCCGGGCGAACCTGCCCGCGATGCGGTCCATCAGACCCTCGAACGCTTCCTGCCAGGGGACAGCGTCAACGCTGTGACCTGCGGCCACCGCGTGATCGTTTGTCTTCACACACCGATGATCAACGGTGGCCGCACCTGCCAGTGCCAGCAGGGCGGCACGGCTCGTCGAAGGAGACGCAGTGCTGGGATTGCTGGGCTTCTACGACGAACTCGACACCCCCTCTGGCCAGCCGAACGGATCGATCCGAGACGCCCTCCGGTCCGTCGGTGAGCCGGACGAGGCGGACCTGGTGGCCTACCTGGACGCCGGCCACGTCCTGATCGACGTCATGGAAGCGGGCCACGACGTCATAACCGGCAGCACCCACCGACACTCTCTGGGATGCTCGTCACTGGTGACCGACGGCACCTGGTTGTGGCGCCAGGACTTCCCGCACTACCTGGAAACCCACCACGTCTCGCTGCCCCAGACGTTCCTCGAACACGTCCGCAGCCTGAACTACCGGATGCCCCCGGATGCCCACCATCACCGTCGCGCAGTTCGCTCCGCACTACGACGAGACCATGCCCCTGGTCGGTTGGGCCTCGGCCGCCCCGTGGCGATCGACGGCGACCACGCTCGTACCTGAACCCCGAGCAGTGAGCAGCAAAGCCCAGTTCGACGCGGCGATGCTGGCCCACGACCGGAACCGCCCGCAAGGCAGCTGGAGCAAGCGGCGTAAGCCACGAAAAGCGTAGGCACCAGCAGCTCAAGAGCGATCTACAGCTGGAGTGCTAGATAGCCGGGAGTTCGCCGCCGTCGACTACCAGGCTTGCTCCAGTGATCCACTGAGCCCGGTCCGATGCGAGGTAGGCGACGGCCTCGGCGATGTCGCGAGGATCTCCGGGGCGACCCAGAGGGATGTCAGCAGTGATGTCGGCAAGCTGGACACCCATTGCGTCGGCGACGTCCTGACGGATCGCATCGGCGCCTGGAGTGAGCACGTTGCCGGGCATGATCGTGGCGACGCGGATTCCTGCGGGCGCGAGCTCCGAAGCGAGCGCCTTGCCGTAGGTGTTGAGCGCGGCCTTGGCTGCAGCGTAGTGAGCCACTGACGGCGCCGGCGTGAGGGCCACTCCGGATGAGATGTTGACCACCACGCTGCCCGCCCCGGCCTCACGCAGCGCCGGCAGCAGCGCATTGTTGACTCTCACGGCGGACAGGAAGTTGAGGTCGAGTGCGTCGATCCATTCCTCGTCGGGGATGGATTAGATACCCCCCAGGTGGGCGCGTGCGGCACCGGCATTGTTGACAACGATGTCAATCCCGCCGAGTTCATCGAGTGCCGCTGCTGCGAACGCCTGCACGCCCTCAAGCGTGCCGATGTCGCCTCGAATGAAGCTGGCGGTCTTCGGCGTCTCGGGGGAAGCGTTGCGCGCCGTGGTGACTACCGTCGCGCCGCCGTCAAGCAGTCGCTGCACGATGGCCGCACCGATTCCGCGGGAACCTCCGGTGACGATGGCGCGCTTGCCGGCGAACTCGGAGGTGCTGGGTGAAGGGAGGGTTCTGAACATGTGATTCACCGTAACAGGTTATGGACCGATCGTCCAGAACTTCTGGACCGGACGTTCGGAACGCCGTAACATCGAGACATGGCGCGACCACGGAAATTCAACGAGCAAGACGTCATAGCTGCTGCGCACCGACAATTCAACGAAACCGGCTACCACGGCACCTCGGTCGACGACCTCTCTCGCGCGACAGGGCTCAGCAAGGGAAGCCTCTACGGCGCCTTTGGCGATAAGGAGGCCCTGTTCCAGCGAGTGTTCGACGAGTACTGCACGGCCTCCGACGAGAGCGCCTCCGTTCGGCTCGAGGGGCCAGAAGACCGAGCTCTCGACCGCCTTCGCGACTGGCTCCAGGCCCCGGAGGGCAGCACTGACCGGCGCGGCTGCCTGCTGGCCAAGACCACAGCCGAACTAGCGTGGGAGAACGACGCCATCGCAGCCAGGTCGCTCGCAGCACACGAAGTACTACTCGACAGTTGTCGCCAACTTGTCGAACAGGCTCAGCGTGCCGGCCACATAGATCCCGAGGCCGATGCTGAGGCGCTCGGGGGGCTGATCCTCGCCACGCATCGCGGGCTGGAGGCCCTTGCCAAAGCTGGGGTCGAAACGAAGACCAGAAATCGCATCGCCGACGCCGCGATCGACAGCATCGCACTGCCCGTTTCACGCCCCTCGAGCCGACAGTAGTTGTCTGTGGCACGCTGCATCCCGGTGCTCAACCAGGGCAGGTCCGCGGAGCGCTGGTCCGCGCACCTCCGGTACGTCATGGCAGGCGGAGCATGAATCACAGGCGCTCGAGTGCTCAGGGACCAACTGGTGGCACGCCCCCAGTTGGTACAACGGCAACTGGCCCGATTGTGCCCCGACTTCACTCCGCCCACCCGCGCAGGCCGCCGCGCACACCGCGCCGGAGGCACTTCGGAGCGTGGCGGGAGCCGGCGACCGAAGGGCACGACCTGCGTGTGCCCGGTCCCCGCATCTCAAGCGCCCATCTGGCCTGTTGACTGGATGCGTTTTCCGGGAAACTGGAGCCGGCCAACGTCGATCCGGCGGTGGTTCAGGCCGCCGTACATCGCTCCGTGCCCGCGACGATGCTCGGGGAGCAGCGTCAGATCCACCGGGGACTTCACCGCCCCGTCCGCACACAGCACCGCGTCCACGAGCTCGAACAACTCATCGCGCCGGGCCGTCAGACACTCGTAGAACTCACCCCGGAAGCGTGCCGCTTCAGCGAACGCTTCCCTCCGAACAGCATCAAGCAGCAGACTCACCCTCACGGCCTTCGTCTCGGTCACGTGCACCTTGGCCGGAGCACATGATCAGACGAAGGCCGCCCCCACGTCAGCTGAACCGCATAGCCAGAGATCAAGTTCGAGCGGCGTTCGGACGCCTTTTGTACAGCTCAGGCGGCAACCAGTGAGGCATGGATCCGGCTGACGGCACGCAAGACCTCGTCTCGATTCTTCGCGCGCTTGATCCATACCGGGAGGCGGGCCGCCAACGTCATCTTCTGTCCGGTGTCGTACCAGGGGGCTCGTTCGCGCAGCGATGCCTGGACGAAACGGCGGATCAGGTCGAGATGTTCGAGGTTGTAGGCCCACAACCACCCGTGCCGGGTCTCAATCTGGAGCCACAGCGGCACACCGAAATACGGATCCGTCGCGGGTTGAGCGGTGCCACGGGAGAGCGTGACATGACGACCGCTCCACACCCGTGACAGTCCGCAGCTACCGCAGACCAGACGTCGCGGCCTGAAAAGCATCCGCCCGCTGGGCCCGCAGTCTTCAGACGCTAGAACGACTCGAGCGGCCTTCTCGCAACTTGGGCAACGCACCATGATCGAGCTGATGAAGTCGTACTCGGTGCTGCGCGGATCGCGGAACCGACCAGGGAACAAGGCCATCTGGTGAGTATGCAACTGCACCGCAGACCATCGCATCCCGATTCGACCGATCACGCCCAGGGCCGCTGGCCACCCTGCCAGGAGCAGGACGAAGTTAAAGAACAAGCTTAGTCGTGGGCGACGGCGTCCCGTGCGCCAGCCACGGTCAAGCCCACCCGCAGGAATGTTGAGACAGCGAGGGTGGAGTCTCCGTCCGTGCCTGCAATCACGAGTAACCGGTTGTCGGCGCTACTCCCTCAGGACCGGATCCGTAAGGGCGGGTCCTGCCTGGTCAGCGCAGGGTTCAGATTTCCTTCGAACCTTTTCCCCTCGTTGACCCGTGTAGGGAGAAGGAGCCGAAGCCCGGCAGACGGCACGACGACATGGTGGAGACGATGGATGAGCGCCTGATGCTGTTGCAGCAGCCTCTGTCCGCGGGGCTTGGCACCACCCGAAGGAAGGCTTTGAGGGGACCCTTGTGGCGCTCTTGACGCTCTGGGCGGCCAGGCAGCCCTGAGCTTGGTCTGCGGCGACGTGAACGGGGCGCATGGGCGCTGGCACGCAAATAGCGACGGCACCGTCGACATACCCGTTCTCGGAATGGGCCTGATAGTGCCGGCCTAGTACTGCAACGGTGTTTGTTCTGACTGCTGGACGGGTCGTTGGTGTGGTTATGGGTGGGGACCTTGCTGATGTGGGTGCGTGGGCGAGTGAGCTGGAGGCGGTGCATGGGCGGTTCGTGCATCGGTTCAGCCGGTCTGAGCCACGGGAGTCGGCGCTGGCCTATATGCGGGGGCTGATTGCTCCGTTGCAGCGCAAGAACGGCTGGACGCTGGCCGAGGAGGCGGGCCACGGCGGACCGGACCGGATCCAGCGGATGCTGAACCGGATCGAGTGGGGCGCTGACGAGGTCCTCGACGACGTGCGCCGCTACGTGGTCGACAACCTCGGTGACCGGGAGGCGGTGCTCATCATCGACGACACCGGCTTTTTGAAGAAGGGCACCCGTTCGGCAGGAGTGCAGCGGCAGTACTCGGGCACGGCAGGCCGCACGGAGAACGCCCAGATCGGCGTCTTCCTCGCCTACGCCACGGACCGAGGGCGCACCCTGATTGACCGGCGGCTGTATCTGCCCACGTCCTGGACGGACGACCGGGAACGCTGCCGGCGGGCCGGCATCGCGGACGAGATTGCGTTCGAGACGAAGGTGGTCATGGCCAAAGCGATGGTCCGCAAGGCCATCGCGGACCGGATCCCGTTTCGGTGGGTGACCGCGGATGCCGCATACGGCTTCAGCAAGGGCTGGCGGTTCGAGCTCGAGCAGGCGGATGTCTTTCATGTCATGGCCGCCACCAGGCACGATACCGTCGTCACTCGCTGGGCGATCGACCACCCCGTCCACGACCTGTTCCCCGGCTTGCCTCAACAGAAATGGAAACGCCGTTCCTGCGGCAAGGGCGCCCACGGACAAAGAACCTACGACTGGGCTCGCGTCGAGGTCCGTCCCTGGCACCGTGAGGACCGCCGGCACTGGGCCATCGCCCGCCGCAGCGTCAGCCGCCCCGAAGAAATCTCCTACTACATCGCCTACTGCCCCGCCGAGACCACACTCGACGAACTGGTCCGCATCGCCGACAGCCGCTGGGCCATCGAAGAATGCTTCCAGAGCGCGAAACAGGAGTGCGGCCTGGACGACTACCAGGTTCGCCGCTACCCCGGCTGGCACCGCCACATGACCCTAGCCATGGCCACCCACGCCTGCCTCACCGTCCTGCGTGCCCGCCAGCTGGACGCGGAGAAAGCAGAAACGGATCCCTTCGGCTCATCCAGCTGAGCCTCGCCGATATCCGGCAACTGATCACCCGCCCCACCGACCGCTGCCCCACCCCTATCGATCGCATCCTGCGCCGGCCGATCAGGCGCCGCAGACGCCAGAGCCGACTCCCGTGGCTCAGGCCGGCTGAACCGGTGCACGACCGCCCATGCACGGCCTCCAGCTCACTCGCCCATGCAGGCACATCAGCAAGGTCCTCACCCATAACCACACCAACGACCCGTCCAGCAGTCAGAACAAACACCGTTGCAGTATGAGTGGCCTGTGGTCAGAGATTCGTCGTGAGTCGGGTGACTCGTCCAGGTCCGAGGATTTCGCCGGTGCCGGTCACTGATGCCCGGCGGGCGGTACTGGATAACTGGTTACGGCGGCGAACGACGGCTCGAGGTCAGCGGTCGCCAATCGTGCTGGAGTGCGCCGAAGGCCACTCGATCATGGAGGTGTCGCGCCGGCTGCGGATCGCTCCGGACAAGAACCACACCTGGTGGCGCCGTTTTATCGAGCGAAGCCCGGACGGCATCGCCAAGCGGATGGTCCGCAAATCACCCCAAACGGCGACAAGTGGAAGACGTAATGGAGTCCCGCTAGTGCATATGTCGATCGATCACCTGCGCGTCGGAACGACTCGGGTTCGCAGATGTCTCAATGCGTAGTACTGACGCGACTTCACTGTGCCCTCTGGAACGCCGAGGATCTCTGCAGCTTCCTGAATGGTCTTGCCGCAGATATAGGTGTGGACAAGCGCTTCTCGGTGCTCATGGGAGAGCTGGCGCAGGAGCGCTTTCACCTGAACGGCTGCCAGCACGGTGTCGGAGTGGTCGGGCTGGATCACCTCGTGATGATCCGCACTCACCAACTCGTGCCGGACACTGGCGCTTCGCGCCTGATCGATAACCAGGTTTCGTGTCACGGTCAGCAGCCAGCCGCGGACGGAGCCCGCGTTGCCGTATAGGCGGTCGGTGTGTTCCCAGGCTCGTATCAGTGTTTCCTGGACTATGTCTTCGGCCGCATGACGGTCGCTCAGCAGGCGCTCCGCGTAGGCGAGCAGCGCTTTGGCGTGGTCGGTGATCAGCCGGTGCAGAAGGCGCTCGGAGCGGGCCTCTGCAGGAACGGCGTACGAGGCAGCCGAGCTCTCGACGTCGTCGGCATGTGCGGATTGTGGAGTGACTTGCATCCGTAGTCTCCAGAGAGAGGGCCCGAGCGGAACATTGCAGACGCTGGTTCAGCTCGGGTACGAACGCCGTCCTTCACCGCAGCCATCGGGATTGCGGTCGTGTTGTTATGGCGAGAGAAATGGATTCGGTTCCACGTCGGCGAGTTGGACTTCTCCTCGGGTGGTAGGAAGGAGTCCGTGCGCACTATCGCAAAGGTGGGGCAACCGGAGTTCGATCCCGGCTGATCGTCACTCCTGCGGGACGCAAGCGCGCCCCGCCATCGAGGTAGACCGGGTTCGTTCAGCCATCCGGAACACTCCTCACGCTCACGCGAGGGTCAAGGTACGGGCAATGGTGGGACAGGCGTCATGACCCATCCCGGAGGACGCTCAGGTCCTCGCTTGCCTGACGGCGCATGGCGGGAAGCATCGAACGCACCGGTTCGGGCAGCCTTGCCAGAACTACCTCGGCCTCTGCCGGAGTCCCGACCTCGTCGAGGAATCCGATCATCAGATGGCCGGCCGTGGGAGGGGTGGTGGCGATCACTTGCTGGGATATGTCTGCCCATGCCTCGGGGCTGATGTGATTGCGCAGAGCTGGAATCAGGAGCGACTCTTCGTTGTCGAGATGGATGAGCACAATGTTGCGCACTTCTCGGGCCACCCCCTTCAGCTGCGCCCGTGCAGCGTCTTCGGGAACGTCGCTTTCCGTGAGGGCGAGGGAAGCCAGGTGGGCAAGCGCGTCTTCCAGTTGACGATGTTCATTGCAGAGCCTGTCGAGCCGCTGCAAGGCGTCGGGGGCTGCGGTGAGGATGCAGGGCCACAGGGCATGCTCCTCCCACTCGTGATGGTGACGCAGGTTCAGGACCACGAAGTCGCGCAGTTGCGCGAGCGCCGTAAGCGGGACGGCAGGGCGAGCGGCCGCACCGGCCAGCAGGCTCGTGGCTACTCGGTGTACGTCGTGCTTCAGGCGAGTCTCCAGGGCGGCTGTCGAGTCACCGAGTGCATCCCTTTTCACGTGGTCGAGCATATTGATTATATGTGTCTATTGTCAAGACAGTCGCTTATGGTGTAGGGGGTATACTGCGCGCGTGACTGTCCGGAAATACACCTCGCAGCGGCGCGCTACCTCTGCTGCCGCAACCCGTGAAGCCATCCTGGCCAGCGCTCGGGCGCTGTTCACGGCTCGCGGCTATGCGAGCGTGACCATCGGGGAGATCGCAGAGGCAGCCCAAGTGGCTGTGCCGACCGTGTACACCAGCGCCGGAAACAAACCCACCATCCTCCTGGCCCTGCTGGAGCCTGCTCTTAAGGACCCGGCTGTCACGGAGACCTTGGCTGCGGTTACAGCAGCCGATGACCCGCGTGCTGTCATCGCGGCAACGGCCCACGGCACCAGGCTCACCCATGAACGCCACTGGGACTTGGTGTACGGGATCTTCTACCGGAATCCGCCTGGCGAGCCGGCAGTCAAGGCAGTCCTGGACAGGGGTGCCGACGACTACACGCAGGCCCTGACTCATGTCGTTGACCGCCTCGTCCGCCTCGACGCCCTGCAAGCCGGGATCGGTCACCCCACTGCCATCGACCTGCTCTTCTTCTACCTAGGCCCGCATGCCTGGATGACACTGGTCGGTGAACGGGGATGGTCCTTCGAGCGAACCGAAACATGGATCGCCCGCGCCGCCAGCCGCGCTCTGCTGAAAAACCCCTGACAACCCCACCTCCAGTCGCGCGCAGGCACCGCACTTTTGCCGGATGTTTGTAAGCGCTTCATGGGGTTACCGGTTCGGCTTCCGTACAGCAGGGACTGACGTTCCACATGCTGTAACGCTAGTTGTTACAATCGGGTGAGTCAAAGCCGGCCCGAACGACTGAGTAGGTGCTGCAGGCGCACGACGGTGCCGGTCGCCATCGAGCGCCCTTCCACGGCCCCAGGGCGGCCCGGGAGGGCGCTCGTGCGTTGAGGGAGACAGCCGCCTTGAAAGTTTGATCCGGGCGCGGCCCGCAAGGGCCCAGCCTGATCAGGGCAGACGTGCCGGGCCGTGCATGGATGTCTACGTCCGGCGCCGTTGATGTCACCTATGAGAGTTGGAGACGCTCGGGGTCGGTCGTCTCCGAGTCCAAGGAAGGCGGCAAGGGGTAGGGACCTTGCAACTGTGCGCCAGGGCGAGCACGACGCATCTCGTATCCCGGCGGTCGTAGCCCGTCGCTTCCGTGATCTCGGCGCTCGCTTCCCGCCACTTCCCCTGCTGGATCAGCTGTCGTGCTCGTTCCTGCGTGAGCCTTGGGACGGGAATCTGGAGGGCGCGGATGATGTCTACATCCCAGCGCTGTCGGCGCGCGCGCCGGACTCGCACCCAAGTTCCTACGGACCGCTTCATGGCTTCCTCCCGCCCGTGGCGAGCACGGTTGCCTCAAACCGACTGGCTACTGTCTCAGCTGGCGGGCCGCCGTGGAAGGCCGGCGCCGACGCAGAACGCGCTTTTTGCGAGTTGACCTCATCCTTATCAGGTCGATGACCGAGAGCTGTCAACGTCGACCAACCGAGCCTGAGTCTGGGGCGAGTGGCCGGCGAGGTTCGACTTTGACCACCGCTGTTCGCGCTTGTTGGTGTCAGCCGCTGACGTCAGTCGTGACACGCGGTCTCCCGTACGGTTCTGCCTCTCCGCCTTCCCGATCTGGAGGAGGTGCACGGCTCCGGTGATCTAGCTCGTGAGTAGCAGTCCGGAAGCGGACTCGAGCATGGGGACGTAGCGGTCCCCACCCATGATCGACTCGGTGAGGTAGATCGCCGCGTTGAAGCTCCCCACCGCGAAAAGGCACGCCGAGGCTCTACCAAGCGATCTCCGTGGCCTGCCGATCCTTACTCCTGCCTGAACGCTCTGCATGCCGCTCATGATGAGTGTGATCAGGCGGTATGGCTAGTTCCCTACGGTTGCCGAAGAAGCGAGGGGCCAGTACTTCGACCGCTGGATCGTGCATGCCGAGACCTGCGCGGCACGGCCGCACCTCTCAAGACCGTCCCAAGCCCCGCCGGCCGATTACCCGCTTGATGCGAACCATGGGCACGACGGTCACTGAGATCTGCCGGACACGTCAGGCGGTCGTTCAGGGCCGGTGGTGGTCGGGGCTGGTCGCGATGGTTGCTGTACTTCGCTGCTGTACAGCTGGCCGCCCAGTGCTTTGGAGGTCATCTCATTTGGTGTCCGCGGCTCTTGAAACGAGTCGGGCGAGTTGGCGCAGCCGCTGATAGTACTGGCGGTCTGATGGGTCGCTGATCTGCGGAATCACTCGGTCCAGGTCTTCGATGCAGGTGTGCAGGATGCGTCTGCGCTCTGGATCGAGGATGCCGCCGTTGTTGATCCACGCGTAGGCGCAACCTGCGCTATCCGCATCAAGCAGCACCATGTCGATGTCTTCGAGCTCGACGCCTCGTAGGTTGACCGGGAATTCGGCGTCGAGGTGTTCCTGCCAGAGATGGGCTGCCTTCCGCGTCAGTTCGGATCTGATCATCTGACCATACTCCTGTACATGCAGCGTCTGTGGCGTGCACTCAGGGTTCATGCGGCGGTAGCAGATGAGGGTGCAGGCGATGCTCGTGAAAGCGAGGAGGTGCTCGGCTTCGCGCTCGTAGCGGCGGTGGAGTCGGCGGCCGCCGGCGAGCCAGGCCATCGTCCGTTCGATGGTCCAACGGTGTCGACCGAGCCGCTGTGAAGTCTCGACGCCCTTGCGGGCGATGCGGTGCCGGATGCCGCGCTGTGACAGCCATTGCCGCGTGTGGCGATGGTCATAGCCCTTGTCGGCATGGAGCTTTCCGGGCTTGCGTCGACGAGAGCCTCGGCGGGACCGGACCAAAGGTATGCCCTTCACGAGCGGGATCGGAGCCTGGCTGTCATGGACGTTGGCCCCGGAGATACCGATCGACAGGGGCAGAACGGTCCGCTCAGTGATCAGATGGATTTTCGACCCATACTTGCCCGGTCTACGGGATTCGGATCTGTCAGCTCCCCCCTTTCAGCGCCCGCATGTTCACCGAGTCGATCGCGCACCGCGACCAGTCCAAATCGCCGTGGGCTCCGAGTTCATCGAGGACCAGGCAGTGGAGCTTGGCCCAGACCCTGGCCTTCGTCCACTCGTGAACCTGCGGTGGGCTGTCGCACCGGATGGCCCGAACGACGCCGTCGGCAGTTGCTGCCAGGTGCGGCCCGACGTCGCCACGAACACGATCGACGCCAGCACTTCCCGGTCACCGTGGCGATGTCGGCCACCACCCTGAGGCCGCGACGGTGCTTCCGGCACCACCCGCTGGACCAGCTCCCACAGTTCGTCCGGCACCAGCCGCTCAACGATCCCCACCACGGTCAACAGCCCACCCAGCCAGATGAGATGACCTCTTAAGAGTCCGGGTTGCCCGTCGGGAGGGCCGCGTCAAGCGGCCCTCCCGACGGGTTCGGGCTGGCTACTTCAGCCCGACGGCGCGGGTAATGCTTTGGGTCACGCTGTTGCCCTGGCTGTCGTGCGCGGAGGTTCGCAGGGTTGCGTATGCCGTTTTGGCAGGGGCGTGGAGGCTGGTTTCCCAGCCGTCGCCGCGGTGGGTGAGGGTTGCCTTGTGCCAAGTGGTGCCATCGTCGTACGAGAGGTCGAGCGTGACGGCTCCGATGGTCTTGGAGCTCGGCCCTCCGGGGATGTGCGAGGGCGTGACTGTGAGTGTGGCGTCCCGGCGTGCCTTGCCTGCCACATCAGTGTCGATCTTGTAGTCGAGCTGGATCAGGGGTAGAACCGCGGCCTTGCCGGGCTCTTGAGCTGCGGATGTGAACTTCCATTCTGTTCGCGTACTGGTGGAGTACGGGTTCGCCCAAAAGCCCCTGGAGTTCTCGGAGATGAGCCGGTACGGAAGGAGCTTCGGATCGAGTCCCGTGACGTCGATCCAATCGGTGTTGTACTGGCCCATCAGCGTGTCGCCTTGGTAGAGGGTGACTGTGTTCCTGGCTGCTGGGTTCCCCACAGTGGCACCCACGTGTCCGGTCCCGGAGTCACCCCAGCCAGGAATATTGGCGTAGATCTCGTCGTCGGTCCGCTGCTGCTTGCCCGTCTGGTTGTTGAGGCGCGGGCGCTGGATCGGTCCGAACCAGTGGAGTTTGCTGGTGCTGCCAGATTCGTAGTGGACCGTGGGGGACCATTCCTGGATCTCACCAGGGATCTGGGCGTGGTCGACCCACTGGACATCCGAGTCTGCTGAGACCCAGTCGACGCGTTCTCCCTGAGCGGGAGTTTCGTGAAGGAGCGATGCGTCGATGGGCATTCCCTGCCAGACGTCTGAGCGGTAGTCGGACGCTCGAGCCTGGGCGTAGTTGCGGAAGGAGACGTCGACGCGGGCTAGGTCGCTCTTCTGGGGCCGGTACGTCGGATCGGTAGGTATGGCACCTTCAAAGTGACGGACGAGATCGTAGAGGTAGTCCGTGGCGCGGCTGGAGCCGAGAGTCAGCGAAGTCTTGCCCTGCTGAATCCTGGTGATCAGCTTCTCGCCCTCATCCTGAGTGAGAGTGGCTACCGAGACAGGCGGCAGGGCCGGGAAGGACTGCGCGGCAGTGGGCCAGGGCTGCAGACGACCGACTCCGTCACTGACGATGAGCAGGAGCCGCGCGCCGGCCTGGGCGGCTGCGGCCGCCTGCTCCTCCACTGTGGCTGCGTCGTTGCGGCGTACCACGGCGATCTTGCCCTGCGTATGAAGGCTGGCGTAGTCGGCTTCGGCGCCTTGTCCGGCGAAGACCGCGGCGAGTGTCATCCGGCCGTCCGGGAGCGGTACTGCGGATCGTTGAACTCTGAGGTCGTCGAAGCTCAGGTGGTCGGCACTTACTGTCAGTGCGGGTTCCTCTTTACGCCAGCGCGCCCCGAAGGCGAACTCACCCTTGGTGACCTTCTTGCCCGTGGGGAGTGCCCACGCGCTGTCGTAGCGGAGTACTGAGCGGTCCACGGTGCTCGCTGTGTAGTGGTCGGAGTCGAAGGCGCGGTAGATGTCCAAGCGAATCTCGGAGTCAGTGGTCGCCTTGGGTACGACGGCCTTGACTTGGCGGGCTGCCGTTGCATCGAGCGTGACCTGGCGATCCTGGTCCAGAGTGATCTCGGGGGCACTGAGGATGGCTCTGCCCAGGGAGTGCGGGCCATGCGTGCCTTGAACATCGGCGTTGAGCCAGACTGCGTAGGTGCCGACAGGCAACCGCTCGGCACCCGTTCCGGACTCGTCGAGTTGGTACTGGTGGAGGAAGTTCTTTCCTGCGACGGTGAGCCGTCCAGACAGCGGTTTGCCGCTTCGGTCCTTCGCGGTGACCGACAGGCTGTAACGCTCGGCCTCCTTGCCGACCCCGATCAGCGTGTGGGCGACTGTCTCCCCGTTGGCATCGAAGGCGTTGATCATGCCGCTGAAGTGGCTGTCCAGAGGGGCGTGATCCAGGTCTGCGGTAAGCGTGGCTTTGCTTGTGCCGTGCGCGGGCACGATGACCTGTGTAGACGACAAGGAGAACAGTCCTGAGGGAGCGTCAGGAGCGTCAATTTCCAGGCGGAGGGCGACCGGGGTGTCGGCGGTATTGGTATAGGTCACCGTTTTGGTGGCCTTCTCACCTGGCTGGTGCGGCCACAGGTGGTAGCCGGTGTAGGCGCTGCCGGTCGCGAAGAGGGTGTTTCGTACGGCGGCCGCGACGTCCAAGCGGCCAGCGCCAGCCTCGTAGGGGGTGAACCGCGGTGTGGCCTTGGTGGTGCTGATCAGGGCGTCCTTGAGTTGCTGACCGTTCCAGTCCGGGTGGGCTGCGGCCAACAGTGCTGCAGCTCCCGTGACGTGTGGTGCTGCCATGGAGGTGCCGCTCATCATCTGGTAGCTGCCCTCACCTTCGGCGAGATGCGAACGCGCTGCGAGGACGTCGACGCCTGGTGCCGTGAGTTCAGGCTTGAGCCCGTAGTCGCCTGTGCGTGGGCCCTGGCTGGAGAACGCGGCTAGCTGATCCGAGGAGTCCACGGCGCCGACCGTGAGCGCTGCGTCGGCGGCTCCCGGCGCGCTGACGGTCGACGGGGCGCCGCTGTTGCCCGCAGAGACAACGAAGAGCGCGCCGGTCTCCGCGCTGAGCTTGTTGACCGCCTGGCTCAACGGGTCGTCGCCGCTGGACGAAGTGCCGCCGAGGCTCATGTTGATGATCTTGGCGTGCTGGTCACGTGCGGCCCACTCCATGCCCGCCAAGATCCAGGATTCCTTGCCGCCGGCACCGCAGCCAAAGGCGCCGCAGGTGGTGGCGAGCACCTTGCCGATGTGGAGGCTGGCTCCGGGAGCTACACCCTTCTCCTGACCTCCCGAGGCATCGCCGGTACCGGCAACGGTGGAGGCGACGTGTGTGCCGTGCCCCGAGTAGTCGTCGAAAACATCCTCGTCGGGAACGAAACTGGCTCCGCTGGCGATGCGGTTCTTCAGGTCCGGGTGGCTCGAGTCCGCACCGGTGTCCAGCACTGCGACATCAACACCCTTGCCAGTATTGCCTCCCGTCCACACTTCCGGGGCGCCGATCTGAGCCGTGGTGTCGGCCAGCGTGGGCTTCACCTGCCCGTCCAACCAGATCTTGGCGATGCCATGGGTGAAAGAGGGCTGGGATCCCCCGGAAACACGCGCGGTGCTGCCGTCGGTGAGCCCGGACCAGAAGTCACTTGCCCTGTCACGCTTCTCAGCCAGCGCAGCGCCTCTGATGCTGCTCAGAGTTCTAGGCTTCGTGGCGCCGGCTGGAAGTGCCTGGGCGCGGGCGGAACTGGCGTCGGTGAAGCTGACGAGCAAGGGCAGACTGCTGGTGTGCGCGTCGTCGTAACCGTCGGCAAGGAGCTGGGTGACATTGAAGAGACTCTTATCGAGGAGTCCTGCAGACACGAACGGCAGGGCGGAGTCGGGGTAGACGTAAGTGTCCTTGCCTACCTTGTTGATATCGACGTCGACGCCTTGACCTTGCGGTCCCTCAACGTGCGTGGCTTTGGTCCCATCCGCGGTGACTGTGACTATGTCACCGGTGATCAGAGTGACGGTGCGCAGCGTGCCCGGACGGGCTCCGGCTGAGTCTGTCGTGAGCACGGCCCTCGGTACGGTGGCGGACGCGTTGGCCCAGGACGCGGGGCCGACTGTCAGGACCACCAGAGCAGACCCCAGCGCCAGCAGTTTCGATCTTCGGGGAAAACGGGTTGGCAACGGAAACTCCAATCAGTGGTGCGGAAATCGAACACTGCGACTTGGTGTCGCAGGCGAAATGCATGTTGGTGACGTGGTGATCTGCTCGCTGACCGCCAACAGTGAGATCGCGCCCCGGCGAGCACGGCAGACGCAGTGGGCGCGAGCAATGGAGTCGCGTGGTGGCGCACCGCGCATGGATCCCGCAGGTCGGCACCTTGGCCAGCCGCTCCAGCAGGCCTGAAACCTCCTCGGATTCGACGTCTGGAGGCTCACGGAGTTGGCCAAGTGCAGGCGGGATCAGCGATGATGCGTCGGCAGGGCACGGCGTGGGCACTGCCCGAGCTGACGGATCATCACGGGCGCGCGCCACATGACGAGTCGAAGCCCTGGCGTCGATAGGACCTAGAAGGCCGACGAGTTCACGGGCCGTGACGGCGATGTCAGCGTCCGCGACAGCGTCTGCGGCCCCTCCGTTTCGATCCTTCTACCGAATACTTCTGGCGAGCCCAAATGTCCCAATCACGTGTGGCGTGCCGAATCTGCAGCGGCGGACACTGAAGCCGAACAGCCGTGCAGGCGTTCGCCTGAGGAGCTCACTGTTCGAGAGGACATGAGTGATGCGCCATCCCTTTGAAATGAGTCCATTTGAAACGTGAAGAAACGTCGAGGATGCGCTTTTGGAATATATTCACGCCCCAACATATCCTCGGCATGAATCACTTATTTTGCCAAGCGGGGCGGTATAGAGTACGAGTGGAATTCCGGTCGGTTAATTCCGTCCCGCGACCCTCCCGGCTCGCCGTTCAGCAGTGCCGGACGTTGTTGCCGTAGTCCTCGTTGAGCACTTCGAGGTTGCGGCCGGTTTTGTCGGCCGGCACCTCTCAGGCGCCTTCAAGCAGTTGCTCAATTTCAGTCAGTGAGAAGTCATGGTTTTCCTCATTCGAAAAAAGCGCCCACAATTTCTGGGCCATGATCAACCGGGCGTCGCTGAATCTATGATGCGTACTGACTGCCCGTCAAGGCTGTTGAGGGAGCGTCATGACGCCGAGCGTGGCGGCTGCCGTCTAGTGCTGCAACGGTGTTTGTTCTGACTGCAGACGGTGCAGACACGGTCGCTAGAAACTTCCCACACTCAGAATAAACACCGTTGCAGCACTAGTCCGTTTTCAAGCGGTTCTTGCCACGGGGGAACTGGTGCGAGACTGACCGCTGTTTCGTAAAAGGAGGCGGTCTTGTCGCATCGGGCGGTGATGCCTCGGAAACTTTTGAACTGGTTGAAGCAGCGTTGCGCCAGCGATAGATAAGTCGGTCGAATTCCAGGTCCGGCGTTCGCACGTAGCGCCGCACGTCGTCGAGGACCTCGTCAGCGCCCCACTCGATCCGGTTCAGCATCCGCTGGATCCGGTCCGGTCCGCCGTGGCCCGCCTCCTCGGCCAGCGTCCAGCCGTTCTTGCGCTGCAACGGAGCAATCAGCCCCCGCATATAGGCCAGCGCCGACTCCCGTGGCTCAGACCGGCTGAACCGATGCACGAACCGCCCATGCACCGCCTCCAGCTCACTCGCCCACACACCGACATCAGCAAGGCCCCCACCCATAACCACACCAACGCCCCGTCCAGCAGGTCAGAACAAACACCGTTGCAGTACTAGGCTCCGGCGCAAGCCCGGCGAAGGCGGCCAGCCGGTCCGGGGTCGCGAAGAAGGTGAGGTTCCTTCCGACTCCGGCGAGGAACTCGGCACCGGAGGGGGACCGATGCCGGGCATGCTCGTGATGATTTCGGCGAGGTCATGGGCGCGGAAGCGCTTCTCGATGAGCCGGTCGACCTCCGACGCCTCGTCGTTCAACACCCGCACGTCCGCGGCGAGGGTCCGCACCAGCCAGGGACTGCGGTGCGCTGCTGTTCGGCGGCGTCGACCGTCGTCGCTGCGAGTTCCTCCCGGGTGCGAACGCCACGGTCTGCCGCAGACGACCTCGCCGGCATGACCTTATGCAGCAATCTTTGTCGCACTTCCCGATATGGCGGCCGGGTCGTCGTGGGGCGCCGGGCGGTCAAGCCACTGCAGCTACGGACGGCAGCCAACTAGAAGCCAAACCCGGCACCTCTGTGCGGCCCAGCCATACGAAGGGCTCGGCCATCCCGTCCTAGGAACGTAAGGCCGCCTGTGTCGGTAGGAGGGCTATGACGAACATGCGGCGGCCGAGGCTGGCTGCTCCGCCCAAACGATCTTGCCCTTGGCGGTGTACCGGGTTCCCCACTGCGCGGCGAGGCTCGCGACGATGAACAATCCGCGTCCCGACTCGTCAACGGTGCGGGCATGCTTGACGTGCGGCGCGCTCAGGGCGCTGTCCTCGACCTCACATGTCACTGTCTGCCCCCGGATCAGGCGCAGTTGCAGTGGCGGAGCACCGTAGCGCACTGCGTTGCCGACGAGCTCGCTGACGATGAGCTCGTTGGTACTCGCTGTCTCCTCGTCCATGCCCCAGTCCCTCATCCGGCCGCGTGCGGCCTTGCGGGCGAGCGATGCGGCCTGCGGGCTGTGCGGCAGGGCGCAGGTCATCACCTGGGCAAGGGGCATCGCTTTGGTGCGCGCGAACAGCAGCTGTGTCTCGTCCTGTCGGCTGCGTCTGAGGCAGGCCTGTTCGAGCGTGGTGCGCAGGCTCTCTACTGGTCTGGCACTGGCGCCGTTCAGGAGAGAGTGCAGTGGGCCAGCGGAGGAGAGGACATCCTCGGCGGTCCGAGTTGTGCCCAGGACGAGTGTGCTGCCGTGGGGAACGGCGACGGTGGCTGCGGGGAAGTGAGCGGTGTCTGGAGAGGCGAGAGCGGGCCCGGAGGGAACGTGCTGCACGGAGGTGGTGCCGTCGGGAAGTATCACCAAGGGTTGCGGCAGGCCGGCCCGGGCGATTGTGCAGGTGAGGGCGACTGGGTCGTAGACGGCGATGACGGCACCAGCGGCGAGCGGCTCACGAACGAGCGGGTCCATGGGCGGCAGCGCGGCACGGGCACCGAAGAGCTGGGCGGTGGTGTCGCTCAGGCGGGCCAGCAACTCGTCGGGCTGCAGGTCCAGGGAGGCGAGCGTACGCAGGGCCGTGCGCAGCAGTCCCATCGTGATCGCAGCGGGAATACCTTCCCCCGCCACGTCACCGACGACGAGAGCGGTCCGCGAGCCGGGCAGGGCGATCACGTCGGACCAGGCGCCGCCGCCTTCGGCGCCCGGCAGGTGCAGTGTGGCGATCTCCAGGGCAGGCCGGTTACCCGGCAGGTCGGCCAGCAGCCTGCGTTGGACCGCGGACGTGATGATCCACTCGCGCAGGTACAGGTAGGCCCGGTCGATGCACAGGGCCGCGTGTGCGCACACTGCCGAGGCGACGGCGAGGTCTTCTTGGACGAAGGGGGCCTCGTTCCCGTGTCGGCAGAAGGTGACCAGGCCCAGCACCCCGTCGTCCACGGCCAGTGGCGCCACGATCGCGGAGTGCGCCCCGTGCTGCGCGGTGAGGTCGGCCAGGAAGGGATCGGCGGCCAGCCACGTGCTGTCCGTGCACAGGGGGACGAGTCGGGGCTGCAGGTCAGACAGCACCTGTGAGAAGGGAGTTTCGGCCGGCAGCGGCCGCACTGCTGCTGCAGTCCCGGCTGCTGTGAGAACCTGCCCGTGGACTGCGGCCCGGCGCAGCAGCGCACCGGGGCCTGCGGGCGTGGCGAGAGCGCCCTCGCCACGTACCGCGCTCTCCGCCACCTCGACCAGCGCAGTGGATGCGAAACCCGGCACGACAGCCTGGACCAATTCCTGGGAGGCGTCCATAAGGTTCAGCCGGTGCCCCATGCCGGTGCGCACTGCTTGAAGGAGGTACAGACACCGCTGTGCTCTCTCTTGTGCCGTGACGTCAGCGGCGCAGGCCAGCAGACCGAGTACGCGGCCTCTGTGGTCCTCCAGACGCAGGTAGGACACACAGGCGATCTTCCGGCCTGAGCGATCCGACATCCCGGCCCCGACCACGAGACGGTTCAGCACCGGTCCTGCGCCGTCCAGGACACTGCGCGCGACACTCGCCTCCGCCTGCGGATCGGCGCAGCCGCACACCGCGGTGAAGGGTGCGCCCGGCGCGCCCGCGGCCGGATCCGGTATACCCGGCTCTTTGTCCGTACCAGAGGCTGTGCTTACCAGGCGCAGTCGGGCATCGAATATCTTCACATCCAGCAGAGGGTGCGCGAAGAGGGCTTCCAGCGTCGCCGTTCCCAGCGGCGCCGCGCCGTCCCCTATCGCGCCGTCCCCTGCAAAGACCTGCCAGAGCATGCTGTCGTCGTAGAGGGCGGGCCTGACCAGGAGGGCGGCCGGGCCCGGAAAGTTGTGGCCGATGCTGCGAGCGCGGCGCAGGAGTGCGGACAGGGACTGGCCGACGGCATCCGCGGCTGACCACCTGAAAAGCTTGGCCGCGGTCTGTCCCCACCCCATCACTGTGCCGTCCTGGCCGAGGAGAAGGAGCACGTCGTCGGACACGTGAAACACCTCCGTTTCGGTCACGGGCTACCCGTCTGACAGCCACCACGACCGGCTGCGTCTTCTTCCGCCGGGAGTTCCGCAAGAGTCTCTGGCTGCGCAGCCCAGGTCTTTTAGGTGTCGGGAATCCACGCTGGCCGGGGGGAGTGGGACCTGATGAGTGCCGGTCTCAATCGACGAGGTATGCGGTACGCCGAGTACGGCTTGACGGGGGTTCAACGCGGCGCCTGCCATGCCGAGTTGAGACTTGGTGTTGCGCGCTGGCCTTCGAGAATGTGCGGCGTGCGGGGCGGGCTGTTGAGGCGTGCTACGGCCTAGAGTTCTCAATGGACCAGTTCGGCGACGGACGTTGCCTCCATGCGCGCCTCTTCCGGACTGGAGCAGTTGTCCAGGGCGGCGAGGTAGCGTTCGGCATCAAGGGCTGCGGCGCAGCCCGATCCGGCTGCTGTGATCGCCTGTCTGTACTCGTGATCGACTACGTCGCCGCAGGCGAAGACTCCATCCAGGTTGGTCAGCGTTGTCCGGCCCTCGACAGCCACATATCCAGCGTGATCGAGCGCGACCTGCCCCTTGAAGACTTCGACTTCCGGGTCATGTCCGATCGCGACGAACATGCCAGTTACGGGGAGGTCCTCTTCCTGACCGGACTGCACATCACGTACTCGAAGTCCATGGACCTTCTCGTCCCCATGGATGTCGCTGACTTCGTGATTCCACAGGAACTTGATCTTTTCGTCACGTTGGGCTCGTTCTTGCATGAACTTGGAGGCGCGGAGTTTGTCCCGGCGGTGGATGACAGTGACGGTTCGGGCGAAGCGGGTGAGGAAGGTTGCCTCCTCCAGCGCCGAGTCGCCTCCACCGACGACCGCGATGTCCTGGTCCCGGAAGAAGAAGCCGTCGCACGTTGCACACCAGCTCACCCCGCGCCCCGAAAGTCGGTCCTCTGCCGGGAGGCCGATTCTGCGGTATTTCGAACCGGTGGCCAGTATGACGGCCCGGGACCGGTAGTGGTGCCCCAAGCTGTCGACGACGGTTTTGACCTCCGCTTCGAGGTCGGCTTGCACGATCGATGTCGTGACGAAATCCGTTCCGAACCTCTCTGCTTGACTGCGCATTTTCTCCATCAGATCCGGACCGAGCACTCCGTCCGGGAATCCGGGAAAGTTTTCCACTTCTGTTGTATTCATCAGCGCACCGCCTGCTGCTGTTTCGCCTTCGAATAGCAGTGGCGTCAAGCCGGCGCGGGCAGTGTAAACCGCGGCGGAATATCCTGCCGGGCCAGAGCCGATGATGATCACGTCCCGGACGCTGTCAGTCATCTTCGCCCCCTGCGATCGTCCAATCGAGATCTCGCACGAGTTCAGCGTGTCCCTGAATTCGGGAGAGGAGTCGGCGCCAAGTGCCGTCCTCTGACCAGCGGCGATATTGCTCGTACACGGTCTTCCACGGGCCGTAGTGTTTCGGCATCTCGCGCCAGGTGGAACCGGTCGACAATTTCCACAGCATTCCGTTGAGGACCTGGCGTCGGTCTCGCGCAGGGCGGCCGAGGTGCGAAGGAGCGACCACGGGTGCGACGACGGACCAGGCACGGTCGGTCAGTTCGTAACGTCGTACCGTCTGGGCCGGGGCGACGTAGAGCTGTCCACGGGCGATGCGGCGTCTCGTCACGCCCGCGCGTGGCTCGTCGTGAAGATCGCTGCGTTCTCCCTCCGAGAGGCCTCCCCATACCCCGTACGGTTCGTGAAGGGCTAGCGCCTGAGCCGCGCACTCGGCTCTGACCGTACATTTCGCGCAGAGTAGTTTTGCTTGCTCTTCCCTGACTTTGCGGGCTTCCCCACGCTCGTTCTCGGGGTGGAAGAAAAGTGAACTGTCAGCCCCGCGACATGATGCGTACTGCTGCCAGTCCCAGTACTTACTTTGGGGTTTCGGAAGGTGAGATACATCCGCCACGACTACCTCCGTTGACCTGGTTTGGGTGGCTGGCTGTGTCGTTAGTTGAGTCCAGGAGTTCGTATTTCCGTAAGAACACACAGGTACTGGTTTGCGAACACGTTCTGATCAATTCCGGCCGCCAGATCTGTGGGAGACGCGCCAGCGACTTCGGCTATGAAGAGCACGAGATGAGCGAGCGCGTCGGTGATGGCATCCTGATCCGCCTGGGCAATCCGCTTCGCCGGTTGTTCGTCGTAGCGGCCCATCGCTCCCACCACCGTCCATCACTCACGCCTGTTTGCAGAAATCCTGGTCCGAGCCTGACCCTGAATCCTGTGGGGCCTTCTCGTGGCGTCTAACAACAGATTCTTCTTTGTTTCACCGAGACGGTATCGGCCAAATTGCTACGAGCTCTCGCCGTGAAGGCGGCTGGCCGGCTGCTACAACGGGCCAGGGCCCGGAGTCATGTGCCCGGTCGGTGGTTCGCTGCGTGACGGGCGTGTTGGCGACTGCTGGAGGTCACCTGCGTTCACCGCTCGCTTGGCGGTGCAGTCAAATGGCCTATGCGTCACTTCCGCATACTGTCGCCGCGCGGGTGCAGTCAAATGGCCTATGCGTCACTTCCGCATACTGTCGCCGCGCGGGTGCAGTCAAATGGCCTATGCGTCGCTTCCGCATACTGTCGCTTGACGGGCCGGCCCGTCAGGACGGCTGCGCGGCGGGCGAGGAGCGTGGCGTAGGCGGTGGTCTCGCTGGGCGAAGCTGGGGCCATTCGAGTGTCGCCCGAGTGCCAGGCGCCAGCCTCGGCGGTCCCGCCCGGCTGGTGACTACGGGCCATAGCGTCATGCCACCGGAGGCGAACTAGGTCATTTGTGGCTAGCGTGTCCTTGCGATGCGAAACATACCTTTTGATGCCAAACCAGTCCCTGTGGGTAACCGAGCAAGCGACGCCGAGCTCGTCGGACGCTCTCGTGAGCTGGCCGACCTGGAGCTCTTCGTGAAGGCGGCCACGTCACTCGGAGCGACGCTCGTCCTATCCGGTCCCGTTGGTGCCGGAAAGACAGCGTTGGTGGACGCCGCGACCTCGTCGGCGTCCCGGGAGGGCGCGCGGGTTCTCCGGGGAGCCGGCGCGGAATTCGAGACCGGGGTGGCGTTCGCCTGTCTGAGCCAGCTGCTGTACCCGCTGCGGCACCCGACGCTCATGTCGGCCGCGAGTGACACCAGCGTTCTGTCGGCTGCTCTCGGCTATGGCGTAGGCCGAGAGAGCAGCGCGAGCACCTCAGTCTCTTCAGCCGCGATCGAGTTGCTGCGCAGAGTGCGGGGCAGCTCTCCGCTCCTGCTTGCCGTGGATGACCTTCAGTGGGTGGATGCCGAAAGCGCCGCTGTGCTGTGTGAAATCGCCGCTAGCGCCGAGGACACCGGCATCGGCTTCCTCGGAGCTCGCCGAACCGGAACGGCTCTATGCTTTGACCTGTCCGGGTCGTCTGAGCTGAGGTTGTCGCCGCTGAGCCCTGCTGATGCTCTGCTTTTGGTCCGCAGTCGCTTTCCCCAGCTCGGCTCACCCGCGGTGCAACGGTTGGTTTCCGAGTCCGAGGGCTACCCCTTGACGCTGTTGGAGCTAGCGGTAGCGCTTGAGGCTGAGAATCCCGTCTACGGTGCCCCGGCTTCGGTCCTGCCCCTTCCTCCACGCCTGCGCCGGTTGTTCGCAAACGCCGTCAGCGCCCTGCCGGACAACACCCGCCGTGCGCTTCTCCTCCGAGCGGTCGCGGCGGGCGACCTCGAAGAGCTGGGCCGCATACCAGGATCATCCACGGATCTTCTTCCCGCCGTGCGCGCGCATCTCGTGACGACGCGCGGCCGCACGGTCGCATTCACCCATCCGCTGATCCGGACAACCCTCATCTCCTGCGCGACGAGCGCCGAACGACGTCGCGCCCATACCGAACTAGCCGACCTGCTGGCTGGCAGCCCAGATCGACGAGCATGGCATCTTGCTGAAGCCGCCGACCGGCCCAGCGAAGCCGTTGCGGCACTTCTGGAGGCCTCCGCAGACGCCGCATTGCACCGCGGAGATCCGGAAGGCGCATTGGCCTGTGCTCTGCGCTCCGCCGAGCTCAGCGCTGACGACGCAGAGCGCAGCCGCCGCCTGGCATGCGCCGCATACATCAAGGCGGACGTGTCCGGCGGCCTGAAGGACGCCTCCGCCATGCTGATGGCCGCACGGGAAGCGGCCAGCGGGTCTGACGACTCGTTGCAAAGTATTGTCGCTGCCGCCCATGTGCTGCTCAACGAGGGGGACGTCGAGGCGGCCCACCGCTTGGTGGCCACCGCTTTGGAAGCGGATGACACCATCGACGGCGCCTCGCAGGGAACACTCTCATCTGCCCTGCACACTCTGATGCTCGCCGCCTTCTTCGGCGGGCGCCCCGAACTGTGGCAGCCGTTCGAACGGGTCCTGGCCCACCTCAACGACGCGGTCCCGCCTGTTCTGGCATGCATGGCCAACACCCTTCCCGACCCTGCACGCACGGGACGTGCAGCTCTACGCCAACTCGACCCGATTCTCAGCAGTCTGACGAACGAAGAGGACCCCGCACAGATCGTGCAGGCCGTCGAGGCGGTGTTCTACCTCGACCGGCTCGAAGAGTGTCGAGACGCACTGTGGAAAGTAGTGCGCAACGGACGCGAGGGCGGAGCCGTTGCGTCTTCGCTGCCCGCCCTGATCGTGCTGAGCTTCGCGGACTTTAACCGGGGCTCGTGGGACACGGCGCAGCAATTGGCCGACGAGGCAGTGCAGTTGTGCGACGAGCATGGCTATCGCCTGCTTGCCTGGCCAGGCCGTCTGGCTCAGGCTCTGCTCGCCGCTGCCCGAGGCGACCCGTCGACCGTCGCGCAAATAGCGCGTGGCATGGCCAACTGGTCGACCAGCCGAGGCGGACGCACCGTCCAGCTCTACGCCCACCATGCTCGAGCCCTGTCCGCAGTCGGACACGGCGACTTCGAGGAGGCATACCGGCAGGTCACTGCCATCAGCCCTCCCGGAGTCCTGCCTCCCTACGTGGCCCACGCTCTCTGGGTCCCCATGGACCTCGTGGAGTCGGCCGTGCACATTGGGCGGCACGAGGAGGCGCGTGAGCACGTCCGAGCAATCGAGGACGCCGGCATCGCTGCCCTGTCACCGCGCATGGCCATGCTGGTCGCCGGATCTGCCGCGATGGCAGCCGATCATGATGACGCCGTTCGGGCGTTCGAAGCCGCCCTGGCCACACCCGGAAGCAGACAGTGGCCTTTCGAACGCGCCCGTATCCAGGCCGCCTACGGACAGCGCCTTCGCCGCCTGCACCGAACCCTGGATTCGCGTGAGCATCTCGGCGCCGCCGCAGCCACCTTCGAGTACCTGGGTGCAGAGTCATGGCGTTCACGCATCATGCGGGAACTCCAGGCGACCGGGCTGAGCAAGGGCGGACCTGCGACAGAGCGCGGTCGCCTCACTCCACGGGAGCGCGAGATTGCCGCACTGGCAGCGACCGGCCTCGGAAACAAGCAGATCGCCGCCCGGCTGCTGATCTCCCCTCGCACCGTGGCCGCGCACCTGCGCAACGTCTTCCCCAAACTCGGACTCAGCTCACGAGCGGCGCTGCGCGACCGTCTCGACGCCCTGGACTCCGACGGAGAACACGACGAAAGCCGATGAGAGAAGCCTGATGAACACACAGCGGTTTGCAGACATGGAGCGAGTGCTGCGGCGGCGCGACCTGTTCGGGCGTGACCAGGCTGGCACCGACCTGCACCGCTTCCTCACCCGTGCGGCATGCGATGGCGGCGCCCTGGTGCTGGCCGGCGATCCAGGCGTGGGCAAGTCGGCACTGCTCGACACCGCGGGTGACATGGCCAGCGTTATCGGGGCCCAAGTGATGCGTGCAGCGGGAACCCAGCGCCAGGCCCGATCCGCATACGCCACCCTGGACAGCCTGCTGAGCCCGCTGAGTACGCGGATGGAAGGCCTCCCGGCAGACCAACGCAGTGCGCTGGAGGTGACTCTCGGTCTCGGCAGCGGGCCCCTGCCCGGAGAACTTCTCGTCGCCCACGCGACGCTCTCCCTTCTCCGGACCGTCACTCAGAGCCAGCCGCTGCTCGTCCTCCTCGACGATGCCCAATGGATGGATCCGCAGAGCGCACTGATCCTCGGTCTGGTGGCGCGCCGACTTCAGGACAGCCAAGTGATGCTGCTGGCGGCACAGCGCGCCAGCTCACACAACAGCCCCCCCGAGCTCGATGCCTCCGACAGTTCTCCGCTGCCCGGTTTCGCATCCTATGAAGTCGTCCCTCTTGACGAGGATGCCGCAGCGGAGCTGCTCACCAGCAGGTTCCCGGATCTGTCGACAGTGGCACGCGAACGTGTCCTCGCAGAAGCGCGAGGCAACCCGCTGGCATTGATCGAGTTGTCGTCCGCGCTCGGCATCAACCTGGGCGGCGCGCAGCAGCTGCTCCCCGAAGTCCTGCCTGCTTCCGATGACCTGGTGAGCCTGTTCACCGAGCAGTTGCACGGCCTTCCCCCCTCGACGCAGGAAGTTCTTCTCCTCTCGGCCCTGCAGACTGCCGGCGATCTCTCCTGGCTGTCCACGGCACTTCCGCACTTGGAAGTTCTTGATGCCCTGGCCCCCGCCGAAAGGGTCGGCGTGGTTGTCATCCGCCGAAACCGCTACTTGCACTTCCGCCACCCACTGGTGCGGTCCTCGCTGGTCAGACGCAGCTCGGATGTCGAGGTGCGGCGTGCCCACCGCACACTGGCCGAAGTCGCCATCGATCATCCGCACCTTCGCGCCTGGCACCTGGCTCGAGCCGCCACCGCACCGGACGAGCAGGTTGCACAGGCCCTTGATGCAGCCAGCGTTGACAGTTTCGCCCACGGCGACCCTCATGGCGCCGTACGCAGGCTGACGAGAGCCGCCGAGCTCAGCCAGGACCGCGACGCACGAGGCCGCCGGCTGGTGGAGGCGGCCTACATCTGTGCCGTAGTCACCGGAGCCCTAGCCGAGGCCTCCTCGCTCCTGCACTCGGCACGCGAGACCGATCGGGCCAGCATCCACACTCTGCGCGGCGCCATCGCCACTGCCAGCCTCATCCTCAACACCACGTGTGACGTGGACTCGGCACACCGGCTGCTTCTGGAAGCCATACGCCGTCACGACGAGCCCTACAGTGCCGACGACGGCGACCTCATCGACGCCCTCTACGCCCTGTTCATGGTCTGCTGGTACAGCGGCAGCGCGAAGCACTGGGACCCCTTCCAGGAGTTGATGAAACAGATCCGCCCAGCGGCGCCGAAGCTCTTGGCGCTGGCGGCCAAGTGCATCGCAGCCCCGCTGCAGCAGCCCCCGGCGACGTGGGACGAGCTCGATGCAGCCACGGCAGCCCTGCACGCAGAACTCGACCCCGGCCGTATCGCACGGACCGCCGTATCGTGCGTCTACACGGACCGGACCAGCGCCTGCCGAGAGGGGCTGTGGCGCGTCATTGAGGCCGGCCGCGGAGGCGGAGCCGTCGCGCTCTCGCTCAGCGCCATCACCTCCAGTTGCGTCGATGACTGGCTGTCCGGGCACTGGGACGAAGGACTCGACCTCGCCGCCGAAGGTGTGAACGTCAGCCAGGTGCACGGATATCGCCGGTTCACCTACATGCTGAGCGGATACATCCGGCCCCTGATACTCGTCACCAGAGGAGAAGCGAACAACGGTCTCGATGCCACGGACGCCATGGCCGCCTGGGGTGCGTCCCAACACGTCGGCATGTTTTCCGACTTCGCGCATCACGTGCGCATCCTGCACGCTCTTGCCGCAGACGACTACACCACTGCGTTCCAGCACGCGTCTGCGATCAGCCCACCCGGCGAACTGCGTCGCTACACTCCGCACGCCCTGTGGGTACTCCTTGACCTAGTGGAGTCGGCCGTGATGAGCGGCCGACTGGACGATGCCCACGCCCACGTCGCCGCTATGAAGAAGGCCGAGGCGAGTGCCATCTCTCCGCGCGTCGCCATGGTCGTCGCCGCATGCTCCGCACTCACCAGCGACACGGAAAAGGCGCAGCATCTGTTCGAACAATCCGTCTCAACCCCGGGCGCAGAACGCACGCCGTTCGATCTCGGCAGAATCCAACTCCTCTACGGGAAACACCTGCGACGCAGCCGCAACGTCCCAGAAGCACGTTCGCACCTCCTGGAGGCTCTCGACATATTCGATCACCTCCAAGCCCAGCCCTGGGCCCAAAAAGCACGCGACGAACTGCGCGCGGCCGGCCTGGCGGAGGACTCTCCTCCGCACTCCGACGCGCGGCTGACGCCTCAGGAACTCGAAATCGCCCGCCTCGCTGCTGCAGGCTTCACCAACAGAGACATAGCGAAGCAGCTCTATCTCTCCGATCGAACAGTCGGAGCCCGCCTTTACAGGTTGTTCCCCAAGCTGGGCATCACCTCCCGAGCAGCACTGCACGACGCACTGGTCGCCTCCGGGATCGATCTGACCCTCCCCGAAGAGCCCCGGACCGCCGCACCGTGACCCGACTGCATGCAGCGTGGCTGTACCGGCGGCAGGCTCGACCGGGCACGCCGCAGAGCTTCTCAGAGCCCAAGCCCTTGAGACTGTGAGTGCCAGCTGAGACGCCCGGCCCTGCACCCGCCGCACTAGATGCCAGCTGCAAAGAGTCGCAGCTGGGCGACGAGATGTCCAAGGTGCGCCCCTCACAGGGCAAGACAGCAATGCCGCTTCTACAAGCGACTCCAGTACAGAGATGCCGCATAGAGTCGAATGACCGATGCATCTGGCGTGCTCCGCCAGTCACAGTATCCAGAGAAAGCCCTGCTGTGAGAGGGCGTGTTCCATAACCGCGTGCGGGAAGCAGGGACAGCTTTCTGCTCTGTACTGCGCAAGGAGAGAGCACATGATGCATGTACGAGTTGCCGTCATTTACTACAGTGCTACGGGCAATGTGCACGCGCTAGCTCAATCGGTTGCCGAAGGTGCAAGCAGCCGCAACGCTGAGGTGCGTCTGCGTCGCGTACCAGAGCTCGCACCTGACTCCGCGATCGAGGCCAACCCTGCTTGGCGGGCGCATGTCGATGCGACCCGCGACACCGTCCCCGAAGCAACACTCGAGGACCTGGAGTGGGCCACGGCCTACGCTTTTGGTACTCCGACCCGATTCGGGAACGTTTCCTCGCAGCTGAAGCAATTCATCGACCAGACCGGGGGTCTGTGGCAGGCGGGTGTTTTCCACAACAAGGCGGTGACGAGCTTCACTTCGTCCATGAACCGGCATGGTGGGCAAGAATCCACCATCCTGTCGCTCAACAACGTCTTTTACCACTGGGGATGCATCATCGTCCCGGTCGGCTACACCGATCCGCTCCTGTTCGAGGCCGGAGGCAATCCGTACGGCACTTCGTGGCCCAGCGGCCAGGGCGAACTTCCCAGCCAAGCCGTCTTGAACGCCGCCCACTACCAGGGACGCCATCTCGCCGACATCTCCGGCCGCCTCGAAGGCTGATCGGGCACGGGCGCAAACCTCCCGGCAAGCGACGTCACAGAGCAGGGAAGTGAGCGGCGCGAGGTGAGGGCGAAGGCATCGCTCACCCTCCGGCGTCACAGCCGTACTGCAGTGCCGGCGCGGCATCGGGTGACAGCCAAAGCAAGGAACGGGCCCATGGCCAGGCTGATCGCAGTGAACGTAGGCATGCCCGAGGATGTGCCGTGGAAGGGCCGGACCACTCATACCGGCATCTGGAAACGCCCCGTCACAGGGCGGCGGATGGTGCGCCGCCTCAACATCGAGGGCGATGGCCAGGGGGACCGCCAAGGCCATGGAGGACCGGACAGGGCCGTACTGGTTTATCAGCTCGACTCCTACCGCTACTGGCAACAGCACCTGCAACGCGACGACTTCGTTCACGGGCAGTTCGGCGAGAACTTCACCGTCGAAGGACTTGCGGACGACGAGGTGTGCATCGGAGACCAGTACCGCATCGGGGGTGCTCTTTTCGAAGTCACCCAGCCGCGTGTCACTTGCTACCGCGTGGCTCTGCGCATGGATGAGCCCCAGATGCCGGCACTTTTGGTGGCTCACGGCAGGCCCGGCTTCTACCTCAGGGTGCTGACCGAAGGGTTTGTCGAGGCCGGCGACGAGATCATCAAGACACGCAACGGTCCGGAAGCAATGACCGTGCGGGAAATCGACGAACTCCTCTACAAGTCGGCGCATCCCCGCGACCAGCTCGAGCGCGCCCTGCGCATCTCTGCCCTGAGCCCGGGCTGGCAAGGCTCCATGCGCTCACTCCTGGATGACCTCGACAAGCCAGGTGGAGGAAGCGGCAACAGCGGCCTGACCGAAGCAGCCAGCCAACCGCCACCGGCATGGCAGGGCTTTCGCCCCCTCACGGTCTCTGAAATGACCGCCGAGAGCACAAGCGTCCTGTCTCTCGTACTTCAATCCCAAGACGGCAGCCCGCTCCCACCCGCCCTGCCCGGCCAGTTCGTCACGATTCGCATGCAGCCCGTCCCGGACGGCCCTCCAATAATCCGCAGCTACTCCCTGTCCGGGCCGCCGGGAGCCGACACCTACCGGATCAGTGTCAAGCAGGAGCCCCACGGTGCGGGCAGTACCTACCTGCACCAGCATGTAGCACTCCACGACACGCTGGGTGTCGCAGCTCCGCGAGGAAACTTTGTCCTCGAGGACAGAAGCAGTCCCGTGGTACTTGTCTCCGCGGGCGTTGGAGTCACGCCGGTCTTGGCGATGCTCCACCATCTGGCGGCGATCAAAGATCCCCGACCGGTGTGGTGGATCCACGGAGCACGCAACGGCAGTGAGCACCCGTTCATGAACGAGACTCGGGCCCTGCTCAAAGATCTGCCAGCAGGTCACTGCCACATCGCGTACAGCAAGCCGCGGGACGTCGACGTGGTGGGAGTGAACTATCAGAGTGTGGGCCGAGTCAATCTCGCTCTGCTGCAGTCGCTGGACGTGCCCGCTGACAGCGAGACCTACTTGTGCGGGCCCATCAAGTTCATGGATGGCCTGACTGCGGCGCTGACCGATGCAGGCTATGACCCGACCATGGTTCATACGGAAGTCTTCGGGTCGACCGGGGCCATCACTCCGGGCATCGTTCCCACGGATACTGTCCCGCCCCACCTGCCGACTGCCCCTCCTGGCCCCCCGTCAGGTCTGACGGTCTCGTTCACCCGCAGCAACATCACTGTGCCATGGGCCGCCGGCTACGGAACGCTGCTGGATCTTGCGGAAGCCTGTGATGTTCCTGTTCGGTGGTCGTGCCGCACTGGCGTCTGCCATACCTGCGAGACATCCCTCGTCTCGGGCACGGTCGATTACACCCTTGACCTCATCGATCCGCCCCCGGCCACTAGGGCTCTTATCTGCTCCGCGCAGCCCCACGACGATGTCACCCTCGATTTGTGAACTTGTCCCGCCACGGCGGTCAAGCTCGCAAACGAGGGACGTAAATACGGCCACCGGTGAAGGGCACGCGGCCGGTCAACGCACATGCTGGATTACATGTGAGCCACAACCGTGTTGGGATTTCGGATGCGAGTCGACACGAGCGTTCGGCCTAGAGATCGTTACGCCTTCACATTTCGGTCGTTGCGGCGCTTCGGGATCCCCATGGTAGCGGCCAGCCGGTGAACAGACGTCGACTCTCATAACTACGCCTGGCCCGCGTCCACTTGTATTCGCGCGCATCGAGGCGGACTCAATTGGCGTGACCAGAAAGGAGGAATTACGTTGAAAGAGGCCTTCGTCGCCCCGCGACTTCCCGAAACGAGGTCCGAAATGATCGTCGATGACTCCTACACCGTCGAGCCGTGGGCGCTGAGCGAAACCTCGCTCGACCTCGCAACTCTGCCTCAGAGCGAGTCTGTCTTCGCCCTCTCGAACGGGCACGTCGGGTGGCGGGGAAACCTCGACGAGGGCGAGCCGCACGGGCTGCCGGGCACATACCTCAACGGGTGCTTCGAATTCCATCCCCTGCCTTATGCCGAGGGCGGCTACGGGTACCCGGAATCCGGTCAGAGCGTCATCAACGTAACCAATGGCAAGACAGTGCGCCTGCTCGTCAACGACGAGCCGTTTGACCTGCGCAACGGACATCTGCACAGCCACCAGCGTCGACTTGACTTGCGATCCGGCCTATTGCACCGCACGACCACATGGACGTCACCCGCGGGCTGCACCGTCAAAGTGCGTTCCACACGGATGGTCTCCTTCACCCAACGCACCATCGCCGCCGTCTCCTACGAGGTCCAGGCGGTCGATACGCCCGTACGCATCGTGCTCCAGTCCGAACTCGTCGCCAACGAAGCCCTCCCCACATCCAGCGGGGACCCCCGCGCAGCCGCAGTGTTGGCGTCACCCCTGGAAGCGGAGGAAGACGAAGCCCAAGACACGCGCCTGCGGCTCATCCACTGCACGCGCGGGAGCCGGCTGCGCGTGGCCGCTGCTGCCGAGCACGTTGTACAGGGTCCGCACGAACCTCGTGTCACTAGCGAAAGCAGCGCCGACGTCGCACGCTTGACCGTTATCTCGACCCTTGCCCAAGGCGAGTCACTGCAGCTGCAGAAGTTCATCGCCTACGGCTGGTCGGGCACCCGCTCCCTGCCGGCAGTCCGAGATCAGGTCGAGGCGGCACTCGCCGCGGCGAAAGCCACCGGCTGGCAGGGCCTGGTCGACGAACAACGCCGCTACCTGAACACGTTCTGGGCACGCGCCGACGTCGAAGTCGAAGGCGACACCCAGGTCCAACAGGCCGTGCGGTTCGCACTCTTCCACGTACTGCAAGCGGGAGCACGCGCGGAGCAGTGCTCCATACCCGCAAAAGGTCTGACCGGCACGGGATACGACGGACACTCGTTCTGGGACACCGAGACATTCGTGCTGCCACTGCTGACCTACACCTCACCCAGTGCGGTGGCCGAGGCACTCCGATGGCGGCACGCCACCTTGCCGACCGCGCGTACCCGCGCCCGCGAACTGGGGCTGCGCGGGGCAGCATTTCCGTGGCGGACCATTGACGGAGCTGAATGCAGTGCCTACTGGCCCGCCGGCACGGCGGCTTTCCACGTCAACGCGGACATCGCCTGCGCCGTCATGCGATACGTGTCGGCAACCGACGATGAGGAATTCGAACGCAGCACTGGGATCGACCTGCTCGTGGAAACAGCCCGCCTCTGGGTCTCCCTGGGACGCCGCGACAACCGCGGCGCGTTCCACATCGACGGCGTGACTGGACCCGACGAATACAGTGCCGTCACCGACGACAACATCTACACCAACCTGATGGCAGGGGAGAATCTCCGAGGCGCTGCAGATGCCTGCGAACGCCACCCGGGAAGAGCCGCCGAGCTCGGGGTGGACATCCGTGAAATGGCCACCTGGCGAGACCTCGCAGTACGCGTTTACATGCCTTACAGCGACGAACTGCAGGTTCATGAGCAGAACGCAGGATTCACCAGTCGTCAACGATGGGATTTCGAATCAACAAGTCCTGAACAGTACCCGCTCCTGCTGCATTTCCCCTACTTTGACATATATCGTAAGCAGGTGGTAAAGCAAGCCGACCTCGTGTTGGCGATGTATACCTGTAGTGATGCCTTCACCGCTGAACAGAAGAAGCGAAACTTTGCCTACTATGAAGGCCTCACAGTGCGTGATTCTTCACTTTCGGCATGCTGTCAAGCGGTGATGGCAGCTGAAACTGGCCATCTTCAGCTCGCTTACGACTATGCCGTCGAAGCGGCACTGATGGACTTGAACGATCTCGAGCGCAACACCAAAGACGGGCTGCATATAGCTTCCCTGGCTGGAGCGTGGATGGCATTGGTGTGCGGATTTGGCGGCATGCGACACGCTGGACACTCTTTGTCATTCGCGCCTCGCCTGCCAGATGCTTTGAAAAAGCTGACCTTTCACATGCAGATTTTTGATCGTCGGCTACGGGTGGAGGTCTACCCCAACCATTCTGTCTACACGCTGCTCAAGGGAGCGCGTATGACTCTCCGGCACTATGGGGTAGAATTTGAAATCACTGACAGTGCATCAGTTCTGCAACCCATTCCGTCGGAATCTCCTGGGCGTGCGCCTGCCCAGCCTCTCTGGCGACGGGCCGCGGAGCGTTCAGCTGCAGCCGCGCCGTCTCACGCTGGTGGTCGATCCGCCACTGCAATGCAACAGCAGGGACCGTGACATGCCGGCCCAGCAAGCCGTCGCAGCCCGAGACCAGGCGCGTTGCGAGCCGAGGGTGTGGCAGCGAGCGCTACGTTCGGTACAAGAAGCGCAGTGCAAGAGGGGGCGGCGAGCCATCCCCAGGCTTCACGGTCTGCGGGACCCCTGGGCAAAGGCGACGCCGGTCGCAGTGCTATACGAGGTCGCGAAGCGCAGGCCGGAGCGAGCGTGGCGGACTTTGGGGAGAAGCAGGGGCAAAAGGCCTATATAATAAGTTCTGTTACAATGCATCCTCGACTCAGGTGCTACGTGTTGCTCTACTTTGATGGAGGATGGCAGGGATGAGCGCGAACAGCAGACTGACGATCGCCGTTCATGTCCTGGCTTGGATGGCCCTGGATAGGCAGCAGAATAAAGTGGCGACTTCGGATCGAATCGCAGTGAGTGTGAACACCAACCCCGTCGTCATCCGCCGTTGCCTGAGCGAGCTCCGGGAAGGCGGGTTGGTTCAGGTGAAAAGAGGAGGTGGCGCCGGCTGGTCCCTCGCGCGTGAGCCGGAAGAAATCACCTTGCTCGATGTGCACTCGGCCGTAGAATCCGGGAATCGATTCGGACTTCATCACAGTCCTCCGAATCAGGACTGCCCGATCGGATTCGGCATCAGACCGACGTTGACCAAGGTCTACGACGAGCTGGAAGAACAGATACATCAAGTCCTTGCTCGCACCACAATTGCCGATGTTCTTGCGGACGTGCTTGCACAGCAAAAGAATTGAAATTTTGCGCTGCGTTTGAACTGAGGTCAAAAATCAACCGAGAGCGACCCCAAACCGCTGTCCCAGAATGGACCGCCCACCTCGTTGGCACAGCCAGCTAAGGTCGCAGAAGTTGGAGATTCCCTCGGTCTTCAGGGTAAGCGCCACCAGCCCAGGGAGACGCCGTGCAACAGCCCATCATTGCCGGAGTAGACGGATCACCCCACAGCCTCCGTGCATCCGCATGGGCGGCGGACGAGGCGCGACGTCTAGCAGTCCCTCTCCTGCTGGTGCACGGCTATGTTCCAGTAACTAAAGCGTCCGAGTTGCCCGGAGGCGTCGCTCGAGAACGCCATGCCGCTCGGCATCTGCTTGATGACGCGCTAACCAGGATGCGAGAGCAGCACACCGATCTTGACGTCAGCGGCGTACTGGCAGAGCAGCCGGCAGCAGAGCTCCTCATCGAACGTGCCCGCGAGGCGCAACTCGTAGTTCTCGGATCATGCCCATCAGGCACCGTGCGAGGCTTCTTCCTCGGGTCGGTCGGCCACCATGTTCTGCGAAAAGTCGATCGGCCCGTGGTGCTCATCCGGGGCGAGAACGCGGGACAGCTCCCTGAGAGCTCGGACGTTGTCGTAGGTGTGCCCCAGCGACGTGACGAAGCCGACGTGGTCCTGAACTTCGCGTTCCGGGCCGCTGCTGAGCGGAGTGTCACGCTGCGCGCCGCGCGGGCTTGGAGCCTTCCGACACAATTTGCTTTCGAACCTGGCCTGTCGGGCTTGTCAGACGAGCATGGTGGCTTGGACGGGTTCCACCGTGATGAACTGACTGCCCTCGTGAAGCCGTGGCGGCAGCGTTACCCTCAGGTCGCAGTTGTGGAGCACGTCGAGCGGAGAGCAGCCGCCGAGTTGCTGATGGCTTTGACCGGTACAGCACAGTTGCTGGTGGTCGGTAGGCGCACCGGACCGGTCAGCCGCTATCTCGGCCACGTGGCCCAGGCGACTCTTCACTTCGCTGACGTTACTGTCGCGCTCGTTCCTACTCACTGAGGTTCCTTCAGCGCGTCAGGGTACCTCTTGCTCTGAGAACGGGACTGACGGGGCTCAGTGGCTGCGGAGTCAGCTCATCGCCTTCGGCGAGGCCACCCCGGGAAGGCAGACATTCTGTAGCTGGCCGTTTCCGCGAGCGCGGGCAGCTGATGGCCGCCGAACCCTTCGGCTGTTCAAGTCCCGTGGCAACGTTGAGTGCGCCGCGGTCCCGGTTGCCAGCTGCGCTGTGGCGGCTGGTCCGGCGGCACTGGCAGGCAGGAAGGCTCAAGCATGCACCCTTCCGGCTGCCTATCCATCCACCTGCGACGAGGCGATGATCCTGCCCAGCCGCTTTTGGCCGGACGACTTGCGCAACGCTTCGAACCGCAGAACCCGCAGAAGCTCAACAGATACTCCTCCGCCGCCAACAACCCGGCGACCTTCACCGACTCCATCGGGATGTCCTACGACGACATCATTGGGGCAATTGGTGCGCTCATCGGTGGAATCGTCGGCGTGGTGCTCGGAGTCGCGGGGGCCGTATTCGGCGCCAGTTGGGGCACCGCCTCCATCAGTAGCCCCCGGTAACACCGGCGGATCGGGGGAGTGAAGGAGGACTTCAACTGAGAGGAGACGTGGATGATTAGATGCCATTTCGCTTGGTGAGTCCGTGGTGGCATATGAGGGTCGCGGCTATGACGAGTAAGTGTTCCGACTGTGCTCGTAGCGACGGTGGAGGCGGGCGTCGGCTCCCAGTCGGTCAGGACGCGGTGCGCTCCATGACCCTGCGGTGTCAGCCCAGACGCCGGGACGGTTCGGGCGCAGGGCACTCCGGGGCAGTGAGAAAGGAACGCCAAGTGCCCCAGCCCCAGACCATGACCTGTGGATTTGCGGCCCGGGCTCCCGGTCCGGGCAGCCAACCGGTATCTGAATTCCCTCGTCCTACCGTGAAACCGGTCGGTTCGTGGGCAGGCGGCCACTCGATGGGTGCCCACCGGGCATCGGTCAACGACAATGCCGGACCGGCAATCTGGTGGCCCCGATGGATCCGGCCTGCTCCAAGGCTTGTCCTGGACCTCGGTCGCTGCTCAATGGATGAAGCCCGAGCCGGTTGTCGCGTGCGGTCCGGATCGGTGCCACTGCCCGCTTCTGGCCCGCTGGGTACTGACGGGACCCACTGCCTCAGTATGCTCTCGGCTTAAGCTTGCGTGAACAGAGACGCTAGCTGCGGCAGCAGAGATGAGCGTTTGCCCTTCCCTGCGACATCCGCATGCCGCTCACTTGTGAGTGCCCGGGATTTCCCAGTCGGGTATTTACAGGATGACGAAAGCGGGTACCATCCGACCATGGCTCAAAAAATTGTGACCGTATACACGGACGACCTCACTGGCACGGAATCAGGAGAGGTGCAGACCCACGCTTTTTCGCTGGACGGGGTCCATTACGAGATCGACCTTGTGTCGGATAACTACGACAAGCTCTTCGAGGCGCTCGCCCCCTTCATCAGCAGTGGACGCAAAGTGGGCCGCACCAAGGCTGCGAGCAAGCCGCCCAGGCAGGCAAAGGACGGGCCGAGCGCCGAGCAGTTGCGAGCGTGGGCACGGGAGAACAATTACCCCGTTAACGACCGCGGCCGTGTTCCCGCCAGTATCCGTGAGGCCTACGCGAAGGCCAACTGAACGCAGGTCGGAGTTCTCGCCCCGAGGTTATGGAAGGCTGCGCACCTCGGCTTCGGTCGGCTGCCGCGCACGCAGTGGCCATGGCCAAGCCCCGGACTGCATCCGGGAGCAGACGTGGCCTTGAAGCCGGTGACGATGACCAGGTCGTCGGGGTCGTCAGGCTTGTCCACGCCGAGGAAGCCGAGGTCGGCCAGGTCGCCGAGGCCTGTGGCCTTGAGGTGTTCGACGATCTTGTCGCAGCGGGCGGTGGGTGCGTCCCGGCCGGTCGGAGGGGATCCAGATCAGTCTGCTCTTCTCGTCGGTCAGGGCGAGGAAGTGTAGGCCACGGCGGTGGTGCCTGCCCGAGTAGTTGGGCGGTCGTCTTCCCGGCGGCGCACCGTGGGGATCAGGGTGCCGTCGATCAGCACCACCTCACCGTCCTGCCGGGCTATCTTGCTCAGGGCGGCGTCCAGCCGTTCGGCCTTCGCGGCGAGCAGGCCGATCATCTCATCGTGCCAACGGCGCAACGTGGATTCCGCGACGTTGTTGCCGCCGGCCAGATCCAGCAGGCGCTGGTCGTGCCGCAGCATCGCCATCACGAGCACTGCGATCCGGCCCCGCGGCACAGACCAGAACGGGGAGCGGATCGCCTTCAGGCGGGACCGTAGCAGGTCGGCGAGGTGGATAACCGTGCTCGTGGACATGGGGAGGTGGCACTGATACACAAGGGACACGGCGTCCCCGGCGCGTTCTTTGTTATTGCTCACACCATCTCAACGACCCTCGGGGGCGCCGCAGTTGCGTTCCGCAGCCGGCCATCCTCACCCGGGTCGGAGGGCCCGCGGCGCTGGTTAGCTAATTGAGTACCGGCGGCCCCGCCTCGATGCGCCGCAGCACCGGAGCCAGGCAGTCCACATCGGGGCCGGGATCGAGTTGCCGTTCGTCCCACCAGGTGGCACCCGCGTCGCGCAGGGGGCCGATCACATCCTTGGCCTTGGCAGCGTCCGCCGGAGTGGCGCCGCCGACTACGAGGTCGAAGGGGCGCTGGGTGTCGTTTTCTCGATGCCCGCGCACATAAGTGATCAACTCCCGCACGTCCTTGGGCTCCGGCGGGTATCCATGCAGGGCGTTCTTGAACAGAGGCACCGCGCCGTCCCACCGCGCGGCCCGTCGCATGGGCGGACGGTTCGGCCAGAATCCTCCGATCCACACCGGCGGCCGGGGCCGCTGCACGGTCGCGGGCTGCAGGCTCACGTTGTGCGCCTGGTAGTGCCGACCGTGATGGTCGACGGCCTCGCCCGTCCAGAACCGCCCCAACAACTCCAGCCCTTCGTCCAGCCGCTCGGCAAGCACATGTTGATCGGTGGAGTCGCCGAAGCTGCCGTACTCGTCCTCGACCGGCCCACCCAGCCCCGCGGCGAAGACGACCCTGCCTCCGCTGAGGTTGTCCAGGGTGGCCACCTGCCGCGCGAGCTGCTGCGGCCGATATCGAGCTACTGGAGTGAGTAGCGTCCCCACCCGGATTCGTGACGTCGCGAGTGCGGCCGTGGTCAGCAGCATCCATGCGTCCCCGAAGGGCCGCCCCGAGTACCCCCGGTAATGGACGTGGTCCCAGACGAAGAGCCCGTCCCACCCGGACTCCTCGGCTGCTGCCGCGACGGTTGCCACGTTTCGGGGGTCGGCGAAGTCGCCGAAGTTCGGGATATTGATCGAGAAGCGCATCCGGGCATCGTGGGCTATCCCCACCTGCCAGGCAACGGGTTATCAAAGGCGCACGGCGTACCGGCTGGCTGGCTGTTTGCGCAGCCAGCCCCGCCCGGCGAGCCGGGTCAGCTTCCCCCGCAGCGGCTCCAGTATGCCCTGCACCCCGATTTCCAGGCCCAACGTCTCGCCGAGGGCCCGGGTCACCACCCGCGCCCCGGCCTGGCGGACCGCGGCGAGGATGTGCGCTGGTGTACTCCGGCGGCAGCACGGCCTCGTTCACGCCGCCCTCACGCTGCGGGACCAGCAACACTGCACGTCCCGCCACCTGCACCGCGGTCGGTGCGGCTGCCGCCTGCTCGTCGGCGAACTGTTCGGCCGTGCGCCGCCAGACCCGCTCGGCGACGGTGAGTTCGTCTCGCTCGTCCCGCACCTGATCAAGCTGCTTGACCAGCTGTTTTTCGAGTTCGTCCAGTTCCGCGCGGTGTGCGGCGCTCCGTTCTGCGATCTCGGACTCCACCGTGAAGCGGAGAGTAGGTGGCGCCGAGGCCGCGGCGCGGAGGAAACCGTCAAGGAGCAGCAGAACAGTAGGGCTCATGAGCCTGGAGCGTTGAGGCGTCGGGATCCCTTGTCACAGAAGCTGTTACATTCTCGATCGATCATCGCTGTCAAGGTCCGGTGTCTTGGAGGACTTGGTGGAGCACGCTGCACCTTTGGAACTGGTCGGAGTCGACTCGGAGACAGAGGCGGTCTATCGCCATCTGATGGGGCGTGGCGGTGGAACCGTCGACGATGTGGCCGAAGCCCTTGGAGTGCCGCACGAAAGAAGCCTTGATCTGCTCGAACGACTGCACCGCGTTGGGCTTGTCAGTCGTCGTGCTTCGGGAGAGTTCCTCACCGTCGATCCACGGCACGCGCTGCGGACACTGGTGGAGTCACGCGAACGACAACTGGCCGTCATACGTGAGGTAGCAAGCTCACTCGGGACGATCTTCGACACTGCGAAGCACCCCACGTCCGGGGAATCCGGCACGACATTGATCAGCAGTCCGGAAGTCGTCGGCGACCACTACTACCGGCTGAAGCGGTCCGCGCGTTCAGAGATCCTCGAGCTGGCTCGACCCCCGTTTCTCCTCGTTCCGAACGAACCGCTCGTCGAGGCTGCCGTCAGCCGCGGCGTTCGCGTCCGTGCTGTGTACGCAGCCTCCAGTTTCACCGCTGCCTGCGGCGCCGAAGAGCTAGACGGCCTGGTGTCGAGAAGAGAGGAAGCAAGGATCACGGCGACTCTGCCAATCAAGCTCACCATGGCCGATCGGACTGCGGCGCTGGTCTCGCTGAGTCTGACGGCCAGCAGCACCGAGTGCCTCTACACGGAGGCACCTCCTCTCCTGCAGGCTCTTGCCGAGCTCTTCGAGCATTACTGGGCGCTCGCGTCCCCGCTGGCCACGGCATCTCACCCCACCGTTCAGCCATCCGGACATCGTGTGTCGGGGGAGCGTGAACCCACCGACAGGGAACTCAATCTGCTTGCGATGTTCGCGGCCGGCGTCAAAGACGAGGCCATAGCCCGCCAGTTCGGGATTTCCTCGCGGACGCTGCGGAGGCGCATCCAGGATCTCTACCTGGAACTGGGTGCGACAAACCGCTTCGGCGCCGGTGTCGCGGCGGCGCGACGCAACTGGGTCTGAACGTTCATCAAGGCCACCGGCCTACGTGCACTCAGTACCCAGCAGGCCGAAGCTACAGGGTCGCCTCGCCGGTCTCGGTACAACATCAGCTGGCTGAGGGCCACCTACTGACCTTCAGAGCTCGGTGTCGTCGACGCTGACGTCTCGTGATCTCTGCGGTATGCCGACAACATGAGGTATGCGTAAGCGGGTGGGCTGACCGACGAACGACGCCTTTTCCACGAGAAGTTGAGATTGGAGGCGGCCGAGCGGTTCAGACAGGGCGATGAGAACACGGCTATCGCCCACGACCGGCGAGTCAGCGTCCGGTCAGTACAGCGCAGGCGCGAGGCCTGGTCGTGGGGCGGACCGAGAGCCCTGGCTTCGAAGGGCCCGGCGTCGCCGCGGCCGCCACGCTGGCCGCCGGCCCGGCGTACGCTCGAGCGGGACGAGGACCTGGTGGCCGGCTGGGCGGATTTCCAACCGGACGCTCATCGCCGTGCAGCGAACGGAAGGAGCAAAGTGAGCATCGCGCCGAGGTACGGCCGACGCACGCCGCAGCGAGTGCAGTCCCGATCAGCCATGCTCTCTGCCACAGTGACGTGCCGAAGCATTGGGTATGTGTAACAGCAGCTCAAATCTATCAATAACGCGAAGCAAGGGCCAGACCGCTCGCACCCCGCTCCTCAGAAGCAACGACAGGGATCTCAGACAGTCAGCACCACCACGAGGTCCTCGACGGCTGTTTCACCGGCACCGGTCCTCGACGCCAGTGACCGTGACGACATCACGCTTTGCGGGTCAGCAACGTGCCCTCCCGGCGACTATTTCTCCCTTGGGCCGACACTTGTCCACTTGAGGACAATGGCCTTTAAGGGACATAGAGAGTTCTTTACAGCACCGGAAAAGGATGTCTGACTACGAGCATCTTCTGCTCGCCTAGTTCTTGAGGTCCTCTTGCCCATACCTCCATCGCCCAGACGCGGACTGACAGTTGCGACCACGTGCCTCCTGGCGTTGACGGTCACCGGCCCGGCCATGTCAGCCCAGACGCCTGCCGCCCCTACAGCCGTCGGCGGATCCCTGACCACCGCGGGAACCCTCACACTGATCACGGGTGACAAAGTCGTGGTGACGGCCAACAACGGCCACACCAGTGCAACTGTGACGGACCCTCAGGGAAGGCCCAGCGCCGCCCATGTCATGTCCGTTGGCGCGGACACCTACGTGTACCCCGATGCAGCGCTGCCCTACCTCGCGTCGGGGGTGCTCGACGAGCAGTTGTTCAACGTCAATACACTCCTCAAAGACGGCTACGACGACGGCCATAGCAAGCAACTGCCTCTGATCGTCACCTATACCAATGCCGCAGCTCGTAGTCGCAGCACACAGACTCCGGACGGCGCGCACAAAACCCTGACGCTCAGCAGCATCCAGGGCGCCGCGATAGCCACCGACCATGCCCGGACAACCGACTTCTGGGCCTCGCTCACCGGCATCAACGAAGCTGCGAAGGCCGCGGACTCGACATCGGCCGGGCACCTGGCGAACGGCATCGCGAAGGTGTGGCTAGACAGCAAAGCCAAGGCCACCCTCTCCGACACCACCGCTCAGATCGGCGCTCCTGAGGTCTGGTCAGGCGGAGACACGGGCCAGGGCGTAGACGTCGCCGTGCTGGACACGGGAATCGACGCCGCACACCCCGACTTCGCGGGACGAATCGCAGCCTCCCAGAGCTTCGTACCTGGTCAGGATGTAACCGACCGGCACGGCCACGGAACTCACGTTGCCTCAACTGTCGCCGGCACCGGCGCGGCCTCAGATGGCATGGAGAAGGGCGTCGCTCCAGGTGCCTCGCTGCACATCGGCAAGGTTCTTGACAACGACGGCAGCGGACAGGACTCCTGGATCCTGGCCGGCATGGAGTGGGCAGCCCGCGACCAGCACGCCAAGATCGTCAGCATGAGTCTGGGGGGCGCCCCCAGCGACGGCACCGACCCGCTGAGTCAGGCAGTCAACCGGTTGAGCGAAGAGACCGGTGCCCTGTTCGTCATCGCGGGAGGCAACTCCGGTCCGGAGGCATACACCATCGGGGCCCCAGGGGCAGCGGACGCCGCGCTCACCGTGGGCGCCGTGAACGGGCCTGGCAAGGGCGTGGACCAGCTGGCCAACTTCTCGAGCCGTGGGCCTCGAGTCGGCGACAACGCCATCAAGCCCGACCTGACGGCTCCCGGTGTCAACATCCTCGCGGCTCGCTCGCAGTACGCACCAGAGGGTGAAGGCGCCTACCAGTACATGAGCGGCACATCAATGGCGACGCCGCACGTCGCAGGCGCCGCCGCCCTGCTGGCGGCCAAGCACCCGGACTGGGACGGACAACAGCTCAAGGACACTCTGGTCAGCTCCACAACGGGTACACGGCAGGCCAGCCCCTACCAGGGGGGAAGCGGCCGACTCGACATCGCTGCAGCAGTCAAGGCCACTGTCGTCGCATCCGGGCCGGCATTCGCCCAAGCCCACTACCCCTACACGCCGGGGCAAACGATCCGTAGGGACGTCACCTACAGCAACACCGAAGCCACACCGATCACCCTGGACCTGAGCCTCGCGGCGAGCAACATTCCCGATGGGCTCTTCACGCTCACCGACACCCGCGTCACCGTGCCAGCTCACGGCACCGCCGCGGTCGGCGTGATCAGCCATCTCGACCAGGCCGCAGCCGAATCCGCTTACACCAGCCAGCTCACCGCCACCGACCCGGACGGCACCGTTCGCGCCCGCATCCCCGTGGGCGTGAACAAGGTCGGCAAGCGCGTCTCGCTGTCGGTCACTGCCAAGGACCGCAAGGGCGCCGCCCTGTCGGGAACGCTCATTGTGAAAGACGTCGACCGTGACACCTTTCCGAAGGTGTACAGCGTTGGCTCCTCCGGCACCCTTGAACTGAGCCTCAGCCCCAGCAACTACGCGGCCTGGCTGTACGCCGACGTTCCCGGCATCGACGGCACGCACACGCTGGGTCTTGGTCTGTTCTCGGCACCCCAGGTCGACCTCAGCGAGGACCGATCTCTGCGTTTCAACGCCGCTGACCTTCAAAGGGCAGCGGCAATCACCCCCCACCCCACCGCCAACAGCTTCATGCGAGTGGACCAGTACCGGGCCAACGGCAGCCACTACCCGTTCCTGGACAGCTACATGCCGCAGTACTGGAGATACGACAGCCTCTGGGCAACGCCGACGCCCAAGGTCACGCATGGCGTCTACAGCTTCACCACACGCTGGCGCCAGATCCAGCCTCCCCTGACGCTGTCCACCGGCTCAGAGACCTACCGCAGCACTGTCCCGCAAAGCCTGGCCCCCACCCTGCCCGAAGGCAATGCCACCTACCGAGCAGTCTGGGCGGGGAACGGCTCCGCCGCGGAATTCACAAAGATCAAGGTCCGCGGCCAAGCCGCCGTCGTCCGCCGCAGCGACACGGTGTCCGCACCCGATCAGGCGAAGGCTGCAGCCAAGGCCGGCGCCAAGTTCCTGCTGATCCTCAACGACGGCTACGGAAAGCTCGACGCCTGGGCTGACCTGCTCGACGCGGCCCCCCTACCGGTCACCTCACTTGGCACCGACGACAGCCTCCGCCTGATGCACATCCTTACGAAGGCCAGGACGACGGAGCTGAAGGTGGTCTCCCACCCTCAGGCGGGCTACCTCTACGATCTCGTCCGGCACTACAACGGCGAGATCCCCCGCACCCTCACCTACCGGCCACGTACCGTCGAACTCGCCAGAATCGACGAGTCGTTCCGCGACACCGCTCCGGGAGAGGCGCTTCAACGACGCGACGACCTGACCCCGGAGACGCACCAGACCATGAACGGCCTGTCAACGCCTGTGAAGGCTCAAGGCACCCTCACTTCCTGGGTCAGCGCAGACGCGCTGTGGGCCGCGGCCGCCAGCAGAGAGGACCTCGGCCAAGCGGGGCCGCCGCGCACCTACAAGGCACGCAGTACATCGACCGAGACCTGGTTCGCACCCATCCAGCATCCTCGCCTCTTCAGCGATGACACCCACATTGCGCCCTTCCGGGTCGGCGACATCATGAGCACGGCCTCAATCGCAGCCTGGGGAGACTCCGGCCGTCACTCCGGCGTCGTCTGGATCGATGGGATCACATCGAACGTTTCCCTCTACCAGGGAGAGCGGCTCCTCGCCCAAGGCGTCAACCAACAGTTCGTCACCGCCGAAGACCTGCCCACCGCACCGATGCCCTACCGGATCGTCGTCGAGGGGGAGCGGGACACACCGACGCGACCGTACTCGACACACACCCGCACGGAATGGGCATTCACTTCCAGCTCCACACCATCCGAGGTCCTCAGCCCGCTGCCCCTGATCCAGTTGGACTACGCAGTGGCTACAGACCTCTCCGGCAAGGCATCCCGCCGGACCCCGCTGCAGGTCACTCCGACACAGTTCGAGAACGGGACAGGCGCCGGCACCGTCGACAACGTTCGCCTGGAGATTTCCTACGACGACGGTGCCACCTGGCACACGTCGACACTGCGCCGGTCAGGCATGACGTGGACAACATCTCTTGATGCGCCCTCCAAGGCCAGATTCGCCAGCCTGCGCACGACCGCGCGGGACGTACACGGCAACAGCGTCAGCCAGACGCTGGTCCGTGCCTTCGGGCTCAGGTAGGGCGCAACCCCTGCACAGTCTGAGAAAGCCCTTGTCCGCGCCGACGCGGACAAGGGCTCCGGCCTGTTCCGCGCCACAGACGCTCCACGCCGCAGCACCGAAGCCATGCCGAGGTCATACCGTGCCCAGGACGTGTCCGCAAAGTCGCGTCGTCTGCCCCTTAGAGCTCGTAACACGATCTTGCTGGTGTGAGCGGCTGGTCGGGGGCGCTGCTGAGTAGGTTGCTGCTGCCAGCGCCAAGGTCGTTCACAAGCCATGCTGGAGTCATGTCGGGATGAAGCTCGGCCACCAGGGTGGAACGTTGCCCGGGCAAAACGGGGCGGGGTAGGAGTCCGGCATCCCGAGCCATGTGACAAGGAACCAGGTGAACCACAGAGTGAAGATGAGCCCTGCCATCCGGGCTGTCCTGCGATGACGTTTTCCGAGGGTGCTGTGCAGGATCACCAACGGAACCGTAGTGGCGATCCATATGAGAGGCGCAAGAAACAGCAGAGTCATGCTGTTGGCTGCTGCGTTGACGCCGATGTCACAAGCAGCCCATGCCCTCCCAATCGCAGCAATGGTCACCACTGTGGTCAGCCCGCCGAAGAGGACACCAAAGCCAATTCCGCTGGACCAGCGGCTCGGAGGACTCGACGGCTCTGCTCCCACGTTCATCTCCCCTGTCTCGCCATGGAAGCGGAGAGTACCAACGCTCTGAAGCAGCCCGCTGGGGCCTTGGCCTGCCCTGACACCGGTCAGCTGTTCTTGGGCTTTTGAAGCCGCCTCCAGCAGATGAGGCCGCAGGCCAACGAGACGAAGGCGTCGTGGAGCTCGGTGCGGCGTTCCGATCGCCGCCCGAAGGATGAAGTTCAGTCTGGAAATAGAAGCAGAGCGGCGCGCCAAGTCGACGAGAACGATGTAGCTCGCTATAGCCTGAGCCTTCACGAGACGCTGCTGCCCCTTGTCTTGACACGTTGCGCCCGGAGGCGGCCAGAGCTCGAAAGCCTTTGGCGTTCTACGCGCTCGCGACTGACCCGACAGGGAGTTTCCGGTGGATGAGCTGACTTATAAAATGATCATGGCTCTCAATGCCGCCGATCTTGGGCACCCTCTGTGTGAACAGATCGCCGCGATTTGCGCAGAGGTTGCTGACCAGCACTGTTCGCAGCTGCACGTGGGAATGCCGGCCGTTCCCGAGATCCATGTCACGAGCAATGCTTGAAACTTCGCATATCCTCATTCCGTCTGATTGGACAAGCTAGTGGCAAAATCTCTGCATCCCACGGTCGATGTGCGACGCGCAGCTGACCGCTTTAGGACCAAGATTTCGTGGCTAGATTCGAAGCATTCATTCTCCTTTTCGAACAACTATGACCCTCGTAATACTCATCATGGGCTGCTACTGGTTAACAATGACGATATTGTCCGGGCGGGCAAGGGTTTCGAGACGCATCCGCACGAGGACATGGAAATCGTGACTTGGGTCCTCCGGGGATCGCTCGTGCATCAGGATTCGGTCGGTCACAATGGCCTGATCTATCCAGGTCTTGCGCAGCGCATGAGTGCCGGTACCGGAATTATGCACAGTGAGAAGAATGACTCCTGGCGCCTAGAAGGAACGAAGAGCCGTCACACGGAACCTGTGCACTTCGTCCAGATGTGGGTAGTTCCGGACGAGAACGGAATCAAGCCGGGATATCAGCAGATGGAGATCGAAGACGCGGCACTCCATGGAAAGTTCGCTGTCGTTGCGTCCGGTATTAAGCGACATAAAAGCGATGCCGCCATTCAGATCAAGAATCGCTATGCTGCCCTCCACGCCGCACGTTTGAAGAAGGGCGACCAGGTGACGCTTCCCGACGCCCCGTTCCTTCATCTCTTTCTGCCAGCAGGGCACGTCTCGCTGGAAGGTACGGGTGATCTCTTTGCTGGTGACGCTGTCCGCTTCACCGCCACTGGGGGACAGAAGGTCACAGCACTCAAGTCGTCCGAACTTCTCGTCTGGGAGATGCACGCCACGGTCCAGGGATGGTAAGGGCACATCATGCATCCGCGACAACGCACGTGTGACGGGTGATGCCGCGTTGGCGTCACAAGGCAGTACGTGGTTCAACTCGTCGGACGCAGTGCCGATCCATCAGGTGTGTGGCTAGCGCTCTCGGACCTGGGCGACGCCGGACCCTACGTGTTCGCTGTTGACGAGCCCGCGGAAGCCTCGTGAAGCCTTTTCAGCGTTGCCTCTCCAGGGTGAGGACGGCTGCGGCGATGGACGTCATCCGATTCGGACTGACCCGTGCCTTGCGGAAGATCCGCCATGACTTCAGGATTGCCCTCCCGGGTTCGACGGGCGCCCGCGCTTGGGAAAGGGCACGGTTGACCGTGCGCTGGGTCGGGGTAAGTTCCCTGCCGGGCGGCCGTTTGCGTCCGGTGGTCACCCAGGGACCGGCGCTCTGGTAGGCGCGGTCGGCGAGGGCCGGGGTGTGCCTTGGCGTTCGCAGATCCGGATGATCCGGTGAGTGCGGGCCGCGGTCAGGTCGTGGGTTCGGCCCGGCAATGCAGGGGAGATCCACAACACCTGGCCGCCGGGTCGGTGACGACCTGGACGGTCACGCCGTGGCGGCGGTGTTTGGTGGAGTAGTCGGCCCGGCCGTCGCCCACGCGGTTGCACTCGGCGAGGGTGCCGTCGCCTCACGGGGAGACGAAGTCCGGGTCGGCTTCACGCAGGACTTTGAGCAGGCCGGGGCCCGGGCCGCGAGCAGGTCGACCACGGTGTGGGTGTAGGCGTGGGCGATGCCACCGAGATGCCGAAGCCGGCGGCGATCTGCGCGAGGGGGTCCTGCTTGCGCAGCTACACCAGAGCGACCAGCGCGCGCTGGTGCGGTGGGAGCTTGCATCGGCGGTCACCCTCACGGGTGACCATGAGCATGGTGACCCACTCGACCAGCGCGTGCGGCAGGTTGGGAAACCAACGAGGCTCCTGTGCCGACGGGTTGAGACTTCGAACACCTCTCCCAACGGCACAGGAGCCTCGTGCGTTGCGGGCCCCGCCGCCGTGAGGCGAACGGTTTCTCACACACCCTGACGCGGCGGCACTTCTGTCACCGGCTGCGGGAGAGTGCGTGACAGGCCCGGCAGCTCATTGGATCAGGTCGGTGTGCGGATGCTCGGGAGAGGTCGGGCATACGTAGATCTGCATGTTGTCGGTGCTGCCGACTTCGACTTTGGTCGGCCCCGAGGGGCTCTGACCACAGCAATGACCGGCGACGTTGGCGGCGGCCTGGTCCTCTTGAGGCGTCCAGCTTCGTCCCTCGCCGCCGTCCCATTCGCGGGAGGCGATGGTCAGCAGCGGGACCATCTGTACATCACAGACCGTGCAGTACCGGGGGTAGGGGTCGGTACGGCCCCACGGAGGCCAGCCACCGACCTTCCAGCCGGGCGCGTTAGCCAGATGGACGCCATAGAACTCCCGCGGATACTCCGCGTAGGAGCTGTCCACGCCGGCGCCGGCTGCCTGCCATCTGCTCCAGTCCTCCACCATGAGCCGCATCTGCGGGCTCAGATCGAGGCTGTTGGGGTACTCGGTGATCGCTTCCGGTGCCAGTACGCACGGCTCCGGTAGATAGCCCCAATGGTTCACCTCGTACGGTTCGGGCGGTGTGGCGAGGATGTCGACGACCTCGGCGGCGGACCGCCAGAACAGTGCGGTTGAAGGCTTGTGATGCGGATCGTGGTCGTAGGGGCACCACAGAACCTGGAGCAGATCGGCCTGTCCGGGCGGCCGCAGCAGGGGTATGTCGCGCAGATACAGCTGGGCCACGGGCAGCATGGGGACCGGGCAGTCCGCGGGCGGCGGGCCGGCGGCGAGTCGCTCCGCGAGCCTCGTGGCGTTCCGTTCCTTGACCGCCGCCTCCTCGGGCGTTGTCCCAGGACCACCGTGATCGCCGTGCCACCGGACCCGCATGCGCCTCAAGAGCCGCACGTCGTCCGGTGACTCACGGAACCCGCTGTCCACGTGCAGGTGCGAGGCTTCGCAGTGAGGCCACGGCTCATGGGCCGGCCACAGCAACGGCCCCCCGACCGAGCTCTCACCGACCGAAGGCGACCCGGGACGCGGGTGCAGCCGAATCGCAGGACGCGCCAACGGTGCGAGCTCGGGAAAGACCGCGGTCACGTCCACGGGCCGCGGCGGAGTAGTACGTACAAAGACCATGCCGGTGATCCTGTCACCAGCCACTGACAACCTCTGGCCGCCTCAACCGGCTTCAGTGACACGGGCGTTCAGCTGGTCGAGTCCAATGCACGTAGCCTCGGCCACAGCGACAGCAGGTCTGCCTGTGTGACACCTGCCGTTCTTCGGTTCAGCCATCACTCGATCAGTGGCCACTCTGAAATAGCTCACTGTTGGCAGATGCCTCGGAAGGTCACAAGTCAGCTGAAGCCCAGTTCGGTGAAGGCGCAACCCCCGCGTTCGGTATAGGGCAATGCCTGCCGGGATACGAGCCTTGGAGTCTGCCGGACCGGGTTTCGAGGTTGGAGACCGGACCTGCAGTTTCCTCAGGTGGACTCCGCGTGCGCGGACGGATTGGTGTCAGCTGCTGAGTAAAAGGCGGGCAGCACCGGCAGTGCTGGATCGGAGCAACCGGCACGTGAGACATGACGTCGCCGGAAGCCCGCCCCACAGATGGCTTGGACGACCGTTGACGGGCCGTCATTGGCTGCCTACCGTCCAAGCGCAGCGATGTCGAACAAGGTTCGGTATATCGATCGAGAGAAGGTCCGAATGGACGGCATGGAAAAGTCGCGGCGGTCGCTGTCCACGCTCGGGCTGCCGGAGCGGGACCTCGGGGAACTGCCCGACTCCTCCAAGCGCTTCCCGGCCGGTGCGCAGTACCGGGTGGAGATCCCTTCGGTCGAAGGCCCAGGGCCGTTCCAGGCAGTCATGGATGAGGCCGAGCGGCAGGGCATCCGGATACACCGCATCAGCCAGGGCAGCGGAATGATGCTCCTCGCCGAATCGGAGATCGAGCACATGGTGGCACTCGGCTGCGAACACGACGTGGAGGTCTGTCTCTTTGTCGGTCCGCGCGGTGGCTGGGACGTCGGTATTCAGGCTTCGTCCGTCGCGGGTGGCGGTGCGGCGGCGGTGCTGCGCGGGGCCGATCAGCTCGCGTACGGGGTCGAGGACGTCATCCGTGGCTGCGACCTCGGCGTGCGCAGCGTGCTTGTGGCCGACATCGGCCAACTGTGGGTCCTCGGCCGAATGCGGCGGTCCGGCGACCTGCCGCCAGACCTGGAGATCAAGTCGTCGATATCAATGCCGACGGCCAATCCTGCGGCCGCACGCGTGCTTGAGGACCTCGGGGTTACCACGATCAACCTGCCGGTCGATCTCACTCTCGCCCAGATGGCGGCGATCCGGGCCGCAGTCGACGTGCCGCTGGACGTCTATGTGGAGAGCGCGGACGACTTCGGTGGTGTGGTCCGCTACTACGAGATCCCGGCCCTCGTGCGCGTGGCGGCTCCTGTCCACCTCAAGTTCACGGTGCGAAACGCGCCGTCACTGTACCCCTCTGGAACGCACCTTGCCGACGCGGCTTTGGCGACTGCGCGTGAGCGTGTACGGCGGGCGGCGATCGGTCTGTCCGTGCTCCGACGGCATTATCCAGAGGCCAAAGGCAGCCCCTGACCGGGACGGCGCGGGCCTGGCGGGGCAGTCGATCCGCGGATGAATGCCGGCGAAACCGTAGCGCGCTGAGGGCCTTGACGACCTACCGGGGCAGTTCTACGTTCACCCCCACCAAACGTTCCGAACGCCGTTCGAAATATCGGGCAGCTTGGATCGAGCACACCGGAGTGATCATGAAGAGGATCGATCCGCAGTTGGAAGAGGCCTTCGACACGCTCGGCCTGAACGGGTTGGCCAGGCGACGGCTGCTGAGCGGCGCCGGAATGATGAGCGCCTCGGCTGCCGCGGCGGCCTTACTGTCCGCCTGCTCGGCTGACAACAAGAGCGACAACAACAAACCCGGTGACGGTGTCGGAGACTTTCCCACGACCCCGAAGTGGAGGTTCGTGTTCGTCAACCACGTCACGACCAACCCGTTCTTCACTCCGACGCAATACGGCGCGGCAGACGCCTGCGCGCTCCTGGGCGCCTCGTTCCAGTGGACCGGCTCGAAGGACTCGAGTGTCCCGGAAATGGTCAGCACCATGTCCGCGGCCGTCTCCGCGAAGGCCGACGGCATTGCGGTAGCAGTCGTCGACAAGAACGCCTTCAAATCACCCGTCGACAAGGCCCTGGACGCCGGAATCCCGACCGTCTCGTACAACGCGGACGGCGCGAAAGGCGATCCGGGGACAAGCCGGCTCTGCTACATCGGCCAGGACCTCTACCAGTCCGGGGTCGAGCTGGGCCGCCGCATCGCCTCGGTGATGCCTTCCGGCGGGGACGCGGTCGGGTTCATCGCCACCCCGGGCGCACTCAACATCCAGCCGCGCATCGATGGGGCCACCGATGCGATCAAAGCATCCGGCAAGTCGATCAACTTCAAGTCGGTCGCCAGCGGTGCGGAGCTTCCTCAGGAGCTGTCGACCATCGATGCGTATGCCAGCGGACACAAAGACCTCAAGGGCCTGTTCGCGGTCGACGCCGGCTCGACGGAAAGCATCGGGAAGGTCGTGAAAAAGTACGGCCTCAAAAAGAAGGGCGTGGTCGCAGGAGGCTTCGACCTGAACCCGAACACCCTCACCGCGATCAAAGCGGGTGACCTCGACTTCACCATCGACCAACAGCCCTATCTGCAGGGCTTCCTGAGCGTGCTGTACCTGTGGATGTACAAGCTGTCCGGTGGCCTGGTGATGCCGAGTGTCACCGACACCGGCCTGCTCTTCGTGAGCAAGGACAACGTCGACCCGTATCTGCAGACCAGGACCCGGTACGAAGGCTCCAGCACGAGGCAGCAGCTGATCAAGCGCTCCGGCGCCATAGGACACGCATGAGCGAGCGGACCGTGCAGAACGCGACCGGCGAGAAGACCACGGCCGACGGGAAGGCCACGGCCGGCACCCCGCCGGTAAGGCGACACGGCCCGCTGCGCCTCGCCTTCGAGGCGTTCGTCATCCGCCGCGAGGCCACCATCCTCATCGTCGCGGCAGGCCTGCTGCTGTACTTCTGGGCCAACAACTCCGACTTCCTGGCCCGCAGCAACCTGGTCAACCTCTCCCAACAGACGGCGCCGTACGCGATCATCGCAGCGGGCATGGTGCTGCTGCTGGTCAGCGGGGAGATCGATCTGTCGGTGGGCGCCGTCTCCGCGCTCTCGCCGTTCCTGATGCACTACATGATCGACTACTACGGCACGTACCCGATCATCGCCATCATCGGCTCGATACTGGCCGGCGCCTTCATCGGCCTCGCCAACGGCTTCATAGTGGTCGTGCTCAAGGTACCGTCGTTCGTTGCCACGCTGGGCATGCTCTTCCTCGTCCTGGGCATCATGCTGACCACGTCGCACGCGTACCCGGCACAGATTCCCGAGGCTGCGCACGGGGTGCGTGGATGGTTCGGGCAGTCGGACTGGTCGGAACTGATCTGGTGCCTCATCATCGTCGCGTACTTCCACGTGGTACTCACCCGCTCGCGCTGGGGCCTGCATACGATCGCAACCGGCGGCAACCCGCTCGGCGCGAGCGAAGCCGGCATCAAAACCGGCCGCATCAAGTTCGGCAACTTCATGGCCACCAGTGCCCTCGGCGCCTTTGCCGGCATCCTCGAGGCGTTCCGCGTCGACTCGATCGACCCGACCTCTGCGGGTGCAGATGGCGCGTCCCCGATGTTCACCGCCGTCTCCGCAGCGGTCATCGGCGGTACAGCGTTGGCCGGCGGCTCGGGGACGGTCGTCGGAGCACTGCTCGGCGCACTCGTCCTCGCCGAGCTGCGCAACGGATTCAACTTCATCGGCATCAACGCCAATCCGTTCAACATCATCCTCGGTGCGGCGATCATCCTGTCCATGGTGCTCAACGTGCACCTGGCCGGACTGCGAAGGGCAGGCCGCCGATGAGCGGGACGACACCGGCGCCGGCGCTCTTCGTAGAGCACATAGTGAAGGGCTTCGGCGCGGTAACGGCGCTACGGGACGTGAACCTGCGCCTGGACAAAGGTGAGGTCCTCGCCCTCGTCGGAGACAACGGCGCGGGAAAGTCGACCCTGTTGAAGATCCTCTGCGGATTCCACCGGCCCGATGCCGGCCGCATCCTCCTGAACGGCGACGAGGTGACGCTCAAGTCGGTCGACCATGCCCGCTCGCTCGGCATCGACGCGGTGTACCAGGACCTGGCACTGGTGAACGAGCTGACGGTCTACCACAACATGTTCCTGAACCGGGAGAAGATGGGCCTCACCCGGCTGCTGAACAACCGTGTGATGCGCAGGATCGCCCAGGAACACTTGGACGAGATGGGAGTGAACATCCCGTCGGTCGATGTCGAGGTCGCCAAGCTCTCTGGCGGCCAACGCCAGGCCATCGCCGTGGCTCGCTCGGTCTATTCCGAGGCCAGGGTCCTCCTCCTCGACGAGCCCTTGGCCGCGATGGGCGCCAAGGAAGGCGCACTCATTCTCGACCTTGTCAACGACCTCAAAGCCCGCGGCGAGGTCTCCGTCATCATCATCGCCCACAACTACGCCCAGGTCTTCGAAGTCTGCGACCGGATCAACCTGCTGCAGCACGGCGAGATCACCTTCGACAAGCGCACATCGGAGACGTCGGTGGCTGAGCTGACCGACATAGTGGTTGAGGAGTACCGGAAGTCGCGTACCAAATAGACAACTTCGGGCGCAGCCACGCCGCGCCGATTGCGCCGGACACGGGACCCGGCCGCCGGACCAGGATCTCCGCATCCTTCGCGGACACCTCGGGCATAGGCCGTCAGGACCTGCTCGCCCTCGCTGACCCGCAGTGCCAGATCCCGTTAACGTCGACCCTTCCCTGCTGAGGTCCTCCAAGAAGCGGTGCACCCGACGCGAGCGCATCCCCTAATGCCGCGCTGGTCTGTCAACGGAGAAGAGCAGGGTGGAAGGCTTCTGGTCGAAGCTGAACGGCTGGTCGAGCGAGGCTGACTGGTGGAGGACCGGGACTGTTCACGCCGTGCTGGACCCCTGGCCGCGGCCGGGTACGCGCTGAAGCAGACCAGGCCCTCCACTGCGCACGGGGATGGCGGAGCAGGAGGCTATGCGGGTTCGTCGGCAACCTGCTGAATCTGTATGGCTGCGGAGCTTGCCCAGCATGGTGCCACACAGTATTCGAGGCGGTGAGTGCTTCTCTGCAATGGGGCAGGTGTCTGCAGAGTGTTCCGTCCGGCGGCGGCACTGCGGCCTCTTCTTCAGGTTGCCTGGTGGCTTCACGGCGGCGCGGATGCAGGCGTAGTGGCTGGTGAGAGTTCTTTCTGCGGCTTTGGTGAGGTGGTTCCAGAGGTGCTATACGTCTGTTGGGCATTGGAACTGCCCGAATGCCTCAGCCAGTACGGACCCAGGTCGTGAAGTCGTTGGCGAGCCCGGGCGGGTTGGCCGCCTCGGTGCGGCGAGCGATCCCCTCGTAGTACTCCAGCTCGTGGAGGATCACGGGTACTGGCCTGCCGATGGCGCTCTTGATGACGCCATCATTGTGGAGGTCGCGAGCGAGCTGGACGCATGCCTGGTTGAAGTCGGCCTCGATCAGCACGGCGGTCGGCCCCACGGTTGTCATCCAGTCTTCAGGATGTGTGGGCTCGTCGTACCACAGTCCGAGTTCGCTGATCCACTGGCGGCGTGCCGCGGCTCCGTCGGGGTCTCGAGTGAGGTCTCCGATGACCGTGAGCTCGTTCTGCAGCCAGAAGGCGTAGTTCCAGCGGGCTTCCGCCTCGTCGGAGGCGTCCGCGATGGTGCGCCGGAACTGGGCTTCGGTGTTGTATCCGATGGTCAGGGTGGGCTGTCGTGGGTCGTCCCTCTCGTCGTCGATGAAGAACGAGATGACGTAGATGTCCTCTGCCTCGCCAGCCGGGATCGAGCTGATCGCTCGCTCGGCAAGGGTCCGAAGATGGTCCTGGAAGGTCACGGGCTGGAGCCTTTCGAGTGCGGTTGCTGACGTCGGCGGCGTAGGCGGCCCAGTCGCCAGCGGCGATCTTCTGCCACCGTCGGGCTTCGAGGTCGACAAGCAGCGTGGCGTAGTTGTGCCCCTTGAGCAGGGGGAACTCGTCGATCCCGAGGACCCGCACCGCGCCGGCCTTTCAGCCCGGTATCTGTTCGGCGAAAGTCACCGTCAGACACTGGGGCTGAGGCACTTGAACTTGCGGACGACCAGCCGGATGACCACCGGTGTGGTTCCCACGAACGGCGTCCGCCAGACGCCGTTCGTACCGGCCGTGCACCCGGTTCGGTTCCGCAGGCGAAGGATGAGGGTGACCGGTGCATCGGCGCTGAGTACGTGATCCGGCCCAGGACTGCTGTCGCTGAGCCTGACGCGCGTTCCCGGGATCCGAGCCCCCTGCGCGGCAGCCCCGTCCTGCACAGGGGGCGTGGCCTTCAGAATGTCGTCAGGTCGCGGCTCTGTGGTCGGGTGAGCTGGGCCGTCAGGAGGTGGGCGTCGAGCGCGGAAAGGTCGGCGGTGCGGGAGGCCTGGGAGAAGCCCGTGAGCATGCGCTTGGTCATGACAAGGCTCTCGGGGGATCGTCTGGCGAGCGGTCTGGTCCATGCGGCAACTGTTTTGTCGAGCTGGTCGAGGGGGGCGACCTTGTGGAGGAGGCCGAGCCGGTGGGCGGTGGCCGCATCGAACACCTCGCAGGTGAGGACGAGTTCGCGGATCCTTGCGACGCCGGCCTCGGAGATGAGCCGTCCTATGGCCCCGCCCCAGGCTGGGGGGAGACCGAGGCCGACTTCCGGCATACGGAAGCGGCAGGTGTCGGCACCGACGCGCAGGTCGCAGTACGCGGCGAGGGCGAGACCGGCTCCGATGACCTTCCCGTGCAGGCGGGCGATGGTGACGGCGTGGGTGTTCTCCAGGGCCTGGCAGAGGCGGTGGGCCTTGTCTGCGATCCGGCGCATGGTGGTGCCTGTCCGGTCCGCGTCGAGTGCGGCCAGGTATTCCTTGCGGTCGGCTCCAAGGCAGAAGTCCTCGCCCGCGGAGGAGAGGACCACGACGCGGATGTCGGGCCGTTCGTGGAGGTCGTCGAGCAGGGCTGTCAGGTTGTCGAGGGCGGCGACGCTCAGTTGGTCGTCCCGTTGCGCGGGGTTCAGGCGGACGTGGAGGACGGGTCCGTCCTGCTCGGTGCCGATGGAACCGGGGGAGTGCTCTGCGGGGGCGGGGAGTATGTCGTTCATGCGAAGGTGACGTCCAGGGTCAGCAGACGCCGGAAGGCGACACGGGGTGCCCTCTGGGGGCGCCGCACGAGGGTGAGGCGTGGCAGGCGTCTGACGAGTTGACGGAGAAGGGTCTGGGCTTCGAGGCGGGCCAGTGGGGCGCCGAGGCAGTAGTGGATGCCTCCGCTGAAGGCGAGGTGGGCGGGTTTGCGGTGGGGGTCGAACCGGTCGGGGTGGGGGTGTTTGGCAGGGTCCCGGTGGGCCGCTCCCACCATCAGGTGGACCATGTCGTTCGCGTGGATCTCGACGCCGTCCAGGACGCAGTCCTGCGCCGCGATCCGGCTGATCACATGCGTGGGCGAGTCGTAGCGCAGTGCTTCTTCGACGAACGCTGGGACGATGTCCGGGTTCGCGGCGACCATGTCCCACCGTTCGGGATGTTCGAGGAGCAGGAGTGTTGTGGTCGATAGGAGAGTGGAGGTCGTCTCCAGTGCCGCCAGCAGGATGAACAGGACCAGCAGGTAGACGCCCTCGTCCGCTTTCTCCTGGTCGGGTTCGAGGGCGTCCCAGGTGCTGATCCATTGGGAGACGGGGTCCTTGCCCGGATGGCGGCGTCGGTGCCGCACCACTTCGGTGAGGTAGGAGCGTAGTTCGGCCATGGCCGTGTCGGACCGTGCCAACTGGCTGGCGGAGGGCAGCAGTTCCTGGGTGAAGACCTGGTCGTGGGTCAGCTCGCGCAGGCGCGGCCAGTCCGCGGGCGGCAGGGCCAGCCATTCGCCGATGGCTGCGATCGGGAGTTCCTCGCTGACCAGGGCGGCGAAGTCGGCCTCGCCGTCGCGCAGGTGCATCTCGAGGGTGCCGATGAGTGTGTCGGTCACCCGGCTCACGGTCCGCCCGATCTGCTCGATGGTGCTGCGGTCGAAGCTGCCGGCCGCTCGCCGCACCCTGGTGTGTTCCGGCGGGTTGAGCGCCGGCAGGGTGCGGCTGATCTCGCGTGAGGAGAACGCGCTCCAACGGGTGCGGGGTCCCTGCTTCTCGCGCCAGTTCTTGTCTGGCTCACGCCAGTTGGGGCTGCGCAGAATCTGGTCGCAGAGGGTGAAGCTGGTGACGAGGAAGCCTCCCCAGGGTGCGTGGCTGACTCCGCCTCTTGACCGGAGTTTCGTGTAGATCGGAAACGGGTCGGCTTGGCCCTCTGCGGTCCGCAGACGGGAGAAGAGGGTGACGGCGGTCCGCCGGTCGGTGGACGGTGTCGTGGCTGTCCCCACGGTGACGGCTCCTTTCTGAGCAAACGCCGCCATGCATACCCGGGGGATGATCGAAACACCCAATACCACTGTGTTCTCGTAGGGTTACCTACGTCACTCGCCTCGCGTCCATGCCAGGAAGCGGCTGAAGAGTCCCCCCTTGTGCTGGGATGCGGCGTGAGCTGCAGGGCGAGAGGCCGGGGCACCGGAGCGCCGGGGGGCCGACGAGGACGTCTGCGCCGTCTGGGCGGACGGAGAGTGCGGCTGTTGCGTGGCTGCCGAGGGGACCGCGCGCGGGGTGAAACGAATCGGGACGGTCACCAGGGAACGCATCCAGGGCGCGGGCACCCAGGACAGGTCTTTGAAGGGGACGCGCAGCTCGACGTCGGGAAGACGGTTGAGCAGGGACTCCACGGCGGTGACGGCGATCATGAACGCCGGGTCCTTGGCGGGGCAGGCGTGCGGTCCGGCGCCGAAGGCCAGATGTGCCTTGCCACTGAGCTGCTTGCGGTGCTCGGTCAGCTTCGGGTCGGTGTTGGCTGCGGCGAAGGAGATGAGGACTGGGTCGTTGGCGCGGAGTGTTCTGCCGCCCAGCTCGACGTCGTGCGTCGGGTAGTGGGCCGCGTAGTTGGCGATCGGCGCGTAGTTCCACAGCGTCTGGACGACGGCGTCCTCGACGGGCAGACCAGTTTGCCAGTCCTCTCCCAGGTACAGCGCGCTGCTGGTGCCGATGGCCGCCGCCAGAGGCGCGGTTCCGCCGGAGAGGAGGGTGACGAGCTGGTGCAGAACCTCCTCGTCGGTCAGGCCCGCGGGGTGTCTCATCAGCTGGGTTGTCAGATCCGCGCCCGGCTGGCGATGTTTGAGGGCGATCAGTTCGGCGAGAGCGCCGCCGAGGACCTCGTCCGCGCCGGGAGTACCCTCGAAGATGCCGCTGATGCCGACGATGATGCGGTCACCGATCTCGGGCGGGCAGCCGAACAGGTCGCTGAAGACCAGCAGCGGGAGCGGCTGGGCGTAGTCCGCCATCAGCTCTGCCTGGCCGCGGAGTTCGGAACTGAACCGGCTGATGAGGTAGTCGGCGGACTGCTGCACCTGCCGGATGAGCTGGAGTTCGTTGACGGTGGCCAGACTGTCGGTGACGGCTTGACGGAGCCGGGCGTGGGCCGCACCGTCGCTGAACAGGGCGTTGGGCCGGTAGCCCATCATTGGCAGCGCTGGACTGTCCGCCGGGACGCGCCCCTCGTTCAGTGCGTTCCAGCGGCGGGAGTCGCGGACGAACCAGGCCGGGTTCTGCAGGATGTACAGGCTCGCGTCGTAACTGGTGACCAGCTCGACCTCGACGCCCGGTGCGATGTCGACGGGGGCGCTGGGGCCCGCCGCGCGCAGTTGGGCGTAGTGGGCCGCGGGATCGGAGCCGAACTCCGGGCCGAAGAGCTGGATGCTCCCGTGCGCGGGGCAGCCAGGCGGTGGGCCGGGCGTGTTGAAGGGCTGCTGCATTTGTGTGTCTCCTAGCCGAGGACTGACATGAGGTGGGTGACGAGGGCGATGAGCGCCTGCGCGGAGGACTTCTCGTCACGGACGTCGCAGTGCACGATGGGTGTGTCCTCGGAGAGGTTGAGCGCCTCGCGTACTTCCTCGAGCGGGTAGTCGGGCGTGTCGTCGAAACGGTTGACGCCGACGGCGTACGTCAGGCCGAACTGCTCGACCAAGTCCAAGATGGCGAAGCTCTCGTGGAGCCGGGTGGGGTCGACCAGCAGCAGGGCACCCAGTGCGCCGCGGGACAGTTCCTCCCACATCTCCTTGAAGCGTTCCTGCCCGGGAGTCCCGAAGAGGTAGAGGACGAGCTCCTCGCTGAGAGTGAGGCGGCCGAAGTCCATGGCGACCGTGGTGGTCGTCTTGTCCGGGGTGCCCGACAGGTCGTCGAAACCCTCGCTGGCCTCGGTGATCTCCTCCTCGGTCTGCAGCGGTTCGATCTCGGAGATGCTGCCGATGCAAGTGGTCTTGCCCACTCCGAAGTGGCCGACGATGAGTATCTTTACGGAGTTGGAGACGGTTGGATCCAGATACATGCGTCACGCTCCGAATCGGGTGCGCAGGCCGTCGAGCACGGCGCCGAGCAGTTCGCGGTCGATGCGCTCGGCGCGGGGCACGGGCTTCCTCACGAGGATGAGGCCGCTCTCCTCCAACTGCGCGAGCAAAATGCGCACGATGCCGAGCGGCAGGTGAGTGTGGCCCGACACTTCGGCCACGGACAGGAACCCGTCGGCGACGAGGTCCAGCACCCTGCGGGACTCGGGGGGCAGCACGGGGGCTGCGCCCGGTGCACCCTCGTCGGCGGTGACCAGAGTGGTGCGCTCGTACTTGTGGTCCGCGGGGAGCCTGCGTCCTCCTGTGATCACGAACAGGGGGACTAATGGCGCTGTCAGTTCCAGTTCGTCGTCCGGTCCGTCATGCATCGTCGGTCCTCTCTCGCTGGGGTGTCCGGTTCGCGAGCAGGGTGGGAGCGACGTCCTCAAGGCGTGCGGTGAACGCTTCGATGTCGCAGTCGTGATCAGCGGACGCGGCGAGGAACGCGCCATCGCCGGCCGCAATCAAGAAGATCCAGCCGTGCTGGAACTCGATGACCGTCTGACGCCACTCGGCATCCTCCAGGTCACCCACAAACTGTGAGGTGACACGGCTGTAGGCGTGGATGCCCGTCATAGCCGCGGAGATCGTGTCCGCAAGGTCCTTGCTCATCCCGGACGTCGCGCCGCGCGGGAGACCGTCCGCTCCCAGGAGCACGGCGTGTCGGGCGCCGGGAACGTCGGCGATCGCCTGGTCCAGTCCGGCGAGCACGAACCCCGAGGAGCTCGTCACCTCGCGCTGGACAGCGGCTTCGCCGCTTCCGGCCCCGCCGGCGCTCACCCGCGGCGGCGATGTGAGGTTGTCACCCAGCCGGGCAACGAGCCGGTGCATACGAAACGAGATCTGCTGCAGGTCGACATCGGGCTCCGCAGCGGCAGCCAGGTAGGCACCTTGCCCCGCACCGATCAGGAAGGTCCACCCGTGCGAGAACTCGATGACTGTCTGGTTCCACCCCCGCTCCTCGGCCGGCCCAGCGAAGTGCGCGGTGGCCCGGCTCAGCGACTGCATGCCGGCCATGGCGGCGGCGATGGTTTTGACGTCCTTCGGGGTCAGGCCGTCCGTTGACCCGCGGGCAATCCCGTCCGCGGACAGCACCACGGCGTGCCGCGCCCGAGGAACGTTGTCCACGATGTCCCGGACCATCCACGACATATCTGTGGTCATACGTCTTCGGACCCTTCGGGCGAGGGAACTGCGAGGTCGCGGCCGGAAAGCGTGCCACGCTGGAGGGCACCGAGACCGCCGGAGCCACGAGAGGCCCGCCTGGGCGCCCGTGCCTCAGGGGTGTCGGCGTCGTCGGTGACAGTGGCGACGGGCTCCTGACGGTCCCCCCTCTTGGGCAGGCCATGCAGCGTGCGCGCCGCGGGCTGCTCCTCACGCTTCTCGACCCGACGGATCCTTGTGACGGGAGCTTCCTTCGGGGCCGGCGGGGTCTCCTCCACAGTCCACAGCTCCTCGGGCAGCAGGACGACGGCCCGGACGCCGCCGTACCGGGAGACTCCCGTGACGTCCACTTTGAAGCCGTACTGACGGGCAATCAGGCCGATCACCGGGAAGCCGAACTTCGGCTGGGTGCCGAGCTCCGACAGTCTCGCGACGGACTCACCGGACAGCAGCGTGGTTGCCTTCTGCCGGTCCTCGTCGCTCATGCTCACGCCGGCGTCGTCGATGACGATGCACAGGTTGCTCTGTACCCGCTGGAACGTCACCTCGATGGGTGCGTCGTGCTGCGAGAAGCTGGCAGCGTTGTCAAGCAGTTCGGCGACCACGAGCGCGACGGGCGCAACGGCGGACGCCTTCAGCGCGATGGGGTTCTGCTGCATGATCTGGACGCGGTGGAAGTTCCGGATCTGCCCCTGGGCGCTGCGTACCACGTCATAGACGCTGGCGGGCTGGTTGCGGCGGCCGAGCGGCGCGCCGCACATGACCGCGATGCCCTGGGCCTTGCGCGCCATTTGCGCGTTGGCGTGGTTGACGTCCAGGAGGTCGGAGAGGACCGCGTGGCCGCCGTACTTGTGCTGAATGCTGTCAAGCAGCGTCGTCTGCTCGGCGGCGAGACTCTGCAGGAAACGGGCCGCGCCCTTGAGGACGGCTTTGGTGCTCTCCTCCGCCGACCGCTCGGCCTCCTGGATGACGGCGGCCTGTTGATCCCTGAACCTCCGCAACTCCGCTCGTGAGTGCTCGAGTTTGCCGTCGGACTCGCTCAACCGTGCTGTGAGCTCCGCCTCGACCTGCTTCCTTCTGGCCCCGAGGGCCCTGGTGCGGATGCCGAGGACCACGACTGTGCCGACGGCGAGCGCCGTTGCTGCAGCCAGACACCATATGAGCGTGTCTTGATTCATGGAAACCTTTCCTGGTGCGAGGCATGCAGGCATCACCAGATACACCCCGAAAGGACCCGCGACACATCCGCTAACTGCATGACCGCTGTTACACGAAGAGCAGGCTGACCTCGGACCACCACGTGAGCTGAGTTGATCAAGGTCGAAGACGCGGGAATGCTATCACTGCGGTATGCCTTCCGAATCGCGCCTCCCTGACCGAGTGCATCGTCAACGCGACGTCCACGCAGGTTTGTTGATGTCTCATCAGTCACGGGCAGACCGGTCGCCGAGCCCACCGCCGGGTCTTGGCCGTTCCTTGTGCTGCACAGACCTGCTCCAGCACGTCGCCGAGTGGTTCGACCTGCCCGCTGGGCGGGTCCTGGCCAAGAGGGGACGCCGTTCGCGGGTGCCGGCCGAGTGTGGTGTGCGGGGGAAGCTCCCATCCCGTCTGCTGTCGACCCAGGCAGAGCCGAGCAAACACGGCCCCTGGCGCCCAGGCCGTTCGTTCAGTTGCGCGCTTCGGGAACCACGCTCGCTCCACGGCGTATGGGGCGACGACGATGAGCCAGCCACTCATCCCGCATCCGTTGTTGCTGATGGGGATCGCGCCCCGCACTCGTTCCAGGAAACCAGACATCCTCGTCGGCGTCGCCGAAGGACTTGCGGTAGCCGCCCAGATAGTCGTCGTCCTGGTCACGGGTGGCGGTTTCGTACCCGGCGGCACGAAGGGTTGCTACCTCCTGGTCGGTCCAGTCCGCCGTCTCGACGAACGGCCCTCCTCGTCGTTGTCCCAGACCCGTCCCCACTTCGCGTCGATTCGGCGCAACGACGTGAGCTCAAGTGCCGGTCCGGGGCAGCCGGCCCCGACCTCGGTCAGGAATGTGTCGTACTCGTCGGGAAGCGCGACACCGAACTGTGCTTCCACCTAGGCGAGGCTCGACGCTCGGCTCCCTCCACCGCGATCACGCGCTCCCGAACTCCTGACCAGTACACGCGCGTGTTCACAACTCTCCTGTCGACGGCGAGCACGGACAAGATCCAAGTGCTGGTCGGTGAACTCTCCTGCAATCGTGCCCGGTCGCATCTGCGCTACGGTCACGGCATCCGCGACGCCGGGTGGGCGCTCCCGTTCAGCGGTCCGGCCGTTCTGTGCCCGCCTCCACACGTGGCCGCGCCTGCGTGCCTGGATCACATCGTGCCGGTTGCTGCCTGTGAGCGTGACAGCGAGCGGGTTCCGTGACGGTCGATGATCAAGTGGTGCTTGGAGCCGGGGCGGGCCCGGTCGACAGGTGAGGGACCGACGTGATCTCCCCTTTAGAGCCCGGATGTGCGAGCCGTCCACGGCGCAGTCGTCCAGGTCCAGCAGGTCAGCGAGACGCAACTTGGTCAGCAGGGGAGGCCAGACGCCGCCCCGGTCCAGTCCCGCAGTCTGCGCCAGGCCGTCACCCCAGAGCAGCCCACGGTCACTGAGGGGACGTCACGCCAGGCGACACCGGTCCACAGCACGTAGGAGGGGCCCGCCTGCCATTCGAGTTGGAGGCGGGCCCTCATGCGTATTAACCCGCGTTGGCCTGGGAGCCGTTCAATGCGGCGCTCAGGTCCAGTGCTGTGGAGGTCGGGTTGGGAGGCGGGTTGAGGACGACCTGTGGCTGACCGGGAACTGGCGGAGGCGGCGTCATGTCCGACTTAGGGAGCTTGGGTGGAGTGGTCTGATTGAATACCGTGGTGTCGAAGTCGACGAGGCCGGTCTTCTCCATCACCGTGATGTGGTCCAGTACGGTGTTGTTCGCCTGATCGGCAAGCGCACGGACCAGGGTGTTCTTGGTGGTTGAGCGTACCTTCGCGATGGCGTTGAAAATGGAACCATGCGTCATGCGCAGGATGTTGGCGAAGTCCGTGTCGAACTGCCGCCCCGACTCCGCCTTCAACTGGCTGACGAAACCTTGCTGCTGAGGGCTTGCCACGTTGGGCAGCGTGATGTTCAACAGCGGCGCAATCTTGCGGCAACTGACGTCAAGAGCTGCATGTCCGTCCACGAGGTGCTGGCTTGCGATCCTGACCGCCTTGCTCTGCCCCTTCTGCAAACCGATCAGGCCCAGAGGGTGTTCCCATAGACCTGCCGCACGCACCTTGACCACGAAGTCCCGCTCGCCCTCTGTGAGCGGGCCCCATTGCGTGTTGGCGATGATTCGGTCGGTCGAGGCGGATGTCGTGCTGATGCCGAGCATCGCTGGATAGACGAGGGCGCCCAGTGTCAGTGCCAGAGCGCCGCCCACGAAGAGTGTTCCCATCACATTGCTCGAACGCTTCACTGCTTCTCCTGCCCGTCGGCTCGCGGCCGAGCTCTTGTTACCTGATGTGGGCGGCCGAAGAGAAGTACGTGCCGGGCACTGCGCAGACTCAGCAGACTGACGAGAATTGCACCGACATTTCATAGACAGGATGGTCGCGTCGAGTCCCACACGACCTTTGGGGCAGCCGGGAGCACGTGGCGTGGCGCTGGAAGCCGATGGTCGTCCTCGCCACTCTCGGCCGGAGATGGGGAGCGGCAGCGCACGCGACAGGCCGCGTGCAATGGTCGGCGCGGAGAGTGCGTCCACGGCGGCGTTGGCCGCTCCTGGAGTTGCCGCCGTGGACGCGTCTGGGGTGCCGTGCGGGCTGCACAGCGTGCAGGCATCCAAGTGAGTACGAATCCATTGCCGCGCGGCCGGGGAGCAGCTGCTGGTAGGTGGATCAACGCTTGGTGTCTGCGCGGCCTATGGCCTGTGGCACCACCGTAACGTAATCGATTCCGCGTAGCGACCAGAGTGGCGTTTCCGGTACTGCGCGGCAGGCCGGGGGCAGATCGCGGACGGGGTGGTGGAGAGGCGGCTGCTGGCGCCCCGGCGTCGGCGCCGAGGACGGGAACGTCGGCACCGGGATCGACTGCCGGCCGCGACTGGCGTTCACCGCGGCCGTGCCTGTCGATCCCGCCGCACGCGCCGGGATCACCCTCGCCAGCACCTACGGCTCCGACGCGCGCCGGCGGATGTGGCGCGCCGGTGAGGAACTCCGCGCACGCCTGGAGGAGACCGTGCTCGGCCTGCGCTCGATGACCGGGAGCTGCTCATGGACCGGGCCCACGATGAGGAGGGCGCCCTGCTGGTTGCCGCGGTCTCGTACAGGTCTACTACCGCACGTCGATCGGCTTCGCCCACACCCGCCGCCCCAGGCCGCGCCATGCTACAGGCCCGCCTTTCCTGCCGCACAAGCGAGAGTCCCGTGCTCCTGCTGGGAATGCAGCGTCGCTGAATCTGGATGAACATCGGGGTGTGTCCGATCCGAATCAGCCGCGCGAGGCTCGACCTCTTGAGCACGATGATCGCCGCATCCGTCAATGCGGCTTGTCAGCACGTGTCCAACAAGTCAAGCAGGTAGTCGTCGCGTGCAGCCTTTTGTCCTTTCTTGGGTTCTCTGCCCTGATTGTCACAGGATTTTGTGCATGGTGGTTTTCCCATACAGCCTGGCACTGGCCCGGAACCGGCCATTGATGCCGCTCGCCGGCTCCTTGCCGGATGAGCTGCCGGGCGGTTTCCAACGCATACGCCTGTGCGGCAAACGGTGTGATTTCTCCGGGTACGGGAGGCAAGCTGCACTGTGAGTCGGGCTTCACCACTCACGCGGTTCGAGGGGCCGAAAGTGTTGTTGCGGTGCTAGGGATTTATCCCGGAAAGCGGCCGGTGAAGCGGAGTTGCCAGCGACGCTCGGCGTACGACAGATCGTCGCGCCACAATCTTCCCGCTGTGGTCCGCATGAGTGGTCGCAGCAATGGGGCGAGAGCGCGTGCCGCTGTGAACCCGCGACGGTCTGAGGTGGCTATGATCGCCTCGATGACTGCCGATCGGGGCCTACCGCGTTCGTCAGGTTCCAGGGGGGTGGCATGCGTCTCGACAACGGATCCCTGGCCCTCGCCCTGAGTGATATGCATGACGACCGTTCGCGGCTCGGGGGCGGTGAAAACCGCGCGTACGGGCACGACGAGTCGTCCTGCCAGCTTGAAGGAGACGTCGACGGCGAAGCCGTCTTGACCATCACCATTCGATGTGCCGGTATCGGTGACGTCCACGACCGCCAGGTCGACGAAGGAGTAGGGGTGGAACCAGGCACCGTGCCACGGGTCCAGCCGGTTTGCGACGATGTCCTCCGGTTCGCAGGTTCCCACGGCTGAGTAGACGGCCGAGAGCGCGCCGGAGAGGGTCGGCCTGATCGGCACTACAGGAGCGTCCAGGGGCGGTTCACCCCCGATGCCGTCCAGTCGTACCCACACCAGCACCCCGTCATCGTGTGCAGGGAAAGGCTCCCAGCCTGCGAAGGGCGTGCCGTTCAAGGCGAGTCCGTGCCAGTGGCACACGAGCGTGCCACATCGCACGGGGCTGTCGCGGAGTGGCGCTCCCAGGTGCGGGCAGGAGCCGGGACCGGCGACGATGCGGCCTTCGGTGTCGCGCCATACGACCACCTCCTGGCCGGCGATGTTCCGTGCGACCAGCCGGTTGTCCACTACATCCTGGGTGGCGCCGACGACGTACCAGTTGCCCGACGGGCGTGCCTGGGCCTGCTTCAGTGCTTGTGCAATCAGTGAGGGCCGGGCCTCACGCCATGTGGGACGCTGATGCTCCCAGGCCACTGGACGCTTGCGCAGCGTCAGGGGGAAGCGCGCGCGCGAGGGGAAACGACCGGTATTCATGCGACCTCCTCGCGGCCTTGTTTGGACGGTGCCTGCGGGGAAGACGTGGTCGGCCACCGGTGGAGGGTCGAGGTTCTCGGGGCATCGTGTCGTCTGCCGGACCGTGATGCAGCTCGGGCTGCCATGACCCGGGCGATGCCGTCCAGGGCAACAGCGGCGCGGCGTCTGCGAGGGACCACTGCGCGGCGATGTACCACTGCGTATCCGTCGTCGGCCACGGCGTCCAGGATGCCGCCGTACAGGACGTAGGCGGTGCGGATGCAGGGGCGGGACACCGGGTCGATCATGGCAAGTCCCGGGGCTGCTTCCCGGTAGACGTCGCGGGTAAGGTCCGCGAATGCCATCAAAGCCTTGGTGATGTGCGTGTCGCGGCGACCGGTGCTCCTGCTCCAGTAGAGCAGCTCTCGGTCGACACGGTGTTCCTTCAGCAAGTCTGCCGGCAGGTACACACGGCCTCGGTCCAGGTCCTCGCCCACGTCCCGCAGGAAGTTGGTCAGTTGGAAGGCTACGCCCAGGGCTGCCGCGTACGGTTCGGCCTCCTGGCGAGGGACGACCGTGCCAAGGACGGGCAGCATCTGCAGTCCGATGACTGCTGCAGAGCCGTGCATGTATGCCCTGAGGTCCTCGTAGGTTGGGTAGTCGGTGACGTGCAAGTCGTCGCGCATGGCGTTCATGAAGTCGCTGAAGTGCTGTTGGTCGATGCGATACCGGCGTGAGGTGTCGGCGAGCGCGAGCACGACCGGTTCAGTGCTTTCGGCGTTCTTCAGAGCTCGCTCCATGTCTGACTGCAGGCGCTTTAGGTCTGCCGTGCGCTGGTCCGTGGTGACTGTCGGATCCAGCGAGTCCACGAGGTCGTCGGCCCACCGGGCGAAGCCGTAGAGAGCATGGACGGCCGGGCGGCGTTCGATCGGCAAGAGCCGGGTGGCGAGGAAGTAGGTCTTTCCGTGCTGCGCATTGAGCCGGCGGCAGTGTGCGTAGGCGGCGCGCAGGGCTGGAGTGGTGATGCCCGCCGCGTCGAGTTCGCGGTCGGTCATGAGGGCGTCCCTTCGGAGATGGCCCTGGTCCTGCGCGCACGGCCTGGGCTGGGGGTGGCTTGCCCGGTGATACGGGCCGCGGCGAGCTTGCCGGACACCAGAACGGTCGGCACGCCCACACCGGGTGTGGTGCCGCAGCCGGCGAGCACCGCGTTTTCGGTGCCTCGGACCAGGTTGCGCGGGCGGAACGGACCGGTCTGCGCGAAGGTGTGAGCCGCCGAGAAGGGGGTGCCCGCTGCATGCCCCTGCGCCTGCCAGTCGGCAGGAGTGACGAGGCACTCTTCCTCAATGGCTGAGCCGATACCGTCGAGACCGCGCTGCTCCAGCTCCTTGAGAAGGCTCTCGCGGTAGCGCGGCGCGAGGTCGCTCCATTCGACGGCGTTGGGGCCGATGGCCGTGTTCGGGCAAGGCGCGAGGATGTAGTGCAGGTGGCGGCCTGTGGGGGCGAGTGTTGGGTCGGTGGCTGTGGGGCGGGTGATGAGTAGCGACGGGTCGCTCATCAACTCGCCGGTACGGGTTAGTTCGTCGAAGGTTTGGCGCCACGCTGCGCCGAAGGAGAGTGTGTGGTGAGCCAGGCCGGGCCAGGTCCGGTCGGTGCCCGCGTGCAGGACGACAGCCGACGGCGCGTTCTTGATACGCACAGGACGGCTGGGCGCGCGGCCCAGGAGCCGGTAGGCAATGGGCAGGTCGGGTGTGAGGACGACTGCGTCGCAGGCGATACGGTCCTCGCTCGTCACGACTGCGGTCACGCGGTTCCCGGAGCGCTCGAGCCGGGTCACCTCCTGTCCCAAGCGCAGGTCCGCGCCGGCCTGTACCGCGGTGTCGGCCATGGCCTGGGGCAGGGCGTGCATGCCGCCGCGAGGAAAGTACACACCGGCGACGGTATCCATGTAGGCGATGACGGCGTAGGCGGCCAGAGCGCGGGCCGGCGGTACGCCTGCGTAGAGGGACTGGAAAGAGAAGACACGGCGCAAACGTTCGTCATCCAAGTACCGGCCGATGCGCGCGTCCAGTCTGCTGAAGCCTCCCAGTGCGGCGAGCCTCGCAAGATCGGGGGTCAGTAGTTGGAGAGGCGAGTCGAAGTTGGCGTCGATGAAGCGGCGCATTTGCACTTGGTACAGCTGCTCGAGCCAGCCACGCAGACGCCGGTAGCCCGCTGCCTCGCTCGCACCGGCGAAACGCTCGATCTCCGCTTCCATGGCGTCGGCGTCGGTGTGCACATCGAGACTGCTGCCGTCTGCGAAGCGGGCCCGATAGGCCGGATGGAGCGCGATGAGGTCGACACGTGCCCGCAGGCTGTCGCCGACGGCGGAGAAGGCCTCGTCGGCGAGATCGGGCATGGTCAGCACGGTCGGGCCGGTGTCGAAGTGGTAGCCGCCACGGTTGATGCGGCCGGCACGGCCGCCGGGCAGCGGGTCACGCTCGATCACGGTGACCCGGCGTCCGGAGCCGAGGAGGTGCAGTGAGGTCGCCAGTCCTGCGAGCCCGGCACCGACTACGACGATGTGGTCGGTGCGCCCAGGAATGCTTCGTTGGATCATCGGGTTTTCCCTTCGCCCGCAGCGGCGAGCAGCAGCGGCACTGACAGGCCGTCTTCGGCTTCGGACGGGCGTGAGGATGAGGAGGGGGCCGGGAGCACCCCGGCGGCGTGGAGGAGTAGTGCACGAAGGCGTCGGTTGCCCACGGGCTCGAGCAGTACCGAGTCGAAGTGACGCATGCCCTGTGCGACAAGCCGGTCGATCTTTGACTCAACCGTCTTTTGCGCGCCAGTGGTGACCAGGACGCGCCTGACCGCCGTGAGGCCTGCCTCGGTCAGCTCTGCACAGCCGAGAGAGCTCTTCAGCACCGTGAGGGCATGGCGGTCGTCGACAGCCTCGGCGCGCGCCTGCGCCACCGCCATGAGGTAGGTGGGCTTGCCCGAGCGTATGTCGCCGCCCGAAGGCTTGCCGGTGTGCTGGGGACTGCCGAAGACGTCGTGGAGATCGTCGCGGAGTTGGAAGGCAATGCCGAAGCATCGGCCGGCAGAGCACAGGGCGGTGGTGGTGGCAGTGTCTGCTCCGGCCAGTGCGGCGCCGAGGGCAAGCGGCCGCTCCACGGTGTAGACGGCGCTCTTGAGACAGGCGGCACGGATCGCGCGGGCCAGTGAACGCGATGACGTGATCTGACCGTGGAGGTCGAGATATTGGCCGGCGACCATCTCCGTACGCATGGCCCTCCACAGGTCGCGCACCTGATTGCGGATGTCCGGGGTCAGATCGGTCTCGGTGAGAACATCGTCGGCCCAGGCCAGAGCGAGATCTCCGGCGAGGATCGCAGTTGCTTCACCGAAGCGTGCGACCTGCTCGATCGTGGCCGGGCCCGCGTACTGGGCCTGGACGTCCGCGTGCAAGGAAGGCCGTCCGCGGCGCAGTTGGGAGGCGTCCATCACGTCGTCGTGGACCAGGGCACACGTTTGAATGATCTCGAGGGCGGCACCGATGTGCAGGGCTGCCTCAGCCTGCCGCGCTGTGCCGCCGCAGGCTCGCAGAGCCCACCACACCAGCTGCGAGCGGGTGCGCTTGCCGCCCTCCAAGGTGAAACGCGCGACGCGATCGGCGAGATCGCTCGCGAATGCCGGGTCGAGCGTCGCGGCTTGCGCCGTACGCTCGGACAGGATCTGTCCAAGGACACGGCCAACGGCCGCGGGGACGTCGGCATCGATGGCGTGCACGCTGGCCGGGTCTGCGGGGGAGCAGGCGCGCCGGCTGTCTTGCAGTGGCTGCTGGGAAGACTCTGGAGATGTGCTCGCCTGCGTTTCCTCCGCCGAGACGGAAGCCTGCGGGGAGGCGGAGGGCGGGCCGCACGGCGCCCCGGCCGCGGGGTAGTCCTTCGCCTTGGTGGGGCGCATCCCTGATCCTCTCGTCGAGATCGGTTGTGGCCGTGTCGATACGCATTCCCCGGCCGGGACTGAGCCGGATGCGCCATCTGACGGAACGCGAACGATCTTGACTTGGTTGGTGGCACTTGGTGCGCCGCGGGCTGCACCAGCCGAGGTCGCTTATCGATGCAGAGTCAATGCAGGTTGTCGATTCAATGCACTGCTCCGCATGATCGGAGAAACAGTCGCTCTGAGCGACGGCCACCTGGAATCCCCGGGATGACCCGGCTTGTTGTGGCCGCTGGCGCAGGAGACGTCAAGACCCGTCGAGGAGCTGTCATCATGACGACACGGCACAGCACCGAGCAGACTCTCGAAAATCTTCCGCTGTGGGCGCCAGCCGAAGAGTCACTCAGCGATGAGGATCTTGCCGCAGGCCTGGTCGCTGGCGACGAAGACTGCCTGGCTGCCGCCTACCATCGCTGGAGCCCGCTGGTGTACACCTTGGCGCGGCGTTCTCTGGGCGATCCCCGGGAGGCCGAGGATGTCACCCAGGTGGTCTTCATCGCAGCATGGCGGGGGCGCGAGAAGTTCGTGCCCGAGCGTGGTGCTATGGGCGCCTGGCTGGTCGGGATCACCCGCCGCAAGATTGCCGACGCTCTCAGCGCCAGGACCCGGCGCACCGAAATCGCCGCAGCTGCCGGGGGCATGATGTCCCTCGATGCCGGCGGACAAAACGCCCAGCCAGAAGCCGTACTCGACCGCGTTCTGATCGGCCACGAACTGACGAAACTTCCTGCCGCGCAACGCCGCGTGCTGGGCCTTGCGTTTTACGACGACCTGACGCAGCCACAGATCGCGCAGCTTACTGGGTGGCCCCTGGGCACGGTAAAGAGCCATGCTCGACGTGGTCTGCAGCGGCTCAGCCGCTGCCTGCAGGAAGACAGCAGTTATGGTCACTAAAAGTAATTCGCTGCATCATCGGTGCGATGTTTGATCTCCGGGGAGGCCTTCAAAAGTCGTTCCGCCGTGCCCCTCCATCCACCCCTATGCATCCAATCGGGGCTCATGCGCCCAAGTAGGCAGTAAGTGACGCACCTACGACTGCGGCTTCCCGACCCGTCCTGGCACCAGTCGCCGAGCAGCACCACAGGTTGGCGACGTCGCCAAGAAGCAGGAGGGCCGAGCCGTGACCGCATACCGGATGACCTCTCACCTGCCCCCGGAGGAGCTCGCGGCCTGCGCCCTGGACGGCCCTGATGGCACCAGGATCCTTGAGCAAGTCCTCCACCTGTCCGCCTGCCGGCAATGCCACGAGCAGCTCACCGAGTTCGAACGCGTGATGACAGCTGGACGTCACGCCGACATCAGCGAGCTTTTCCCCAGCCCACCGCCCCATGTCTGGGAAGCGATTCGAGCCGAGGTCCAGGCGGAGCGCGCAACGAGACCATCGACCTGCGGCAGCCAGGCTCCTCAACCCGCCCGCCGAACCTGACCGGCTGTAACGCGGCACCGAGAAAAGCGCAGGCGTTTTGTCCAGCGGAAACCCGACCTGTTGTCATCACATACCTGAGGCCGCTGGCAGTCACAGTGTGCTACGCCGTGCGCAAGGGTCGCAGAGTGGGAGCGAGGCATAGGCGCAGGGCCGGCCGCCTCTCGAGCACCCGCCCGCATCTATCCCTGTCGCCGCTTCCTGCACCCGAAGTATTTCAGTCATCAACGCCCGGGACCCGTCTCGCATCATCTGCGCGGACCCGCGTGTCGACGTTTGGGCCTGCATCCGTAAGAGCACACGAGCTGGAATGCTTCACAAGCGTGTCATCACGGCGCGCTAGGAGGGGATGTTGGTGCTTGAAGCGGACGTTGCCATCGTGGGCGCGGGAGCCGCCGGACTCTCCCTGGCCCACCGCTTGGCATACCCCGCGACCGGGACGCACCGGCCTTCCGTGCTGCTGATCAGCGCCCCGCCCGGACCTCTGAGACCCCCGCGGCGTACCTGGTGCTTCTGGGAGCGCGGCCGCGGACGTTTCGATGCAGCCGTCACTGCTGCCTGGCAGCACCTTCGGGTCCACACCCCGATCGGGCAGAAGATCGAAGACAACATCGCGCCCCTGCGCTACAAGATGATTGCGTCCGACAACTTCGAGGCATTCATCGACCACTACCTTGCTCAAAGTTCCACGATCTGCCGCATCGAGGCGAGCGTTGAAGCAATCGAGGGCATCTCCAACGGTGTCCACCTTCACACGCGCACCGCCGAGGGCTATCCCGAGACCCTCCGGGCCCGCTGGGTCTTCGACTCGCGCCCTCTCGGCAGCCTTCCCGCGGCCCGCACCACCCTGCTCCAGCACTTCCATGGCTGGTTCGTCCACACCGAACAGCCGATCTCGCAACCCGATGTCGTCGACCTCATGGATTTCCGCACCCCGCAGCCGCCACGTGGCCTGTCCTTCGGCTACATCCTGCCCACCGGCCGCCACCATGCCCTCGTGGAGTACACCGAGTTCTCCGCCCAAACCCTCTCACGCCACGAGTACGAAGCCGCCCTGCACCACTACACGAAGGACATTCTCGGCTTCAGCAACCTCCAGATCGTCTCAACCGAGACAGGCGTCATCCCCATGACCGACGGTGTGTTCGCCCGTCAGACGGCACCCTCGGTCTTCCGCATCGGCGCAGCGGGAGGAGCGACCAGGCCATCGACCGGATACACCTTCGCCGCCATTCAGCGCCAGACCGCGGCCGTCGCTGATGCCCTTGCCAGGGGCCGCACTCCACTTCCACCCCCCGCCCACTCTGCGCGATCCCGCGCCATGGACGCTGTGATGCTCCGGGCACTTGCAAGCGGTCGCGTCGACGGGGCCGCCTTTTTCGCGCATCTCTTCACTCAGGTGCCCATGGAGAGACTGCTGCGCTTTCTCGACGGACGTACGCGACTGACCGAGGATCTCGGCGTCGGCTTCCGCACCCCGGTCCTGCCCATGCTCCGCTCCGCCGCCGAGCTCACCCACCTGCCCCGCCGATCCTTCCCCGGACCGTAACTCGTCGCGGCTGCCACCGTATCCAGTTGAGGAGACCCGTATGACCCTGCTGCGCGACGCGGACCTAGCCACCGCGTTCGACCACGCCGCTCGCAGCTACGACACGCTGGTAGCCGCCAACCCCGGCTACCACGCCCACCTCCGCCGATCGGCGCGCCGCCTCGGCCTGCCCGACGGCGGACGCAATATGCGCGTCCTGGACCTGGGCTGCGGCACCGGCGCCTCCACCGCCGCCCTTCTCCAGCAACTCCCCGACGCCCAGATCACCGCAGTGGACGCCTCAATCGGCATGCTCCAGCGAGCTGCCCAGAAAACCTGGCCCGACAACGTCTCCCTCGTCCACGCGCCGGCAGAACGCCTGACGGAAGCAGGTGTCGAAGGCCCCTTCGACGCAGTCTTCGCCGCATACCTCTTCCGTAACGCGGCCGACCCCAACACCGTGCTCGCCACCGTGCAAGACCTGCTCACCCCCCACGGACGCCTGGCCGTGCACGACTACACCCTCAGCGGAAGCACCATTCACCGAGCGGTGTGGACGGCGGTGTGCGGCGCCATTGTTCTGCCCGCGGCCACCGCCCTGGGTGACGGCAAGCTGTACCGGCACCTGTGGCGCAGCGTCGTGGAATTCGACACCGCAGACGAATTCGCCGCGCGCGTGCGATCCTCCGGTTTCGACCGTGTCCGTGTCCTTCCACTACCGGGATGGCAGACCGGCATCACCCACACCATCGTTGCCAGGCGCTCGACCGGCTATGTAGGCGGTGCCCGGTGAGGGCCCCCAAGCGACGAGAGGTCGCACGGCGCGGCAGAGACCGACGCGCTCGCATGCTTCTCCCGCCGCCCGGCGCACCCAGGGTTCGCGAGGACCTGCCTCCGACGACAGCCGTCGTCGGAGGCGGCATCGCGGGCCTGGCCGCAGCAACAGCACTGGCCGAGCGAGGTGTCCGCGTTACGCTCTACGAGCGCGAGCCGACTCTCGGCGGGCGTCTTGCCGGCTGGCCCACCGCTCTGCACGATGGCACCACCGTAACGATGAGCCGTGGCTTCCACGCCTTCTTCCGTCAGTACTACAACCTACGGGGACTCCTGCGGCGGACCGATCCGGGACTGGAGCATCTGACAGCTCTGGCCGACTACCCTTTGCGTCACAGCACGGGACTCCAGGACAGTTTTCGCAGGATTCCACGAACCCCGCCCTGGAGCGCTCTGGGCTTCGTCGCCCAGAGTCCGACCTTCGGCGTTCATGATCTGCTCCGCATGAACCCCCGTGCTGCCCTGCCCCTCCTCGACGTTCGCGTCCCCGATGTGTACGAGCGTCTCGACGCCGTCAGCGCCTACGACTTTCTCCAGTCAGTCCGCTTTCCCGAAGCTGCGCATCATCTCGCCTTCGAGGTGTTTTCCCGTAGCTTCTTCGCGGACCCGCGGCATCTCTCGGCAGCTGAGATGGTGCTGATGTTCCACATCTACTTCCTCGGATCCGCCGAGGGCCTGCTTTTTGACGTGCCCGACGAACCCTTCCCCGACGCCCTCTGGAATCCGCTCGCTGACTACCTGACCCGTCATCATGTCGACCTGCGCACCGCCACGGCGGTAGAGACAGTCCTGCCCACCGCAGACGGTGGTTTCCTCGTCGCCACCTCCAACGAGGAGCGGCGATACGACACTGTCGTGCTGGCTATGGATACGGCCGGGCTACGGTCCGTTGTGCAACACTCTCCAGAACTGGCCGATGCCGAGTGGCGCCAGCAGATCTCCGGGCTGCGCAACGCCCCTCCCTTCCTGGTCTCTCGACTCTGGCTGGACCTGCCCGTCGCCCGCCACCGGCCAGGCTTCCTGGGCACCAGTGGCTATGGAACTCTCGACAACGTCAGCGTGCTGGAGCACTGGGAGGGCCAAGCGGCGCGATGGACGGCTCAAACCGGTGGCTCTGTAGTCGAACTGCACGCCTACGCGCGCCCAGAGAACGCAGACCGGGAAGCCGAAGAAGATAGCCTCCTGGAACAGCTGCACGCCGTTTTCCCCGAGACGCGCAACGCGAAAGTCGTTGATGCTCGGCACGAATGGCGCTCCGACTGTCCGCTGTTCCCAGTCGGCGGATACACCAACCGTCCGACCGTTCGCACCTCCGATCCGGGCCTGATGGTCGCCGGTGATCTCACCCGTACCGACCTGCCCGTGGCGCTCATGGAACGCGCAGCTACGAGCGGATTTCTTGCCGCCAATGCTCTGCTTCAACGCTGGGGCGTCCAGGGGCAGACCCTCTGGACCGTCCCGGACCGAGGCCGCAGCGCCGTCCTACGGGGACTGGCTCGATGGGGTGCGCCATCCACAACAGACATGCCCCATCGGACAGGTTGAGGAGCCGACCAACGAGGCAAGGATGACGCCCAGCTTGCGCCGCGCCCGTGCGCGTCCCAGCTGCTGGACCCCTGCGCTTGCTACGACGCTTGAGCCGACGAGGACGACGGGCGCCGCTGAGCCCGACTCTTGACCGGGGCGTCGATAACCGAACAGCGACGAAGCCGGAACTTGTTGAGTCGGGGATCGACCTCACATCGTGATCACGCGCACCAAGAAGAATCCCGCTACGAGAACACAGCCGATCACGATCAAGGCCAGCCATGCGCGCGGATGTTCCCAGATTCCGCCATCGGGTCGTTCCTCGTGCGCCTCAGCCGTTGAACCCTCCACAGGAGGAGTTTCGCCCGGGGGATGAAGTGGTTCACTCACAGCCACACCGCCCTGCCTGACTCGATACCGGTCGAAGTAGGGTCATATGAATGCATTACCCTCATCGTCGGAGGCGTTGGCGGCATCGAGTTCCCGCTACGTGCCTGCGTCGTGAACTGCTTCCTGATGACCATGCATACCTCTCGTGAAGCGCCATAAAAGTGTATCTATGTCCTACTTTGATTCAACTGCTGAAGGTCGTTTGGATGCGCAGCGAACTAGTTTCGTGGACATCTGGGCAGTTGGCTTCGCAGGGTCCACGGGCAGGTGATGCTGCGGCAACCGCGTACTGCCTATTTCAACTGCGCCTCCGCTCAGCAGCTGCTCCTCGATGGCGTTGAGGAACAGCTCAGACACGACGGTCGATCGCACCAACGGCGCCTGCGGCGTGAGCCGGCGCTGAACATCCCAACGGATCAACGCTCGCGGGGACGTTGTCCTGTCGTCGTGACTGTTCGGCGTTGCACGGTGAGGCGTCACCTCCTACCTATCCGACATCCGTACGATCGTGAGCCTTTCCCTCCTTGCCGCGTTGGGTGGATTTCTCGCTCTGCGCCGCTCCACACGGACTCGGGAGTGTCTTTCATCGTGGTCCCGACTGCGGCGCCGGCAAGTCAGTGCGCGGAGACAAGAATGTGGACTGTGTCGCTCAAGGTCTGGGGGTGCAGAAGTTCGGCTTCACAGCGCCGGCCCCAGCCTGGTCCGCACAGCAAGATGTGACTGTGGGTTCGGGCGCCGTGGATACCCCAGCGGATTGCGGCGAGGTGGTGACAGAGAGGAAAGTTGGCAGTGCTGCGGGACTGAGACCATAGAGCCACTGAGGCGGGAGCGATCCGTCGGACGGCGGCTTCAATGGATTCAGCTGGTACCGAACTGCCTAGCGTGATCACGCGCTGCCCCCGTTCCGCCAGAACTGCGGTGAGCGCATCCAGCGGGAGGGTGTGCTGTTCGTCGGGCATGCAGGCTCACCACCGCCGTGACCGCCGAGTACGGCACCGCCAAGAGGATGGGGCGGATTTCGGCGGGCCTGTTTGTAGCGACTGCGCGGGCATAGGTGTGGCGGAGTGCTGCCGAGATGTGCCAGGACAGTAGATGTTCCACCTCGACGTACGTGTCCTCGGAGGACTCCCATTTGCGACCGATCGAGAGCAGGGTCGGGGTGATCACCTCTTCCCGCGCGGTCATGACCCCGTAGGACCCGATGGCCGCCGTGATCTGCTCATGCACTGCCTCGGCGTCCATGCGTAGCGCTGCCCGGGCAATTCCTTTGGACCGGCGGCGCCAGTCTGGGTTGGACGGGGTGGTGGGTGAGGTTGGGGGAGAGTCGGATGGCGGCTCGGTGATCGCTGTCAAGCGGTGGGGAATCGTGATGGACGAGACATCTGTGGCGGTGCGGACCTTGGCAGCCCAGTCTTTCGCCGCGCGGGCCGCCTCGGCCGGTGGTACGCCCTGCGCCGTCAGGTGGCACATCTCCTCCACCATCGCGACGTCCTCGGCGGACCAACGGCGGTGATGTCCCTCGGTCCTTGCCGCCGGTCCGAGTCCGTAGCGTCGGTCCCATGAGCGCAGGGTGGTGGGGGAGATGCCGAGCTTACGCGCGAGCGCACCTGTTGTGACGTTAGTCCCGACAGGGACTTTCTCGTATGCATCCATGCAGTTCCTCCACCTTTGTGTGGGCATGCATGCTCATGAGATGTTCCCGATTTGTCCGTCAAAGAGATGCGCCCGGCAAGAGCCGTGAAGTTCTGGGAGAACTCCGATGCGGGGATCGGCTCTCCGAGTCCGGAGGCGTCGACGGATGGGAGGGACGGACTTGAGCGCCGTTCTCAGCCGGGCTGGAAGGGTTTTCCGTCGGGCGGATGCGGCAGTTTGGTCTATTGGGAAGCCGGACAAGCGTGAGGGGAGCCTTGTGGATCATTGACATCGGCTACACCGATGTCAATGACCGATGGGGTCAGGCGAAAGCTGAGGCTGAGATGATCGGTGGGTGCAGTGACTGCCTGGCCGGCCGAGGTCGCCTAGCAACTGCACAACCTCGTGACCCCGAGCATGCGTCGTGGGAACGTGTGCGGGACCGCCGCGCTAGCGGTCCGGGGCTTGCATGACTGACCTGGCGCATCGTGAAGGAATCTCGAGATGCACTCGCTGTAAGAAAGACTATAAATTAGTCCAAACCTCTGCCGGGCCATCGGCACCTCAAGGGTGTTGATGCAGCCGTCCTGACTGTTCCGGTCGGGCTACCAGAGGTGCATGATGAACAGCTCAACCCCTGCATCACAGTCCGACTCCAACTGGCGTGGCAAGGCTGCGTGTGTCGGCGAGGATCCAGAACTGTTCTTCCCGTTGAGTGATTCTCCCGCTGCGGAGTCGTCGGCCTCGCAGGCCCGTGCTGTATGCCGCCGGTGCCCAGTTCTCCTCTTGTGCCGCGCCTGGGCGATCGATCAGGGCGAGGACGACGGGATCTGGGGTGCAACCACGGCTAGCCAAAGGAGGGCCATCCGGCGAGCCTCGTTGGAATCGCTTCCACGCAACTGGCTGTCAGCGAACGGGTGACAGTGATCGACAGCGGCAAGTGATCAGGGGTGTATCCCGAAGTAAGCCGAGGACATCGGGCCCGGTCTGTCCCATTCGCGTCGCGAGGCTGACATCGGCGCGGAAGGCGGGCGCGGGACCGCACTGCTCGATCTGTTTGCCGGAGCCTGGGGGAGTGCCCGGATGCCGGGTGGTCGGTCGAGGAGGGTGGAGCCTGGGAGGCATGGGTGAGGGACCCGGGGTCGGGCCCCTCACCGTGCGCGCATCGAGTGGTGCGCGGCGCCTGTTCAGCTTGTCCGGGCTGCAGGCCACGGCAGAGCTCGGGCGTCAGGGTTGTAGGCGACCTGGCCGCAGCGGATACGGCGATCCGCCGGGCCAGAGGCGAGATCGGCTGGCTCGCTGTCCTGCCCGCCCAGGCCGCGTAAGCGGTACTGAAGACGTACTTCCAGGTATGGAAGAACTGCTTGGATGGCTGTGCCGGGGCGTCGGGCTTCAAGGCCCGCGTCCGTTCGGTGATGTCCGTGGACATCCCGCAGGGGCGGGACCCAGCCACAGATTGTCTTGTTCCCGGAGTGGCGGAGACCAGGACATCGTCCACGCGGTCGAAGCCTCGTGGAGCCGACCGCAAGTCCCGCGCCATCCGTCCCCGCCGCAAGGCCGGGGTGGGGCGGCAGGTGGTGGTGCAACCCTGCCGCGGCAGCGGCAGAGACGGAAGCGGCGGCCCGCACAAGCCGAAGCCCTCATGCTCCGGTGATGTGACGGTACCTTCCGGGCGGAAATCCCGGAAGGCAGAGACCTGACTACCGTTTCTGTAAAGGCTCTATGAGCTGGCAGTGCGCGGTTCAGGACGAGTGAGGCGTCAGATGCTTTCCAGCAGCAGTTGGGATCCAGCCGTGATTAGGCCGGGGACCAGGAAGCGAAGAGACACTGCTCGCGATTGTCCGGTCGCGACAGTAACGGTCTGGAGGGTGTCGCGCGGAACGGTCGGCCGAACGTAGGTGGTCACGATGTCTTCCGGTGCGTTGTCGACGGACACTGCGACAGCGCCGTTCCAGGTGTTGCCCGGGACATCTGTAGTGCCTGTGACATTGGAGCCGAAGGTGAGTTGGACCGTCCGAGATTCGGCTCCGTTGTTACGCAGGAGCAGGTCGATGTTGTACCACGAGCCGTAGTTGCCCCAGCTGCGCTGGGAGGAGTCCGTCAGGGCGGCCGTGGCGGGCGCTGTCTGGTCGAGTGCTGCGACCTGGCGGTGGGTCGTGTTGACGGCGAAGCCCACGTGGTGGCCAGCGGCGGGTACATCGAGGGTCACCTGTCCCGTGTTCCATGCCGAGGCGCCGTAGACGCCCGCTTCCCGCCCGTAAGTCGTCGCGGTCTGGGACACGATGTTTCCCGGCGCCCAGGCTCCGTCTGTCTGCGACAGGTTCATAGCTGTTTGCGTACTGCCGTCGGTGGTGACGACGGCGTATGTGTAAACGCCTGAGCTTGCCGTGATCTCGAGACGGCCGTCCAGAATGGATCCGGTCATGGGCAGGCGGGCCACCTCGACCATCTTCTTGGATGCCACCTGGGTCGGGTTGAGGAACACGCGTGTCCCACCTGTGAGCCAGTCCGAGGAGGTGGCGTAGCAGGGGCCTGTGCCTGCGCGCATAGCCGGATCCTGGACGAGGGGCTTGTCGGCATTGGTCCAGGCGGCGCCGCGTGCGGAGACCGTGACCGCAGTGGCGCCCGGGTTGGAGGCCAGCACGTGCAGGTAGGCGGCGCCTCCTGTGCTGTTCTGGTGGTAGAGGTATAGCGGAAACGTTCCAGACAGGGAGCGCGCGGCGCCTCCTCGTGCTGCCGAGGTGCGGCTGTGCTGCATCAGCCATCCCGGCCCTGTCACCGTCTCGGGATTGTTGGAGACGACCATCTCGGGGCCGCCGAGGGCTCCTGGCAGTTGGAGCAGCTGTTCACGCGGGACGGTCGGGCCGGGCGCCGTGGGCGCGCCGGGCGTCCAAGCACTCTCATCGAACCCGGCAGTGGTCCGGTCCTCTGATTGTGTAAGCGATCGCTGGTCCGTATATGTCGCGGCCTGTGCGCTGCCTGTCCCGAGGGCGAAGATGCCTCCACCCAGTCCCGCTGAGAGGAGTCGAACAAGGCTGCGCCGGGAGGGTTGCAACGTCATCTGTGCATCCTTTCGTCGAGAGACGCCGCACATCAACCCATGTCACGGTTGAGTTGGCAAGACCCTGTACGCGATGTCTGCCGATGGGATGCCGGCGCAGGGGCCGTTGTGAAACCTTGCGTCGAGATCTTGACGACGGGATGGTCGGGGCACAGACTCTCCTCCGAAGTGGTACGGACCACTTCTTGGTCTTGGAGGCTCCGCTGCGTCCCGGACCGCACGATTCTCGGATGCGCAAGGAGATCCATGCCTTCCCACAGAGGCCTCCGCCTCGCCTCGGCAGTCCTGGCCCTCGGTGCCCTGACCACTGCCTGCGGTCTTGGCGGCTCGAACGACAACGCCGCCAGCAGCCCCCAAACTGACGGGCCCCTCAAGGGGACCGTGACGTTCGCGACGCTCCAGCTGAAGCCGACGTTCACCACCTACATCGACGGTGTGATCGACGCCTTCGAGAAGAAGCACCCGGGCGTCGACGTGAAGTGGATTGACATCCCCTTCCAAGGCGCGCAGGAGAAGATCACCGCCGACGCGGCGGCCGGCACGCTGCCCGACGTGATCAACCTCAACCCGCAGTTCGCCCAGGCGCTGGCCGCCAAGGGGCAGTTCGTCGACATGGACAAGGCCGCCGCCGATGTTAAGGCCGACTACATACCCGGTGCCTGGGAAGCTTTCCAGGTGCCCGGCAAGGCCGGCTCCTTCGGCATCCCGTGGTACCTCACGTCCGAAGTGACCATGTACAACAAGGACCTGTTCAAGAAGGCAGGACTGGACGCGAGCAAACCACCCGCAACGTTCGACGAACTCCTCGCCGACGGAAAGTCCCTCTCCAAGGCGGGCAAGGGCAGCTTCTACGGCATCCACCCAGCCCTGGAGAACAGGTTCATCACCGACCTGGCCAAGCAGGGCGTTCCCATCCTGGACGACAGCGGCAAGAAGTGGACCTTCAACACCCCCGAGGCCGCCGCGTACCTGACCAAGCTGATTCAGGCATACAAGAGCGGCGTCTACCCCAAGGACTCCCTCACGCAGGACCACAGCAAGGAGACCGAGGCCTACCAGGGCGGACAGATCGGCCTGTTCCCCTCCGGCCCGAACTTCCTGACGATCATCGAGGAGAACGCGCCGAAGATCGCGAAGCAGACCGGTGTCGGACCGCAGATCACCGGTGAGTCCGGAGTGACGAACATGTCGGTGATGGGCCTGCTGGTACCCAAGTCCAGCAAGAACCAGCCCGCCGCGGTCGCCTTTGCCACCTACATGGCCAACGCCGAGAACCAGCTGGCCTTCAGCAAGATCGTGACCGTGCTGCCCAGTGTCGCGGACGCCCTGAAGGACCCCTACATCACCGCGGCCGATGACACCTCCGTCAAGGCCACAGCCCGCCGGATCTCAGCGGAACAGATCGCCAAGGCGCGGAATCTGGTGCCCGTCCAGTACGACGCACGAGTCACCCAGGCCGTCATCGGCAAGATCGAACTTGCCCTGCAGGGCAAGCTGAGCGCCCAGGAAGCGCTCGACCAGGCCGTCGCCGCTGCCGACGCCATCACCGCAAACTGACCAAGCCTGCCGTCCCACCGGTGGCCGAGCGGTGCACCGACGCCGCTCGGCCCCACCGTTCGAACCTTCGCGGAGGATCTCGTGACCGGCCGACGCTGGTACATACCCTGGCTGTTCCTCGCCCCGGCGCTCGCCGTCGCGGTCACCTTCTTCATCGTCCCCTTCGGCAATACCGCGATTCTCTCGCTCACCAACGCCAGCACTCTGGGCGGCGGCAAGTTCACCGGACTCACCAACTATGAGCGGCTCATCGAGGACGACCAGTTCTGGCTCTCCCTGCGCAACACAGCGCTGTACCTGGTGGTCGTCGTGCCCATGCTGGTGGCGCTGCCGCTGCTGCTGGCCGTTCTCGTCCAGCGCCGGGTGGCCGGTATCGGCTTCTTCCGGGCGGTGTTCTACTCGCCCGTCGTCGCCTCCATGGTTGTCGCGGGGCTCATCTGGTCGTGGCTCCTGTCCAGCGACGGCATCGTCAACTCCTTCCTGCGGGCAACCCACGCAGTGTCCGAGCCGGTGCCGTTCCTCACCGACGCCAACTGGCTCCTGGTCAGTGCCATGGCGATGACCGTGTGGAAGGGCCTGGGCTACTACATGGTGGTCTACCTCGCCGCCCTCGCTAACGTGCCGCGTTCCCTGCTGGAAGCGGCGGAAGTCGACGGAGCGGGTCCTGCCAGACGGTTCCTGAGTGTCACCGTGCCGCTGCTGCGGCCGACGATGGTCCTGGTGGCGACGCTCGCCGCCATCGCCTCCGCCAAGGTGTTCGCAGAGGTCTACACCCTCAGCGACGGCAGTGCCGGACCCGGCGGCGAGGCACGCACTCTCGTCTACACCATCCGTGAGACAGGCCTCGGACTGAGCGGCGAGGCCGGCTACGCCTCCGCCATGAGCCTTGCCCTGTTCGTGGCCACGCTCGGCCTGTCCGTACTGGTCACGCGTCTGAACTCGCGGGAGGAACAGGCATGAGGCTCACCATCAACGCAGCGGCACCCGGTGAAACCGGCCGCGCGCCAAGGGCCGCGAGGGCCGCTAGGGCTGGAGCCACCGACCCGCGTCCGCGCCTGCGCCCGGCCATTGGCCTCACCGCTCGCTATCTGCTGCTCATCACCGTTATGGCTGTCACGGTCGGCCCGTTCCTCTGGCAGCTGTCCACCTCGCTCAAGGGGCAGGGCGACTCCGTATTCGGCTACCCGCCGCAGCTCTTGCCGGCGCATCCGACGCTGGAGCACTACGGGCAGGCCGCAGAGACCGTTCCTGTGCTGCGCTACGGCCTCAACTCCCTGCTGGTCGCTGCGGGCAGTGCGGTCTCGAACTGTCTGCTCGGGGCCCTCGCCGGGTATGCGCTCGCGCGCATGCGCTTCCGCTTCCGCGGCCTGGCCGTGGGAATCTTCCTGGCAACCATGATCATCCCCTTTGAGTCGATCATGGTCTCGGAGTTCCTCATGATGCGCTCGCTCCGCCTGAACGACACGCTGCTCGGAGTCGCCCTGCCGACCGCCGTCACCGGCCTGTCCGTCCTGCTCTTCCGCAACGCCTTCAAGCATCTGCCGCGGGAGGTGGAGGAAGCCGCCCTGATCGACGGGGCGGGGGAGTGGCAGCGCTTTTGGCGGATCGCTCTTCCCGCGGTACGCGGAACCATCGCAGTGGTCGCCATCTTCAGCTTCGTCTTCGCCTGGGATGACTTCCTGTGGCCGCTTATCGTCCTGTCCGACCCGGCCCACTACACGCTCACCGTCGGCATCCAGTACCTCTCCGGCACCTTCACCAACGATCAACGCGTGATCGCGGCAGGCACCATGATGGCGGTGGTCCCGCTGCTGGTCCTCTTCTTCAGCCTGCAGCGGCACTTTTTCCGCGGAGTGGGCGAAGGGGCGGTCAAGGGATGAACACGCGGGCAACACACGCGGCCGGTGCCGGCGAGCACGACAAGGCCCGGTCAAGCGAACGAGAGCCCAAGCACGAGACTCTCCGGAGCGAACTTCTCGCCCTCATCGACGAGGGATTGCACCCCCACGACCCGCTGCCCAGCGAGCGTGAACTGATGCAGCGCTACGGCGTCAGCCGCATGACCGTGCGGCGTGCCATGGAGCGTCTCGCCGTAGAGGGCCGCGTGTACCGGGTGCAGGGCGCCGGAACCTTCGTCGCCGACCCCGCCACCATCAGTAAATCCCTGCATCTGACTTCCTTCTCCGAGGACATCCGCAGCCGCCGCATGGTGCCGGGCAGCCGACTGCTGGTTATGGAACGCACCGGAGCCGACCTCGCCTGCGCCCGCGATCTCTTCCTGACCCCCGGAACCCCCGTCATCCACCTCGAGCGGCTCCGGCTCGCCGACGACGAGCCCATGTGCCTGGAGAACGTCTGGCTGCCCGAGGACTTGGTCCCCGGGCTCCTCGAGGTCAGCGAGCCCTTCTCCCTGTACGGGTGGCTGGAGAGCGTGGGCGCAGCGCCCGTCCATGCCGACCAGACCATCCGTGCCACCGTCGTCGATGCCCGGCAGGCCGAACTGCTGAGCGTGCCTGCTCACTTCCCTGCCCTTCAGGTCGAGCGAGTCACCCGCGACATCCGGGGCCGTGCAGTGGAACGCGCCGTCGGCATCTACCGCGGCGACCGCTACGACTACCGGCTCAGCATCACCAGGGAGCCACGGACATGACCCAACCGTACGAAGAACGCACGGCCCTGCTGGGCGTGGACATCGGCGGCACCAAGACCGCCGCCGTCCTCTTCGACGCCAACCACCGGCCACGCGTGCGCCTCCAGGCGCCCACCCCCGCACATCGGGGAGCCGACGCCGTGGCCGCGCAGGCCCTCGAACTGGCCGCCCAGGCCCTCTCACGCGCTACTGAGCACGAACTGCGCGTGGCCAACGTGGGCATCGGCACTGCGGGCACGGTCGGCCGCGACAGCCGCACCATCACCTTCGCTACGAGCGCGCTGCCGGGCTGGGCCGGCACACCGCTCGCCGACCTCGCGGAACAGCGCCTGGGTCTGCCGGCCAAGCTGATCGGCGACGTTCAGGCCTTCCTCATGGGCGAGATCGCCGCCGGCGCCGCTACCGGGGCGGCGAGCGCCGTCGCCGTAATGGCCGGGACAGGTATCGGCGGCGCCGTATCCGTCGGAGGCGACGTCCTGCTCGGCTCCCACGGCGCGGCCGGCAGCCTGGGCCACCTTCCCGTTCCCACCGCAGCAGGACTGACCTGCCCATGCGGCGCGCGCGGACACGTCGAAGCCGTCGCTTCCGGGCCTGCCATGACCGCCCGCTACAACGACCTTGCCGATGCCACGGCCACCAACCTCCATGACATCGCCGCAGCCGCTGCAGCCGGCGACATGCTCGCCCAGCGCGTCCTGACCGCCGGCGGTACCGCCCTCGGCGAGGCACTCGCCGCAGTCACCGCCGTCGTCGACTGCGACGTCATCATCGTCGAGGGCGGCGTACTGCACTCCGGCCCCTGGTACGGGCAGGCCCTGCGCAAACGGATCACCTCCTGCGCGCTACCGCTGCTGCGCGACGTCACCGTCGTACCTGCCGCCCTCGGCGCCGACGCCGTCGCCCTCGGAGCCGCCGTACATGCCACACGCCTCCTGTAAACCGCCCTGCTTCCACCGCGCGGATCTGCCTTGCACCGCGCGCGTCCGCCCCGCCACCCGGCACCGCTGCCGGCCGCTTCCTAGGAACCCCTTTACGTGAGCGCCGAACCATTGCGCCCCCAGTCCCAGAGACCTCCCACTCTCGCCCTGCTCCCGCTCGACGAGCGCCCCGCCTGCACACGGCTGCCCCAGCAGATTGCCGCCGTGGCCGGAGCGCGCACTCTGGTGCCGCCCGCCGCCCTCATGCCCCGCCTGCGTACCCCGGGGGACGCAGAGGGCCTGGGCGCATGGCTCGCGGGATGCCTCGGCCAGGTCGACGGCGCGGTCGTCAGCCTGGAAACGCTGGGATACGGCGGCCTCATCGCCTCCCGGACCACCCGCGTGCCAGCGCATCGGGTGCTGCGCCGGTGGACCGCTCTCGACGCCTACGCGCGTGCCGGCGTGCCCGTACAGGCCGTCACGCTGGTGACCCGGACCCCCGACTCCGCGGACGCGCTGGAGGAGCCCGACTACTGGAACCCCCACGGCCCCGCCCTGCACCACCTCTCGGCCGCCCTGCACCGCGCTGAAGAGACCGCGTCGGCCGGTCCCGCCGAAATGCCGTCACGCCAGTTGCTGCCCCGGGCCGTACACGATGACTTTCTTGGCCGACGGCTGCGCAATCACACCCTGAACCTGGCTGCCTTGCAGCTGGTCGCCGACGGAGTTCTGGACGCGATGGTCGTGGGCGCCGACGACACAGCGGTGTGGGGTCTGGCCACCGCCGAACTCACCCAGCTGCGCCGGTGGGCCGCCCGCCTAGACCTCGGCGACCGCGTCGCGGTACGGCCCGGCGCCGACGAAGCGGTCACCACGCTGGTCGCCCGCTTCCTCGGCCACCACCTCGACCAGGGTCCGGTCACCGTCCGAGTCGAATCCGTCGTACCGCAGGGCCTGCAACAGACCGCCCCCTACGAGAACATGACCGTCGCCCGCACAGCCGCCGGACAGATCGGTGCTTGCGGAGCACGTCAGGTCACCACGCCGGACGCCGACATCTACCTGCTCGTCCACACCCCGGACGGCGCCGGTGACTGGGCCGTCGCACCACCGGCCGCCCGTTCACCGCAGGCCGCCGCGACCGCTGCCGCCCTCGCCGAGCGGGCCAGCGCCCTCCTCGACGCCGGACGCACCGTCGCGGTCGCGGACTGCGCCCAGCCCAACGGCGCCGACCCCCTGCTCGTCACCGAACTGCTGCGCACCGGGGCCGCCGCACGCCTGACCGCCTACGCGGGCTGGAACACGGCAGGCAACACTCTCGGCACTGCCGCCGCCCACGCTGTCACCGCGGTGACAGCCCGCCGCGCCGGCACCTTCGACCCGCAGGCCCACCGCACCCTGCTGGCCCATCGTTTCCTGGAGGACTGGGCCTACATGACCCGCGTGCGCGCACAGGCACGCACAGCCCTCGGCAGCATCCTGGGCAGCCACGACCACGTACCTACCGGGCATCCCGTACACACCCTGATCGAACACGGCCTCGCCGCGTGCGCCCGCGAACTGACCAGCATGGGCATGGAGATCGAACCGAACAGCCTCCGGCTGCCCTGGCAGCGCACCTTCGAAGCCGACTTCGACCTGCAACCCGCGCAGGACACCGCACCCGCCCCAAGTAGCGACCTGCCTGGCACCAGCCACGCCAATACCCAGGAGCAGCGATGATCCTGTCCCAAGACACCCTCACCGCTGATGTCGTGGTGGCCGGGTCGGGACTCGGCGCCTGCGCCGCGGCCCTCGCGGCGGCACGCGCCGGCAGGTCGGTCATCCTGGCCTCACCCCACGTCCGGCTCGGCGGTCAGGCCACCACTCAGCTCGTGCCGGCTCTGGACGAGCACCCCTACATCGAGACGGCCGGTGCTTCCGCCGCCTACCGGACACTGCGCGAACTGATCCGGGCCAGGTACGACGGTCTCGCCAATCCCGGGGGCGGCTGGGTGAGCCGACTGTGCTGCGAGCCCGGCGCCATCGAGGCTGCACTCCACGAGCTCCTCGCCCCGGCCGTGGAATCAGGGAAACTCAGCATCCTGACGCAACTGCAACCCGCCGTCGTGCATCAGGACACCCAGCGCATCACCGCCATCGAATTCCGCGACCGGCTGGGACGCACCACCACCGTGCACGGGGAGGTCTTCTGCGACGCCACGGAAGCAGGTGACCTGCTTCCGCTGTCCGGCACACCCTGGGTATGCGGCTCAGAAGGACAGGACGCCTGGGGCGAAAGTCTCGCCCTGCCGGGCGGCCCCCGTCCCGAAGCAGTGCAGTCGTGCACCGTCGGTTTCGTCGTCGAACGGCTGCCCGCAACGGCATCCCTCCCACCGACCGGCGACACTCCACCGGGCTACGAGCACTGGCGGGCAAACCAGCCCTTCAGCCTCGACATCGACGGCTTCGACCAGCAGACCCACCGCTACCGCATGTTCGCCCACGGCCCCGACGGCCACCTTCCGTTCTGGACCTACCGCCGCCTGCGCGACGGCGCCGCCCTCGGCGGACCGGACGCCGCACTGATCAACTGGTCGAGCAACGACTACGCCCACCGCTCCGCCCTTGACGACCCCGCCGCCTATCGTGAGGCCAAAGCCCTGTCTAGGGCATTCCTGCACTGGCTGCGCACCGAGTGCCCCCGCGACGACGACGGCCACGGCTACCCCGAACTCGTCCTCGCACCTCACATCGCGGGCACCCCCGACGGATTTGCCGAGGAACCCTACCTACGTGAATCCCGCCGGTTGCGCATCGCACGTCCCGTGCGTCAGCAAGACCTCGAACCCATTGCCGGGCACGCCCGGGCCCAACACGTCCACGACAGCGGCGGTTTGGCGCTCTACCACATGGACCTGCACAGCAGAGTCGGCCACCCCCAAAGCGCCTACGCTCCCACCGCACCATTCCAAGTACCGCTGTCCACGCTGCTGGCCGACGGACCAAGAAACCTCCTCGCCGGCGCGAAGAACCTGGGCGCCACCCAGGTCGCCGCCTCCGCCTACCGCGTCCACCAGGGCGAATGGGCCGTCGGCGAAGCAGCCGGCACTCTGGCCGCCCAGGCCTGCGCCCGCTCCCTGCCACCCGCCCGCATCATCAGCGACCGGCGCGAACTGACAGCCCTGCAGCTTCTGCTGGCGCGCACCGGCATCCCACTCGCCTGGGCACTCGACATGCCCCTCACTCACAGCGACTACGTGCCCACCCAGCTCCTGGCGGCCGCCGGCGCACTGACCGGCAGCCGGGCCGGGCAACTGGAGATACGGCCCAACGATCCTGCCGACAGCACGGACCGGCAAGCGCTCAGCACGGCGGCGTCCCGTCTCCTCGAAGAGCAGCGCATCGGCGTCCTTCCCGACCTCGAGCAGGGACTGACCTGGGCGCAGACAGCCACCGCCCTGTCCCGCACCGTCGAACAGGCCCTGACGCCGCTCACCTTCACGAGGCCCGCATGACCAACGAAAGGCCCCCTGTGGAGACCCCGCTCATCGCCCCCGCCTTCGCGACCAGCGTCCTGGAGCGTCTGCGCGGCGGCCTGGTCGTCTCCTGCCAGGCGCTGGAAAGCGAACCTCTGTACGGCGCCGACATCATGGCGCGCCTGGCCCGTGCCGCGGTGGACGGGGGAGCTGTCGGAATCCGCGCCAACACCCCTCAGGACATCACGGCGATCCGGGCAGCCGTGAACGTCCCCGTCATCGGGCTCTGGAAGGTGGGCGCCACCGGCGTCTACATCACCCCGGCCCTCACCCACGCGCACGCGGTTGCCTCGGCCGGGGCGGACATCGTGGCCCTCGACGCCACCGCCAGGCCCCGCCTGGACGGCCTGAGCCTCACCGCGACGATCAACGCTCTGCACCACAAAGGCGCCACGGTCCTCGCGGACGTGGCCACCTTCGAGGAAGGCATCGCCGCGCAGGACGCCGGAGCCGACGCCGTAGCCACCACCCTGTCCGGCTACACCGAACACAGCTCCGCACAGACGGGACCCGACTTCGATCTGCTGGCCCGACTGGCCGCACACCTGACCGTTCCCGTGATCGCGGAAGGCCGCATCACCACTCCCGAACAAGCCAGCCACGCACTTGATCTTGGCGCTCACGCCGTTGTTGTCGGGGGAGCCATCACCCGCCCGACGTCCATCACCGCCCGGTTCACCGCAGCACTGCACCGCTCGGGCACCCACAGGCCCGACACCACCACCTCCGAGGAGTTCCCGGCATGACCACAACCGGCGCCGACGCCACCAGCACCGTCTGCCACGTGGTCACCCACGTCCACTGGGACCGCGAGTGGTACCGGCCCTTCGAAGCCTTCCGAGCCCGCTTGGTGGAACTGGCCGAACACGTCTGCACCCAGTTGGACGACGGCCGGATGAGCGCCTTCCATCTTGACGGGCAGACAATCGTCCTCGCCGACGTTGCCGCCCTGCGGCCGGACCTCGCCGACCGGCTGCGCGCCCACGCGGCCGCCGGCCGTCTCACGGTTGGACCCTGGCACGTCCTGGCCGACAACCAGCTGGTGTCTGGCGAGAACCTGATCCGCAACCTTCTCACCGCACGCCGCCATGCCCCCGCTGATGGCGCGCTGGCCCAAGTCGGCTACTCCCCAGATGCCTTCGGCCACCCCGCAGACCTGCCGAGAGTGCTGCGCGGCTTCGGCATGGACACCGCCCTGGTCTGGCGCGGAGCCCCCGACGGCGTGGCGCGCTTCCGCTGGCGGTCACCCGATGGCTCCGAAGTATTCGCCGTGAACCAGGGCTACCACGCCGCTGAACTGCTCTGGGGCGATGACACCCAGGCAGCGGCCAGCCGCGTCGCGGACTTCCTGGCCGCGGAGCGAGCCCGCCTGCCCCACGGTCCGTGGCTGCTGATGAACGGAGGAGACCACCTCGCGCCTACCGATCCCACTCACCGCCTGGCGAAATTGTCCCTGTCAGAAAGTACCCCCAAGGGCACCGTGCTGCACCAGAGCAGCCTGGAGGACTTCTTTACCGCAGCCCGTGCCGCAGCCGAGCAGCAGCCTCTGCCTCTGATCGACGGCGAACTGCGTCACCCGGCCGGCTATCTCACGTTCATCCTGCCCGGCACCCTGTCCGCCCGTACCGACCTCAAGCAGGCCAACACCGCAGGCCAGAACCTGCTGGAGCGCTGGGCCGAACCCCTCATCGCCCTGCACGCGCCACACTCGGCCACCCTGCGCGCCGACCTCGACCACGCCTGGGACCTCCTCCTGCGCAACGCTCCGCACGACTCCCTGTGCGGATGCAGCGTGGACGAAGTACACAGAGAGAACGCCGTGCGCTACGAACGCGTCCACCAGGTCGGCGAGCACATCCTTCTCCGCGCCCTCGCGGATGCCGGCATTGACGTGCGGGCCTATGGAGACCGGCCCGAAGAGCACACCGATCTCGTGATCATCAACCCGCACCCCTACGCCGTCCAGGAGCTGCTGAGCACAGAGATTCTGACGGCGCCGGGCCGCTATCCCACGGAAATAGCCGCCGCGGACGGCACGCTCATCCCCTTCGAGTACGAGGAACTCGGCCAGGAAACCTCCTTCGAAGCAGACCTGGACCTCCTGCCCGACTCGCGCCCCTCCCTGCGCCACCGCCTGTGGCTGCGCACGCCCAGCGTGCCCGGACTCGGGCGAACCGTGCTGCGCATCCGACTGTCGTCACAACCACCCGTTGCAGCACGGGCATTCAGCGTCGAGGAACGTCGTATGACCGCATCAGACGGCGGACACTTTGAGGTGCAACCCGACGCCTCACTGAGCTGGCACCGCGCCGACGGCACCGTCCTGCCAGAAATCGGGCTCCTCACCGACGGCGGCGACAGCGGAGACACCTACAACTACGACCCGCCAGTGCACGACCGACTGATCCGCCCCCGACTGACGGCCTGCACAGCTCGCAGGTCAGCCGTCCGTGAAGTCCTCGACATCGACGCCGTCCTGGAACTCCCGATCGCCCTGGCGCCGGAGCGCGACCGCCGAGCCGATCAGACACGCGCTGTACCTGTTCGCATCTCCGTGGCCCGCTGGCATGACGATCCCCTCCTGCGCTGGCACATCGAGGTTGACAACACGGTGCACGACCACCGGCTTCGTCTCCATGTGCCCACCGCCGCAGGCTCACCCACGTGGACCGGCGACGCACACTGGTCCCTCATCGAGCGTCCGGTGGTTTCCGACCTGGGGCCGCTGCCGCAGGAGCGTGGGCGCGAGGCTGTCTGCGGTTCCGCACCGGTCCAAAGCCTCGGTGCCGTCGGTCGCGACGATCACCGCACTGCGCTCTTCGCTCCCGGACTGCCTGAGATGCGCGCGCTGGCGGGGGATGAGACCGCCAGCGGGGCGCAACAGGAAATCGTGGTTACCCTGCTCCGCTCGGTCGGCTGGCTGTCCCGCTTCGACCTACGCAGCCGCACCACGGGCGCCGGCCCCATGCTGGCCGTCCCCGACGCCCAGATGACGGGACGGCACGCATTCACCGTCGCCATGGCCTTCGGCTCAGACATTGCAGCTGACCGCGACCTGGCCCGTACGGCCGCCCGGTATCGGACACCGCTGCGCGCCTGGCAAGCTCGCCCGGGCACCTATGTCGCAGACGCAGCCGGAGGGCTCCACGTCGAAGGAGGCTGCGAGCTCAGCGCTCTCAAACCCGCGGAGAACGGTGCTGGTTGCGTTCTCCGACTGAGCAATCCGGTCGCCGAGCCCGTCGACATCATGATCCACGCGCCCGGCGGAACCCGATTGGTGCCCTCACGCCTTGATGAGCACCCCACCGGTGAGCCCGAGAGAGTCGCCGGAATGGAAAGCGGCAGGTGGACGCTGGAGCCATACAGCACACTCACCCTCCGCATACTGTTTGAAGGTGAGCATTGAGGGATCCGGCCATACACTTCGCGCAGTTCGAGGCGGACCGGACGGCAGCGGCAACCAACAGGCCCCCCTCGGCCGCTGGTGCGGTCAGTGAAATCACCACACCAACGTCACCATCCCACTGACCAGCCCATTGCACCCTGCAGCAAGGCCCCGTCGCCGTCGCGCGTACCTTTCAGGTCAAGGTCGGCCGCCCTCTCAGTCGCTGATCGTCCACTTAGCTGCCTCGAACCAGATGGCCAGCTGCGTCGAGGAGGTGCCCGCGACCACGCGCCTGCTGACCGAACACTTCTGGCCGGGCCGCTGACGCTTGTTCTGCAACGTGGCCACAGCGTGCCGCTCGAAGCGACGGAAGGCCTGGAAACGGTGGCTGTGCGCATGCCCGACCATCCCATAGCCTCTCGCGCTGCTGTCGGCCTTCTGCGGACGCGTCACGGCCACCTCCGCCAACCATTTCGGCTCAGCACGTCGTGCCACCTCCGGGCAGAACTCTGTGTGGGCGTCCCTTTTCCTCGTGCCCAGGAGACGCTGAGGTCAGGTCCATACCGTACTGGCCTCACCCGCTCGCTGGAGGCTCACGCCTACAGGCCAGTGCCTGCGCCAGCTCGACCAACTAGGATGCGACCTCATCGTCGCCTTCCTGCCGGCGCCTGAGCGGCTGGCGGTCGTCAACCGGCTCCGCCTGGCTGTGCCCCGCTCCCACGCGGGAGTGGCCGCGGGTGGTGCGGTCAGTACGCGGTGGGGAGCGCCGCATCCAGGCAAAGGGTGGCGACGATCTCGGCGCTGCCGTCGGACAGCTGGTAGGACAGCCTTGTCGCCGCCGATGCGGTCGCCGAGCAGATCAGTCTGGACGACCGGCGGGAGAACAAGCTGCGGGCCGAGGGGATCATGGACCAGGTCCGCCGGAAGTACGGTTTTGGTGCCATCGGGCCGGCCGCGACGCTGGGCAAGGTGTCCTGAGCGCCATGGGCACGGTGCTGGTGGCTGGAGAGGCGCGGCCATGGCGGCGCGAGCTGGACGGTGCTCTCCCTCAGGTATGGACGTGGCCGAGCACCGACCGCCCCGCCCTGTGGGTACGGTCCCCGACAGCCTGGCGCTGCGCCCAGATCAGCGCACGCCAGATCTGGGCGGACGGTTCGGTGCACGTTCAGATCGAGGTCGACCTGAACGGGGGTACCACGGTGACGACCCGCCTGTACCGGTGGCCGCAGCCTGGTTTGCGGATGGCGCGCGTGAGCAGCGTTGAGCCCGTCCGAGGGGTGGATGAGACCCGGCAGGGCGATATGCCGCAGTTCAGGAGTCGTGCGCCCAGGACTGGCCGGTCTGCCGGTACTCCTCGATCGGGATCGCGTCGACGCCCGGACGCATACGGTCGAGAGTGAGCAGACCGTTGAGGTGGTCGATCTCGTGGGTGATGAGCCGGGCCAGGCCGCGCGTGTATTCGGTGGTGACGATGGTGCCGTCGAGTGTGGTCGTCTCGATGGTGATGGTCAGCGGGCGGGGGACCAGGGTGCGGACGTCGAAGAAGCTGAGGCAGCCCTCGTACTGTTCGTCGCTGTCCTGGGAGGACGCGGTGATGCGGGGGTTGAGGAGGACGATGGCATCGGCGCCTGCTTTGGCGGGTTGGACGACAGCGGCCGACCGCGGTTTGCCGATCTGAGGAGCGGCGATGCCCATGCCTTTGGCGAAGGGGTGGACCCGGGTGATGCGTTCCATCGAGGCGAACAGCATCTCCACGGCCTGTTCAGCGGTCTCGCGCTCGGTGGGCAACTCGAAACGGCGGGCGGGCGGGCTCGGTGAGGATGGGGGCTCCATGCTGGACGATCCCCAGGGTGCGCATCTGCTCGCTAGGCCGTGCCTGGGTCACGTGAACTCCCCCTGGTTCATGCGGCGTTCGGACGCCAGGTCGCGGAAGCGCCGCTCCAGACGATATCGAATGTGCGGCATCGGGGCCGGTCGGCCACGTGAAGATCCGTATCCCGCTCTCGTGCCAGGGCGGTGCAGAGCGGGGAGGCGTCGGCGATCATCGAGGCTTCGGGGCCCCACACCACCGCGTCGAACGCCTTGGGGGAGACGGCCCAACTGCGCCTCCTTCAAGCGGTCACGCCCGTACGACGTCGCCCCGGCCTCCAATGCTCTCCTGCCACACGGAGAAGGCACGGCTTCCCCTTTCACCCTTGAACTCGCCAAGTTAGTGAAGTTGGACCTTCTGATGTGTGACTTTACTCTGCTGTAGGTGTTAGTTCTGATATTCTGTGGGGGAGTTGAATGCCCGGGAGGGTCAGTGAGTCAGCCGCCACGGGCGCACAGGCCGATGTCGGCCAGTGACGCGCGCAGAGACCTGTACGGCCTAGTCAAGGGTGCCGAGGATGACGGGGTCACCACGCTGATCCACAAGTCGGGCACCAAGGCCGAGCAGGTTCTGCTGGTCCCGTTGGACCGGTTCCCTGCGGCACGGAAAGCCCACGTTTTCCCTACCTGGACGCTCAGTGCGGCGCAGAAGGACTTCGGCACCTTGATCTCCGGGGCGGCAAACGGAGAGCCCCAGGTCCTCCGCCGCAACAGTACGCCGATCGCTGTCCTGCTCCCCGCTGACCCGAACGAGCTTGTCCTCTCGTTCGACACAGCCGTGCCTTCGGGCGTGGCGACCGCAGGAGGTGCGGTGACCAGCCAGCCCACTCCCACCCGTGAGCGCGGCCGCCGCCTCGCCACCCTCGGCGACGCCATCGGCGACGTTCTCGCCTCCGGTTCCGCTCCCGGTCTGTCCTTCGGCCTCGCAGGTTTGGACGAGGCGACCGGCGGCATGCACCCGGGCCGCCTAGTCCTGGTCGCCGCCGAACCTCAGGTGGGCGGCAGCCTGATCGGTCTCGCCGCCGCCCGCACCGCGCTCGCCCGAGGCGCCCGGGTCCTGTATGCCGCCTCGGGCCCGAGCAGCGCGGACATCACCCGCCGCATCATCGCCGCGGAGGCAGGAGGCGACTACGCCCGCCTCAAGACCGGCGTCCTCACCGAGGACGAGAAGCAGGTCGTCGAGCGGCTGCGTCACGCGCCGCTGCTCATCGACGACGGCAGCGACCTGACCGCCGAGGCCATCGCCAGCACGGCTGCGGACACGGCGCCGCTTGACGGCGGTCTGGCGCTCGTGGTCGTGGACCGGCTGCAGCGGTGCCGCAACCCGCGCCTGCCGCTGTCGGGCGAGCATCTTCCCGAGGCCAGCCAGATCCTGCGGGAACTGGCCCGCACCCAGCAGGTACCGGTCCTCGCGGTCCTGGACACCGATGACCCGGCCATCGTGAACCTCCTAGACGCGGACGTCATCCTCACCCTCACCACGACGCCCGGCCAGCAGGGGACGAGCGTGACCGTCGCCGAACGCGACCTGGGCATCATCGGCATCACGACGCTGCGCCCCGACCTCGCCCACGCCCGGTTCCTAGACATTGCGCCCGCGCCCCCGTCGACCACCACTGCCGATGCCGGCAGTGGACTGCCGGACAGTGTGGGCACTGCGGCCGACCGTGAACTAGCCGACGCCGCTCTGCCCTTCACCTCCGGGGCCGTCAAGGGACTGGCCGCAGAGGCGGCCCACCTGCTGGCGGCCCTGCGCACGGCCCTCGCAGGCGGTCAGGTGAAGGACCTGGAAGAACTCCACACCCAGCTCAAGGCGATGGCCGCGGCCGGAGTGCAGACACCCGACAGTGCCGAGGGCCGCCGCCTCACCGCAGCACTGCACGCCTACAACGCCGTCGCCCCTGCCGCTGCAACCACCCAGCCGCCGGCCGAAGCCGCAGTCACTGGCACCCCGCTGGCCGGGGTCGACATCAACGCTGAAGGCGACGACGAGGACGAGGACTCGACGCGGAACGACGATGACGGCCTGGTGCCGGGCGATGAGGAAGAGGAGCCGGAGGGCGTCGTCTTTCCCGGTCTGAAGATCCTCAAGGACGCCGTAGCGCGTTCGAAGATGCACCCGATCCCGGTCATCCGTACCGAGGACCGGGACGGCGGGCCGTGGCCGCTGATCAGTGAGGACATGTCCGGCGAACCGAAGTGGGTCCACCCGGACGTCACCAGCACCCGCGTCGCGCATATCCGGGACAACGGCAAGCGGGTACGCCGCGACAAGTTCGATGTCCCCGCCTCCTTCGGAGAGGGGCTGATGTGCCTGATCGACCGCAACGGCTCCTACCCCTCCGCCTGCTCAGCGATTCCGCTCGCCCCGAACAAGCTCCTGCATACCGGCCCCCTGAACGCCTTCGACAAGGGCCAAGCCGGCATCTACCTCATCGACATCCCGGAGTGGAACTTTCCGGGCATGCCGCACCCGCTCGGACAGCTCATCGACCGGACCGACGACCAGGGCCGGGTGTGGGTGACCACCCCGCACATCAAGCAGCTGGAACGCCTGCACCGCGACGGCCACCTCACCCAGAAGGTGACCATCCACGACTCCTGGACCGGCCGCGCCAACGAGAGCCTGTTCAAGCCCTTCTACACCGCGGCGCGCGAGGCCCGCACCGACCTCGTCCAGGTCGGCGGCGACGCGTACGCGGCTTACAAGACACGCGTGTCCATCGCCTTGCGCCTGCTGTGGCCCAAGCGGCAGGAGCAGCGTTCCCCGTTCTGGCGGCCGGACTGGCGCATGAGCATGGTCGCCGAAGCCTCCGTCCGCCACTGGATGGCGGCCTTCAAGGCCGTCCAGGAGGGCCACACGCTGATCGCCTTGCGCAAGGTCGACGCCGCGATCTTCTGGACCCCCGACCAGACCCCGCCCGACACCTACCGGATCGGGACCGGATTCGGCGAAGTGAAGGCCAAGTTCCTCCAGGCCGGCGAGTTCATCCCCGAAGGTGACGACTGATGGCCGGACCCACCGGGCGCGGCACCTCCCTCGGCGCCGCCCTGGGCGACCTCCTGCGCGCCCAAGTCACCCCACGTCACCGGCTGTCCACCTACAACGCCAAGCACTGGCACGCCCAGCTCAGCCAGCTCACCGGCACCCGCCGCGGCTACGAGGCCCTCGAGAGCGCCGGACTCGACGTCCGGCCCGATACCTTGTTCAAGTGGCTGTCGGATCCGGAGCACAACGTCCGCCGCAGCTACCGCGATCTCATCCACACCGCCTACGAGAACGTCGCCATCGTCCCAGCCGACCCCATCCCCGACCACGTCAAGAACGGTCAGTTCGAGATCAGCGGCCTGGTCAAGACCGGCGCGGACGAACGTGAACGCGGCACCCGCCGCGCCGCCCCACTGCGCATCGACGGACGCCGCGGCGACTGGAGCGACATCGAAAGGCTCTGGGCGGCCGGCGACCTGCGCGACGACGACTTCGAAGACCGCTTCATCGACGACATCATCGTCGCCGACATCGGCGAAGGCACCGACGGCTGGGAATTCAGCGGCGACTCCTACGCCGTCGAGCTCAGGTGACCTGTCCATGAGCTGGGTTCTGTGTGCCGTGAGCATGCACGCTGCTCTCGGAGGCGGTGGGCGGGCGGGTCGAGAGCGGCGGCCACGGTTCTACCCTCAGCGTCGTCCCACCTGCGGTTTGGCGGCGGCGGGGCGGTGGTCTCGGCCTCCCAGACTGCTGTCAGCGTTTGCGCCTTCCGTTTGTAGTCAACCCTTTTGGTGTTGGCTACCTCGAACGGAAGCCCCAGGCCAGTGGCGCGCTCAGCGACTTCCGCCGTGAAGAGAGGTCTTCCCGTCGTGGCGACCTACAGGTTCCTGGCCGACCTCGTCGCGCGTTCGCAGCTGATCTCAGGCCGTAATCTTGCCCGGCTGGTTTTCGACGCCGGCAGGGGCATAGCTAGTGCCTCATCAAGCAACGTTCGCCCTGTTCATGATCGCGGAGGCGCTCGTCGGCGGCGTGCTTGTTCCGCCAGATGACGGAGCGGCGGATCATGCTGCTCTGCTCCCTGTGGCTGGCGTGGTCGGTGCCATCGAGGGTGAAGTAGCGCAGGGCGGTGAACTGGGCCTCGATGCGGTTGAGCCAGGAATTGTTGGTCGGGGTGTAGGCGATCTCCGCGTTGTTGGTTGAGAGCGATGGTGCCACGCGGATGGGGCACAGGGGGGAGTGCCCGAAGCGGGTCCTCAGGGCTTCGGGTACTCGATCGGCGCATTGCTTCAGAAGCGCTGGTATCCCGCGCTCCGATCCGTTCAACGAGGCGGCGGCGTCGTCGGGTACGACACGATGCGTCGGTCTTGTGCGGGCAGATGAGTGGGTTCTTGCTGGCGGCGACTGCCGACGGGCGAGTCGCTGCCCTGGCGACAGACGGCTGCGGGACGATGCAGGCGTCACGTCGCCTCTCGTTTCGGACTCGGCGAGGGCGACTCTCTGCCGTTGTGGTCAGCGGCGGCAGGACCAGGCGGTCGCCTTTCCACGTCAGGGCGACCGCCTGCAAGTCGTCAAGTCGCGCGCCCTACAGCGCCGTCCCGGCACCTCCGGGGACAGGCAGCGCGTTGAGGAGGCGTCAGAGGGAGACGCTAAGCGGTGCAGACAGATCAAGCACACAATCCCTTGAAATCAAGGGGGCTTGGGCAGCCGCTTCGCGGCCGTCGCGCACCGCTGTTGGGAGCGCGCGGAGATGCCCTTCTGTCGCGCCTGTGTGGGGTCATGCTGCCGATCGTGGTGCTGACCGTGAAGGCCGCAGAGCCGGTGGGCATCCTCGGCTGCGCATGACAGGCGACCGGTGTACGTGCCGAACCGTCCGCACCGACCGGTGATGGCGGGCCTTCGGCTACGCGATCCTGCCGGCAGCGCGAGCATCGGACACGAGCTTTGGCCGTAGCAGAATCGGGAGCAACATGATCTGTTTCGGCCCGCCGATATGTTTTGCCGCGTAGCGTGGCCATCTGACCCATTCGAGCCGGAAGGGCGCGGAATTCGAGTGAACGCCAATGGAGCTGCTCCATGGCACGGCGGTCCCTGCGTGACGGCGATTCCCCGCACCATCGCCGCTATATATGACGCCCTGCCCCGTGTGCGACGCGAAGAGTTTCACGCCGCCGTGACGCACGCCGAGCAAGGCGACGCCCTGGATACGGTGATGAGCACATGGTGGCTTGAGGCCATGTTCGAGGCTGTGCCCGACCGGGATCAACGCCTGGATGACACCGTTGCCGCCGTAGGGCTCGTCGAACTCCCGGGGGCGGACGACTGATGCAGCCAGCTTCGACAGGCTGGACGGCGGTCACCCAGGTGACTGCCTCCAAGGTACTCAGACAGATGAGTGACGCGGGCTACGCCGATCTCCACGACAACATCGTGCGGTTTCTCCAAGCGCTGGCACTGGAAGTAGGCAGCGCAGTGGAATCCGCTAACTCGCCTCCAGGCCTGCCCATGATGATTCGCGGTGTCACCTGGTACAGCCTCCCTGTGCCCAACGAGCCCGTCTTTTTCAACTACAGCGTCTATCCGGAACAACAGCAGATCAGGATCTGTGACCTGATCTGGGTTGCGCCTGCGTGAACGCTCTCGCCGTTCGGCGGCGGGACTGCGAGGGTATCTAGCGGCAGGGTAGATCAGGTTCGGAACAGTTCTGCGGTCCGGGAACTGTATGCGGCTCTGACCTGCCGCGTTGCCGGTTTCCCGGCCCGGCTGAGCGGCGGTGGTCAGCCGTTGTGCACAGGCTGGTGTCCGGTGACAGTGTCGCCGGGGTCGCTGGCCAGGGCGATGCGTGCGGTGATGCGTTTGCCGACTGGCTCTCGGTGTGCTTCGAAGCCCTGGGCGACGGCCATGACGATCTCCAAGCCGTGCTGGCCGACCCGGCCGGCGTCCGCGGCCCGGGCGATCGGCAGGACCGGCTCGCAGTCCCACACCACGACTTCCACCAGGTCGCCGAGGATTCGTAGGTCCAATAGGACCGGGCCGGGAGCGTACTTGCGGGCGTTGGTGACCAGTTCGCTGACCACCAGCTGAGTAAGATCCATGGCGCGCTGTGAGACGGGCAGGCCGTGGTCGGCCTTGGCTCGGGTGAGAAAGGCGGCTGCCAGGTGGCGGCCCTGGGCGATGTCCGTGCCGTCTCCGACCAGGGCAACGCTGGTCTGGAGGACCGGCCTGTCCGGCACAGCGTCGCCTTTAAGCGCCACGTCTGGTTCCATCACGGCCGTCCATTCATTCCCCGTCCACAACAAGCCTGCGTCTACCCGCACATCTCCCGATCATGTCGTGCCTCTTCTGTTGACTGGGCCACACCACGGCGCTGCCTGTACCGTGCCGGGCGGCACTGCGCACGAGGGCTTGAGTGTGCCAGGATCGATGGCATGTCTGAGGGAAAAATGACGGACACCGAACATGCTGAGCAGACCGGTCAGCTGTCGGTCGCAACCACCGCAACCGACGGCGTCCGCGTGTTGATCCTGGCCGGAGAGATCGACCACCACACCGGCGACACCCTCCGCCAGGCCCTGGACGCCTCTGACACCCCCTGTCCCCGGATCGTGGTCGACCTGCGCCAGGTCACCTTCATGGATTCCAGCGGCATCAACATCTTCATCGCCGCCCACCGCACCCTCAGCGAAGCCGGCGGCTGGCTGCGTCTGGCCGACGCCGGTGAAGCGGTTATGCGCACCATCAACATCGTCGGCGTCGACGCCATCATCGACTGCCGCGAAACCCTCCGCCATGCCCTCACTGGCTTTGTTCACGAGTAGCGGCTCTGGCACAGGTTCTGTGAACTGGCGCCGACTTGGTTCATGCCTGCCTCGGGCCGGGCTGCCGACCTGCCAGTTCACGGAGCGCCGGCCTCGGCCACCGGGGCTCGGCTCGATTGCACAGAAGTTGAGCCAGAACCCGAGTGGTTCTGGCTCAGGTTCTGTGGAGTGGTCACGGCGAGTGAGCGAGCCGCTGCCGAATCGGATGCGCCCGGAGCTGGGGTGAGGTGAGCTCCAGAGCCCGGTTGTCCTGTCCGGCAGCCATGTGGTCGAGCCACCGTTCATACCAGGTGAGAAAGTCCGGGACTGAGGAGACGTTCGGGCCCCAGAAGCCGTCTGCGTTGCCGATGAGCATGCGCCCGGTGAGAGGGCCGGTTATGCCTATGAGGACGAGATCGCTGCAGCCGCGTTCGATGACGTGCAGGAACAGGTCACCACGGCGGGTGGGGCGGTAGGCCCGGCTGAATCCTCTTGAGACCGTGCTGGCGTTTCTGGAGTTCATCGTGAAGAGCGTGCAGTCCTCCAACGGGATCAGTCCGTAGTACGGAGACGCACCACTGCCGCCCATGTTGGTGAGGAAGTCTCGATAGGGCTGCGGGAGTTCCACGTCATGCTCGGCCTGAAAGGCATCTGCCTGACCGTTGGTGAGGCGGGGGCCGAGACGAAATTCGTGCCGCTCCTCCCCAAAGGAGTGGCTTCGGTCAGGCGCGTAGGGGATGCGTGCCAGCTTGCGTCGCAACCGCGGCATGCGGGAGTCCATGCGAGCTCTTCTCTCGTGTCGCCCGCAATCTATCGCACGGCACCAGAGCTCATCCTGCGAGCAGGACTCGCTTCCTCAGCAGCTGGAAGCCGGCCCGGCCGAACATCTGGCGCTTGAGCATCTTGATCCGGTTGACGTGCCCAGACGCCAGAACTCCACGGCAAAGTGAGGCCGGCGATGACGGCGTCGCGGTCACGGTCGATGCCCGCGGCGAGGGTGTGGAGGCTAGGCAGGTCGTCCTGCCGGACGGCGTCGAGCCAGTCGGGCAGGCGCTCGCCCTGGCGCTCGGTGAGCATGGTCGCGAAGGAGCGGACGTGCCCGGTGAGGGCCTCGAGTTCGGAGCAGTGCGTCCGGACAGCCTTGAGCTGGAGTTGCTCGGTCTCGGTAAGGGTGTCCGGACGGCGGAGGATCCATCCGGCGACGGTCCGGGGCGAGGGCGGCCGGGCGGTCACCGGCTGCGGTGAGGTGCGCTTGTCGTGCAGGTAGGCGCGAACGCGCTGGTAGCTGCCCTTGTAGCCGAGTGGCACGATCTCCTCCCACAGCCTCCAGGCGTTGGTGCAGCCCTCGCTCCAGCGGTCGTCCAGGTAGGGCCTGTAGTCGTCGAGGACGGAGGGCCGGTTCTGCCACTGACCGGTGAACAGCTCTTCCGGCGTCGTGGCGGCGGCGAACTGCTTGACGGTGCGGTAGGTCATCCCGAGCTGCCGCTGGACCGAGCGCCGGCTATGTCCCGCCGTCAGCAGTGCGTGGACGCCGGCATGCCGGGCTCGCGTCCGGTCGGCGAATCGGTGCCCGCGCGGCCAAGGAGAACCGGACGAGTCCGCGGCCGGAACAGCCTCGGGTTCGGGTTCGGGGACCGTGGGGACCAGAGCGCGGAGGCAGCGACGGTGCTGGGCGACGCTCCGCTCGGTGGCCTCGCTGAGGTTGTGCCAGAGATGCCACCGGTCCGCGACCTGGACGGCCTGCGGTGCACCGGCGGTGGCGCCCTCGGCGAAGAACGGCGCCCGGTCCCGGCACACGACCTCGACGCCGGGCCGATCGGCGAGCCAGGCCGCCAGGCTCGATGCCTCCCGGTCAGGCAGCAGATCGACAAGGTGGCGGGTTTCGACGTCGACGAGAACGGTGCCGTAGTGGCGGCCCTTGCGGGTGGCGTACTCGTCAACGCCGACCACACGCGGGGCGGGCACTTCCGGCTCGGGAAGGGCGTCGACCAGGCGCAGGACGGTGCTCCGGCTGACGCAGACCCCGAGCGCGGAGCTCAGGCGGGCGCCGGCACGGCCCGCCAGGGCGAGACCGACCGCGGCCAGCGTCGCGCGCAGCCGCTCGGTCCGCTTACCGTGCCGACGGGTCAGGCCGGGTATCTGCTCGACGAAGGTGCGGCGGGTGCACCCCGAGTTCCCGCAGGCGAACCGGCGGACCCTCAACTGAGAACAACGCTTCGTCCGGCGCTGGGCACATCAGCGGGAAACCGCAGGTAGGAACCATGAACCCGGTTCGACCAGACCCCGCACGCCGGGCAAGCGGCACCATTCGCAGTGCATTCCGCGTCGACCCGCACTATCGCGATGCTCACGTCCGCCGACAGCACCGCAACGTCCGCGATCGACGGGAACAACAGCTCCTTCAACCGGAGCACAATCTCTTCCACGGCCCCGAACTGTCATCCCAACCGCCTTGACCACGGCTGATTTTCGGGCGACTTCACCTACTACCCGGAGAAGCTCAGCCATCACTCAGCGTGGCCGCGTCACAGAAGTTGAGCCAGAACCCTTAGAAGTGAACGAAGCCACCTCACCGACTGATCGTCCGGACCGACCTTTGTCGTGTCGGCTAGCGGCTCGGCCGTGGCCTGTAGCGGGGCCGCGATCTGGAGGGGAGGGCCGACCACCTCCACGCTACTTACACGCTGACTCGGCGCGTTTGCGCCCACTGCTTGCGTTCGAGGGGTAGATAACCGCTGGCCGAACAGTCCGACGCGCCGGTGCGACTGGCCGAATGGGTAGACCCGCGCCGCGTGAGCGCCGCGCTAGACCGGGCAAGGTTCGGCGACTTATGGCCAACTCATGATCTGGCTGAGGCATCGTCTCTGCACTGGCGTACCACTCGGCCTGTGCGGCTGATGCGCCATCACGTCGAACGGGTACGCCGTTGCCACGGCAGATCCTCCCCGCCAGCTGCGGGGTCGCTACCCTGGATTGCCAGGGTGATTGCATCGCAGATCTCTTCCAATTGGCCTACCTGCTCTGCGGTCAGTCGGTCGAAGACCGCAGCCCGCACAGTCGCTACGTGTCCGGGCGCGATCCGCTCCACAAGGCTCATGCCCTCGTCAGTTAGCACGACCTTGTGGCCGCGCCGGTCGGTCGGGTAGCTCTCGCGGCGTACTGTGCCGTCCTTCTCCAACCGAGCCACTGCGTGCGTCAGGCGGCTACGCGTGATCTTGAGTGTTGCGGCTAGGTCAATCATCCGTAGTCGGCGCTCTGGCGCCTCGGACAACGTTGCCAGGATGGAGTAGTAGAGGTGGGGCATGCCCGCGTCTGCCTGGACTCTGCGGTCGACAGCGTCCTGGAGGAGTGTGCTTGCAGAGGTGTACGAGCGCCAGGCGCGTAGTTCGTCAGGAGAAAGCGGGATCATAGAAGTATCCTAAACATTATTTAAAATTTAAACTACTTGCGCCATCAATGCGAGCGAGACGGGAGGAAGGTCGCCCTGACGGGCTCATGCGTGACAAGCGGTGAGAAGCTGAGGCCTGTGAGGTTTGATCATGGTCAGGTGACGGAGCGCTCCACGACCTGTTTGCCAGTCTGCCCCGGCGGACGTAGAACGCCGTTCCCCTGGCGAGGGAGCCCAGGGGCGGAGAAGCTACGACTGGCCCCAGGTCTGACCGTTATCCCGTAAATGATCTACGACGTGCATGCTGACCTGTTTGTTTCCTCGTCACCCGGCGAGGGTCGTGGTAGACGCCGTCAACCTTGAGGCGGCAGTCGCGGAGGATCTTCCAGGTTTTCCTTCTCGCGGCGGTGCGGGATGGCCAGGCCGGTGCCCCGGTAACCGCCGTCTGCGATGACCGTGGTCTTGCCAACGGCGGCTTTCGCGCCGGACAGTTCCCACGCCTTACAGTCGTTGCGGTTGTCGGGCAGCGGGAGGCCGACAACCACCACCAGCCGAGTGCCGGCGTCGATGACGACCTGGTGGTTGGTGGAGTATCGGTAATTCTTCGACTGCTCGGCGACGGTGTGGTCGCGGGTGAGGACCAGGGTTCCGTCGACGATCAGGACGGTGTCCTTGCGGAACCGCTTGCGTTGCTGGAGGGCGAGCGTGGGTCCGAGGTGGTCGATGATGCGGTCGGCCGCGGACTTCGACACCTCGAACAGGGCGCCAGTTGGGCGCAGGGTCAGGTTGGTGCGCCAGTAGGCGGCGACCAGCAGCACGCGGTCCTCCAGCGGCAGGCTCCACCGCCGGCCCTTGCGCACCGGATCCGCACCCTCGCGCCGCAGCGCAGTGATCAGCTTGCCGAACTGGCGCGGGCTTTTAAGGATTCGGCTCAGAAGTGGCCCATGCGATGTAAGCATCCGGCCTGACCGGGCAACCTGGGAACTGACAAGAGCAAGTGGAAGGCTTCTGGTTGAAAGTAGAACGGCGGTCGAGCGAGGCTGGCTGGTGGAGGAACCGGGACTGTTCACGCCGTGCTGGCCCCCTGGCAGCGGCCGGGTACGCGCTGAAGCAGACCAGGCCAGCGCCGATCTGACCGTCCACGACCGGGCGCAGACCGTCGACCCGCCGTGCGTTCACACGCAACCATCGCCTGCAGCCCGCGTTACGGTGGATACCGCTGGGCGTACCCGACAGCTCCCACCTCCCTGGCAGCAGGGACGTCCTTGCCGGCATGAACGGCCGCCCGCCTCTGCTTCTTCCGCGGCTTGTGCGGCCGGAACCCAGTGCGGCCTTGCCGCGCCCGTCTTGAGGAGATTGCATGAGCCAACGTCCTCCGCTTCCGCCGTTCACGCGGGAGACGGCCATCGAGAAGGTCCGCCTGGCTGAGGACGGATGGAACACCCGCAACCCGGAGAAGGTGTCGCTGGCGTACACCAAGGACTCCCGTTGGCGTAACCGCGCCGAGTTTGCCACCGGCCGCGATGAGATCGTCGCCTTCCTCACCCGCAAGTGGGCCCGGGAACTGGACTACCGGCTGATCAAGGAGTTGTGGGCCTGGGAAGGCAACCGCATCGCCGTGCGCTTTGCCTACGAGTGGCACGACGACTCCTTCAACTGGTACCGCTCCTACGGTAACGAGAACTGGGAGTTCGACGACGACGGCCTGATGCACACCCGGCACGCCTGCATCAACGACCTGCCGATCAGCGAGTCCGACCGTCTCTACCACTGGCCGCTCGGCCGCCGCCCCGACGACCATCCCGGTCTCAGTGACCTCGGCCTGTAAGCGACCGCATCCGCGGGATCGCCTGGCTTCGGGCGCGCCCGCGATGTAGATCATGGCTTCGGATCGGGTGGGCAGGGTTTCGTAGTCGCGGGCCAGGCGGCGGTGGAGCATGAGCCAGCCGTAGGTCCGCTCGACCGCCCGCCGTTTCGGGATCGTGGTGATCCCCTGGTCCCGGGTCTGCGTTGAGTGATTTCCATGTCGATGCCGAGGGTGGCGGCGTGCTCGACGAGGTGCTGGCGGTAGCCGCCGTCGCCCCACGCTTTGCGGACGCGGGGATGTTCGGCGGCGATCTGGTCCAGGAGCCGGGTGCCGCGACGGAGCCCTGCGCGCTCGCCGCGGTCACCAGCGCGGCGAGCAGAAGGCCGATGGTGTCGGTGACGATGCTCCGTTTCCGCCCGACGATCTTCTTCCCCGCATCGACACCCTGACCGGAGGCCAGCACGCTGGCGGAGGTTTTCACGCTCTGCGCGTCGATCACGCAGGCCGATGGTTCGGCTCCCCGTCCTTCCTCATGTCGTAAGAGTTGACCGTTGAGCTGGGCGAAAACAGCTTCCTGCTGCCAGCGGGCGAAGCAGCCGTAGACCGTATTCCAGTGCGGGAAGTCATGCGGACGATAGCGCCACTGGACGCCGGTGCGGTCCACATACAAGATCGCGTCCATGATGTCGCGCAGGTCGTGCTCGGGCGGCTGGCCGAAGTCCAGAGCTCTGCCGCGGCACTCAAAGCGCCAAGCTGAGAGCACCGGCTCGACCAACTCCCAGCGGGCATCGGACAGATCACTCGGGTAAGGGTGCCGCTTGGCCATGCTTCCGGCGTACCGCCCCGAAGTGAATGCGCCCAGTCGCACCGAATCGGCGCTCGAAGCACACAGCCCCGAGGGCCGGGCGTCCTGGGATGAAACAGGATTACGACCGTTTCTGCCCCATCCACAACCTCCCACCACCCAGAGACATCGACAGCCCCCAAGATTGCTGAGCGGTACGTCAGCGGCGCTGACAGCTGGGATCGTCGACTGCGCTGACGGTGTAGGGCGGCCTTCCCGGCGGATCGTCCAGCTGGCTGTTGACGACGTAGAGGCGGCAGCCGTGGCGGGCGAGCGTGGTGGGCAGGTCGAAGGGCTCTGCGGTGATGCGGTTGGTCACCGTTCCTGCGCGCAGCTCGCTGTCCAGCTTTGCGATGTACACCCCGTGCGGAGCGCCGTAGTTGAGTACGGCGTACAGGGTCTGGCCCGCCAGGACCATGCCGTCGGCGCCGAACGATTGGCCCCCTAGATCCACCTGGGAGACTGCACGGGTGGTGGTGTCGATCCGCCACACGGCCTCGGTGCCGTTGGACGACACCAGCACGGTTCTTCCGGAGCGGTCCGCGACGATTCCGTTGAGCAGCCAGTACTGGGCGGGGAATCCGGGAAACGCCGGCCGCATGTCCAGCCACGGTTCGAGGCGTCCTGGCCGGCCGTTGCGCAGCGGAGCCCGTAGGACTACGGGGTTGGCCCAGTCCGTGACGTACACCGCATCATCGGTGATCACCAGGTCGTTGAGGTCGGGTGCTCCGAGGGGACCGGGCGCAGCGGTGCGCTCTGCCAGCAGGTTCCCGTAACGGTCGTGGACGGTCAGGACCGCGCCGCCCACCGAGAACACCCGTCCCCGTCTGTCGACGTGGACCCCGAGTGTGCTGGGACGGTGCTGTCCCTCCTGCGCGCGGAACACTCTCATCCGCGGATCGCGGACATGGCCTTGGTACAGCGTGCCGGTGCCGTCCGAGGACACGTACATCGTGCCGTCCCGATCGACGGCGATGCCCTCGGGCAGGACGCCCGGCGCGTCGGAGACGACATAGGTGTCGGGCAGTGCGTGCGCCGACACCGGGGGAGCGACAGTGACGGGAAAGGCCGCCAGGACGGCGGCAACAAGACAGGACGTACGGAGCCTGACACGCATCCTGACGGACCTCCGGGGCTTCTCGGATCGATGTGGCGACCGCAAGCCTCGCCGCGTCCGGGGGCCGACCGCACCGCCTTTCGGCCCTCGTGAAAAGGCGCAGCCTGCCGGACAATCCTCGCTGTGATGCGCATACACTTCTCCGCCGCGGACATGGGCAGGATCACGATCGCGCGGCAACCCGACGTCCTGCTGGAGACCGTCCTTGGCCTGCGCCGCTTACGGAGCGGCACGCCCGCCGCTCCTTCCGCCCGGCCCGGCCTCGCCCGCTGGCGCCAGGACATGAGGACGGTACGGCCCCGGGCCGGCGTGCTGCTCGACCTCGTTCCCTCCGCCGGTTTCCTGCCCGACTTCCTGCACCAGCCCGATGCACGGGACTTCACCACCGCACTGGACCTCGTCACCGGCGCCCCCGCCGAACGACTCGCCCTTGACCTGGGACTGGCGGACGAGCACGGGCTGAACGGTTTTCCGGATCGCCCGAGCCGGTGGGTGCGGGAACTCGCGCGCGGCTCCTCGCAGGCGCGCCGGACCCTGCACCGAGACCTCAAGGAGTACTTCACCTACTCCACGGCCTCGTTGTGGCCGCGCATCAGAGCCGATGCCCTGGCCGACCGGGCGGTGCGCGCCGAGACCCTCCTGCGCGGGGGAGTCGACGCCTTGCTCACCACCCTCAGTCCCACGTGGAGTTGGCAGGCACCGGTGCTCAGCCTTCCCTCCAGGGCCCGGTACGACATCCCGCTCTGCGGGAACGGACTGCTCCTCGTGCCGTCCTGGTTCGCCACGGGAGCCCTGGTCGTCTACCGGCCGGACCGGCCGACGACCCTGGTCTATCCCATGACGGCGAGCGAGGCGCACGCCTTATCGTCGTCCGATGTCCTGAGCCCTCTGCTCGGCCGGACCCGGGCGGCTGTGCTCTTGGCCCTGCGTACCCCGGCCACTACGACCGCCCTCGCCGAACGGGTGGGGATCTCCCTGGCGACTGCCAGTCAGCACGCCAGTGTCCTGCGGGCCGCCGGACTCGTCGGCACCACTCGGACGGGGCAATCCGTCCTGCACAGCCCGACCCCGCTCGGACTGGCCCTCCTCGAGGGCGAGTCCGCGCCCCGGTAGAAAAAGGCTTGCCGTTCATCAGGAGCTTCTTGTCGAGCCGCGTGAGCGTAACGACCGTGAGTACGGTCTCCCGGCCAGTACGGCGCTCTCGCCACATCAGCGGCTGCCCTTAGGCAACGAACAGGCTACCTATCTTGAGGTGCTCTATCTGTCGTCCCTTGCCGATGTTCAGCAGAAATGTTCGGCCGATGGTTCTACTGAGTGCGGCCACTTCGAAGACGAAGACTTGGCCCTGGAGCAGATCAGCGGCGGCCGGTGCGGACAGCGATCAGGCCACTGCCTGAACCCTGGTGGCCGGCATGGCGAGGCCAGGTACGAGCGCGGCCACTGCCTTCCCGCTGGCAAACGACTGAGTTCTCGCGTGGCGACTGCCCGTAAAAAGTCGTTGCTCATCGGCAGACGGCTGCGAGATCAGTACTGGTCGTCCTGCAAGCGCTGCGGGCAGCCCGTCACCGGCCCCGAAAGGAAGGACGACACGCTGCTCGCCCCGCCGGAAGAGGGCCGACACTGCCCCCATCTGCCGCACATGACATGCGCCAGTCCTTGACGGCGTTGCGGCGAGGCACAATGCGGGCGCCGATCGCACAGCAGGCAGCCCCGGTTCCGTCCAGAGCGCGGCCGGGACCGGGGCTACGGCTGAGCATCCTAGACCGGGCAGCGGAAGTCGAGTGCTCAGCCCTCCCACCTCCGGTTCACGGCCGGAAAACGGGAGCTGTCCCGTTCAACGACGTGCGAGAGGACTGGACACGAGGAGCCCATCCGGCTGCACGGAACGCCGGTCTTCGCACGGGTTCGGACTCCGTGCAGCTGCAGCCGGTGGTCAGCGGTACCAGTACTTGACGCCCCGGTGGTGCGAGCAGGTGCCGCGGAAGTGGGCGCTGTAGGAGTAGGTGCCGTCCTTGCACTTGGCTGTCGCCCCGCGCGGGTGGGGCGAGCTGGTCTTGCACACACCAGTGGTGTGCCGGGCGCAGGTTGCCGCGGCCGCCTCGGTCGCTGCCGCAACCGGGGCAACAAGCGCGCCCGCCAGGACGACCGCCATGATGGCGCTGCGCAATGTGGTCAGCATGAGAGCTTCCCCCTCCGGGTCTTGATGTCGGAAGGCGATCATGGATCCGGCGGCCCGCAGGAGGCGCCCGGCGGCGTCAGCGGTCACCGGTCTGTGACAGACGTGGCCCGGTCGTTGCCGCACATTCGAAGCGGACGAACACGCGCGAGGAGGCGTGCTGCTTGAGCTTCGGCGTTCGCGACTTGAGAGCCGCACCGTGACCGAGGGCTGGCGGTGTCCTTATCACCACAGCAGGCTGACGGAGCCGGCATGAAGCAAAACGCTGGAGGCAGTAGTCAAGTCGGGGAAGTGCGCCGAGATCGCACCGTCCCAGCAGCCCTTCGCCGTGGTGTTCGGGTGCTCCGATTCCCGGCTGGCTGCCGAGATCATCTTCGACCGTGGCCTAGGCGATCTGTTCGTGGTCCGCGCTGCCGGGCACGTCGCCGGTAGCGAAGTCCTCGGGTCTATCGAGTTCGGCGTGAGCGTCCTCAAGGCGCCGCTGGTCGTTGTCCTTGGCCACGACTCGTGCGGCGCGGTCGCCGCGGCCTCCGCCCTGGAGAACGGGCGGACGCCGGACGGCTTCGTCCGGGACATTGTCGAACGGGTGACTCCGAGCGTGCTGGCGGCCCGCGCCGCCGGACGCGATATGACCGAGGAGATTCTGGCCGAGCACATCGAGCACACCGTGGACCTGCTGTTGGAACGCTCCTGTGTCCTGGCCGATGCGGTGGCTGCCGGCTGCCTCGCCGTGGTGGGGCTGTCCGACGGCAGTGCCCAGCTGGTCGCCGCCCGCGGCCTCGACGCGGTGGTCCCCACCGCGTCCTGACCGCCCCCGGGCGTGACACTCACGCGGAGGGCCGGGGCCCAGCGGCCCGGTGAAGGTTGCAACCGCCTGCCCCAGCCTTCCTCTAGTGGCAGGGACGCGACGATGAGGTCCTGCTGGTCGAGTTCGCGCACGAACCCGTATAGCACGTGCGAGTAGGCGTCCAGCCAGCCGGGCAGGGCCACCACTGCGTGCGCCTTCACCGCAGCGTCGGCGAGGTACGGGGGAAGCAAGACGCCCCCTGGCCTCCCGGGCGAGCTCGGCTTCGGCGACGACCTTTTCCGGCTCGACGAGTACGATCCCCGCACCCGGCGCGTAGTGCGACGGGTGCTGCCCGGCACCCGGACACCGCTCGTGGACGGGACCGCCCAGCACCGCTTCCAGTCCTCACGCGTCACCCTGCCCGGTCGCAGGATGCTCGGGGCCACGCCTGCATGAAGCCTCCCTCAGTGAGCCGTAGACGCGGTCATGCACCGCAGGCCAGCCTCCTCGGGGCGATGCTGCCTCCTGATCACCGGACCGTGACAGTCGTGGCCGGTCCGTCACCGGGTATTCGATCGGCGCGAACAGTCATACGGCAGCACGGCTCAAGGTCGCCGCTCGGCTGAATCGTCGGGTTCGGCGGCCGTAACGGCAGCAGCAGCACCTGTATCACCGCAGCCGCCCCGCGCCTCCCGCAGGCGGTCCGGCTCCCGGATGGCGCCACGTAACGCTCCTGGTATCGGCCCACTGTGCTGCTGGAGGCACTCGAACATCTCCACCAGCACGGATAGCAGCATCGCGCCGTTGCAGCAGCACGGCAGCATCTCCCACTTCTGCCTACCGCGCTGCCGCATCATCTCGCGGTCCTTGATCGCGTATATGTCTGACCCGATGTCCGTTCACTGCCCCGACCCGGGAGGGGTGGGTCGTCCGGCCTTGCCAGAGCGTTGTCAGAGCCGAACCGTCCCTGAGGCTACCGGGCGTCCCGGGACGTGCTGCCGGCCCACCGCATCACCTGAGGCAACAAGTCGTGCGCAATGGGTGATCCGCCTTTCGTCCTGTGGGCTCGTATGAGAGAGGCGGGTCGGCCTGGTGTGGTACGTCGTGGCAGGCGGGACGGTCGTCTGGTCGTCTCCCCGCCGGGACGACCGCCCCTGGCCGCCACTGCATGATGTGCCGGAATCCGGTCACGCTAGGCGCGGACCAAGAGACGCCACCGGGCGCGGCATAGGAGAGGCGGCCCGGGGATGCACTGGAGGGGCGTTCCGGGCCGCCTGTCAGGATCAGTCTTGTCTTGAAGGCCCAGCGCCGCGATACCGGCGGGCCAGACGGGTGACGGTATTGCTGAAGGGGTGGTGCGACCCGGGCCTGCAGAGCCGCAATTACGAGCCCGGGTCGCCGGTGAAGGGCGGGTTCTGTGCGCGGGATGGTCGAGGACTCCGTCATCGGTGCGGGGGAGACCGTCTGTGACCACGCGGGCCGTCCTAGATGATCCGGGCGGGCCCGCGTGGCCGGTGGTTGGCTGTGCACCGACTTCGGTGAGGCGGCCCGGCATCGGCGGGTGAGTCGGCGCCGGGCCGCAATGCCATCCTGCACCAGCGCGGACGCCAGCGCTGCGCGGGTGCCGCACAGGGGTGAGGGCCCGAAGCGGGCTCCTCAGTGCTTCGGGCCCTCGAATGGGACGCACGGGTCTCAAGAGCGTCGATGTCCGCGCGCCGATCCGTTCAACGACGCGGCGTCGGGTACGACACGATGCGGCGGTCTTCCTGCGCCCAGACGGGGCGTTTGTTGCCGGTGGCGACTGGCTCCGGGCGAGTCGCTGTCCTGGCGGCAGAGGGCTGAGGGACGATCAGGCGTCACGTCGCCCCTCGCTCGCTTCCGGCAAGGGCGGCTGTCTGCCGTGATGGTCAGCCACGGCAGGACCAGGCGGTCGCCGCTGCGCAGGCGACCGCCTGCAAACCCTCCCACCGCACCCCCCCACCGTCTGTCCCGGCTGCCTCGGAATCCTCGGCTTCGGGCACTGTTGAGTGTGGCCCGTCCTGGTGGCCGTGCTTGCCGCAGCTGCGGCAAGCACGGCCGGATGGGTGCTGCTGCGATCGAACCGTCTTGCGGTCGGCCAGGACCGCGAGTGGCGAGCTCAGGGGGGAAGCCAGGGCACGGGAGCTGGCGATGGCCGAGGTTGACGCGTTGTCGTGGCGTGATTCGAGACGTATGTCGCCGATCTGTGGGCGGGACGGCTGCACGAAAGTCGTCGTCAGCGGCAAGAGCGGCGACCTCGGCGTGGACGTCGTCGGTTACCTGGCTGATGGTCGCAAACTGGTCGTCCAGTGCAAAAAAGTATGCCCCGCACCGAAGCGTGCCCTCGCAGGACGTGCAGAAGCTCGTCGGCACTGCCCGCCCCGAACACGACGCCGACATCGCCTTGTTCGTCACCACCTCCCGCACGTTCACCAAGACCGCGCTCGGCGGGGCCCGCCCCAGGGCATCGTGGCCCTGCCACCGCGACCTGCTGGGCTCCTGGGTCAAGGGCGCTCATCTGGAAACCATGATCCCGCGAGTGGAAGCGGCGGCGGCGCCAGGCGACGTCCCACTGCCTGCCCCCCGGGGTCAGGGTGCCCGCCCTTGGGCGGGCGCGCCCTCCAGGAAGCCGAAGGGGTCTCCGAGGGTGATCCTTCGCAGCCGCCGGCGCCCGGTGTCTGGCTCGCTGCTTGTTGCTGGCCGGGTGCGCGGCAGCTTGAGGAAGCGGCCGGTCCGTCCGAGCTGGGTGGCGACGTCTTTGTCGATGTACGCATCGACGCGGCACAGGCGGTGCCCCAGACAGGGGCACCGCCTGTGCCGCCGCGTCGGGTCTGGTCCCGGGTTAGAAGCGGGGGTAGGTGTCGGCGGTTCCGACGGTCAGGCCGGTGGTGAAGAGGTCGGTTTTGAGGGTGGTGTTGAGGGCGCCGGCTGCTTCCTTGGTGAGCTTGAGGGTGACGTTGGTGGCGTCGGCGCCGTGCTTGGTGAGCTTGACGTGGGCGGTGGTGAGGTCGAGCTTGAAGACAGGGACGCGGGTGGTGGTGCCGGCGACGCGTCCGGTGAGCTGGCCCTTGGTGAGGTTGATGGTGAAGTTCTTAACCTCGAGGGATCGGCCGTTGAAGACGTTGGTGAACTTCAGGCCGCCCTTGTGCTTGATCGTGCCGCCGAGGGGGCTGGTGGTCAGGGAGCCGCCGGTGATGGGGTAGGTGGCCTTGAGGGTGGGCTGGTCGCCGACGGTGGTCAGTGACGGCTTGCCGGGACGGGTGACGATGGGGGCGATTCCGTTGGAGAGCAGGGCCTTGGCGATCGCCGGGTTCACGGTCACGGAGGTGTGGCCGCTCTTGACGTGCACGGGGTGGGCGGTGGCGGACGCGGTGGGAGCTGCGATCACCAGGGCCGCGACAGCGGACGCGGCGGCGGTGGCAAGGACGGTGCGAGTCATGGCAGTTCACTCCTGAAGGAAGACGAAGCGATACGGGTTGGAGCAGGTGACGGGGACGCATTCCGGCACTCCCCTGGGAGTGGATGCAGCTTCCGCGGCACCGATTTCGCGTCGCGCTGCGGTCCTTGACCCTTCGTGGAAGGCATCAGTTTTTGTGCAACCGATCTGGAGTTGGCGGCGGAATGCGTCCTCGACTCATCCGCTGTGCTCCTGGTCGGAAGGAAAGTGTCATGAGCGTTCGTGTTACGGGTGCCGCTGTCGCGGCCGCAACCCTGGTCTTGTCCGCAATCGGAAGCGGAGCCGCGGCGGCCGCTCCGCAGTCCGCCGGTCAGGCGACGGTGTCGGTCCTGCATGCCGTGCCTGGTCTGACAGTTGACGTGTATGCGGGCGGCAAGGAGCTGATCCCGAACTTCGAGCCGGGCACGCTGACCGATCCGATGAAGCTGGATGCCGGCTCCTACGACATCAAGATCTTCAAGGACGGTGACGGTCCGAAGGGGACACCGGCCATCGAGAAGACGGTCGATGTCCCGGCCGGCGCGAACGCGACGCTGGTCGCGCACCTGTCCGAGGCCGGCAAGCCGGTCCTGGACGCGTTCGTCAACGACGTCTCGAAGGTTGCGGCGGGCAAGGCCCGCCTGACGGTGCGGCACGTCGCGGCCGCCCCGCCGGTCGATGTGCGGGCGGGCAAGAAGCCTGTGTTCAAGGACTTGGTCAACGCCGAGGAAGCCAAGGGCGAGGTCGCGGCCGGAACGATCTCCGCCGACGTGGTTCTGGCGGGCACCGGCACTGTGGCCATCGGTCCGGCGGACCTCAGCCTCGCGGAGGGCACGAACACGGTCGTCTACGCGTGGGGCAGTGCCAAGGACAAGAGCCTGGCGCTCAAAATGCAGACGCTGACGGGTATGCACTCGGCTCCCGGCGGAGTTCCGGCCGGTGCGAGCGGGCAGGCCGCGTCGCACAACGAGAACGTCCCGGTGGGCGCACTCGCCCTGGCCGGCATGTCCACGATGGCTGCTGCCCTGCTTGTCCGCAGGCTGCGCACCAGCAGCTGAAACGGCACGCACTGCACGGCGGCGGCGGGGGTGTGGTCTGTAGTTGGCGCCCCCGCCGCGAGCATCAGCAGACAGCACTCGCTGCGCAGGCCATATCCGCGCGGCCTGCCGGTGTTGATCGGTCGTCTTCTTCGTACAGCTTTTCTCGTTCCGACGGTGAAAGTGGCGATATTTCATGAGCAGGTCCTGGCGGCGGCGTTCCGTGTGGGTGGCGCTCTTGCTGGCACTCGTGGGTGTGCTTGCGGCAGGGGCGTGGGCGGTTGGAGCGTGGGTCACGGATACGGGCAGCGCTTCCGACTTCGGTGTGTCACCACAGGCCGGCGCCTTGTCCGAGCCCGCTTCACGTGCGGTGTCGCCGTATCGGTCCGTTGCAGAGTCCTCGAGCGTCGCGTCAGCGACTGGCAGCGGGGGAGTGGCCTCGACGGCTGCCGGTTCCGTTCCGCTGTCGTTGTCGATTGCCCGGCTGAGGGTGAGGGCTGCGATTGACGCGGTGGGGGTGACGAGCGCGGGGCAGGTGGAGGTGCCGGGTGATCCGAAGCGGGTTGGCTGGTACCGCTTCTCACCTGCGCCGGGAGCATCGACCGGGTCGTCGGTGATCGTCGGGCATGTCGATTCTCGGGGGCGCGGCTTGGGTGTCCTCGTGGCGCTGAACGATGTCCGCCGCGGTGACGTCGTGCGGGTGTCGCGGTCTGCTGGCCGTATCGCTGACTATCGGGTGGTGTCTCGCCAGACGGTTGCGAAGGACGGCCTGGGTGCTGTGGGGGCATTCCGTGTTGACGGGCCGGCGGTGCTGACGCTGATCACATGCACGGGGCCGTACGACGCCGGTGAGGGTGGATATCAGAACAATTTGGTTGTCACGGCGGAACTGGTGAGCCGATGACGGCGCTTTGGGGCGGATCCCGTGTGCTCGCCGCTACAGTAGCGCCGGTGACCACCCCTTTGTCCGATGACCTGCTCGCCGACGGCTTCGCCGACGGGGACGAGGCATGTCTCAATGAGGCCTACCGGCGCTGGGGAGCGCTGATCTTCACGATCGCTTCCCGCAAACTCGGCGATCCGGAAGAGGCCAAGGACGTCACGCAGCAGGTGTTTGTGGGCGCCTGGAAGGGCCGGAAGAACTTCAACCGTGACCGGGGCTCGCTGAAGACGTGGCTGGTGGGCATTGCTTACAAGAAGACGATCGATGCGCTGGACCGGCGCTCGCGGCACCTGCGCGACCAGCAGGCCGTAGTCGCCGTCACCGTTTCGGATCATGCGGGGAGCTTGGCCACGACGGCGGACAGGGTTGTTGACCACATCGTGGTCATGGACGAACTTGAACAACTGCCTGCTCCCCAGCAGGCGGTCCTCAGGATGGCGTTCTACGAGGATTTGAGCCAAGCGCAGATCGCCGAGCGGACGGGTATGCCGCTGGGGACGGTCAAAAGTCATACACGGCGCGGGATGATGCGCTTGAAGCATCGACTGGAGGTGGACAGTGAAGCACGCTGACGAGGAGACGTTGGTCTTGATGGCCCTCGGAGAGGTGCCTGCCGCCAGCGATGAACTCCACCTTCAGAACTGTCCTGCCTGTCAGAGGGAACTCGACTCCCTTCGCCGCGTGGTAACAACGGCCCAGGCCCTGGAACCTGACGAAGGCCTGCTGCTGCAGCCGCCCGCACAGTTGTGGACGGACATCGCAGCCGAGCTCTCCATCTCTGAACGGCCTTTCTCCGAGTCTTCCGCCGTGGTCGACGACGACTTCCACGCGATCGTCACAGGCGACCGCCAGCGCGACGGAGCGCGTTCGCCGATAGAGTTCACTGAAGTTACGTCAGGGGCGATGCAGCGGCTGCGTATTCATCGACGGGCGCGTTTCAGTGTTGTCCTGGCTGCGTGTGCTGCCCTGCTCGGTGCTGCTGCGGGCAGCGCCGTCACGTGGTGGGCCACGCACAGTGACAGCACAGCGGCAGTGGCCAGCGGCAAACCGCTCGACTCGCTTCGGTCCGCATCCACCGGCTATGCCAGCCTGCGTGGAACGCAGACACACCGCAGCCTGACAATAGACGTCAGGGGACTTCCCTCAACCTCGGGCTATTTCGAGGTCTGGCTCATGAACCGTTCTCACACCAAGCTGGTCTCGATGGGCGTCCTCGACCCGGACGGGCGGGCCACGCTCCCAGTCCCAGAGAACATCGACCTGAGCGAATACTCCGTCGTCGACGTCTCCATCCAGTCCTACAACGGGAAACCCGATCATTCCGGGAAGAGCATCGTCCGGGGTCCCTACGCTGGCTGAAATTGCCGCACCGACCACGGAGAGGGAGCAACGGGCCTGGCTGCCCTGGTGGGTCGGCTGGCGGCCTTCCGTCTTGCGCCGTACGGAGTCCGCCGGGGGCCATGGGCAGGCTGGGCCAAGAAGGACTCTGTCGGCACGGGCCGCTGTGTCTCGTTGCTCATGACATACGATGCAGGACGTATCGAGCGTGCCCGACGATGCCGGGCCTCGCTCCGGTCGGGCACGCACATCATGCGGTGCGTCGACACGACGGTTTCACTCGGCAGCGGATCGACTCCACGGACCCGCACAGCGACGATATCGGCAGCGAGATTGGCCCGCTAGCTTCGTCAAACGCCAGCGGAAGGGCCCTGGGACGTCTTTGGCGGGCAGCTCCACCATGGCAGGCGCATCTGCTTGCAGTGGCTCGGGTGTTCCTCGCGGGCGGATGTCTCAGTGGTTCGCGGGTGAGGTCCTGAGCTGGTCGATGCCGTCGCCCTGCAGGGCGTCCAGACGGGCGGTGCGTCCGGTCGAGAGCAGTAGCAGGGCCAGGGCGGGCCCGGTGATCTCTGGTCCGTCGCCCACTGTCCAGTCGGTGTCGGTGGCGCGGAGAGTGAAACTTGCCAGACGGCGCTCGGCGTGGAACGGCCAGCCCATCGACCAGACTCGCAGCAGTGCGTCACGGCTGTGTTCGGCCGGTACGGGAAGCTGCCGGGCGAGCGGAAGGGCGATGTCCTGACCGTGAACGACGGCGTCGAACAGCGCGTTGCGGGTGTCCAATGCTTTCGCCGTCCGCCGGGTGTCGGCGTGGGCGCGGATCGTGGCAATGAGGTCTGCGGGATCGCGGGAGCCGTGACGGCGGGCCAGCGCGGTGTTGATCCGGTCGGGGCTGAACCGTGCGCGCGGCGCGGCGGCGATCATGTTCCAGGTGGTGACGGTGGGTACCAGGGCGAGGTGTCCCGCGACGTCCCGTACGCGCCAGCCCTGGCACAGCGACTCCTGCTCCCATTCGGCCGGGGTAAGTTGCTCCAGCAGGTCGGCGATCCGCAGACGGGTCGCGCGGACCGCGGACCAGTAAAGGGCCGGGTCATCCATGACAACCTCCAATGGTCCGAACCTCGGACCATATTAGTCCGTGGTTCGGACTTTCTGCAAGGATGGGGACATGACCGACGACGTCGACGAGCTCAACCTGGGCCTTTTGATGTTCATCCCGTACCGCTTCATGGAGTCGGCCGTGATGGCCGCCCTCAAGTCCGCCGGGCACGACATCTCGCTCACCCAGGCCCGGGTCTTCCAGCGGATCGGCCCGGAGGGCTCCCGTCTCGCCGAACTGGCCGAAGCGTCACAAGTCAGCAAGCAGACCATCGGATCGATCGTCGACCAGCTCGAACGGGCCGGCTACGTCCGGCGCACGCCCGACCCGCGTGACGCGCGGGCAAGACTGGTCACACTCACCGCCCAAGGCCGCGAACTCGTCGAACTGAGTCTGCCCGTCGTCCGTGACATTCAGGAGAAGTGGACGGCCCACCTGGGCCCCGAGCGCACCCGGCAGCTGAGGCAGGCGCTCGAAACGCTACGGGAGATCACCGATCCCCACCGTCCCGCAGCACCTATCCGCTGATCGGCCTCCAGGCAGCAGCCGCGGCCCTGACCGGCTGCCGTGTCCGCTGTTCCCTGGCCCCCGAACTCGTCGGCAAGGGGCACAGCGGACGACTTTCCCAGCCCCACACCAGAGTCGTCGAAGGACACGTCAACCGGAACAAGATGCTCAAGCCTCAGATGTTCGGTCGCGCTGGCTTCGCACTGCTCCGCAAGCGGGCCCCCGCCCCGCGACCGATAGGAGTGGCTCCTGGAACCATGTCTTCGTCCGAGACGGCCATATCATTGGGTCACGCTGGCGCGGGCATGCTCGCCGAAGCGCGTCGCCGGGCTGAGCGGGGCGAACCGGCCATCGTCACGGTCGGGGACGAGACCACGGTGGCTTGCCAGTACTACGGACACCTCTTCGTGGAGCGCGAAGAAGCAGCTGCCGCACTCCGACAGCGCTATGGGGCCGCCGACTGCCGGGTGGACTGTATGACCGACGCCTTCAACTGACTGCCTCCTCGGCGAGTGCTTGAGGCCATGGGGCCAAAGCTGTCACCTGATCGGTAGTCACTCTCAAAGAGCTCAGGGCTTGTTGGATTTTCGGCCGTGGTCCTAGGCAGCGCCGCCCTGCTCATCGGTTCGTCCGTCCGGTCCCCGTACCCGAGTTACCGTCCCGGTCGTGGCTGTTGACTGAACATCCTGACGGCGCGGGCGGCCCGCCTTGCGGCGGTAGGGCAGGCGGGCCGCCCACCTCCTGCCACGGCGCCTGTTGCTGACCGGCAGGAACTACCGTAGCCCCTTCCCACTCATTGGCCCCGCCCGGTATCAATCCCAACGCCCTTGAGGCGAGGTAGGCGCGTGATCGACCCCATGGGGTCGTCCTGATCGGTTACTCCTGTCGAGGCCCGATGACGGACTGGCCGACCTGCTGCGCCAGCCAGGAGGCATGCCGTTTCTCAGACTCCCTGTCGTGGCTGTTGCGGAGCACGTGGACGAGCACAGTATGGTCATCGGCGCGCTCGTCGAGACCGGTGGTACGGCAGTGGAAAAGCAGTGAAACCCGGGCGTTGTTTGCTTCGCCATGGATGTTGCTGTCGGGTGCGTCGGGCCAGATCAGACCGGACCACCAGATCTCCCCGATGTTCGATCCCACCGAGGCGGTGAACTCTTCCTCGATGCTGCCCACGGGCCGATATTGCATCGATGCCCACAGCGGCAGGTGCCCGGACAGGAAGTCCGGGTCATCGGAGAGTTCGGACGCATGGACACCGACGTGCAGGCCTGTCGGGTCGGAAGGATCCCGTGCCCAGTCCTCGGCGTCCTCCTTTCTGAACCAGGAGTCGGGCAGCGCTTCGCGTATCCGCAGCACTTCCCGGACCGTCCTAAGCTCGACGTCCACCGACACCCGCACATCCTGCTGGTCACCGACCTCCACAAGCTCTCGCGCCACGCGCAAAGCCACTGCCGGGTCGGTGGTACGGAAGACGGGATATGAGATCGGGTTGGACATCCGAGCACCCTGCCACAACCGGGAGTGGGTGAAGACCCATGAGCGGTCCCGCGGAAAGCTGCGCCCGGTTGTGGAGCCTCCGGACAGTGCGCAGCAGGGGTGTCTCGGTCTGCTCGGGTTGTCAGTGTCACACTCTAGGGCGCCAGGCATGGCCCGTTCCTGGACACGACTGCATGAATACCTTGACCCTGCCCGGCCCTCCGACTTCGGCATGGCGCGACGCTCGCTGCTCTCGCCCTTCTCTCCCGCGACGCAGACGCTGGTCCTGGTCCCGGTCCCTATCGGTTTCGGCGGCTTCACCGACGTTCCCGACCACGCCTGCCACCCCTGCTGGATCCGGCCCGTCACCGCCACATTGACCCGGTCGACGAGGCCGAAGCCCTGCAGGAGCTGTTCCCGGACGTGATGGGCCAGTTCGGCCTCGAACCGCAGCTCCTGAGCTTCCCAACAACCGCCCCACCCAGACGAAAAGAGCAGACTTCCCATGTTCCAGGAGACCCCGATCTACAGCCGCCTCGTTGCCGAGCGCGGCGACGTCCCCGCCGGGGTACGCGGTGAAGCCGACCGCATACACCGCCACCTGGCACAGACGATGCGCCTACCTGCATCGCACGGCACACCCAGCCCGGGACCAGGCAAGCCAGCCGCCGCTTCGTAACCCTGGCAAGGCGACCGTGGTTGTGCCACTGGTGCCCCTCCTTGCCACGTGTGCCGGTGCCTGGCCGGGGGTGCCGCATCGGCCCACCACCGAGGCGGACTGGTATGCCGAGACGTGCCGCGTTACTCACAGCGCCCCGCTCGTGTGACCATGCCACCCACACGCCGGAGCGTGGGGCCGGTTGCGAGGACGGGATGGTTAGGACCTCCACCTACCCGTGCATGCGACCTCAGCGGCGCAGAGAGTTCCCCAATAGCCAAGCAGCGACGGAGCCGCTTGCCTGGCTGGCTCGTGGACTGGGCGGGTGGACAGTAAGCCTTTTCCATCGTGATCAGGCGGCGAGTTCGAGTGCGACGACGGCACGGACGACGGCGGTGATCCGGGTGGTGCTGCAGCGGAGCTTCCTCAGGAGGCGCCAGCATTTGAGGGTGGCCATAGCGCGTTCGCCGAGGCTGCGAATCTTGGCGTGATCGCGGTTGTAACGACGACGCCAGCCGCGCAGGTTCTTGCCCCGGAACGCGACGCGGACAGCAGGGCCTGCGCCCTGATACGCCCTGTCAGCCCAGCACTTGACGTCGTCAGTGGCGAGAGCGGCGGGTATGCCGTGGGTCCGAGCCGCGGTCAGATCGTGCACGGCTCCGGGTAGCGCGTCCGAGGCCCAGATCAGGCGGCCGGCTGGATCCGCGAGGACCTGCACGTTCATCCCGTGGTGCTTCTTCTTCCCCGAGTAGTACGGGCTGTCGGCGGCGATGCGGTCGATTGGCAGTACGGTGCCGTCGAGGATCACGTACGCCTTCTTCCGCACCATCGTTATGGCCTGTTCCAGCGTGGGCGCGAGAGCGGCCAGGAGGTCCACGGCCTCGCGTATGTACCGGTGGACCGTCGCGATTCCGACGCGGAAACCTGCTGCGAGGCGGGCGTAGGTGTCGCCGCAGCGCAGGTGGGCCAGGACGAGCACGGCCTGCCGGCCACAGGTCAGGCGACGCCAGCGGGAGGCGATCCGTCGACGGTGGCCTGCGAGGAGACCGGATAGGTGCTGCAGAGAGCGGCTGGACAGGTCGATACCGGACGGGTAGACAAGCACGCGGAAGCTCCTTACAGACTAGTGATCTTGGTTGAAAACCCACCTACCAGGGGCTTCATCCTGTTGTCAGCCCAACGGCGTACTGCTGATGCAGGTTGAAAAGGCTCAATGTCAGTGCCGTGCTGTTCACTTGGCCGCGTGGACGCATCAGCTCTGCGCGCCCGTCTGAACGACGCCTGGCGCGCGCCCGAATTGCACTGCCCGCTGCCCATTCATGGGGCAGGGCATGTCTGTGTGCCCAGTGACGCGGAGGATCTGGCCGAGCTGGAGCGCGTCGCTGCGGACGTGGTTGACGGGGCGGGTCTGCCGGTACGTGCCTGGGTCGTCGGGGGTAGGGCGGCAGGGGTGCCCGACGGTCCGCCGGTGGGCGGGGAGGGTGGGCTCCCCATCGGCGGGGAGGGCGGGCTGCTGGAGCTGCGTGGGTGGGTGCTGGCCGAGCACTGGTTCGGATACGGCGTGACGGCCACCACCGATGGCCCGCGCCGCGTCGTGATCCTCGCCCGGCGCGCGTTCACCCGCCCGCCCGGGGTCGGATGGGTGGCGCTGCTGCGGGAGGCCACCGGGTGGGCGGAGCCCGATCGGTGCGGCGTCGACTGGGCCGCGACGGAGTCAGCGCTGGGCACCGCGCTGCCCGGTGACTACAAGGACATAGTCGACGCCTTCGGCGCGGGCAGCTTCGACGAGTACCTGGACCTGCTGGTGCCGGGTGCGCTGGGCACGGATCTAGTCTCCTGGGGCCAGGACATGGCGCGGTACGCCGACCTGTACCGGCCATACCCGGTCCACCCCGCGCCCGGCGGCGTGCTCATATGGGGGACCTCCGAGCAGGAGCTGACCTTCCACTGGCTGACCGGACCGGCCGATCCCAACGACTGGCCGGTTCTGGTGCAGTACCTGGACGGTGAGTGGCAGCGCTTCGACTGCGGCACCGGCGAGTTCGTGCTGCGCCTGCTCACCGACCGCACCCCGCCGTTCGCCTTCCCGCCCTCCGCCGGACCGTTCCCCCACTGGTTCGCCTCATGGGAGCTGCCGGAGGGCTAAGCCCCTGCTAACCCGGCTGTCAGCGCCGCTGACCATGCTTGGCGAAGCGTCTGGGCCACCGGGACAGACTGCGGATCTGCTGGTCATGACGCCGCTACAGATCGGTTCAGTCGTCAGCAGGCCGATGAGCAGTACAGGGATGAGGTTGGAAAAGGCTCAGTGGCTACTTGGTTCGCTGCAGGACCCTCTTGCGCCGGGATGGCCGGCTCTGGCGGGTCGGCTCCGGTATCACCATGGCCGTGGGTCGGCGTCGTAGAGTTGATCGCCGAGGGCGAGTGTTTCGGCGTCGTCGAGGGGGCGTGGTTTCCAGCCGGATTCGGCGGCGTGGGTGATGAAGCGGTCGTCGAGGGCCAGGTGGTAGGTCTTGACGTAGTAGGCCAGGGCCGAGTTCCAGAACCACGTTCCGTCGGTTTGAAGCAAGTTCTTCCCGATCGTCGTGCCGTCGCCGCGCAGCTCGTCGTAGGAGGCTGTGCCGCACACGGCCAGCCAGGTTCCTGCACGCAGGTAGGCGATCAACTTTCCTTCGTCAGGGCGGGGTTCGGTGGCGATCGAGTCATGGATGCTCGGCGCGCCGGGGCGGCCGGACTCGAGTTCACGGTATGCGCCGAGGTGCCTGGTGGGGCACGGTGGCGGGGTTTGTTTGCGCCGCGGTGTCGTGCTGTTCGACTGCTTGGACAGTGGAGCAGGCGCTGATGCGGACCTGCCAGCCTTGGTGATGGTTCGCACGCCGAGCGCTACAGGTTCCCTGCGACGTGGCAGGGCTTCGACGGCCAGCGCGAGGAGGTCGGCCGGCGGGCTCTGACCAGCCGCCAGAGCGTCCGCATAGGTTGTTGCCGCGCGGATGCTGAGAGCGGGTATGCGTCGTCGGAGTAGCCGTAGGGCGTGTGCCCTGCCCTGGGTGCCGGCGGTCGAGCGCACCTCCTCGTGCAGGGCGTCGACCGGACCGGGCAGCACTTGCCCCTTCACCCGGGTCAGGTAGTCGTTTTCCCAGGCTCCGGTGACCGCGTCCACGACCGGAATCTGGTGGAGACTGCCGTCCTGCTTGTCCACGAGGTAGGGGCCGTTGGCCAGCAGCGAGTGGCGTGGGGCGCGCGTGCGAACGTACTCCTGTGCGTTCCAGGAGACGATCCAGCCGAGCTTGTGTTCCAGGACCTGGGTCACCTGCGCAGGGACGGACTGGCCGTATGCCGCGACCTCGGCGAGGTAGGCGCGCTCCAGCTCGGCCTCGGCGCAGGAGATGGCGGACTCGCGGCTGATCATCCCGACAGCATCAGGCACCCGGTCCAGACCCACCACCGAATTTCAGCGTTCCCCGTACCCAGCGCCCCGGCCCGCCCCCGTCCGGTCCTCCTGATCTCGTCGCCTGGATCGAGACAGAGCAGTTGGAGGGTCGTCTTGAAGCTGCAGTCATCCCAGTTGTCGCGGACCAGGAAGGCCTGCTCCGGCACGGGAAGAGGAGGGCCGGGCATACCAGACAGACATCGCAACCGCCCTGATCGAGCGGCACTCCTCCCGCTGGACAGCGCCGGGCCCTGCGCGTTCAGGGGGGCCCGGTCCGCGGCGGCGCAGGCGGGCTGGAGAGCGTCCAGGCGCCTGCGGTTACTGGTCGGGGTGGACGGCTTGGACGCCGGTTCCCGCGTACGCCTTGGGCGTCAGTGTGAGCAGGAACCGTCCGGCGGGGTGGGTGGCTGAGGGTCGGGCGGCGTGGATGGCGTGGACGGCGGCCCAGGAGTGCCCGAAGCGAAGCAGTTCGGTCGCGGTGACCGCGGCGTCGGTGTCGAATGCCTCGATCCGGATGAACCGCAGCCCCTTGATGTAGCCGAGCAGCCCGGGTCGCTCGGCGTCGCCGGCGGTCAGCGACAGCACCGGCGCATACAGATCACCGAGCCCGCCGGAGGCCTGGACGTAGAACGCGGCGACCGCCTCGTTGAACGGATCCTTCGGGTCGTACAGAGCCCTGGCGGCGGTGTGGTCCAAAACGACCGCGATCACCGCCACTATGCGGCCGCCCGCGGCCCGTGCTGAGAGGCGTCCAGACGCTCCAGCAAAGCCTGGGCCTTCGCCTCTGCCTCCGGACTTGGCGCACTGCCAAGAGCGGAGGCGAGCTCGGCGCGGGCCAACTCGGCACGCTCGGCGTATTCGGCCTGCGTCGGCGTGCTCTGCGCGAGGTCCTCGACCAGGCTGCGGATGGTGGTGCCGTGCTCGGCCGCCAGCTGGGCGAGCCTGTCGCGCGCCGCTGTGCTTACTTTAATGCTTGTCTCGTCTGCTGACATACCTCACTCTAGCGCGCCCCTCTACCGTAGGTAGAGGAAGCGCTGAGAAGCGGGTGTTTCGCGTGCTTGGCCGGGCCGAGGCCGCGCAGCACAGCACCGAGCCGTTCGTCCTCGTACACCCCGCCCACCGTGTGCGCGAGCAGGTGGACGTGCTGGCGCCTTGTCCAGGCTTGCGTCGAGGGACGGCACCCGGCCGTCCGGGTCGGGCGCCGCCACAGCGGCACCAGCGGCCGGCGCACCGTGCGGGCCTCTTCCAGGCCCCTGGAGCTGGCGGCGAGGCAGGTCAAAGAAAAAGCGGGTGCCAACCCATGGACCGTGCGGGCAGCATGCCCGCATGTCTACCGAAGTCAGCGGGATGATCGAGTGTCGACCAGGTGCCTGCCTCTGGGGCCCCGACGACGAGGACTCCGTATGGCACGCTGCCATCGCCCTCTTCTTGCTCAACAACGGCAATGCCTACGACGCCCTCGCCTGTCTCTTCGGTATCCGGAACTACTTCGGCTGCCGCCCTCTTGCCGAAGGCCGAAACTTTCCGAGCGACGCGTCCGAGGCTCTGCAGACCGAATACGCCGCGCACGGCGGACCTCCTGACGTCCACGGCACAACCTGGATCACCTGGGCCGAGCTTGCCTCCGCGGACTGGCAGGAGGCAGACAGCTCCGGCACGCGAAGCCGAGAATCGGTCGCTGGGGACAAAACCCACTGGGGGCCGGTCTGGAGCGTGATGCGGACACTCAGCGAACTCCACGGAGCAGACAACATGCGACTTGTTGCCTGGTTCCACTGACCCCGGACTCCGCAGCGCATCGCCGCTTGGTGATGGTCTCAGCTGTCGCGCGGCTCCCCGCGATCCGGCTGCACGCCTGTCCTGCACAAGCGTTTCCGCCCCATTCTGGTGGTGTCCCGGCCTGGGACACCTCAGCTCCGCCACCGCTTGGTGACTGGCCTGGCCCGGGGCGCCACGGAGGGGGTGAGGCATGTCGGATCGGGTCGGGAACGTCTCCAGGTCGCGTTACGAAGAGCTGTCGCGCAGTCATGCGAGTTGATCTCGCAGGTCGCGAGCGTCAAGTGGCTTGCACTAACCGGTGATTGCCCCGCCTGGCAGACCGTCTACTACCACTTCTCGTATTCTATCCAGTCGCGGGTTCCTCAGTCTTCCCACCCGCCGGCGCCGGTGCCACTATGGGGCGCCGCTTGTTGATGACATGTCATCGACTCGGAGGCGAGCCGTTGTTTGTCCGCGGTAACCGTTGCATTGTTCGGTTTCGGCGGTGGGACAGATCACCGTTCCGGTCGCGGACCGCGCACCGGGCGAACCTGGCCTTCGTCGAGCCCGGGGCGGGCGGCAGGCGCTGCTCCGAGGTGAAGCGGCGGCCCGGTCCATCGCTCTCGTGAAGGGAAGTCAGTGCGACGCGACATTCTTCGCCCAGGTCTGATCAAGGCCGGGCGCCTCAGTTTGGTCCTGATGTTGACCGTGTTCGGGGCCATGGCGGCCGCCGGGGCGGCGCACGCCGACCACAACAATGGCGGCGTAACCGGCACTAGCTTCGTCGACGGCGCCGACGCCCTCACCGACGACTGGGGCGACCACTACGGGGAACTCGGCAACTCGCTGTGCAACGGCTGCGCCGACTCCAACAACACCGATCTGGTGATCATGTGGCAGTCCATCCTGTATGCCGAGGGCCTCCTGCCGAAGTCGGGGATCGACGGCCAGTTCGGCCCGAGCACCGAGGCGGCTACCCGGACGTGGCAGGGTCGCCACCAAATTGGCATCGACGGTTCAGTCGGCAACCAGACCTGGACTAAGGCTGACGACAGCCTTGAGTGGGTGACGTCGAACATCGTGCGTTACCAGGGCTGGAACCAGAGCGGCACCGTAGATTTCCTCCGTGGCAGCGAAACCAACCACAACGGCGCTTACCAGCTGCTCGGCGCCGAGCCCAACGGCGTCGGCAATGATTCGGCGTCCTTCAGCAACTCCAGCCATCGCATTCAGTTCTACAGCGAGACCCTCAGCGTCAGCTGACGTCCCACCGAAGCCACCGCGTTGCCCTCCGGCCCGCTCATAATGAGGCCGGAAGGGAACGCGGGAAGTCTCCCTTGTGCTGCCATGCCGGTGACTTTCGGTGACTTTGGGCGTTGCCGCAGATCAGGTTGGGTACGGGGTGGAATCGCGCGTGCTGGAGGCGCCGGCAGACCACCGGATCCTCAGGCTAGGGATCTCAGACAAACACTCAACTTGACTCTGTCGGGGATGTTGGATCCAGCTCCTCCAGCAGTTCGACGGTCAGGCCCATCACCGTCGACATCGATGTAATCGACGCCCCGACCGCGTCCCGCGTTCCCGGCCCAGCAGTGGCTCCTCGTCGTGTTGGATGAGGACACCGGCCCCGCCGTGCAGCAGGCCGAGCCTGAAAGAGGTTCAGTGTGCTGTCTCATAGCGGGCGACGTTCTTCGAGACGGCCTTGAGCAAGGGTTCCAGGCGATCTACCAGCTTCTGGTACTCGCTCGTCCGACCGTCCGACCATTGGCCGAGTCCCACCACCATGGCACGGCCCTGCCCGGTGAAGGCCTGCACCATTCCGCTGTCAGCCGGCAGGATCGGCAGGCCGGATCCGGGCGGTGGAGCTTGCGCGGCTACCTCGTAGTCGTTGAAGTTCATGGTCAGTTGGGTCACCAGTTTCACCGTCTCCTGAGGGTCCTTCATTGTGAAGATGGCCAGGTTGAACTGGTTGCCGTGTGTGTCCTTGTAGAGAGCGATCTCCTCGCCGAGACATCCTTTGCCGGCGGCGATTTCGGCGGCCAGTACCGACCCGACCGAGTCGGGCTCGGTGCAGGACTTCAGCACGGTGGAGCCCAGTCTGGTGAAGGTGTCACCGTCACCGTCCGCCACCTGAACCGGAAACGCCTCAGACAGGGGGATGATTGGTCGCTCTGCCACACGAGCGGTCGTCGCTGAGACGCGCGGTGTGGGTGAGGTTGTTGCAGTCGTGGAAGCGGCAGCTTTGTGGTCAGGGGACGACGAGGTCCTGTGATTCACAGCAAGGAGGGCTACTGTGACTAGGACGGCCGACCCTGCCGACAAGGCGGTGTTCCGGGGCCACACACGCCTCCGGACGGGAACCGAGCCTTCTTCGATGCTGGCCCACTGCACGAAGTCATCGTTGCGCACCACGTTCCACTGGTCGTCGCCGGGCCTGTGGTCATTCGGAGGTGGATTCTCGTTGCTAGACACAGTGAGACCGTATTGATCAGGGCTTCCGAGGTGCGCACAGCCAGGTCACAGCATGATCAATATTGAGGCGAGCGTCCGGGATCACCGCACGATCGGCTGACAACGCTTCCCCCGAGGCCTGCCCGCATCAGCCGTCGACCTTCTCGGCTTACAAGCCGGCGCGTGATAGCGGGGGAGGCGTCCAGCACGGGTCGTTCGCTGAGTGCTACATCCCGGAATGGTTGGCTGAGATTTCCTGCGATCAATGACCCGGCCAACACGATGAGGTCGTCTATGGCCCTCTGCCGACCGGCTGGAACGCGCATCAGACGCTGACCGCACTCTCCTCGCCCAGGGCGAGAACCGTCAGCCCCTGCCGACACCAGCTTTCAAGCCCAGTAATGGCCAAACAGCGTTCCAATAGTGAGGGCACTATACGAAGCGCAAGGTTGGTTCCATGGTGCCGCGGACGTCACGAATGCCGACCACCACACCCGTCACCCCTGCATGTGTGATGCAGGAAAGAGGGCTCTGGGGCGGCGCCCCGATAGTGACGGTGCTGACCATCGACGGGTGAACCGCCTGCTGGCGTGCTGGTTGATCGAGGTTTGCAGTTTGGTGACGAGCCCACTGGCGGGCTGGCCGTGTTGCTGCCCAGCCGGAGGTTCGTCCAGGCGCTCGATCGCCACCGGATGGCCGGATCCATGGAGAGGGTCGGAGTTGCTGGCGACAACGCGGCCATGGAGTCTTTCAGCCTCCGCCGTGTCTGGGCCACCCGCGAAGAATTCCGGATCGCGATCGTGACCAGGATCGAGAGGACCTACCACCGAGGCTGCCGATAAGCAGCACTCGGCCGGCTGACCCCCAGCGAATTCGAGACCGTCATGACCACGTCGGCCCTCCAGGCCGCATGACCACACCTGACCTGCACCAGATCTGGGTCATCGAGCTGACTGCGTCCTGATTGGCCGGCTGCCGCCGTCTCGGCCCCCGCTACGAACGCCACTCCCGTCCATTGCCCGGCCTCGCAGTCGTCCTGCGGTGCTGCAAGTGGCTACTGCTACCTATGCTCATTCACCACAGGCGAGCTTGCATCAACAGCAGGCTGCGCACCGCCGCTACGGCAGCGTTCTCCTTCGCTGCCGGGCGTACGGCGAGGAAGAGCGTGTTGAGGGGTGCAATCTCGACGTCCAGTAGCTTCACCAAAGCGCCACTGGCCAGTTCTCCTGAGCACAGGTACGTCGGCAGGACGGTCACCCCTGCTCCGGCAACGACAGCGTTCAGCACTGCCCGCAGGTCCGGGACGACCACTGCAGGACTGGCTGACGGACGAGTCTGGAAGACGGTGCGCCAGAAGCGGCGAATCAGCGGCATGTCCTCGGCATAACTGATCACAGGAACGCCGCGCAGCGCACCGGCCCCGTCGTCGAGGAGAAGAGCCGTATCAATACGTTCGGCCCACGAAGGGGCCGCGACCAGTACGAACTCCTCATCTGTGAGAGGGGTCGCGGAGATATTGCGGCCACGTGGCCGCACGGTGGAGACCACCAGGTCGAAGCGGCCTTCTGAGAGGCCCGTCAGCAGTTCGTCTGCCAGGCCGAACGTGACGCGCAGCCTGAGACCTTCATCAATGAGCGGTGCAAGCGCGGGGAGCACCCGGGTGCCGATCACTTCCGCCGGCCCTCCGAGGTGCATCGGTCTGGGGAACGGGGTGTTCTGGGACAAGCCGCGTTCGGCGATCGCGCTCAACGCATCGACATGTGGGGCGATTTCGACGGCTAGCTCATCGGCGACGGATGTCGGCGCGATGCCGCGTGGCAGGCGGCGGAAGAGCTGAAGGCCCAACTGTTTCTCCAGGGTCTTCATCTGGGCCGTGACTGTTGGCTGGGACAGGTCCAGCTGGCGTGCGGCAGCGGTGAGAGAACCCGAACGGTACGCGGCGAGGAAGGTGCGGAGCAGGGACAGGTCCATTGCGCTTATCTCTCGTCGTCCGACGGGGAGGTGTGCGTCAGGCGCCCAGGCTGCGCCCCTCCTGAGGTCTGAGTAAACGGTCTACCCATAGGTTATCCGATGCCCAGATGCGCATTTTCCCATTGGAAACCGATGGCTGGTCTTCCTACAGTCGACAGCAGCCACAGGCGGACGGTCGATCGATGCCGGTTCGGCTCGTGAAGTCCGTACGGCTGCCACTCCTACACGCCACACGACCCGGGAATGCACCATGCCTCGTACACATGCCGTACTTCTTGCCCTGACCAGCCACGACAAGCTCGGTGACACCGGGCGTCGTACCGGGTTCTATCTTTCTGAGGCCGCCCACCCCTGGCGCGTACTGACCGAGGGCGGCTACCGGGTCGACCTGGTTTCCGTCCAGGGCGGCCGTCCCCCGGTGGACGGACAGGACCTTTCGGATCCGGTGCAGCAGGCCTTTCTCGACGACCCTCGAATGGCCGAGCAGCTCGCGAACACCCGTAGCCCTCGCGACATCGATCCCGCCGACTACGACGCCATCCTCTACGTCGGTGGCCACGGGACCATGTGGGACTTCCCCGCCAACACCGATCTCGCAGGCATCGCGCGCGATATCTGGGAAGCCGGCGGCGCAGTCGCCGCTGTCTGCCACGGTCCGGCAGGACTGGTCGACATCACTCTCTCCGACGGCAGCTACCTGATCAGCGGCAAGAACGTGGCCGGCTTCAGCAACGCCGAAGAGCAGGCCGTGGGGCTCAGCGATGTCGTGCCGTTCCACCTGCAGACAAAGCTCGAAGAGCGCGGAGCGCGCCACACCAGTGCTGACAACTTCGAGGCCCACATCGTCACCGACGGCCGCCTCGTCACCGGCCAGAACCCTGCCTCGGCCACTGGCGTCGGCCAGGCCCTGGCGCAGGTTCTCGACTCTCTGGGCTGACCACCCTCGCCGCTGGGCGGGCCGGCAGCGCGTCGGCTTGCCTGCGGCCGGTGCCGCTCTGTCACCTCACGACACCCCGAGGACACCTCATGAACGAACCGACTCACCCCATGTGGCCGCTGGCCGGCGCCCGGGCCGCCGAGATCGTCGTGGTCGCGCGCTGGACTCCGGCCGACGGCAGTCGAGAGCGCATCGAATCCTCGCTGCCTGAACTCGTACGGGAGTCTTCCGCCGAACCAGGCTGTCTGGGCTACGGTGTCCTGTGGCCGGAAAACGGTGACATTGTTCTTGTCGAGCGCTATGTCGACCGGAACGCTCTTCAGGCGCATCGAGACAGCGAGCACTTCCGGCGGATCGTGCAGGAGCGCATCGTTGCGATGCTCGCCTCTCGAGATGTCACCGTTGCCGTGACCTGCTAGACCGAAACGGACGGCTTACACGACCTAAGAGATGACCTAAGAGCAATGCCGTTGCTTTAAGGGTCTGGGGCGGGTGGTTGGGGTCGTTTGATGCGGATGGCTTGGGTGCCGGCGTGGGTGGGTTGGGGCCAGGTCTGG
>NZ_JBIASW010000019.1:0-67411 GCF_042891215.1 Streptomyces sp. NPDC001914
CACGCCCCGTACAGCGCCCGCTCCCGCTCCACCAGCAACGGCAACGGCTCAGAGGACGTGAGGAGTTCACGCAGCGGATGCTCCGCGAGGACGGCGTCCACCTGCGGGGTGAGCGCGGCGGCCAGGCGGGCGGCCACGGGACGCCCGGTGTCGCGCAGCGCGTCCACGGCCCCGAGAAGCGTGTCCCTGTCCTTCCCGCCCCGGGTCCCCTTCGGCAGGCCGGCGGCCGCCCGCTCGTACAGCAGGGCGCCCTCCTCCAGTACCAGTTCGGTGTCGAGACCGGCCGGGATCTTGATCCCCGCGTGATGCCTCCAGGTGGTGACCGGGTCCCCCCACGCCTCCACCGTGTACGTCCAGCGGCCTTCCGCGGCCGCGCTCACCCTGGCACCCCAGCGGTCGGTGCCGGGGGCCAGCTCGCGCATCGGTGCCCAGGGGCCGGGGCGTCCGTCCGGGTCGCGCAGGACGACGTTCGCGGCGACGGCGTCATGGCCCTCGCGGAAGACGGTGGCCGACACCTCGAACTCCTCGCCCACCACCGCCTTGGCGGGACGCCGCCCGTGCTGCACGACCGGGCGGACGTCGAGGACGGGGATGCGTCCGACGGCCGTCGCCGGAGCGAGGACGGCGAGGGGCGTCTCGGGGGCGCGGGTGGCGGGGACGGCGGCCCTGACTGCCTTCGGCGCGGCCTTGACCGCCTTCGGAGCGGGCTTGACTTCCTTCGGCGCGGACTTGTCGGCCTTGGGGACGGACGGCTTGCCCGTCTTGGGGGTGGACGCCTTGTCCGGCTTGGAGCCGGAGGCTTTGACCGTCTTCGGAGCGGAGGGCTTGTCCGCCTTGGGGCCGGATGCCTTGACCGTCTTCGGAGCGGACGACTTGGCCTTCTTGGCGGCGGACTTGGCCGTCTTGGACCGCGGGGTGGTGCCGCGAGGGGCGGACGCCTCCGGAGCGGACGCGCCGGCGGACGGAGCCCCGGGGACGGCGGCGGAGGTGCCGGAGCCCCCGTCGGTGCCGCCGGAGGTGGAACCGGCGCTCGCCGGGCGCTCGTCGGAGCCGGACGCGCCGGAGCGGGCGCCGGACGCGCCGGAGCTGGAGGCGTCGGGGGCGGAGGTGCCGGCGGCCGCCGACGGTTTTCCGGGTGCGGAGGGTGAGGCAGATGTCCGGGGCCCGGCCTCGGCCGTGCGTGTTCTGGGCGTCTCGGGGGTGGTCGTCGGGGGTGGCGACGTGTGGTGCGTGGCGGGCATGACCGCTCCTGTCCGCGTCAACGTGGGTGGGCGGATGGGGTGTGGGGAGGTGGGGCCTGCGGGCGTACCGGAGGAGCCTTCCCACCCTATGCGGGTGGGCATTCCGGCACTTTGTTAACTACTCACGCGTATGTCTACACACAAGACCGGCCTCGTCCCGGGCAGGCGAGGCCGGTGCGGTGTGGCCGAATCACCCTGGTTGTGCCGGAGCCGCCCCGGGGTCAGCCGACGTGCAGCAGTCTGTCCGGCGAACCCGGTCCCGCGCCCGACACCTTTCCCGGGACCGCCCGTCCCACCAGCGCCTTCGCCACCTGCGCGGGCGCCGCCCGGGGATGGTCCGCCAGATACAGCGCGGCCGCCCCCGCGGCGTGCGGGCTCGCCATCGACGTTCCGGAGGCGACGGCTTTCGCCGTGTCGCCGGTGTACGAAGTCGACGTGATGTCCACCCCCGGCGCGAAGAGGTCGAGCGCGGGCCCGGTGTTCGAGAAGCGCGCCCGCGCGTCGGTCCGGTCGGTCGCGCCGACCGTGAGCGCCTCGGCGACCCGGGCCGGGGAGCAGAGCGAGGCCGGCAGCCCGGAGTTGCCCGCCGCGACCGTGTAGGTCACACCGGAGGCGATCGAGTTGCGGACGGCCGCGTCGAGCTGGGCGTCGGCGTACCCGCCGAGACTGAGATTGGCCACGGCCGGCTTCCTCGCGTGCCGGGTGACCCAGTCGATGCCCGCGATGACCTGGGCGGTGGAGCCGGCGCCCTGGTCGTCGAGGACGCGGACGGCGACGATCCTGGCTTTCCCGGCCACGCCGTAGCGGGCGCCGGCGACCGTTCCGGCGACATGGGTGCCGTGGCCGTTGCCGTCCTGGGCCGTCGCGTCGCCGTCGACGAAGTCCCAGCCGTAGCTCGCCCGGCCGCCGAAGTCCCGGTGCGTGACGCGGACACCGGTGTCGATGACGTAGACGGTCACCCCCGAACCCGCCGACCCGGGAGCCGTGTACCGCCGGTCGAGCGCCCGGCCCGTCTGGTCGATCCGGTCCAGCCCCCACGACGGCGGGCCGCTCCGGACCCGCCCGTCGCGCGTCCCCGTCGTCCGGTCCCGCGCGGCCGTCGTTCCCGCGGCCCGGTCCCGCGCTGCCGTCGCGCCGGTGGTCAGGACCCGGTCCAGCGCCACGCGGCCGTCCCGGACGACGGAGGTCACGCGGGGATCCGCGGCGAGCCGCCGGGCGGCTCTCGCGTCGGCCCGTACGGCGAAGCCGTTGAGCACCGTGCCGTAGGTGTGGCTGATTCTCGCTCCGTACCGCCCGGCGACGCTCGCGCCGGCCGGAGAACGAGCCCGCGTACCGCTGTTGAGCGTCACGATGTAGCTGCCGCTGACGGAGCCCGGCTCCCCCGTGCCGGACGTCCGGCCCGGCCGGGCCGCCTGCGCGGGCGGGGCGTTGGCCGAAAGCACCGCGGCCGTGGTGACCGCCGTGAGACCCGCCGCCCAGCGCAGACGCCACTTCCTCGTCCGTGCCATGACCTGAGTTCCCCTCCTCGACGCGACGTGGCGAGGCCGGGTCCGGCCGTCGGGGGCAGGCACCGGCCGCACGTCACCCGGTGAGCCTCTCGTGCGGTGCGAAGCATCACAAGACCGCCTATGCGGGTGGAATCGGCCATGCCGTCAGTGAGGCGTCCCCGAGGCCTCCGTGAGGGTTGCGTCGATTTCACGCCGATGTCACACGGTCGGCCCCGATCGGGGGCAGTGCCGCGATGCGCCGTGTCGCGAAGGCACCCTCGCCGCTAACGTCGTGGGAGACGAAGGCCGCACAACGCCGTGCGTCCCTCAGCCGCGTACGTCCTCCGTGAAGGTGGAATTCGTGAAGGCGATCCGCAGATTCACCGTCCGACCCGTTCTCCCCGAAGCCCTTCACCCGCTCAGTGACCTGGCCCGCAACCTCCGCTGGTCCTGGCACGCCGAGACCCGCGACCTCTTCCGGTCCGTCGACCCCGAGCGCTGGGCCGCGTGCGGCGACGACCCCGTACGACTGCTCGGCAGTGTGCCGGCCGGACGGCTCGCGGAGCTCGCGGAGGACAGCCGTTTCCTGGGCCGTCTCGCCGCGGTCCGTGACGACCTGCGCGAGTACATGGGCGGCGACCGCTGGTACCAGACGCAGACCGGCGACCTGCCCGCCGCCATCGCCTACTTCTCGCCCGAGTTCGGCATCACCGCCGCCCTGCCGCAGTACTCCGGGGGCCTCGGCATCCTCGCCGGCGACCATCTCAAGGCCGCCAGCGACCTGGGCGCCCCGCTGATCGGCGTGGGCCTGCTCTACCGGCACGGCTACTTCCGCCAGTCCCTGTCCCGCGAGGGCTGGCAGCAGGAGCACTATCCGGTCCTCGACCCGAACGAACTGCCCGTGGTGCCGCTGAGCGAGGACGACGGCACACCCGCCCAGGTGTCGCTCGCGCTGCCCGGCGGCCGCGCGCTGCACGCCCGGATCTGGCTCGCCCAGGTCGGCCGCGTCCCGCTGCTCATGCTCGACTCCGACGTCGAGGAGAACGGCGCCGGCGAACGCGGGGTCACCGACCGGCTCTACGGCGGCGGCAGCGAACACCGGCTCCTCCAGGAGATGCTGCTCGGCATAGGAGGGGTGCGGGCGGTCAGGACGTACTGCCGGCTGACCGGGCACCCGGAGCCCGAGGTGTTCCACACGAACGAGGGGCACGCGGGCTTCCTCGGCCTGGAGCGGATCGCCGAACTCGGCGACCGGGGAATGGACTTCGACTCCGCGCTGGAGGCGGTCAGGGCCGGAACGGTCTTCACCACCCACACCCCGGTGCCCGCCGGCATCGACCGCTTCGACCGGGAGGTGGTCGCCCGTCACTTCGGCGCCGACGCCGAACTCCCGCGCATCGACGTCGAACGCGTCCTCGCCCTCGGGATGGAGACCTATCCGGGAGGCGAGCCGAACCTCTTCAACATGGCCGTGATGGGCCTGCGTCTGGGGCAGCGGGCGAACGGGGTGTCCCTGCTGCACGGCCAGGTCAGCCGGGAGATGTTCTCCGGGCTCTGGCCGGGCTTCGACCCCGAGGAGGTGCCGATCACCTCGGTCACCAACGGCGTCCACGCGCCCACCTGGGTGGCCCCCGAGGTCTTCCGTCTCGGCGCCCGGCAGGTCGGCGCGCAGCGCACCGAGGACGCGCTGACCGTCGGCGGCTCCGACCGCTGGGACGCGGTGGCCGAGATCGCCGACCAGGAGATCTGGGACCTGCGCAGGGTGCTGCGGGAACAGCTCGTGACGGAGGTACGGGACCGGCTGCGGGCCTCCTGGCGGCAGCGCGGCGCCGGCACCGCCGAACTCGGCTGGATCGACGGCGTCCTCGACCCCGACGTCCTCACCATCGGCTTCGCGCGCCGCGTCCCCTCGTACAAGCGGCTGACGCTCATGCTGCGGGACCGTGACCGGCTCATGGATCTGCTGCTGCACTCCGAGCGGCCGGTCCAGATCGTCGTCGCGGGCAAGGCGCACCCCGCCGACGACGGCGGCAAGCGGCTGATCCAGGAACTCGTCCGGTTCGCCGACGACCCCCGGGTGCGCCACCGGATCGTCTTCCTGCCCGACTACGGCATGGCGATGGCGCAGAAGCTCTATCCGGGCTGCGACATCTGGCTCAACAACCCGCTGCGTCCGCTGGAGGCGTGCGGCACGAGCGGGATGAAGGCCGCGCTCAACGGCTGTCTCAACCTCTCGGTCCTGGACGGCTGGTGGGACGAGTGGTTCCAGCCCGACTTCGGCTGGGCGATCCCGACCGCGGACGGCACCGCGACCGACGACGACCGCCGGGACGAGCTGGAGGCCGCGGCGCTGTACGAGCTGCTGGAGCAGCGGGTGGCCCCCCGCTTCTACGAGCGGGGCCAGGAGGGCCTGCCCGACCGGTGGATCGAGATGGTCCGCCGGACGCTCACCCACCTCGGCCCGAAGGTCCTGGCGGGCCGGATGGTGCGCGAGTACGTGGAGCGCCTGTACGCCCCGGCGGCCCAGGCCCACCGGTCGCTCACCCCCGAGACGGCCCGTGAGCTGGCCGCCTGGAAGTCGCGGGTCCGGGCCGCCTGGCCGCGGATCACGGTCGATCACGTCGAGGCGTCCTCGGCCACCACGACCGCCGAGCTGGGCACCACGCTGTCGCTGCGGGTCCGCGTCGGGCTCGGCGATCTCGTCCCGGACGACGTGGAGGTCCAGGCGGTAGCGGGCCGGGTCGACGGGGACGACCGCATCGCGGACGCGGTGTGTGTCCCGCTGAAGCCGACCAACGGGCCCGACCTGGAGGGCCGTTGGGCGTACGAGGGTCCGCTGTCCCTGGACCGCACGGGCTCCTTCGGCTACACGGTCCGGATCCTGCCGTCGCACCGCCTGCTGGCGTCGGGCGCGGAGATGGGACTGCTGGCGGTGCCCTCGGAGGAGACGGGAGAGGGCGCGGGCCTGCTGATGCGCTGATACGAAGGACGCGCGGCCGGCGCGGCAGGGGTGAGCCGTGGGTGACGGCTCGTCCCGGTCGCGCCGGTCGCGCGTCCGGGGGCCGGTTCAGTCGTCGAGCCCCGCGCACAGGCGTCGCATCACCGTGCCGCAGCGCTGTGCGTAGGCGCGCTGCAGGCTGCGGGTGACGGCGCCGCCCGCGCGGGCGTACCACTTGGCCGCGCGGCTGAAGGCCGTGATCGTCAGCCAGACGGTGCCGTCGCCGGTGCGGGAGACGACGAAGGCCTCCTCGCCGCACTCGGGATGGCCGGAAAGGGTTCCGTAGGCCCAGGCGGTGCGCCGGTACTCCTCGGCGGTCCAGACGACGCGGCAGGGGGCCTTGATCAGGCCGATGCCGACCGTCACGTCGACGCCCGGTGCCGCCTTGCCGGCCTCGGAGTCCATGCGGATCCCCATGGCCCGGTGCATCTCCCAGGTCATCAGGGCTTCGGACGCGCGCCGGAAGACGGCCTCGCCCTCGCCTATGCGGGAGCGCACGTGCAGCCGGTGGAAGCCCGGGGGGCAGCGGTCCTCGCGGGTCGCGCCCACGTCCTCGTACGTGTAGGGCATGGGGGCAAGGGTAAGGCGGCACCCGGCACGGTTCCGTGCCGGGTGCCGCCTCGGTTCGATTACGTTCGCGCTAGCTGACGTTGACCGCGGTCCAGGCCGCCGCCACCGCCGCGTACTCGGTGCTGCTGGAGCCGTACAGCGCGGACGCCGCCGACAGGGTGGCCGTACGGGCGCCCTTGTAGTTCGTCGACGAGGTCATGTAGGTCGTCAGCGCCTTGTACCAGATCTGCAGGGCCTTGGCCCGGCCGATGCCGGTGACCGTCGAGCCGCTGTAGGTCGGGGAGTTGTAGCTGACACCGTTGATCGTCTTCGCGCCGCTGCCCTCCGAGAGGAGGTAGAAGAAGTGGTTCGCGACGCCGGACGAGTAGTGCACGTCCTTGTTGCCGACGGTGGAGGACCAGTAGTCCGCGGAGCCGCCGTCCTTGCTGGGCTTGTCCATGTAGCGCAGCGGGGTGCCGTCGCCGTTGATGTTGATCTTCTCGCCGATGAGGTAGTCGCCCACGTCGGAGGAGTTCGCCGCGTAGAACTCGACACCGGTGCCGAAGATGTCCGAGGTGGCCTCGTTGAGGCCGCCGGACTCGCCGGAGTAGTTCAGGCCGGCGGTGTTGGCGGTGACGCCGTGGCTCATCTCGTGGCCGGCGACGTCGAGCGAGGTCAGCGGGTGCGTGTTGCCCGAGCCGTCGCCGTACGTCATGCAGAAGCAGCTGTCGTCCCAGAACGCGTTGACGTACGCGTTGCCGTAGTGGACGCGCGAGTACGCTCCCACGCCGTTGTTCTTGATGCCGCTGCGGCCGAAGGTGTTCTTGTAGAAGTCCCAGGTCACCTGCGCGCCGTAGGCGGCGTCGGCGGCCGCCGTCTGGTCGGTGGTGGAGCTGGAGGCCGCGCCGGTGCCCCAGACGTCGTCCGCGTCGGTGAACAGCGTGCCGGCGGAGGAGCTGGTGCCGTGCGACTTGTTGTACGTCTTGTGGCCGCCGCGGGTGCCGTCGGTCAGGCTGTACGTGGAGCCCGACAGGGTCGAGTTGAGCGTGACCGTGCCCGAGTAGAGCGTCTTGCCGGTGCCGGTCTCGATGCCCTGGTACTCGTAGAGCTTCTTGCCGGTGGCCGCGTCGGTGATGACGTGCAGTTCGTTGGGGGTGCCGTCGTCCTGGAGGCCGCCGACGACGGTCTCGTAGGCGAGGGTCGGCTTGCCGGCGGCGGCCCAGATCACCTTGCGGGGGGCCTGGTCGGCGGCGGTCTTGGCCGAGCCGGCGTCCTTGGCGGCGGTCAGCGCCTGCTTCTCGGCCTTGGCGGTGGTGACCAGCGGCTTGAGCGAGGCGACCTTGATGGCCGTCTTCGTCGCCTTCGTCACGCCCTCGGTCTTGCCGGCCTTCTCGTGGACGACGAGATCGCCGCCGAGGACCGGAAGCCCGTTGTACGTGCGCTCGTAACGGGTGTGGACCGTGCCGTCGGCGTCCTTGACGACGTCTCTGACGACGAGCTTCTCCTTGGCGCCGAGGCCTATCCGCTGGGCCGTCTCCCCCTTCGCGGCGTCGGCCTTCTGGATGAGCGCGGTGCGGGCGGAGGCGGAGAGCTGGACCGGGGACGCGGCGAGGGGGGTGACCCGGCCGGTGGGGGACGCCTCGGTCTGGGCAGAGGCACCGGTGGTCAGACCGGTGGTGAGCAGGGCTCCGGCAGCGACAGCGGTGGCGATGGCCAGAGTGGTGCGCTTGTGACGCGCGTAGAGGGGGGTCACGCAAGCTCCTTCGTGTGGGGACGTCCGAACGGCGTGGGGGCCGGATGGACGGTTGGGAAGTTGCGGTGCGGGTGAGCCGTGCGGGTGAAGCGTGCCATCCCGGCCGCGTACATGTCAGGAGCCCATAAAGACCTTGGCCGAAAATCGTCTACCAGGTGAACAGTTGGGGCACCGGGGCGTGCGCCGGCCCGGGCCAAGAGCGGGTCGGCGCAAACTCCCTTTCCGGTAAAGGAGGGCGCCGCCCCGGGGAGTCGAACCTCCGGGGCGGCGCCCTGGCACACCGCTCGCGTGCGGCCTTGCGCCGCGGTCTACGGGAAGGTGAGCTTCCAGCTGTTGATGTAGCCGGTGTCCTGGGCCGCCTTGTCCTGGACCTTCAGTTTCCAGGTGCCGTTGGCGACTTCGGAGGACGCGTTGACCGTGTAGGTCGCGTTCACGTTGTCCGCCGAGTCGGACGAGCTGGTGCTCTTCAGGCGGTAGGTCGAGCCGTCGGGGGCGACCAGGTCGATCTGGAGGTCGCCCCGCCAGGTGTGCACGATGTCGACCGCGACCGCCAGGTTCGACGGGGCGTTGCCGGTACGGCCGCTGACCGTGATCGAGGAGGTGACCGCCGCTCCGTTGTCCGGAATCGATACGTCGGCCGTGTTCTCGAACGACGTGCCGCCACCGCCGCCACCCCCGGGCCGCGAACCGACGTTCACGGCGGCCCAGGCGTTCTGCACCGCCGTGTACTCGGCGCTCGTCGTCCCGTACAGCTCACCGGCCGCCGCGAGCGTGCCGGTACGGGCCGACGCGTAGTTGGTGGTCGAGGTGAACTTGGTGGTGAGCGCGCGGTACCAGATCTGCAGCGCCTTGTCGCGGCCGATGCCGGTGACCGGAAGCCCGTCGGAGGTGGGCGAGTTGTAGCTGACGCCGTTGATGACCTTGGCGCCGCTGCCCTCGCTCAGCAGGTAGAAGAAGTGGTTGGCGACACCCGACGAGTAGTGCACGTCCACGTTGCCGACCCCGGAGTACCAGGAGTCCTTGGAGGCGCCGTCCTTGCTCGGCTTGTCCATGTAGCGCAGCGGGGTGCCGTCGCCGTTGATGTCGATCTTCTCGCCGATGAGGTAGTCGCCGACGTCGGTCGAGTTGTTGGCGTAGAACTCCACGCCGGTGCCGAAGATGTCGGAGGTCGCCTCGTTCAGACCGCCGGACTCGCCCGAGTAGTTGAGGCCCGCGGTGTTGGAGGTGACGCCGTGGCTCATCTCGTGGCCGGCCACGTCGATCGCGGTGAGCGGGTCGGCGTTCCCGGAACCGTCGCCGTAGGTCATGCAGAAGCAGCCGTCGTCCCAGAACGCGTTCACGTACGAGTTGCCGTAGTGCACGCGGGAGTAGGCCCCGACGCCGTTGTTCTTGATGCCGCTGCGGCCGAAGGTGTTCTTGTAGAAGTCCCACGTCTCCGCGGCGCCGTAGTGGGCGTCCGCGCCGGCCGTCGCGGCGTTCGACGTGGTGCCGTTGCCCCAGGTGTCGCTCGTCTGCGAGAACAGCGTGCCGGTGCCGGACGTACCCCGGTTCAGGTTGTACGTCTTGTGGCCGCCGCGCGCGCCGTCGGTGAGCGTGTAGTTGGAGCCCGACTGCGTGGTCGTCAGGGTCACCTGGCCGCTGTACTGGGTGTTGCCGATGCCGGTCTCGATGCCCTGGTACTCGTAGAGCTTCTTGCCGGTGGCCGCGTCGGTGATGACGTGCAGTTCGTTGGGGGTGCCGTCGTCCTGGAGGCCGCCGACGACGGTCTCGTAGGCGAGGGTCGGCCTGCCGGTGGCGGCCCAGATCACCTTGCGGGGCGCGCGGTCGGCGGCGGTGTTCTTCGAACCGGCGGACCTGGCGGCCGACAGCGCCTGCTTCTCCGCGGTGGCGGGGGCGACCGCGGGCTTGAGGTCGGCGACCTTCAGGGACGCCTTCGTCGCCTTGTAGACGTGCCCGGTCCGCCCGGACTTGGAGGTGTCGACGACCAGGTCGCCGCCGAGGACCGGCAGTCCTTCGTACGTCCGCTCGTAGCGGGTGTGGACGGTGCCGTCGGCGTCCTTCATGACGTCACGTGCGACGAGGCGCTCGCCGGCGCCGAGGCCCAGGTCCCGGGCGGTCGTGGCCTTGGCCGCGTCGGCGTCGCGTATCAGCTCGGCGCGCTGCGAGGCGGTGAGCTTCATGGCGACGGCGCCCGGGTTGACCTTGCCCGCCCGGGGGGCCTGTTCGGGGGCGGCGCTCGCGGCGCCCGACTGGACGGCCGCCGCCAGCAGGGCGGTGACGCCGACGAGGGCGACGCCGGTGACCCGGCGCCGGGTGATGTGGGAGGTGCGTCTGTGGGGAGAACTGGTGCTCAACACTGACTCCTTCTGCATGGCCGCGGATCGCGCGGCCAGGGGAGACCGGACGATGGACGAAGCCGTCCGGGCAGAACTGTGCGTACGCGGAACCAGGTGCATGGGGTGGTCGTTCGGCCCGGCACAGCCGGAGTTGCTGTGAGGTGACTGTGAAGTGGCCGAGGGAAGAGTGGCAGGAGATAACCCTTTCTGTCAGGACCGCGTCACAAAAATGGCCGGAAACGGTTCGTTGTCCGGTTAGTCATGTTCGATATACGGATTCGCCTTCGGGTGTTCGTCCCGGCGTGCGGGGTGACGGTGTTTCGGCCAACCTCCCGGGGCGCGCCGGCGGGAGTCCCGGCGGGCCGCGTGTACCGCCAGATGACCGGCCCGCCGTCAGCAACGGAATGAAGCCCAGACCCTTTCGGGGGCCTTCCGGCACGTCCCCTCGCCCGCCCCGCGCCCCTGCGGTTTGAGTGATCCACGGCATTCCGGTCCGTACCGGGCGCCCCCGACCGGGCGAGGCGGTGCGATCCGGACAGGTATACCCGCAGGAGGTTTGGTGAGAAGGTCACATTGGTGTGCGAGCCTGGCTGCACTGGGAGGCCTGGCCGGCTCCCTGGTAGCCGGCTCCTCCGTCTCGTCCGCGGCGCCCGCCCACCCCGACGGCGGCCGCACGGCCGGCGCCGTCCACGCCCTGTCCGCCACCCCGGAGCCGAAGCCGGCCCCCGGACACGTGAAACCGGGGGACCAGCAGGGCGGGTCCGCCCCGTCCCGCGTGTGCAGGGGACTCGTACCGGACCCCATCCCGCCGGAGCTGCGCCCCTACTTCTTCTGCGGCGACTGGCGCCTCGGTCCCCGGCGACTGCCGACCAGGGGCATCCTCGGCCACATCCTCGACCGGTACGACCGCCTCGGCGGCCTCACCGCCGTGCGGTTCCTCGACAAGTGGTGGGACCCCACCGCCGACTCGGGCCAGGGCGACTGGCGTTACCCGCCGGACGACGGCTTCACCCACCGCAACGGCACGGTCGTCGCCGCCCCGCTCGTGCTCCACGCCGGCCTGCGGCTCGACCGCTTCGGCAGCGAGGCGGGCCGCTTCCTGGCCCCCAAGGGCACCAAGTACGGCAAGCGCGTCATCCCGCCGTCGAGCCTCAACACCTCGGACCCGCGCTACCCGTACAACTACCACTCGTACAAGCTGGCCAAGGACGTGACGGTCTGCGCGGGCCGGACCGCCCCCGGCTTCGAGCAGCCCGGCCTCGGCACCCAGTACGTGACGTCCAGCAGGTTCTGCCCCGACATCCCCCGCACGACGGTGGCGGACCTCGTGAGCAACGGCACGCTGGTGCGCACCAACGACTGACCAGGCCCCCCGTCAGGGAGGCGCACGGCCGCGCGCGGAAGCCGGACCCGGCGACGACCGGGCCGGCTCCGCCCCGGCGGAAGGGCCGATCGCATGGACCGGTTCGCGCTGTGCCGGGCCCTCGAAGCGGCCCGGGTTCCCGCCACGTCCTACGAGATCGCGGACTGCCCGGGCCGCCACCTCGCGGCCGACCGCTACTTCCTCGACGGCCACGAGGGGGACTGGGCCGTGGGCGTCCACGAGCGGGGGACCCGTCAGGTCTTCGAGCGGTTCACCGACGAGGACGCCGCCTGCCGGTGGATCCACGACCGGCTCCTCGGCGGGGAACCGCCCGCCGCCGCCCCCGCCCCCGGAGAGCCGGCCGCCCCGCCCCCGGACCCCGAGGCCCTGCAACGCCAGGCCGACGACGACCTCGAAGCCGCCCTCGCCGAACTGCTCCGCAAGGCGACCGGGAAGCCCGGCGAGAAGCCCCCGGAAGACGACGGTCCCCCGTAGCCTGTCCGCGGCGGGTCCCGGGCGCCGCCCGGCCCGGGGCGGCGGACCGGTTCAGCCGGCGGAGGGCTCCCGGTCCCCGTGCCACGAGTGCCACAGCGCCGCGTACGGCCCCCCGGCCGCCACCAGTTCGTCGTGCGTACCCAGTTCGGTCAGCCGGCCGTCCTCCATCACCGCCACCCTGTCCGCGTCGTGGGCGGTGTGCAGCCGGTGGGCGATCGCGATGACGGTCCTGCCCTCCAGCACGGTGGCCAGCGCACGCTCCGTGTGCCGGGCGGTCGTCGGGTCCAGGAGCGCCGTGGCCTCGTCGAGGATCAGGGTGTGCGGGTCGGCGAGCACCACCCGGGCCAGCGCGAGCTGCTGGGCCCGTGAGCCGTCGACGCGCACCGCCAGGGGGCCCAGTTCGGTGTCAAGACCGTCCGGGAGGTCCCCGGCCCAGTCCTCCGCGCCGACCGCCGCGAGCGCGGCCCACAACGCGGCGTCGTCGGCGTCCGGTTCGGCGATGAGCAGGTTGTCGCGGACCGTGCCCAGGAACACGTGGTGCTCCTGGGTGACGAGGACGACATGCCGGCGAAGCTGCTCCGGGTCGAGGTCGACGACCGGCACCCCGCCGACCGTCACCGACCCGCTGCCCGGGGCGTCGACACCCGCCAGCAGTCTGCTCAGCGTGGTCTTCCCCGCCCCGGAGGGGCCCACGACGGCCAGCCGCTCCCCGGGCCGCACCGTCAGATCGACCCCGCGCAGCACCTCGCCGCCGCGCTCGTACGCGTAGCGCACGCCGGTGACGTCGATCCGGTCGTCCTCCGGTACGGGAGAGCCGGCCGGGACGGCGCGCGGCGCGGCGGCCAGCCCCTCCACACGGGCGAACGAGGCGCCGCTGCTCTGCAGTTGCTCGACCTGGCCCAGGATCTGGTCGAGGGGTTCGGCGAGCCGGTGCAGATAGAGCGTCGCGGCGACCACGGTGCCGAGACTCAGCGTGCCCCGGGCGTGCAGCGCACCGCCCACCAGGAGGACCGTCGCGACCGGCACGACGTACGAGATCTCCACGGCCGGGAAGAACACGTTGCGCAGGAACAGCGTCCGCATCCGCGTGACCCGGGACGCCTCCAGCGCGTCCCGGCTCGCCCGCGTCCGGCGCTCGCGCAGCCCGAACGCCTCCACCGTGCGGGCACCGGACGCGGTGGCCGCGAGGATCTCCGCGACCTCCGAGCCGGCGGCGCCCTGGGCGAGATAGGCGGAGCGCGCCCGGCGCAGGTACCAGCGCAGCGCGAAGCCGATGCCGGTCAGTCCCAGGACCCCGCAGAGGCCGAGCAGCGGGTCGATGACGAAGACGGCGACGAGGACGAACAGCGCCTGCGCGCCGGAGATCAGGAGCTGGGGTCCCGAGTCGCGCAGGATGGTGCCCACCTCGGTGACGTCGGCGGTGGCGCGCGCCGTCAGATCGCCGGTGCCCGCCCGCTCCACGACCGACGCGGGCAGCGTCAGCGTCCGCTCCACGAACTCCTCGCGCACCCGCGCGAGGGTTCGCTCGCCGAAGCGATAGCCCGCGTACCCGGCCCAGCGCGACAGCAGGAGCTGGACCAGAGCGGCCAGCAGGATGACGAGCGCCGGCCCGTCCACCGCCTCGACACCGGCGCCCCCGCGCACGTCGTCGATCATCCGCCCGAGCAGCCAGGGGCCGGCCAGCCCGGCACCGGCGGCCAGCGCGTTGAGGGCGAGCACGACGCCGAACACGCGCTTGTCCGCACGGATCAGCCGCATCGCCGCCCGCCGCACCTCGGCGCGCCCCGCCACCGGCAGCCCGCCCGTCACGGCGTCACCTCCTCGTCCACGTCCGCCACTTGGTCCCCGGCTCCCGCGTCGTCCGTCCCCGCGTCCTCCTCCGGCTCCGCGTCGCGGGAGACCAGCGACCGGTATCCCGGTTCCGTCCGCAGGAGTTCGCGGTGGCTGCCGGTGGCAGCGGCCTTGCCGTCGACGAGGAAGCAGACGGTGTCCGCGTGGTCGAGGACGAGCGGCGACGTGCTCGTCACGACGGTCGTACGGTCCCCGCGGGCGGCGCGCAGCCGGGCCGCGACCGTCGCCTCGGTGTGGGCGTCGAGCGCCGAGGTCGGTTCGACGGCGAGCAGCACCTCGGGATCCGCGAGGAGCGCGCGCACGAGACGGACCCGCTGCCGCTGCCCGCCGGACAGGTTCCGGCCCTGCGCGTCGAGGGCCGCGTCGAGGCCGTCCGGTAGCCCGAGGACGATGTCGTCGGCGGCGGCCGCGCGCACGGCCCGGCCGATGGTCTCGTCGTCGGGGTCCCGGCGCGCCCGGACGGACTCGCGCAGGGTGCCGGCGAACAGGTCGGCCTCGTTGTCGGCGACCAGGATCCGCTCGCGCACCTGGGGCAGCGCGAGCGCGTCGAGCCGTACACCGCCCCAGGTCACGTCCGAGGCGGCGAACCGGCCGAGGCGGTCGACCACGGCCGCGGACTGTTCGGGACGGGCCCCGGCCAGCACGGTCAGCCTCCCCGGGACCACCCGGACCCCGGACTCCGGATCGTGCAGCACCGCCGGGGACCCCGGGGCGTCGAGCGCGTCCGGCGCAGACCTGTCGGGTTCCAGGGAAAGGAACCGGACCACGCGCCGGGCGGCGACCACGGCCCGGGAGAGTTCGTAGCCGCAGTCGATGAAGAAGTACACCGGCAGCACGAGGACCGCGACGTACCCGTACACGGACACCAACTGGCCGACGGTGATGTCTCCCTGCGCCGCAAGGCGGGCCGCGAGCCAGGTCACCGCGGCCAGCAGCACGGTCGGCATGCCCACGCCCAGGGCCTGGATCCAGCTCGTCACGGCGCCGACCCGGTAGCCCTGTTCGCGCAGCTTCCGCGAATCGCGGCGGAACGCGTCCGCGAACAGCCCCTTGCCGCCGAGGCCGTTCAGGACGCGCAGACCGCCCGCGAGGTCGCCGACGCGCGCGGTCAGGACGGACTGCCGTTCGCGGTATCCCGTCTCCGTTGACTGGAGGCGGACCGTGAGCGGCCCGACGAGCCCGGCCGTCAGCGGCACCCCGAGCAGGATCACCGCGGAGAGCTGCACCGAGACCGGTAGCAGGAGCGCGGCCACCACGCCGTAGGTGACGATCGCGGCCAGACCGGGGCCGACGACCGTCAGCGAGTTGCTGATCGTGTTCACGTCGCGGACGCCGACGGTGACGATCTCCCCCGTGCCGGTCTGCCGCGCGAGCGCCGCGCCGAGCCGGGCCGCGTGCTCGACCACGAGCTTGACCGTGCGGAAGTTGGCGTCCATCCGGACCTTGGTCATCGTGCGGTGCCGCACGACGCCCAGACCGGCGTTGAACGCCCCGGTGACGAACACGGCGGCCGTCCAGCCCGCCAGCGCGGCCCCGTCACCCGGCTCCAGCCCGTCGTCGATCGCCCGGGACAGGAGATACGGCGTCAGCGCCGTGAGCCCCATCCACACGGTGGAGACCACCGCGCCGGTGACGGACCGGTGCGCCTGCCGGGTGACCAGCCACCACAGGAACCGCCAGCCGCCCCGGCGGTCCGGTGTCCCCGGATCCCCGTACGTGTCGATCATCAGCCTTCTTCCGCCCCCTCGTCCGCCCGTCGCCCACCGGTCCGCCCCTGCGCCCGCGGTCGTGCCCGCCGTCCGGCGGTACCGCCCGTCCGCCGCTAGACGAGGCTGTCCCGCCAGGCCCTGTGCAGGTCCGCGAACCGCCCCGTGCCCGCGATGAGTTCGGCGGGAGTGCCGTCCTCGACGATCCGGCCGTGTTCCATCACCAGGACCCGGTCGGCGATCGCCACCGTCGACAGCCGGTGCGCGATGACCACCGCCGTACGGCCCCGCAGGACCGTCGACATGGCGCGCTGCACGGCCCGTTCGCCCGGGATGTCCAGGGAGCTGGTCGCCTCGTCGAGGATCAGGACGGCCGGGTCGGCGAGCAGAGCCCGCGCGAAGGCGACGAGTTGACGCTGACCGGCGGAGATCCGGCCGCCGCGCTTGCGTACGTCCGTGTCGTAGCCGTCGGGAAGAGCGCTGATGAAGTCGTGCGCGCCGATCGCCTTCGCCGCCCGCTCGATCTCCTCGCGGGACGCCTCGGGGCGGCCGATGGCGATGTTCTCGGCGACCGTGCCGGAGAACAGGAACGCCTCCTGCGTCACCATCACGACCCCGCGCCGCAGTTCGGGCACCGGCAGCTCGCGCAGATCGACGCCGTCGAGCAGGACCCGGCCGTCGGAGGGGTCGTAGAACCGGGCCAGGAGCTTGGCGAGCGTCGACTTGCCCGCGCCGGTCGAGCCGACCACGGCCACCGTCTGTCCGGCGGGCAGGGTGAGCGAGAAGGCGGGCAGGACCTCCCCGCCGGTGCGGTAGGCGAAGCGGACCTCGTCGAAGACGACCGCGCGGCCGGGGTGTTCGGAGGCGAGGGCCGGAAGCTCCCGGGGCACGGAGGGCTCCGGCACGGACGGCGTCTGGGCCAGCAGACCGGCGATCTTCTCCAGCGAGGCCGCGGCGGACTGGTAGGAGTTCAGGAACATGCCGAGGCGGTCGATGGGGTCGTAGAGCCGGCGCAGGTACAGCACCGCCGCGGCGAGCACACCGAGCGCCAGCGAACCCGACGCCACCCGGTAGGCGCCCCACAGCACGATGCCCGCGACCGCCGTGTTGGCGACGAGACGGGAGCCGACGACATAGCGCGCCATCTCCAGCAGGGCGTCGCCGTTCGTCCGCTCGTGCCGCCGGTTGAGCACCTTGAACTCGGCCTCGTTCGCGGCCTCCCGGCGGAACGCGCGCACCGGCCTGATGCCGTTCATCGTCTCCGCGAACTTCACGATCACCGCGGCGATCGTCGTCGAACGGACGGCGAAGATCTGGCCGGCGCGGCGCTGGTAGCGGCGGATGAGCAGGTACAGCGGCACGAAGGAGGCCACCGCGACCGCGCCCAGCCCCATGTCCAGCCACAGCAGCATCGCCGAGATGTAGACGAAGGACAGGATGACGGTGACGAGTTCCTGGAGCCCCTCGCTGAGCAGTTCGCGCAGCGACTCGACGTCCGTCGTGGAGCGGGAGATCAGCCGGCCGGAGGTGTAGCGCTCGTGGAAGTCGACGCTGAGCGCCTGGGCGTGCCGGAAGATGCGGCCGCGCAGATCGAGCAGCACGTCCTGGTTGACCCGGGCCGAGGCGATGATGAAGGCGTACTGGAGTCCGCCGGAGGCCGCCGCGCACAGCAGATAGGCGGTGCCCACCGCGATCAGCGGCCCGTGGTCGTCCTGCCGGAAGGCCGGCACGGCCCGGTCGATGGCGTACGCCACCAGCAGCGGGCCCACCTGCACGGCCGCCTGCTGGAGCAGCAGCAGAACGGTGGTCAGCGCCACCCGGGCCCGCAGTGGTGCGAGCAGCGAGCGCAGCAGCGTCGCGGTCGCGCCCGGGGGAGCGGGCAGGGTGTCGTGGTCGAAGGGGTCCTGGTGGGCTTCGGGCGCCGAGGGCGCCCCGCCCTTCGGTTCCTTGTCCGGTGCGGTGGTGGTGGGCGCCGCCGTCATCGGTCGTCCTCCTCTGCCCCCGACATCAGGTGGGCGTATTCGGCGTGGGTGCGCAGCAGTTCGTGGTGGGTGCCGACCGCCGCGATGCGGCCGTCGGAGACGAGGGCCACCCGGTCGGCCAGCAGGACCGTGGACGGCCGGTGCGCCACGATCAGCGCGGTCGTCTCCGCCAGCACCCGGCGCAGGGCGGCCTCGACCGCCGCCTCGGTGTGGACGTCGAGCGCGGAGAGCGGGTCGTCGAGCACCAGGAAGCGCGGGCGGCCGACCACCGCGCGGGCCAGCGCGAGCCGCTGCCGCTGGCCGCCGGAGAGGCTGAGGCCCTGTTCGCCGACCTGCGTCCCGGTGCCCTGGGGCAGGGTGTGCGCGAAGTCGGCCTGTGCGACGGCGAGAGCACGGTCCAGCTCCGTGCGGCCGGCGGTCTCCGGCGCGCCCATCAGGACGTTCTCGCCGACCGTGGCCGAGAACAGGGTGGGTTCCTCGAAGGCGACGGCGACGAGTTCGCGAAGCTCCTCGCGGGGCATCCGCGTGATGTCCCGGCCGTCCAGGGTGATCCGGCCGGAGGTCACCTCGTGCAGACGGGGGACGAGGGCGGTGAGGGTGGTCTTGCCGCTGCCGGTGGCGCCGACGAGCGCCATGCTCTCGCCGGGGCGGACGTGCAGGTCGATGCGGGCCAGCACCGGGGGCGTGTCCGCGGGGGCGTCCGGATAGCGGAACTCGACGCCGTGGAACCGCAGTCCGCCGTCACCGTCACCGTCAATGTCACTGTCAGCGGCGTCGTCACCGGCGGCCTCGGCTGCCGCTTCGCCGGCCTCGGGCCCGACGGCCGGAGCACCCGGGCCGTCCGACTCGGGCGCCGCCCGCATGACCTCGAAGTACCGCTCGGTGGCCGTCGCGGCCTCCTGGCTCATCGCCAGGAGGAAGCCGATCGAGTCGACGGGCCAGCGCAGCGCGAGCGCGGTCGACAGGAACGCCACCAGCGTGCCGGCGGAGAGCCGGCCGTCGGCGACCTGGACCGTGCCGAGGACGAGGGCGGCGCCGATGGCGAACTCGGGCAGGGTGACGATGAAGCCCCAGATGGAGGCGAGCAGCCGGGCCTTGACCAGTTCCGTGCCGCGCAGCGTCCGCGACAGCTCTCGGAACGCGCGCGCCTGGCTGCGATGGCGTCCGAACCCCTTGATGATCCGGATGCCGAGCACGCTCTCCTCGACCACCGTCGTCAGGTCGCCGACCTGGTCCTGGGCCCGCCGCGCCACCTCCGCGTAGTGCCGCTCGAAGAACCAGCAGACGATCATGACGGGGACGGCGGGGGCGAGGAGCACCAGCCCGAGAGTCCACTGCTGGGCCAGCATGATGGCGATGCCCGCGAGGATCGTCACGCCGTTGACCAGCAGGAAGGTCAGCGGGAACGCCAGGAACATACGGACCAGCATCAGATCGGTGGTCGCCCGGGACAGGAGCTGGCCCGACGCCCAGCGGTCGTGGAACGCGACCGGCAGGCGCTGGAGATGGCGGTACAGATCGGCCCGCATACCGGCCTCGACCCCGGCCAGCGGGCGGGCCACCAGCCAGCGGCGCAGCCCGAACAGACCGGCCTCGGCGATGCCGAGCAGCAGCAGGTACAGCGCCCCGAGCCAGACTCCCGCCGGATCGTGCCCGGCGACGGGGCCGTCCACCATCCACTTCAGGATCAGCGGGAACACGAGCGAGAGACAGGACGCGACGACGGCGACGAGCGCCGCGGCGAACCATCTCGCCCGCACCGGGCGCACATAGGGCCACAGGCGCAGCAGGCTGCGTACGGTCGAACGGTCGGGGTGGTCCTGGGCGGCTGCATCGGAGGTGGTCATCATGACCGAGCCTACGTTTCACCACTGACAGTGCCCACCGAGTTTTCGGCGCGTCTGCGTCGTCCCGAGCCCTTCGGAACGGTCGTCCCGCGGCCGGGGACCGCCCGGCCGCCGTGGTGACGGCGTACGGGCGGCATCCGCGGCCGGCCGGGCCTTCAGCGGACCTTCAGCAGCAGCACGGACCGCGCCGGCACCGTGATCGCCGTGCCCGCCCGGTGGGTGAGCGCGGGCGCCGCGGCCTGGTCTTCGAGCGAGGTGTCCACGACCACCTCGTACGCGGCGGCCCACGGCGACCCCGGCAGTTCGAAGGAGGCCGGCCGGTCCCCGGCGTGCAGCACGGCGAGGAAACTGTCGTCGACGACCGGGGCGCCCCGCTGGTCCCGCCCGGGGATGTCCCGCCCGGACAGATACATGCCGAGGGTCGCGGCGGGCGCGTACCAGTCCCGTTCCGTCATCTCGGTGCCCCGCGCGGTGAACCAGGCCAGATCCCGCAGCCCGTCGGCCGAGTGGGCCCGCCCCGAGAAGAACGCCCGGCGGCGCAGCACGGGATGGGCGTGGCGCAGCGCGATCAGGCGGGACGTCAGCTCGAACAGCGCCCGCCAGCCGGGGTCGTCGAGCTGCGACCAGTCGACCCAGCTGATCTCGTTGTCCTGGCAGTAGGCGTTGTTGTTGCCGTGCTGGGTGCGCCCGAACTCGTCCCCGGCGACCAGCATCGGCACGCCCGTCGACAGCAGCAGCGTCGTCAGCAGGTTCCTCAGCTGGCGCCGCCGCAGCGCCCGCAGGTCCGCGTCCTCGCTCTCGCCCTCCGTCCCGCCGTTCCAGGCCCGGTTGTCGTCCGTGCCGTCGCGGTTGCCCTCGCCGTTCGCCTCGTTGTGCTTGCGTTCGTACGACACGAGGTCGCGCAGGGTGAAACCGTCGTGGGCGGTCACGAAGTTGACGGACGCGTACGGGCGCCGGCCGCCCCAGGCGTACAGGTCGCTCGACCCCGACAGCCGGTAGCCCAGGTCCCGTACGTCGGGCAGCGCCCCGCGCCAGAAGTCCCGGACGGCGTTGCGGTAGCGGTCGTTCCACTCCGTCCACAGGGGCGGGAAGGCGCCCACCTGGTAGCCGCCGGAGCCCACGTCCCACGGCTCGGCGATGAGTTTGACCCGGCGCAGCACCGGATCCTGGGCGATGACGGCGAGGAACGGCGACAGCATGTCGACGTCGTGCATGGACCGGGCCAGCGCCGCCGCCAGGTCGAAGCGGAACCCGTCGACGCCCATCTCGGTGACCCAGTACCGCAGCGAGTCCGTGATCAGCCGCAGCACCTGCGGCTGCACGACGTGCAGGGTGTTGCCGCAGCCCGTGTAGTCCGCGTAGCGGCGGGCGTCCGGCTGGAGCCGGTAGTACCCCCGGTTGTCGATGCCGCGCAGCGACAGCATCGGGCCCAGTTCGCCCGCCTCCGCGGTGTGGTTGTAGACGACGTCGAGGATGACCTCGATCCCCGCCGCGTGCAGCGCGCGCACCATCCGCTTGAACTCGCCGACCTGCTGGCCCCTCGTGCCGGAGGCCGCGTAGGCGGCGTGCGGGGCGAAGTAGCCGATCGAGTTGTAGCCCCAGTAGTTCTTCAGACCCCGGCGCAGCAGGTGGTCCTCGTGCGCGAACTGGTGCACCGGCAGCAGTTCCACCGCCGTCACGCCGAGGTTCACCAGGTGCTCGATCGCGGCCGGGTGCGCCAGTCCGGCGTACGTGCCGCGCAGTTCCTCGGGGATCGAGGGGTGCAGACGGGTGAATCCGCGCACGTGCAGTTCGTAGATGACCGAGTCCGCCCACGGGGTCTTGGGGCGGCGGTCGTCCGACCAGTCGTCGTCGTCCTGGACGACCACGCCCTTGGGGACGAGGGGAGCCGAGTCGCGGTCGTCGCGCACGGTGTCGGCGACCTGCTGCTGCGGCCAGTCGCGGACGTGCCCGTACACCTCCGGCGGCAGGGTGAAGTCGCCGTCCACGGCGCGGGCGTACGGGTCGAGGAGCAGCTTCGCCGGGTTCCAGCGGGCCCCGGTCCACGGGTCCCAGCGGCCGTGCACCCGGAAGCCGTAGCGGCGGCCGGGGCGCACCCCGGGGACGAAGCCGTGCCAGATCTCGTGGGTGAGTTCGGCCAGCGGGACGCGGGTCTCGGCGCCCTCCTCGTCGAAGAGGCACAGGTCGACGGCCTCCGCGCCGCCCGCCCACAGGGCGAAGTTGGTGCCCGTGGTGCCGTCGGGGCCGACCCGGAAGCGTGCTCCGAGCGGCGTGGGCGCACCCGGCCACACGGCCACGGCGGGCGCCGCGGGGTGCCGTGAGCCGTTCAGCGCGGGAGCGGCCGGCTCCGCCGCCGGGTCCGCGGGTGCCGGCACGGCGGCGGGTGGTGGGGCGGCGGGCGGCCCCGCCGGATCCGTGACGGTCTGCGCGGGCAGGCCGCCGCCCGCGGCGCGTCCCTCGTGGACCGCCTCCTGCTCGGGTGCGCTCGACACCGGTCAGCCTCCCACGGCTCGTGGAACGGAGCGGAAAAGGGTGCGCGGCGTCCCGGCCGCGGCTCCTTGGCGCGTCGTCCTCCCCACTGTTCTGCCCAGAGCGTGGCTCGCACTCACGTTTCCCCGGAGGGGCGGCGTCGTTGGGTCCCTTGTGAAGCACGTACAGACGCGCGCGCGGCGCGCAGGGGCCGCGCTGGCCGCCGTACTGACCTGGGCCGGTCTGCTGGCCGGAGCCTCCGGCTGCACCTCCGGCGGGATCTCCGGCGGGATCGGGGAGGCGTTCGGCAAACCGCGGTCGCCCGAGGACGTCATCCACGTCTCGCCCGACGACCGCACGAAGGGCGTACGACCGCAGGAGCCGCTGCTGGTGCGGGTGCCCGGCGGACGCCTGGAGTCCGTGAAGGTGGTCAAGTCCCAGGACGCCCGGGAGTCACCCGTACCCGGGCACATCAGCGAGGACGGCCTGTCCTGGAAGCCGGACGACGCGCGGCTCGCGCTGGCCGCCAAGTACACCGTGGACGCGGTGGCCCTGGACGGCGGAGGGCACCGTTCGGCACGGCACACCACGTTCACCACGGCCGTCCCCGACGAGCGGTTCATCGGGTACGTGACACCGGAGGACCGCTCCGTCGTGGGCACCGGGATGATCGTCTCCCTGGAGTTCAACCGGGAGATCGAGAACCGGGCCGCCGTCGAGCGCGCCATCCACGTCGAGGCGCGGCCCGCGGTCGACATCCGCGCGCACTGGTTCGGCGGCGGACGCGTCGACTTCCGTCCCGAGCGGTACTGGAAGCCGGGCACGAAGGTCACCGTGGCGCTCGGGCTGCGCGACGTCGAGGCGTCCCCCGGGGTGTACGGACTCCAGTCCCGTACCTTCTCGTTCACCGTCGGCCGCGACCAGAGGTCCGTCGTCGACGCCGGCGCCCACACCATGGAGGTACGCCGTGACGGCAACCTCCTTGCCACGGTGCCGATCACGGCCGGGGCGCCGAAGACGACCACGTACAACGGGAAGATGGTCGTCACCGAGATGCTGGAGGTGACCCGGATGAACAGCCGGACCGTCGGCTTCGGCGGCGAGTACGACATCCCCGACGTCCCGCACGCGATGCGCCTGACCGACTCCGGGACCTTCCTGCACGGTAACTACTGGGCGCCGGACGCCTTCGGCAACACCAACGTGAGCCACGGCTGCGTAGGTCTGCGGGACGTGAAGGGCGGCAGCTCCGACACCCCGGCGGGCTGGTTCTTCGACCGCAGTCTCATCGGGGACGTGATCGAGGTCGTGCACAGCAAGGACAAGCAGGTGGCCCCCGACAACGGACTCGGCGGCTGGAACATGGGCTGGAAGGAGTGGAAGACCGGCAGCGCGGTGGACTGATCCTCGCCCCCCGGTGCAACCATCTTCGCGGTCGATGGTCCAAGTTGCGACGGAACGGTGACATTGACCTGACACGGAGCTCAAAACCGTGAGGTTAATATGCGCCAGTGATCGCGTGGGACGCGCCGGGGTGGGGGCCTGATCAGGGCCTTGCGAGGGGAGAAAGACTGTGAACGTGCGACCGATATCGGGGGCGTCGGCGGGTGGACGCTCACGCGGCCGCAACAAGCGGTGGGCGGTGATCGTCGGCGGTGCGCTGCTGGCCGTCACGGCCTGCGGCGGGGGCGGGGGAACGGACTCGGGGTCCGGAGGGAAGGACAAGGACGGCAAGGGCAGCACCACCACCACGGAGAGCAAGCAGTCGGTGGCGGTCGTCACGATCGCGCCGAAGGCCGGCGCCAAGGACGTCGACACCAGCGGCACCCTCAAGGTCACGGCCAGCAAGGGCAAACTGACCGAGGTCACCGTCAAGGACAACGAGGGCGCGAAGATCGACGGCGAGATATCCGCCGACGGCAGCGGGTGGACGCCCGCCACACACCTCGCGGCGTCCACCAAGTACCAGGTGCACGCGGTCGCGAAGGACTCCGAGGGCCGCACGGCGGCCGAGGACTCGTCCTTCACGACGCTGAGCCCGCAGAACACCTTCACCGGCAACTTCACGCCCGAGGACGGCTCCAAGGTCGGCGTCGGCATGCCGTTCTCGGTCCGCTTCACCCGGGGCATCACCAAGCCGGACGACGTCGAGAAGGCCATCAAGATCACGACCGAGCCGGCCGTCGACGTCCAGGGCCACTGGTTCGGCAACGACCGCCTCGACTTCCGGCCCGAGAAGTACTGGAAGGCCGGCACCAAGGTCACCGTGAAGCTGAACCTCGACGGCGTCGAGGGCCGCAAGGGCGTCTACGGCAAGCAGGCCAAGACGGTCTCCTTCACCATCGGCCGCGACCAGGTGTCCGTCGTGGACGCCAAGAAGCACACGATGAAGGTCATGCAGGAGGGCAAGGTCGTCAAGACCATCCCGGTGACCACCGGCAAGCCCGGCTACGCCACCTGGAACGGCCAGATGGTCATCAGCGAGAAGTTCACCGTGACCCGGATGAACGGCGACACGGTCGGCTACGACGGCGAGTACGACATCAAGGACGTCCCGCACGCCATGCGCCTGACCGCTTCCGGCACCTTCGTGCACGGCAACTACTGGGGCGGCGGCGCCTTCGGCAACTACAACGCCAGCCACGGCTGCATCGGCCTGCGGGACGTGCGCGGCGGCTACGACAGCGGTGTGCCGGCCGCCTGGTTCTTCAACCACTCGATGGTCGGTGACGTGGTGGTCGTGAAGAACTCCACCGACCCGACGGTCGACCCGGCCAACGGTCTCAACGGCTGGAACATCTCCTGGGCGGACTGGACGAAGTGATCTCGCCGCACCGGGCCGGGTGTGCTGTGACTCAGCACACCCGGCCCGGTGCCGTTAACGGCCACTAACCTGCTTCCATGACTGTGCATCTCGAAGTGGCCGAAGGCGTGGGCACCATCCGCCTGGACCGTCCGCCCATGAACGCCCTGGACGTGGCGACGCAGGACCGTCTCAAGGAGCTGGCCGAGGAGGCCACCGGCCGGCCGGACGTCCGTGCCGTGGTCCTGTACGGCGGGGAGAAGGTGTTCGCGGCGGGCGCGGACATCAAGGAGATGCAGGCCATGGACCACGCCGCGATGGTCGTGCGGTCCCGGGCCCTGCAGGACTCCTTCACCGCCGTCGCCCGCATCCCCAAGCCCGTCGTCGCCGCCGTCACCGGATACGCGCTCGGCGGCGGCTGCGAACTGGCCCTGTGCGCCGACTACCGCATCGCCGGGGACAACGCCAAGCTGGGCCAGCCCGAGATCCTGCTCGGTCTGATCCCCGGTGCCGGCGGCACCCAGCGGCTCTCCCGGCTGATCGGCCCCTCCAAGGCCAAGGACCTCATCTTCACCGGCCGCATGGTCAAGGCGGACGAGGCGCTCGCGCTCGGTCTGGTCGACCGGGTCGTCCCCGCCGACGAGGTGTACACCGCCGCGCACGCCTGGGCCGCGAGGCTCGCGCAGGGTCCGGCCATCGCGCTGCGCGCCGCGAAGGAGTCGATCGACGCGGGTCTGGAGACGGACATCGAGACCGGGCTGGCCATCGAGCGGAACTGGTTCGCGGGCCTGTTCGCGACGGAGGACCGCGAGCGGGGCATGCGGAGCTTCGTGGAAGAGGGCCCCGGCAAGGCGAAGTTCCTCTGATCCTCAGGCCGTTCCGGCCCGGGACGCGGTGTCCGCCTCCCGGGCCGGAACGGCCGTTCTCACCCTCGTGGTCGCCCCCGCTCCACCCGCGGTTGACGCGGTGTCCGGCGGGTGTCCCTCGATGGGGCGCTTTATCGCAGCCTTAAGGCAGCCTTAAGCGCGCCTTGTGGGACGGTGGTGGCGATTGCCCTGGAAGGGCCCATTCCTGCAGGTCGGGCGGGCTCTCCTCGCCTCCGAACTGCCAATGGCATATGCCGATCGGATGGTGCGGAATGTACCGTTCCGGGGGGCCCAATCCTCAGGAACGGCCCCGTGGGGGGCGCCGGGCGGCCATGATGGGGGGCATGGCGGGGCTGGAGGGTATGGAACAGCCGCGGCGGCACGGAAGTGCGACCGCGGCGCGCTGGACACCTGCGGTCGAGGACGAACGGGCGCTCCAGGCGCTGGAGTTGTTCGGCAATCCCACCGAGGCGGAGGTGCTGCTGCCGTCCCGCCCGGAGTCCGCCGCCACCGCGCGGCGTCTCGCCCAGGTCGTGGTCCTGCGGCACTGGGGCCTGTCCCCGAAGATGACCGAGGACGCGGTCTTACTCGTCTCCGAACTCGTGGGCAACGCCGTACGGCACACCGGCGCCCGCGTCTTCGGACTCCGCATGCGCCGCCGCCGCGGCTGGATCCGTATCGAGGTCCGCGATCCCTCCCGCGGCCTTCCCTGCCTCATGCCGGTCCAGGAACTGGACCTGAGCGGGCGGGGTCTCTTCCTCGTCGACAAGCTCTCCGACCGCTGGGGTGTCGACCTGCTGCCCCGAGGCAAGACCACCTGGTTCGAGATCCGCGTCGCCGACCGCTGAACCGCTCCGCCCGGGCACGCGAAAGCCCCGGCCGCGTGGCAGCCGGGGCTTGCGGGGTGCCGCGGAACGAATTGGGGTGTGAACCGCGCCACCGGCGACAACCGTGGCCCGGGTCAATGGGTGGAGGTCGCATCGCCGACTATCGCAGACCGGGCCCACTGATCCAAAAGAGGGCCCGTGCAAGTCCTGCCGCGGAGGAGGGGGTTCCGCTCCGCGCCGCGGTCGGGGCCGGCTCCGCTCGCGGGGTGAGGCGGTCCCGTACGGCCCGAACACGGGTGCGGTGAAGCGACCCGCACCACCACCCGGCCGGACCAATCGCCGGTTTTCCGACCGAATCATCCTTAAATGGTCCGGTGACCACGCCCGCCGAAGACCACGCAGCCCCCGCCCCGCCCCGGCGCGCCGCCCTGCTCACGGGACTCGCGCTCACCGCGGGAACCCTCGCCGCCGGAGCGACCGCGGGCTGTGCCGCCCCCCGGGCCACCCACGCGCAGCAGCTCACGACGCCCCCGGCCGCGCCCAGCGCACCCCCGGCCACGGCGCCCCGCCCGGCCGCCGCGCCCGCCCCCGCCCCCCGCCGCTATCCCGCGCAGCCCGCCGAGATCACCCACGGCCCCCGCACCCACCCGTCCGCGGTGGCGCTCACCTTCCACGGGCAGGGCGACCCCGCCGGGGCGAAGGCGCTTCTCGGCGAGGCGGAGCGGGCCGGCGCCCGGGTCACCGTCCTCGCCGTCGGCACCTGGCTCGACGAGCATCCGGACCTCGCCCGCCGCATCCTCGACGGCGGTCACGACCTCGGCAACCACACCCTGCGCCACCTCGACATCAACGCCATGACGGCGACCGAGGCGGCCGCGGAGATCAGGGGCTGCGCGGACCGCCTCAAGCGGCTCACCGGCTCGATCGGCACCTGGTTCCGGCCCTCCCGCAGCCCCCGCGCCTCCCCCCTCGTCCAGCGCCTCGCCCGCGACGCGGGCTACCCGCACACGCTCTCCTACGACGTCGACTCCCTCGACTACACCTCGCCGGGGGCCACCGCCGTCACCCGCAAGGTGCTGGCCGAGGTCCGCCCCGGCTCCGTCGTGAGCCTGCACTTCGGATACGCCGGCACGGTCGCCGCCCTCCCCTCCCTCCTGCACGAACTCGACCGCCGCGGCCTGCGCGCGGTCACCACCACGGAGCTGCTGAGCTGATGCCGACACCCTCCTCCTCCCCGCGCCGCGTGCTGATCGCCGGCGCCGCCCTCACCTCGCTCGCCCTCCTCGCGGGCTGCGGCGGTTCCTCCCCGGACCACGCCGGCCAGACCCACGCGACCACCAAGGCCGCCGTCCGGCCCGCCCCGGTGAAGAAGCCGGCCCCCCAGGGCCTGCCCGGCATGCCCCCCTTGCTGGACCCGGCGGACGTCTACGCCGCCGACCGCCCGGGCCGGCTCTCCCCGGTGGTCAAGGACTTCCCGTCCCGCGTCTACGTGCCGAACACCAACTCCAACACCGTCTCGGTCATCGACCCGAAGACGTACAAGGTCATCGAGACGATCCCGGTCGGCAACCAGCCCCAGCACGTCGTGCCCTCCTGGGACCTGAAGACCCTGTGGGTCAACAACGACCGCGGCAACACCCTGACCCCCATCGACCCGAAGACCGGCAAGGCGGGCCGGCCGGTCGACGTGCACGACCCGTACAACCTCTACTTCACGCCCAACGGCAAGTACGCGATCGTCATGGCCTCGCTCGACCGCGAACTCGTCTTCCGCGACGCGCACACCATGAAGACCGTGAAGACGGAACCGGTGACCTGCTACGGCGTCAACCACGCCGACTTCTCCCCGGACGGCCGCTACTTCATCGTCTCCTGCGAGTTCAGCGGTGAACTCCTGAAGGTCGACACCGAGCGGATGAAGGTGATCGGCCAGCAGCGGCTGCCGTTCCAGGGAGCGATGCCGCAGGACGTGAAGATCAGCCCGGACGGCAAGAGGTTCTACATCGCCGACATGATGGCCGACGGCGTGTGGATCCTGGACGGCGACACATTCACCCAGCCGACCCTGCTGCACACGGGCAAGGGCACCCACGGCCTGTACGTCAGCCGGGACTCGCGCGAGATGTACATCTCCAACCGGGGCGAAGGCACCATCTCCATCTTCGACTTCACCCAGAACCGGCTGACCAAGAAGTGGCGCCTGCCCGACGGCGGCAGCCCCGACATGGGCGGTGTCTCCGCGGACGGCAAGGTCCTGTGGCTCTCCGGCCGGTACAACTCCGAGGTGTACGCGATCGACACCGGCACGGGCCGACAGCTCGCCCGCATCAAGGTCGGCAGCGGCCCGCACGGGCTCGCCGTCTACCCCCAGCCCGGCCGGTACTCCCTCGGCCACACCGGCATCTTCCGCTGATCCACGCCGGCGCGCCGCCCGTTCAGCGGGGCAGAAGCAGCGCCTCGGCGCCCACCGGCCGGTAACCCGCCGCCTGGAACGCCCGCAGACTGCGGGCGTTCCCCGCGGCCACCTGGGCCCAGACCGGTTCCCCGGCCAGATGCCGCGCCGCCGACGCGAGCGCCCGGCCCAGACCCCAGTGCCGTACGCCCTCGTCCACCTCCACCGCGACCTCCAGACGGCCCCCGACCCCTCGTCCGAGGACCAGGACCCCGCCGTCGGCGGCCCACGCCCGCACGTCGTCGCGCCGTCTGCGGGACCCCGCGATCCGGGGGTGGGCGAGGTCGTCGATCTCCTTCAGCGCGAGGGCCGCGGGGCCCGTGAGCGGGGCGGCGACCGACAACAGGTCGACGGTGTCGTTCGACCGTCCCGTCCGCTCCAGGAACGCGGCGAGGAACCGCGGGTTCATGGCCGCCGCGAGCGCGTCGCAGTCCAGGGCCCCGAGCGCGGCGCGCACCCAGCCCTCGTCCTCGTCGGTGAAGACGACGGAGTGCGCGGTGAAGGCGAGGACGCCGGCGTCGCGCGGCGAGTGCTGGCGTACGACGGTGGTGCCGCCGTCGGGCGACGGGAAGACCCCCCGGGCCGCGCCGTCCAGAATGTCGCGCAGAGTTCCGGGCATGACTGTCCCCCGCCGCTTGAGTCTCCACCCACTGGAAGGCCCACACTCCCAGACATGATCGACGACGGCACCGCACTTCTCACCATCGGCGAGCTGTCCCGGACCACCGGCCTGAGCGTCCGCACCATCCGCTACTGGTCGGACGAGGGCGCGCTGCCGCCCGTGGCCAGGTCGGCGGGCGGCTACCGGCTGTACGACGCCGGATCCGTGGCCCGGCTGGAGCTGATCCGGACCCTGCGCGAACTCGGACTGGGGCTCGGCGACGTCCGCGCGGTCCTGGCGGGCGAACGGACGGTGGCGGAGGTGGCGGCCGCGCACGTGGCCGCGCTGGACGCGCAGATCCGGTCCCTGAAGGTGACCCGGGCGGTGCTGTCGACCGTGGCACGACGTGGTTCGAGCGCACAGGAGACGACACTCATGAACAAGCTGGCGCGGCTCTCGGCCGCCGAGCGCGGACGCATCATCGACGACTTCATGGAGGAGACCTTCGGCGGTCTGGACACCGCCGACCCCGACATCCGCACCCGGCTGCGGTTCGACGTCGGTGACCTGCCGGACGACCCGACACCCGAGCAGGTGGACGCCTGGGTGGAGCTGGCCGAGCTGATCCAGGACCGCGGCTTCCGCGCCCGGATGCGCGAGATGATCGAGTTCAACGCGGCGGACCGGGGGCCGGACGTGCCGCCGGGCACCTCCGTGTGGTTCATGAGCCGGCTGGTGCACCTCGCGGGCGAGGCGCTGGAGCGGGGCGTCGACCCCTCGGGCCCGGAGGCGGACACGGTGCTGAGCGGCCTGCTCGGCGACGCGGACCGGGCCTCGGTACTGGCCCGCATGGAATCCGCGGCCCATGCCGAGATGGCCCGCTTCCGGGAGCTGAGCGCCCTGGTACGGGGCGTGGACCCGCTGTCGGCGCACCGTGAGGAGTTCGCCTGGGTACTCGCCGCACTGCGCGCTCACCGGGACCGTTAATCTGACCTCCGTACACAAGGCAGTAACGCATGCAGTGATGCACGACGAAGGGGCGGATCGGTGGCCGACATCGAGGAAGCACGCAAGCAGTTCGAGCGGATCGATTCGGACGGTGACGGATTCATCACCGCGGCCGAGTTCAAGTCCGCTCTCGCCCAGGGCGGCGACTGGAACGTCACCGAGTCGGTGGCGGAGGCCGTCATCGCCAGCCGCGACCTCAACGGCGACAAGGTCCTCTCGTTCGACGAGTTCTGGACGCACCTGAACAAGTGACCCGGAAAGGGGGGCCCGGCACCGGGTCCCCCTTTTGCGTGTCCCGGCCGTTCCGCGACGGCCGTTCCCCGCGGCCGTTCTGCGCGGCCGGTCCCGGAGCCCGGCCTCCCGGTCACCCCGGGCCGGTCTTCCGGTCACCCAGGGCCGGTCTTCCGGTGGTTCCGGGCCCGGGTCTCCCGGTGGCTCGCCGGTCCGTTCGCCCGTTCGCCGCGTCCGCGGAATAGGCCGTGCCGGGCCGGAGTTGACGCCCCTCGACAGACGTATGCATGTGCATCGACTTCGGAGGGCACGTCATGAAGATCGGCATCATCGGCGCGGGCAACATCGGCGGCAACCTCACCCGGCGGCTCACCGCCCTCGGCCACGACGTCTCCGTCGCCAACTCGCGCGGTCCCCAGACGCTCGGCGCGCTCGCCGAGGAGACCGGGGCGACCCCCGTCACGGTCGGCCAGGCGGCTCGGGGCGCCGACGTCGTGATCGTCACCGTCCCGCTCAAGGCCGTACCGGACCTGCCGGAGGGCATCCTGGACGGCGCCGCCGAGGGCGTCGCCGTCATCGACACGGGCAACTACTACCCCCAGCAGCGCGACGGCAGGATCGCCGGGATCGAGGACGACGGCCTCACCGAGAGCCGCTGGACCGCCCGGCAGATCGGCCACACCGTCGTCAAGGCCTTCAACGGCACCTACGCCCAGGACATCCTGGACCGCGGCCTGCCGGCGGGCGACCCCGACCGCATGGCCCTCCCGGTGGCGGGCGACGACGAGGCGGCGAAGACGGTCGTCCGCGGCCTCATCGACGAGCTCGGCTTCGACACCGTCGACGCCGGAGGTCTGGACGACTCCTGGCGCCAGCAGCCGGGCACCCCCGTCTACGGTCTGCGCGAAGGCCGCGACGCGGTGGCGAAGGCACTGGCGGAGGCGTCCCCGGAGCGCCAGGCGGACTTCCGCGGCTAGCGGGCCCACCCGGCGCGGCCTGGACGGCGCGGAGTCGACGACTTCCGGACGCGCGTGGGCGGGCGGCTAGGCGCCGTCCGCCCACGCGCGCAGGGCGGCCTTGGTCCCGAAGTCCGCGACGTCCCGGTCCATCGGCTCGGAGGTGTACTGGTGGAAGCGCCACTTCGCCTGGATGCGCGGTTCACCGGCGGTCACGTAGTCGGCGATCCACAGGCCGTCGCCCGCGTACGAGGTGGTGTCGACGTTCAGCCAGAAGTTCCGGTTCGTGTAGAGCACCACGCGGTTGTCCGGGCGGAGTTCCTTCAACCGGCGGATGAAGCGGTCCTTCTCCGCGTTGCTCGCGTGCGTGCCCTCCCCGGTGGTCTCCCAGTCGACGGCGAGCAGGTCGCCGGCCCGCTCGGGTGCCTTGCTCACGAAGTACGCGGCCTGGGCGGAGATGTTGCCGGGCCACAGGAAGTGGTAGAAGCCCACGACGCAGTCCGCGTCGCGGGCGGTCTCCGTCTGCGCGGTGAGTTTCGGATTGACGTACGAGCGGCCTTCCGTCGCCTTGACGAAGACGAAGGAGAGACCGGCGGTGCCGTAGTCGGACGGCTGATAGGCGCTGACGTCGATGCCTCGCAGCATGGGTGGTGCCTCCGTGCGTGGGGGGAGGGGGACGGGTCACCCGGGGCGTCGCCCGGTGACCGATGCCCGGCGGCCGCGGGGAACGGCCGCCGTTGCCCATGGGCGGTCCGTGAGGGACAACTGTCTTTGGGGTTCCCGCACTTGGCCCCCTCCACGCTCGCACGCACGACCGGCACCCTGTTCGGCCGGGCCGCCGGGCCGCGGGCGCGCGAAGGCGGCCGAAGAAAATACCGGACCGCGGCCGGTCGCCGACACGGGCGGAAGTACCAGTCGCGAAACAGGGTGCAGGGACCATCGTCCTATAGCACTCGGACACCGTGAACCGTCAAATTGGAGACCACGGCGAGAAATCGTGCAGAGGTCATGACGGGAGTGATCGTGTCCGCGCAGATAGCAATTGATCCCGGCCGCTTCAGCCAGTTCGGTGAAGCCACCGGAAGCACCTTCTGTCTGATCACGAATTCCGAACTGGTGGACCGGATCGAAGTCGTGCGGACGGCACCCTATCGGGAATTCCTCACCATCACGCTGGACGCCGGCGACCGGTTCGAGGAAATCCTCGCCAAGAGGATCCCGGAACCCGCGCACGTCCTCGTGGTCTCGCCGCACAGGTTCTTCGAATCACCGGACCCCGATCTGGTCGGGCAGCGGAAGATCATGGGAATGGCGTGCAACTCGACGCCGACCGGCCTCGACGAGATCCGGCACTTCCTCGGCGTGATGGAACGGACCTCGGCGGCCGAGCAGGCGGCGTTCTGCGACACCTTCTTCGAACTCGCCGAGGACTCCGAGCAGCTCGTGTACGCCGACCCCGTGCACGGCACCCGCGCCACCCTCGACCATCTGCGCGAGGGCCTGGTCTGGAACCAGCAGGCGGGACCGCTGGACTGGGGCGACCAGCAGATCGTCCCCTCCGGCGAGATCAGCGTCCTGCCCGTCGAGATCAGGGAGTTCGACGAGGCGCTGAAGCTGCCCCTGGAGGGCGAGATCACGCTGCGCGGCTACCCGATCCTGCACAACGGCACCCCCTCCTTCTCCCGGACCGACCAGGCCCGCATCCACGCACAGCTCTGGGCGATGCGCGACAACGCGATCAAGGCCACGGTCGAGGACGGCAGGATCACGCGCCTCCAGGCGCTGGACGCGGGAGCGGCGCCGGCCGTGGCGATGCTGGAGCAGATGTTCGCAGTGGACTCCCGGTACCGGATCGTCTGGGAGATCGGCCACGCCCTGAACACCTCGCACGACATCCTCCCCGGGAACCACGCCATGAACGAGGTGTACGGCGGTACGGAGGGGTGCCTGCACTTCGGCCTCGGACTCACCCCGTACACCCAGTACCACCTGGACATCATCTCGCCCGACACCCGCGTGCTGACCAGTAACGGCGTCGCGGTGATCGGCCACCCGGACCACCCCACCGTGGAGAGGGTCACGCCCCTCGCATAGCGGGTCGCGACCGCCCGGACGGGGTGAACGCAAGGAAATCAACCCAACAGGAGGTGACTCCCCATGAAGAAGATCAAGGTGCAGAAGAACCGCAACTACCTGGGCACGCTCCTGGGCTGAGTACCGACCCGCGGCGGGGCAGTCACCACGCCCCGCCGCGGGGTTCCCCTTTTCCTCATCGGGGATTCCCGTATTTCTCTCCCAGGGAGCGCTCCGTGCAACCGCTGGACATCACGACGAGCGACTTCGACCAGTTCGGCCCGCCGGCCGGGACATTCTGTCTGATCACGAGCGAACAGTACGGCGACCTCTTCTCCCTGCATTCCGGCGGCGGATATTCCCGCGTGCTCCCGCTGACGCTTCCTCCCGGCACCCGCCTGGGCGAGCTGATCGAGCGGAGCGTCCCCGAGGACGCGCACGTGCTGGCCGTCTGCCCCGGGCGGTTCCTCGACTCGCCGACCGAGCGGGAGCTGGGCGGCCGCAAGCTGGCCGTGCTGCCGGCCGGGTCCACACCACTGACCGGCGAACACGTCCGCTACTTCCTGCGCACGGCAGCCCTCACCGACGTCGCCCGGCACACCCGGGTGGCCGAGGAGTTCTTCGACCTCGTGGGCGACAGCGACCGGCTGACGATCGTCGACGACGTCTCCGGCACCGAGGCCGGGTTCGACCACACGGCCGGTGACTGCGTCTGGAACATGCAGGCGGGTGTCCTGGAGGCGGGCGACCAGCAGATCTTCCCCTCGGGGAAACTGAGCGTCACCGCCGCCGAGATCACCACCTTCGAACCGGAGGCCCGGCTGCTCGGCCTCGACGGCGAACTGACCCTGCGCGGCTGGCCCATCGTCCACCGCCACCAGGACCCGGCCGACGGCGCCGAGCAGCAGCGGCTGTTCGAAGCGCTCTCGCCGCTCGTCACCGACGCCGTCACGCTGCGCGTCGCCGCCGGAAGCATCGAGAGCGTCACCCCGCGGACACCGGGGGCGACCCCGGCCGCCGTGGAACTGGAGAAGCTGCTCACCGACGATCCGCGCTACCGCGTCATCTGGGAACTCGGCTTCGGGATCAACACCAGCACGGAGATCATCCCGGCGAACTGCGGCCCGAACGAGGTGTACGGCGCCACCGGCGGTGTCGTGAACCTCGGCCTGGGGATCACGCCGGCCACGCGGTTCGCCCTGGCCTTCCTCTGCCCCCGCAGCTCGCTGGTGACATCGGACGGCACCGCCGTCCTCGGCGCCCGCAAGGCGGTACGCCGCGGCCGGATGCAGCGCGTCTCCAGCGCGGGCTGCGGCTGCCACTGACCCCAAGGAGGAAGCACGCCATGACGACCCACTCCGAACTGCGCAAGAAGGTCGACGCGGTCCTCGACACCTTCATCAAGGACTTCTACGAGACCGTCCCCTACGCCCAGCACCAGAAGAACGCCTCCGAGCTGAACCTCGACTACTACAAGCGGCACAACATCGAGACGATCCTGCGGCTGCGCCGCAAGCGGACGGTCGACGCGCTGGCCATCAAGTACTTCACCAAGGTGGACCCCGTGCAGGCCAAGGCCTGGGCGCACTACACCGACGACGAGATGCTGCACGACCGGCTGTTCGCCGCCGACCTCGCCAAGGTCGGGGTCACCAAGGACCAGATCTACTCCACGGAACCCCTGCTCTCCACCAAACTCCTCACCGGATACCTCCAGTTCGGCATGGAGTTCGAGGACAGCCCGATGGCGCTGATCACCAGCGTGTACTTCGTCGAGTACGTCACCACGCGCACCCAGCCCGACTGGCTGGACAACCTCGGCGACGTCCTCGGCGAGGAGAACGTCAAGGGCGCCCGCGCGCACGTCAACACCGACCTCGACGACGACCACGACGACTTCGTGTGGCGCGTGCTGTCCACCCTGGTCCGCTCCGAGGACGACGAGCGCAAGGTCGTCGAGCACCTCCACAACGTCTACTGGCTGTGGAAGCTGTACTTCGTGGAACTGCACCAGCTCACCGTGCTGGGCAAGAGTGACGCCCAGATCCCGCTGCCCACCGCCTCCGAGGTCTGAGCGGGGCAGCGGTGGCCGACGACGACCGAGCCACACGGCCCGGCGGGCGGTCCGGGGTCGAGGTACTGGCCCTGCCGCCCGGCCGGGAGCTGCCGAGCCGGACCGAGAAATGGATCGTGGACGGTCTGGTCCTCGCCATGCCGGGACTCCACACCCGGCAGCTCTTCACCCTCCGCCGCGAGATGCTGACCGACGCCGAGTACGTCGTCGTCGGGGTGGACCGCGCACGCGACCGGGTCGTCTCGCTGCTCACCTCCCGCTGGGCCGAGATCCCTTCGGGGCGGCCCTGCCTCCACATCATGATCCAGTTCGTGGGGGACGCGTACCGGGGCGCCACGGTCTTCAAGGAGAGCTGGGCGCTGCACTTCGCCCGGCTGCTCGCCGACGGCCGCCCGTTCCCCGAGGTGATCGCCCTCAAGACGTACAACCCCGTGGCGCACTGCGCGATGGCGGCGTTCAGCGGCCATCCGGACATCGCCATGTACCCGGACCTCGCGGGCAAGGACGACAGCCAGGAGGCCCTGGCCGCCGAGGTGGCCGCGGCGCTCGCCCCCCGGGCCGCGTTCGACCCGGCGCGCGGGGTCATCCCGGGCATCGGCCGTCCGCTCGACCTCTACCGGGAACGGCCGCTGAGCCATGTGCCCGAGGCCAACCGGTACTTCGCCGAGCACACCGAGCCGGGGGACCGGGTGCTGTGCCTGCTGAACGTGCCCACGCGGGCGGGGGCGCACGCGATCCTCACGGCCCTCGGGGTGCCGTTGCCCTCCGGGCGGAGCTGAGCCCCGCCGGCGGGCCGGGTCAGGCGCCCCGGGCGATGCCCCGGGCCCGCCGCCCGGGGCGCCGCCGCGGGCAGTCCAGGCATGTCGGTACTCCAGAACGCGAGGCAGCATGGCGGTCACATCGGACACAGCAGACATGTTTCCCCTCGACTACTCCCGGGCCCGCGCCGCCTTCCTGGGCGCCGCCGAGGAGGCGGGCGCGCGCCTGCGGACCTTCACCCTGCCGGGGCACCGCGGGCCGGACGGCGGCGAACTCTGCGTCGACACCGCCTTTCTGGGGCCGCCGGGCCCGGCGAAGCTCCTGGTCACGGTCTCCGGGACCCATGGCATCGAGGGCTTCTGCGGTTCGGCCTGCCAGACCCGCGTGCTGCTGCGGGAAGGCGTCGCCGAGGCCGCCGCCGGACCGGAGACCGGCGTCCTGCTCGTCCACTCCCTCAACCCCTACGGCTTCGCCTACCTGCGGCGCGTCAACGAGGACAACGTCGACCTCAACCGGAACTTCGTCGACCACGCCGCCCCGCCGCACAACGACGCCTACGACGCCGTGCACCGCACCCTGGTGCCGGCGGACGCCGCCGCCTTCGTGCCCGGCGACCTGGTCGCGGACCTCACCGCGCTCCGCGGCCGGCTCGGCCCGCAGCGGCTCCAGGAGGCCGTGACCCGGGGCCAGTACCGCCACCCCGACGGGCTGTTCTACGGCGGACGGGCCCCGGTCTGGTCCCGGCGCGTGTTCGAGACGGTGGTCGCCGAGCAGATCGCCGGCGCCGGCCACGTCGGTTACATCGACCTGCACACCGGGCTGGGCGACCGAGGGGTCGGCGAGCCCATCTTCCGCGGCGGGCGGGACGCCGACGCCCGCCAGCGGGCCCGCCGGTGGTACGGCGACGCGCTCACCGCCTCGGAGGAGGGCACGTCCTCCTGCACCCCGATCGTCGGCAACACGGCGACCGCGGTGGCGGACGGCCTCGGGCCGGGCGGCCGGCTGACCGCGATCACCCTGGAGTTCGGCACCCAGCCGGGTCCCGAGGTGCTGGTGGCGCTGTGCGCGGACGCCTGGCTCCACCGCGACCGCCCGCCGGCCGACGCGGTCCGCTCGGGGCTCAAGCGGCTGATCCGCGACGCGTTCTGCCCGGCGGAGGACGCCCGCTGGCGCGAGCAGGTCCTCCAGCGGGCGCGCGAGGTCTTCGGCCAGGCCCTCACCGGTCTGGCCGACGCCAAACCGGGAGACCCCGGCTGACCGGTCCGCGACCCGGCCCGCACGACCGTCGGGGGGCCCCCCCCCCCGGGGGGGCGCCCCCCCCGGGGCCCCCCCCCGCCCCCCCCCCCCCCCCGCCCCCGCCCCCCGCCCCGCCCCCGGGCCGGTGCCGGGAGGGGCCCCCCCAGGGGGGGGGGCCCCCCCCCCCCCGGCCCCCCGGGGGGGGGGGGCCCCCCCCCCCCCCCCCCCCCCCGGGGGCCCCCCCCCCCCCGGGGGGCCCCCCCGACGCCGTGTCCCCTCGCCGGCATCACCGCGCACACGGCGCCGGACCGGCGCCGTCCGCCGGTCCGGTTCCGTGACGGTCCCGCCTCAGGAGGTCTTCCGGCCGATCGCCAGTACGGCCGTTCTCGGCAGGGTGCAGGTCCATGTGCGGGCCGACGGGTCGTACGCGGCCGAGAACGCCTCCAGGGAGCCGTCCGCGCGCCGGTCGCGGAAGATCGTCTTGGCCAGCTCGACGGTGCGGCGTGCCGCGTCCGCCGGATGCCTCCGCTTGATCGCGGCGAGGCCGTACATGTCCAGCAGGTAGCGCCCCAGCTCCAGTTCGGCCTCCCCGGCCGTGGCCGCCGTCGCCACGTACGGGTCGGCCATCTCGGTCACCTCACCGGACTCGAAGCCCGCCTTCGTCAGGTAGCCCCACATCTCCTCCCGGCTGAAGTGGTCGAAGGCGTGGCCCGTCCGCGAGTACGGGTCGACCACGTCCTGGAACCAGGTCTCCATCGGGGACCCCACGAGGAAGTCGTGGAGCAGCAGGACACCGCCGGGCCGCAGCACCCGGTAGGCCTCGTGGGCGAGTTCGGCGCGGTCCTCGGCCGCGATGTGGTGCGACCCGTAGGCGACGAGGACCGCGTCGACGCTGCCGTCGCGCAGGAGCAGCCGGTCGGCGCGCTGCACCAGCGCCGGACAGTGGGCCGCCCACGCGGCGCCCACCATGTAGGGCGAGGCGTCGCACGTCAGCACGGACAGCCCGGTCAGACCGCGGGCGTCCGCGACCCTGCGGACCAGGCCGTCGCCGCCGAGCACGTCCACGACGACGGCGGGCCGGCGGTCGGTCCGGGCCGGCACCAGGGAGAGCAGATGGTGGATGCCCTGCGCGCGTGCGGCGAGGTTGCGGCCCTGCGCGCGGATGTACGAGGAACCCCGGCCGCCGGCCCCGTCCGCGCCGAAGTCGTCCTTGAAGTCCCCGGCTTCGGCCAGCCGGGCCCAGGCCCTGGCCCGTGCCGGGTCGACGCACGCGTACAGATCGGGAGCCGTCCGGCCGAGCCGGTTCAGATGATCCGTCATGTCCGCCTCGCCGAAAGTGACATGACGTCCCGCCGGTCCGGTCACGGCCGCTCTCCCGTGGACTCCAGGAAGAGCGCGAGGGCGAGCGCCATGCGTTCGATCTCCTCGGGGTCCACGCTCTCGTCGGGCGCGTGGATGAGGCACCGCGGCTCCTCGACCCCGATCAGCGCGATCTCCGCGTCCGGGAAGGTCTCCTGCAGCGCGTCGCAGGTGGGGATCGAACCGCCCTGCCCGGCCGTCGTCGGCTCCCGTCCGAACGCCTCCCGCATCGCCCGGACCAGCTGAGCGTAGGCCGGACCGTCGGTGCGGGCCCGGAAGGGACGGCTGGAGGAGATCCGGACGGTCTCCACCTCGACCTGCCAGGGTGCCGCCCGCTCCAGGTGCGTCCTCAGCGCCTCCCAGGCGGCGTCCGGCTCGGTCCCGTAGGGAATGCGCAGATTGAGCTTGGCCGTGACCTCGCCGAGCACGGCGGGGGCCGAACCGATCACCGGCGGGCAGTCGATGCCGACGACGGTGAGCGCGGGCCTGGCCCACAGCATGTCGGCCACACTGCCGTCGCCCACCAGCCGGACGCCCTCGCGGACCCCGATGTCGTGGCGGTAGCGCTCGGCGGGGTACTCCGCGCCCTGCCAGCGCCCGCTGTTGTCGAGCCCGTCGACGGTCGTGTTGCCGTCGGCGTCGTGCAGGGTGGCGAGCATCGCGATCAGCGCGTTGAGCGGGTCGGGGGCCGGGCCGCCGAAGGACCCCGAGTGGACCGGCCCCGCCAGCGAGCGGACGGTGACGGTGGCGTGCACCACGCCCCGCAGGTCGGTGGTGGCGGTGGGCAGCCCGGCCTCGCAGTTGCCGGTGTCGCACACGAGCACGGTGTCGGCGTACAGGAGCTTGGGGTTCTCCCGGATCAGGGTGGCGAGGCCACCGGTGCTCTGCTCCTCGGCGCCCTCGGATATGACCTTGACGCCCACCCCGAGCCGGCCCAGGTCGCCGAGCGCCCGCAGCGCGGTGAGCTGCATGACGATGTTGCCCTTGCAGTCGGCGGCCCCGCGCCCGTACCAGCGGCCGTCGGCGCGCTCGGTCAGGGTCCACACCGGGGTGGTCCAGGCGGGCTCGTCGAGCGGGGGCTGGACGTCGTAGTGGCTGTAGAGGAGGACGGTGGGGAAGCCGGGGGAGGCCGGCAGATGGCCGTACACCGCCTTGCTGCCGTCCGGGGTGTCCAGCAGCCGCATCCCGGGTATTCCGGCGCCGGTGAACAATCGTGCGACCAGGGCGGCGGCGCTCTCGCACTCCTCCACCGGATACTGCCGGGGGTCGGCGACGGACCGGTGCGCGACCAGGTCCCGCAGGTCCTCCTCGGCCCGGCCCATCAGTTCGCGCACCTGCGCGCGCAACGCCTTGGGCGGCATGCGGCCTCCTTCTCGGTCGGTGTTGGTGATGTGTTCCGGGTCGTCGTGCACGAGCGCCCGAGGCGCCCGGACCCCGGACGGACGAAGGACGGACGGGCCGGTCAGCCGGACGGGGACGGGGTGCCGGCCGGTCCGGCCGGTCCGGTCCCGGGGGTCCGGCGCCGGTCCACCGCGTCGGCGAGCGAGCGGCGCACCACGCGGGTACCCGCCCCGTAGCCGATACCCACAAGTGCCAGCACCAGCCAGAACACCGGCAGCGCGCCGTGTCCCGCGGCCAGGTCGAAGCCGCCGCCGACGAAGCCGCCCAGCATGCCGCCGACACCCCAGGCCATCGTGGAGTAGCCCAGGTAGAGACCCGTACGGCCCTCGGTCGCCAGGCCCGCGACGACCGCGTCGACCACCCCGCAGAACAGCGATTCGCCGATCGAGGTGACGATCACGGCGGCGACGACGGGGCTGATCCCGTCGACCGAGCACAGCAGCCAGCCGCCGCCGAGCAGCACCCCGGACGCCGCGAACAGGTCCAGGCGGCCGATCGTGGAGCGCTTCTCGACGCGCGAGCCGAGCAGCCACACGGTCAGCATCACCACGACGGCGTTGCCCGCGGTGAGCAGGCCGACCAGGTCGGAGGAGAGCTTCTGGTGGACGACGGTCAGCGGCAGCGCGACCCGGTACTGGGTGACGAGGAACCAGCCGCCGACCGCGAGCGCGCAGAAGGTCATCAGTGCCCGGTCGCGCAGCGCCTCGGCCATGGCGGCGGGCCTGATGGGCGCGGCGTTCGTGGCGTGCAGCCCGCGCAGCAGCACCGCGGAGGTCACGGCGAACCCCAGGTGCAGCGCGGCCGCGATGAGGAACCCGGCCTTCATCGCACCGGCCGCCATCAGCGCGGTGCCGATCAACGGGCCGATCAGAGCGGCCCCGTTGATGGACACGTAGTAGCGGCTGAGGTTGGCCGCGACCCCGCCGGACCTGCTGGAGGCGAGGACGCTGCGCGCGCCGTTGTTGTTGAGGGAGCCGCCGACGCCGAGCAGCGCGACGGCGGCGCCCCAGAAGGCGAAGCTGCCGCCCGCCACGGTGAACACGACGTACGCGCCCGCCTCGACCGCGAGCCCGAGGGTCAGGATCCGGGCGGAGCCGAAGCGGTCGCTGACCCAGCCGGACGGGATGCCGAGCCCGCGCCGGGTGAACTCCATGACCGCGAAGAGCAGACCGGTCTGAAAACTGCTCAGCCCCTCGTCCCTGGTCAGGTGCACCGCGAGGAACGGCACGACCATGAAGAAGCCGATGTTGGTGGTGAAGCGGCCGAGGATGACGACGTACGCCGGACCCCGGCCCGCGAGGAAACGGCCGGCCCGTGTCCCCGGGGTGTGCTCGGCCCGCGGCCCGTGGTTCCCGGCGAGCGTCACCCCGTCTCCCTTCTCGGAGGTCACCGGGCTCCCTCCCCGTCGGTGCGGACGACGATCCGGGCGGCCGCCGCGTCGGCCGCGTCGGCGGCGGTCTTGGGGTCGGGGCCCGCGGCGACGACATGCCCGGCCCGGTTCCAGGAGTCGCCGAGCGGCACCAGGTCGTCTCCCGCCGAGGGGAGTTCGCCGACGCGGATGACACCGTCCATCGCCAGGGCCTCCGCGACACCCGTCACCTCGGTGACCCGGCCGGGCCGGGGGGTGAGGTAGCGGATCGAGGCACCGCCCGCGTGGCCCGTCGCCGGTCCCGGCAGGACGCCGTGGGCGAGGGCGAGGACGGCGCCCTGGAGCATGTCGACGCCGGTGACGTGGTGGACGAGCTCCCAGATCTGGTCGCCGCCCTGCCGCGCGTTGATCTCGACGACGGTGGCGCGCTCGCCGTCCTCGGCGAGCATCACCTCGGTGTGGCAGGGGCCCCAGGCGTAGCCGACGGCGTCCAGGGCGGTCAGCGCCGCGTCGACGACGATACGGTGCCGGTCGGGCGGCAGCGGCGCGGGCAGGTCGTGACCGGTCTCCACGAAGTGCGGGGCACCCGAGGTGTGCTTGCGGGTGACCGCGAGGACCCGGTGGTGCCCGGCGGCCGACAGCGACTCCACGCTGAACTCCCGGCCGGTCAGGAACTCCTCGGCCAGCACGGTGGACGCGGCCGCGCCCTGCGGCCAGGCGAAGCCGGTCCGGGCGCCGCTGGTCCAGGCCCACGCCCGGTCCAGCTCGGCCTCCGTGCGCACGAGATGCACGCCGGTTCCGCCGTTGCCCTCGACGGGTTTGAGGATGACCCCGGCCGGGGCGCCGCGCAGCAGCGCGCGGGCCTCTTCGACGGTGGAGCACACCCGGTGGGCCACCGTGCCGAGGCCGCGGTCCCGCAGGTGCGCGCGCATGGCCGCCTTGTCCTGTGTCAGGGCGAGCGTCGTGGGCGAGTTGCCGCGGGCGCCCAGTGCCTCGGCCACGATGCTCGCCGGGCGCAGCGAGAGCTCGGTGAGCCCGAGCACCGCGTCCACGGGGCGCCGGGCGTGCACCTCGCGGGCGACGGCGAGCAGCGCCGCCGGGTCGGTGAAGTCCGCGTCGACGACCGCGAGGGCGAGGGAGGCCTCCAGCTCCCGGTCGCCGCCGGGGCGGTGGACCACGGTGAGCGCGACCGGCAGGCCGACGAACTTGCCCAGGACGTCGTGGCGGGGACAGATGAGCAGGAGGTGGGGTACGGGGGCCCCGAACGACTGGCCCGGCATGTCAGGCGGTCCCCCCTTCGCCGGCCGCGTCCTCGGCGCGGGCCGCGTTCCACGTCCGTTCCAGCTCGCGGATGCGGGCCGAGTCCTTCTCGATGGCGTCCCAGTCGTCGGCGCCCTGGATGACCCAGCCCAGGCTGGTGGTCACGTCGTTGGTGAGCGGCATGTCCCGGCCCTCGGGCGGGATCGACATGGAGTACGTGGTGGGCAGGTCGGCGATCGCCCGGAGGATCTCCATGTTGTGCACCGGTCCCGCAAGGTCCGAGCAGAGCCAGAGCGTGCGGACCTCCTTGACGAGTTCGAACGACGGCACGAACTCCCCGTCGAGGACGTGCCGTACGGTCCGCTCGATCTGGTTGTCGCCGGTGGCCAGCGACCCGGAGATCATCATGCAGCTCCCCGAGTAGCGGGCGGCCAGCTCCACCAGACGGGGACCGTCCGGCGTCATGATCGCTTCGGCGTGCGTGGAGCCGTTGCGGATGCCGACGGCGTCGGCGGCGCGCATCACGTACGGGGCGAGGACCGCCACGTCGGGATGGCCGGGGGCCAGGAAGTCGGCGACGTCGTAGATGCCGATGCGGGGGCCCCGGTCGTGCTTGGCGTAGACGCAGGTGTCGACCAGGCCGTGCCGCCCGTCCACCGAGTACAGGTCGACGATGTACTCGGGTCCCTCCAGGAACTCCTGCACGATGACGGTGTCGTTGCGCAGCTCGAACCCGTTGACCTGGCCGAGGATGTGGTCGAAGTAGCCGCGCCACGCGCCGCCGGCCGGCACGAAGTGCACGTTGTCGGTTCCGGCGCTGTGCGGCGGCTTCAGGATGATCGGCCGGTCGGCGAGACCGGACGCCTCGATCCAGGCGGCCGCCTCGGCCGGGTCGGCCGTCGACAGGGTGCGCGGACCGGCCACTCCGGCACGTTCGAGGGCGCGCGCCATCTCCCCTTTGTCACGCTGGCATTTGGCGCTGCCGGGAACGTTCTGGAACTGCGGCATCAGGCGTTCCACGAGCCGCGCGGCAAATTCGACACCGCTCTCGTTGCCGGTGACGATCCCCACCGGATCATAGGATTCCACGAGCTTTGCCATTGCCTCGAAGTCGCCGTCGTAATAATGCACGGCTTCGAAGTCGTCGGGGTACCAGATGTTCTTCTTGACGAATTTCGCCAGTGGCTTCGGGGTGCTCATGACGGTGACCGGCAGCACGCCGCGGGCCCGGAAGGCGCTGGCGAAGCCCCGGTCGTCGCCGTCCCTGATGTGGTAGCCGTCTACGACGATCACGTACCGCCGCCCAGTGGACTTCATGACCTCAACTCTGCTGGCCGGGACACCTCCGGCGACAGTGGCGGAACTGACACGCAACCACGATTTCCTGCCAGTGGCACCCCCGCGGCCGGCGCCCGGCGGGGCCGGTGCCGGGGCGCGGACCGGGGTGTTGATCCGCTGACTTCCGATATGTGCCGGTGGTTGTGATTGAGCCGTTTCTGTCATAGGGCAAGGGACCTATGGCGGGACCCAGGCCGACTGGCTACTGTGGCCCACGCCTGGTCGAAATTCCGAGTGAAGGTGACGTCGATTCGCCGGGTCGGCCGAGACGTCCGGGTACGCGTCACCGTTCGTCATGTCATTTTCCCGGCCGGAATTCCGAGTCAAGTCGATGAAGGCGGGGGCGGACTGTGGAATCGTTCGAGCGGGGCGGCGGTATGCCGGAGCATGAACGATTAATCGCCTGGCAGGCCCCACCACTGAAATTCGGTGTCGGTGCCACCGGGGATCTCGGACACGAACTGCGCAGGGCGGGCGTCACCTCGGTGCTGCTGGTGACCGATCCCGTCCTCGCCGGGCTCGGCCTGCCGGCCCGTGTCGCCAAGCGGATCGAGCAGGAGGGGATCTCGGTCACGCTCTTCGACCGGGCCCGGGTCGAACCCACCGACACGAGCGTCGCCGAGGCGGCCCGTGAACTGGAAGCCCTCGACGTGGACGGCTACGTCGGTCTCGGCGGCGGCAGTTCGATCGACACCGCCAAGATGCTGAACCTGCTGCTCAGCCACCCCGGCCGCACGGTACGCGACTACCTGAACGCCCCGATCGGCGCCGGAGCCCCGGTCCCCGGTCCGCTCAAGCCCCTGGTGGCCGTGCCCACCACAGCCGGCAGCGGCAGCGAGTGCACCGCCATGGTCGCCCTCGGGGTGACGGACCTGAACGTGAAGACGGGCATCAGCGACCTGCGGCTGATGCCGTCGCTGGCGCTGGTCGACCCGGCCAACACCCTGACGCTGCCCCCGGCCGTCACCGCCTCCTCGGGCTACGACGTCCTGACCCACGCCTGCGAGTCGTACACGGCCCGCGCCTACGACCGGCGCCCTCCTTACCCGACGCCGGCGGACCGGCCGCTGTACATCGGCGCCAACCCCATCAGCGACGTGTGGGCGGAACAGGCCCTGGAGCTGGTCGGCCGCTGCCTCCGGCGTGCCGTCCTCAACCCCGACGACCTGGAGGCCCGTACGGGGATGAGCCGGGCCGCGACGTTCGCCGGGATGGGATTCGGCAACGCGGGAACGCACGTCCCGCACGCCTGCGCCTACCCCGTGGCGGGCCTGGTGCGCGACTACCGGCCCGACGGGTACGAGGTCGACCACGCGATGGTGCCGCACGGGGCGGCCGTCGTCTCCACCGCGGCCGCGGCCTTCGAGTTCACCTACCCGACCGCTCCCGAACGCCATCTGCGCGCGGCCGAGTTGCTCGGCGCGAACCTCGACGGGGTGACGGTGGCGAACGGTTCGGACGTGCTTCCGGCCACGCTCCTGAGCATCGTCGCCGACACCGGAGGACCCACCGGGCTGCGGGACTTCGGCTACTCCGCCAAGGACCTCCCCGCCCTCGTCGAGGGCGCCCTCAAACAACGGCGGCTGCTGGTGTGCTGCCCGCGTGACGTCGCCGCACGCGATCTGGAGCGGGTCCTCGCCGGTTCGATGACCCACTGATCCACCGAAGAAGTGCGCCCCCCACGCCAAGGAGCTGGATGCACCCGTGAGTGATGCATCGATACCGGAACACCCGGCCGTCATCGCGGGGAAGCAGGTTCGAACGGACCGGTGGATCGACGTCCTCGACCCCTCGGACGCCCGCACCGTCGCACGCGTGGCCCGCTGCGGCCCGGCGGAGATCGGGGCGGCCGTGGAAGCGGCCCGGCACACCCACGAGACGCTCTGGCGGTTCGCGACGCCGGTCGAGCGCTCCCGGATCTGCCACCGCATCGCCGAGGTCCTGCGCTCCCGGCGCGGGGAACTCGCCGCGCTGGAGACGCTCGACACCGGGAAGCCGCTGCGCCAGTCGCTCGCCGACGCCGATGTCGCCGCCCGCTACTTCGACTTCTACGCCAACGCCGTGGACGGCCTCGGCGGCGAGACCATCCAGCACCGTCCGGACCGGCCGGCCTTCACCCTGCGCGAACCGTACGGCGTGTGCGGGCACATCATTCCCTGGAACTACCCGCTGCAGATCGCCGCCAGGACCCTGGCACCCGCCCTCGCGGCCGGGAACTGCTGCGTCCTCAAGCCCGCCGAGGACGCGCCGCTGACCTCGCTGATGCTCGCGGAGATCGCCGAGGAGGCGGGACTTCCGGCGGGCGCCCTGAACGTCGTACCGGGCCACGGAACGGAGGCCGGCGCCGCACTCGCCGCGCACCCCGGCCTGGACCGGCTGGCCTTCACCGGCTCGCGGGAGGTCGGCGAGGCCGTGATGACGGCGGCGGCGCGCACCATCGTGCCGGTCACCCTGGAGCTCGGCGGGAAGTCCCCGCACCTCGTGCTCCCCGACTTCGACGCCGCCCGCGCGGTGCCGCAGATCGTGGAGTCGATCACCGAGCACGCCGGGCAGAACTGCTCGGCCGGCAGCCGGCTGCTCGTCCACCGGTCCGTCCACCGCGAGCTGGTGGACGCCCTCGTCGAACGGTTCCGTGCCCTGACCATCGGGCCCGGAGCGGCCGATCCCGACATGGGACCGCTGATCTCCGCGAGACAGCGCGAGCGGGTGCTCGGCCACCTGGCCGAGGGCCGGCGCGACGCCGTCCTGCGCACGGGCGGCGGTGTCCCCCCGGGGAAGGCGTACGCCGACGGCTTCTTCGTGGAGCCCGCCATCCTCGATCACGTCACCCCGGAACACCGGGTGTTCAACGAGGAGATATTCGGTCCCGTCCTGTGCGTATCGGTCTTCGACTCGCTGGAGGAGGCGGTCGCACTCGCGGAACACACCACGTACGGACTGGCCGCCGGAGTGTGGACGTCCGACGTGACCTGTGCCCACTGGCTCGCCGGACGGCTCCGGGTGGGGCAGGTGTTCGTGAACAACTACAGCGCGGCCGGGGGAGTGGAGCTGCCGTTCGGCGGCTACCGGCGCTCGGGAATCGGAGTGGAGAAGGGGCTGGAGGCGCTGCGTGAATACACGCGGTGCAAAACGGTGGCGATCCACGCGCAGCTTCCTTCCTGACCCGGTTCCCCGGTTTCCTTCGCACGATTCCGGCCCTACGGAGAAGAGCGGTTCGGTCAATTCACCTCGGTGGAGGGAGTTCATCTGATGTCGCCTGTTGTGCGCGGGTCGGTCGAGGAACCGGTGACTCGCCAGTGCTGCGCGGTCTGCGGGGCACCGGCGCAGCCCGTGACGGCCTTGGCCGAAGGCGTCGCCAAGGTGCACAAGGCCCTGGGCGAGGCACAGGACGCCCTTGAGGCCCAGGAACAGCTGATCGAGGACCTGCGGGCCGACGGCCGCCGCGGTGCCGTCCCCGCCCCGCCGCCCTCCGCGGAGGGCACCGGGGCGCGGCAGGCGCTCGCCGTGCTGACGGCCCGCGAACGTCAGATTCTCGTCCTCATCTCCCAGGGGAATTCGAATCGGCGTGTGGCGAAGGCGCTCGGCATATCCGAGAAGACGGTGAAGAACCATCTGTCCGCGGTCTTCATGAAGGTCGGCGCGTCCGATCGCACGCAAGCCGTCGTCATGGGTATCCGCAGCGGGATCGTGTCCATCGGCCAGCCCGTCGACGATGTGTCCCACCCATGAGCGCCGGCCGGTGAATCCCGACGCGCTTCCGGGTCCATGCCGTGAGTATGAGGGCTGATCCGGCCATGCGACAGCGGAGGGACTGTCAGAACACCATGTATTACTGCCACATTGGAAAACATGCTGAAGAACGTAGCCGCGGTCCTGCTCGACAACGTCCATCCCTTCGAGCTGGGTGTCGTGTGTGAGGTATTCGGAATCGACCGCAGCGAAGAGGGGCTGCCCGCCTACGACTTCGCGCTCGTCGCCGCGGAATCCCCCTCGGTCCGGGCGGTGCCGGGATTCACCATCAGCACGCCCTACGGCCTCGACCGGCTGGAGGAGGCCGACCTCATCGCCATACCGGTGGGGGACGACTACCACACCCGGGAATTTCCGCCCGCCCTGCTGGAGGCCCTGCGCCAGGCGGTGGCCCGAGGGGCCCGGGTGGTCAGCGTCTGCGTCGGCGCCTTCGTCCTGGGCGCGGCGGGACTGCTCGACGGCCGGCGCTGCACCACGCACTGGCGGTACGCCGAGGCACTCGCCGAACGCTGCCCCAAGGCCCGGGTCGAACCGGGCGTGCTCTACGTCGACGAGGACCCGATCCTCACCTCGGCAGGCACCTCCGCGGGGATCGACGCCTGCCTCCACCTCGTGCGCAAGCTCCAGGGCAGCGACGTCGCCAACGCCATCGCCCGGCGCATGGTCGTGCCCCCGCACCGCGAGGGCGGCCAGGCCCAGTACATCGAACGCCCGGTGGCGCACTACGGGGAGGACGGTGTGCGCGAGGTGCTGACCTGGGCCGAGCGGAACCTGGACCAGGAGATCAGCGTCGAGCTGCTCTCCGCGCGGGCCTGCATGTCACCGCGCACGTTCGCCCGCCGCTTCCGTGCGGAGACCGGGACCACGCCCTACCGCTGGCTGCTGGCCCAGCGGGTGCTGAGCGCCCAGCGGCTGCTGGAGAACACCGACGAGACGATGGAGGCCGTGGCCGCCCGTACGGGCTTCGCCAACGCGGCCGCCCTGCGCTACCAGTTCGTGCACTTCCTCGGCACCACCCCCCACGCGTACCGGCGGGCCTTCCGGGGCCGGTCGCCGGACACGACCACGTACTGAGCCCCGCCCGGGGCGACAGGAGGACGGGAATGCTGCGCATCGCGGTAGTCGGCGCCACCGGAGCGGTGGGCCGGGAGTGCCTGGCCCTGCTCGACGGCGGGATCGTGCCCGTGGAACAGGTCGTTCCCGTCGGATCGGCGCGCAGCGTCGGCCGGGACCTGGGCCGTGAACTGGGCCTGTCCCTGCCCCTGGCCGATCTGGTCACCCTCGACGAACTCGACCCCCGGGGCCTGGACGTCGCCGTCTTCTCCGCGGGCGCGGAGATCAGCGGCCGGGAGGCCGAGCGGCTGGCCTCGGCCGGAGTGCTGGTCGTCGACAACAGCTCGGCGTTCCGGATGCGGCCGGACGTGCCGCTCGCCGTGCCCCAGGTCAACCCCGGCGTGCTCGACGAGCGTCCGGCGTCCGGCCTCGTGGCCAACCCCAACTGCTCCACCATCCAGCTCGTACGCGCCCTGCACCCGGTGCACGAACTGGCCGGTCTGGAGAGCGTCGTGGTGGCCACCTACCAGGCGGCCTCCGGCGGTGGGGTGCGGGGCCTGCGGGAACTGACGGAGGAGTCCAGGGCCGTCCTGGACGACCCCGGCGCGCAGGGCGTTCCCGGCGGGCGCTTCGGACAGCCGCTGGCCTTCAACCTCGTGCCCGAGATCGGGCTCCAGGACGCGGACGGCTTCACGCACGAGGAACGCAAACTCGTCCGCGAACCCCGCAAGATCCTCGGCCTGCCGGACCTGCGGGTGAGCGCGACCGCGGTACGGGTGCCGGTCTTCGACTGCCACTCCGAGGCCGTCCACGTAGCCCTGCGTGAGCCCGTCACCGCCGCGGCGGTCGAGGAGGCCCTGGCCGCGGCACCCGGCCTGCGCGTCCACCACCGCTCCCACACCCCCGCGTACCCCATGCCCCGTACCGTCTTCGCCCGGCGCGAGGACCGGGCGCTGGTCCACGTCGGCCGCGTCCGCGTCGGGCCGGAGGACGAACGGGCCCTCGCGCTCTGGGTGGTCGCCGACAACCTGTGGGTGGGCGCCGCCCTGAACGCGCTGCAGATCGTGGAACTCGCCGCGAAGAACGGGTGGCTGGGATGACGGCCCGGCACGCCCCCGACAGCCGCCCGCTGGTGCTGAAGTTCGGCGGCTCCGCCTTCGCCGACCTCGACGGCTACCACCGGGTCGCCCGCTACGCGGTGCGCCGCAGGGCCGAGGCGAGACGCCCGCTGGTCGTCGTGGTGAGCGCGATGTCCGGTACGACGGACAGACTCCAGCGGACCCTGGACGCCCTGGCCGCCGACCCGCCCGCCCGGGCCGCGGCGATGCTCCTGACCGCCGGCGAGACGGTGAGCGTCGCCCTGCTCGCCGCCGCGCTCGACGCCGCGGGCGCGCCCGGCTGCCCGCTGCCGGCGGCGGCCACCGGACTCCTCGCCGAGGGTCCCGGTGACCGGGCGGAACTGGTCTCGGCCAGTCCCGAGACGCTGTCCGGGGCCCTGGCCGACTGCCCCATCGCCGTGGTCCCCGGCGGGCAGGCCGTCGACGCGGCCGGGCGGACCGTCATGCTGGGGCGCAACAGCTCGGACCTCTCGGCGGTGGCGACGGCCGCGACGCTGGGCGCGGACACGTGCGAGCTCTTCTCCGACGTGCCGGGCGTGTGCACCGCCGACCCCTACCTCGTCCCTGAGGCGCGCACCCTGACCCGGATCAGCTACGAGGGAGTGCGCCGGATGTCCCGTCACGGCGCCAGGGTCGTCCACGAGGGAGCCGTGGACTGGGCGGAGCGCGCGGGAGTGCGGCTGCTGTGCCGCCCCTTTCCCTGGAGCGGGGCACCGGAGGGCGGGACGGCCGTCGGGACGGGGCCGGCGGCGGCCGCGGTCGTCGTGCACAAGGACAGCGACGTGTGGTCCTTCCGGTCCGGACGCGAACGCCGCTCGGTGGGCGGGCGGCTGCGCGCCGAGGGTCTGACGGTCACCGAGTTCGACACCGCGGACGCGGCGTGCCTGGCGGTGCCGGCCGGCGCCCGGGGCACGGCCCGGTACGTACGGACCGCGCGCCTGCTCGACGGCCTGTGCCTGGTCACCACCCTCGGCGCGGACGGCCGTGCCGAACACGTCGTGGTGCCGCGCCCGGAGGCCGCGGCCGAGGCCCGCAGGCGCCACCTCCTGCTCTACCCGGACACCCCGGACACCTCGGACACCCCTGGGCCGGCGGGGCCCGCGCCGGTCAAGATCCGTTCCGCCCACAGCGACGTCCTCGTCGGCCCGGCGCCCGCCCCGGCCCAGGTCCCCGTCCCGGCGCCTCCATCGACGGGGCGATCCGACGGTCCCGGCCCGTCCCGCTGACCCCGCTCATGCCTGAGCTGCGAGAACACGCCGCTCAAGTCCGGTACGACGGGCGCTTCCCGGTGCTGACGAATGGTCAAGACTTGTTTATCCGGGCCCCTGTTGAGGGGTCCCGGCGGCGGGTCGCCGTACCCACCGAGGGAAGGAACATGTACACTCGTACGAAGACTGGACCTAGTGGATTCCGCCGACCAAACCCTGGCGATGAGTCAGGACCCCGGCGATTTCCTCTTGACCCATCGATATCCACTTCGTGGTGATGGTCAAGGTCCGTAGTGGTTCAGGAGCTGGTCGGGGGGCTGGTGTAGTGGCAGCGGCTGTATGCGATATCGCCGAATCGTTCGACCGTGACCAGGTCGTGCGCGATCACAAGAACTGGCTGACCATCACCATGGAACGGAACTCGCCGAGGCTCTGGTGATGCAAGACGCCGTCGCCGACAGCCAAGTCCATTGACGAGGTCCTGTCCTAGGCCATTCGGGGGAAACTAGTGCCGCACACCTTGCTGAGCAAGTCTTGCTGAGCGTCCATGGGCCTAGAAGGCCGGTGGGCGACTTTTCCGAGTCGGTGGTCCCCACAGTCGATGAATTGGACCACTGTATCATTCATGCCCTGCGCATTGACGGTCGGGCGCCGTTCAGCCGGATCGCCGAGGTTCTGGGTGTCTCCACGCAAACAGTCGCCCGTCGCTACGGACGGCTGAGCAGCGAGCTGGCGCTTCGCGTCGTCGGGGTGGTGAACCCGCGGCAGCCGTCGGGCGGGAAGTGGATTCTGAGGCTCACGGCCACCCCGAACACCGCCCAGAGTGTCGCGTACAGCCTGGCTCGCCGGGACGACACCACCTGGGTGCGGCTCGTGTCCGGGGGAACCGAAATATGCTTCGTCATGAACTCCGCGGCGCACCATACGCTGTTGTTCCGCGAGATCCCTCGCGTGGCCAACATCGCCGAGGTGTCGGCGCACCGCCTGCTGCACACCTACTTAGGCGGTCCCACCGCATGGCAGGGACACACCACCGCTCTCACCAAGGACCAGCAGGAACAACTGCGCCGGGCACGCGACTCGTCGGATGACGCCGAGGAGCCCAAGCTCCGCGCATCCCTGACCCCGGCGGACGGGCAGTTGCTGGCCGCGCTGCAGAACAACGGCCGTATCAGCTACACGGACCTCGCCGCCGAGACGGGCCAGTCCTCCTCGACCATCACACGCCGGCTCGCCGCTCTGCAGGCCAGCGGCATGCTCACCTTCGACGTCGAGATCAGTGCGGAGGTGTACGGCATCACCACGCAGGCCCTGCTGTGGATGTCCGTCGCCCCCGCGCATCTGAACCAGGTGGCGAGCACCATGATCCAGCACAAGGAACTGGCCTTCCTGGCCTCCACCACCGGCCCGACCAACCTGGTGGCCCTCGTCCTGTGCAAGAGTCCCAGTGAACTGCACGACTACCTGGCCGACAGGCTCAGCGCGCTGGACTCCATCCGCGTGCTCGAGACGAGTCCCGTCCAGCGGACCCTGAAAACCTGCAGTCCGTTCCTGCACAGCAGCCCCAGGCGCAGCGATTCGGCCTGAGCTGGTTCGCAGCCTCCTTTCATCGGGCGCGGCGCTCGCCGCGTCCCCGAGCCGGGCCCCCTGGCCGAACTCCCGCCGAGTTCGGCCAGGGGGCCCGAGTCGTCAGTGGCCGTAGACGAGGTCGGCGATGCGCTCGGCGAGCATGATCGTGGTGAGGTTGGTGACGCTGGAGGGCACGTACGGGATGACCGAGGCGTCCACGACCCGCAGGGCCGCGAGTCCGTGCACGGCTCCGCGGGAGTCCACGACGGCCTGAGGCGAGTCGGCGGCACCCATCGGGGCGGTGGAGGTGGGGTGACCGTAGATGGCGAGGCCGGATTCGATCACCCGCGTCAGTTCCTCGGCCTCGTCGGGCAGTTCACGCGGCATCAGAAGCCCGCCGAGCGACGGCGCGAGTGCCGGGTCACGGGCCAGATCCCGTGCGATCCGCACGCCTTCGAGCATGCGCCGGCGGTCGCGCTCGGTGCCGAGGTAGTTGTGGTCGATCAAGGGCTGGACCAGAGGATCGCGGCCGGCGAGGCGCACCGTGCCGCGCGCCTCGGGGAGCACGAGAGCCGTGGACAGGGCGATGACGCCGCCGGCGGGCATGAACGGAGCCCCGCCGGGATGCACGGCGACCACGTTCAGGTCGAGTTCACCGTCCGCGGCCTCGCTGGAGGCGGTCCACAGCAGCGCGCCGAGGGCCGGAGCCATCTCCCCCCGCCCCGGGGCCAGCGCGTAGACCGCGGGGCAGAAGGGGTGGTCCTGCAGGTGCTGTCCGACGGGCAGGTCGGCGAGCGGCTCGATGCCGTGGGACGCCAGTTCGCCGGCGGGGCCGATGCCGGAGCGCAGCAGGATCGCCGCGCTCGCGTAGGTCCCGGCGGAGAGGATCACCTCACCGGCGTCGTACACGGTCCCGTCGGCCGTGACCACTCCCGTGGCGCTGCCGCCGCGGAACACGACACGGTCGACGGTGACGCCACCGCACACGGTGAGATTCGGGCGGGCGCGCACCTCGGCGGTGAGATAGACCAGTGCGGTGTTCTGCCGGATCCCGTCGAGGACGTTGACCGCGAAGGGTCCGACGCCGTCCTGCTCGGCACCGTTGAAGTCGGCGATCCGCTTGTAGCCGTGGGCGACCGCGGCGTCGATGAAGCCACGGTGCGCCGAGGTCAGCTCGGAGTCGGTCAGTTGGCGCACGGGCATCGGCCCGCTCCGCCCGTGGAACTCGTCCTCGCCCGTGGGAGTGTTCTCCAGGGCACGGAAGTAGGGCAGGACGTCGGTGAAGCTCCAGTCGTCGAGCCCGTTCTCGGCCCAGCGGGCGAAGTCGAGGGCGCGTGCGCGCAGGGCGGCGCCGGCGTTGACCGCGGAACTCCCGCCCATCACCTTGCCGCGCAGGGCGGCGATCTCGGGGCTCAGCCGCCCGCCCCGTGAGGTGTATCCCCAGTCGTGATCGAGATCCGCTATGCGGTTGGCGTCGAGCAGCGCGTCGGGGAACCGGGCGGGGCCGTAGTCCGGCCCTGCCTCGAGCAGTACGACGCGCCGGGCGGGGTTCTCGCTCAGGCGCGCGGCCAGCACCGCGCCGGCCGACCCGCCGCCGACGATCAGGACGTCGGCCGGTTCGACGGAGTGGGACAAGGTAGGACCCTTTCGGTCTCGTTGCGGTGGGAGGACGTGAGCGTCGCCGGAACCGCGATCAGTTCCGGATGACGCCCTTGTTCCGCATGAGGAAGTCGGCCAGATAGCCGTCGTGCGGTACGGAGGGGTCCATCCAGTGGGTGGGCCGGCTTCCCAGGTACACGTTGCTGATGGTCGGCTCGTCGAGCAGGCGGTCGATGAGCGGTGCGTCGTGGGTCATCGCGTTGAGCACGAGCGTGTTCTTCAGCGGCTCGGTACCGGCCTCGGGCGTCCAGGGCGCGATCCATACGCAAGGGAACGGCAGTTCCACACCTGCCTGCGGAGCGGCCGGATCGTCGAGCTGGAAGACGGCCGGCATCAGCGCGGCGCTCCCGTCCCCGAGTTCGCCCACGACGCCGTCGCCGCCGAGCCAGGGCCGGGTGCCGGCCGCCTTCTTCAGCAGGTACGTCTCGATCGCCCTGGCGACCGCGACCGGCTGTACGGGGAGTACGGCCTTGTCGTCCTCGGGCGGCAGGGGCACCGCTGTGGACAGCCGCGCGGCGACGGCCTCGGCGAGCGGAGCCGGGTCGCCCTCCACGAAGACGGCTGTCGTGTTCACGCATCCGGTGCCGCCGTGGCCGCTCACGGACGAGACGATCACGTCCAGGTGGTCGCGCCAGTCCACGTCCGCCGTGATGAGGATCTTCGACCGGCCCGGCCCCTGCGGCAGCACCGTCGCGGCCCCGCCGTACTTGCGGGTCACCTCCTCGCCGCCGTACACCATCCCCAGGTCGGCGCCGCGCAGAACGGCGTCGGCACCGGCGTGGTCGGTGGGCAGGAGCGCCACCTGGTCGTCGGCGAATCCCGCGCTCCGCAGGGCCGTCACCAGCCGGTGCGGGGTGAAGGGATCGCGGCTCGACGGGCGGACGGCGACGCGGTAGCCCAGCGCCAGTGCCTCCGGCCAGATGCTGTGGGTGCCGGGATGGTTGCCCGCGGCGTGCACGGCGAACACGTCTCCGCGCCGTGTCCACACCGAACGCCCGGTCCGGGTCAGCGGATCGCGCCAGTCGGCGACCGCCCCGCCAGGGCGCGCGTACTGGACGCTCGCATGAGCCCTCGCCACCCGCTCGGCGACCGACGTGGTCGCCGCGACGACGGAGGAGACCGGGACGCCGCCGACCCTGCTGACGGCGTGCTGATACTCCTCGGCGGTCAGGCCGTCGATCGTCGCGGTCGCGAAGAGCTCGGCCGCACGGATCAACGCGCCGGCCCGTTCGTCGGCCGGCAGGCCGCCGCCCCGGCGCAGCGCCGCCATGGTGCGGTTGACGTACAACGGCGGTACGAGGCTCAGTTCCGCGACGGCCGCGCCGGCCACGTCGGTGACCGTCTGTATGTTCCTGGAGCGGTAGGCGCCCGTAGCGCCGAGCGCGGGCAGGTCGATCATCAGTAGACCCCCTCGATGACGTTCTCGTCCTCGAACACCGCGACCGTGCCGATGTCGGCGACCGAGTCCCCGACCGCGCCGTTCACCTGGGGAATCCGGGTGGCGAGGTCGCGTTCGAGGTTGCTGGGCAGCAGGAACGACTTGCTGACGTGGTTGACCAGCACCCGGCCGCGCTCTCCGTAGGGCACCGGGTCGAGGCTCTTCTGATCGACGACCGTGAAGGTCACGTAGGGGGAGAAGGAGTCGAAGACACACGGGTCGTCGACGGAGATCCCGGCCCGCTCGCCCGCGACCCCGATGATCATCGTGCTTCCGTACTCGCCGCACAGCGCGACCTCGGGGAACACCTCGGTCTTGAAGAGGTGGCGGGTGTCGGCGTCCATCGTGGTGCCTCCCCACCTGATGCACTTCACCCGCTCGTTCACCAGGGCTACCAGCTTCTCGTCCCTGGCCAGCCGTTCCAGCAGCGGCGGCGTGATGGTGAGCAGGCCGATCTCCTGCGTCCGCAGGACGTCGGCGGCCTGGTCGACGAGGTGCTGGGCGTAGGCGTCGACCTGCCCGAACTGACCCTCGGCGACGAGTCGCTTCACCCAGCGCGGATCGAGGTCGATCGTGAAGCCGTGGCGGCCGTGCGTCACGGCGTGCTGCCGGAACAGGGTGCCCACGACGTGCGGTCCGGTCGGGATGACTCCCAGCCAGTTCCCTCCGCGCGGCACACCGTGGCGGTCGAGGTTCGCGTTGCTCCAGCCCACCATGCGGTCGAGCCAGTCCCGCATCAGAACGACCCGCTTCGGGGCGCCGGTGGTGCCGCCGCTCTCGAAGAACCCGACCACGTCGGGCCGGTCTCCGTAGCCCCGGGGAACCAGGTCCTCACCACGGACGTCACGCAGCTCCGCGGCCACGTTCGGGAAGAGCCGGAGGTCCTCGTGCGTCTTGACGTCGGCTCGCGGATCGAAGCCGAGACCGGCGGCCCGGTCCAGCCAGAACTTGCAGCCGGTCTCGGGATTGAAGTGCCACTCCATGGCGGCGCGGATGAACTCGTCGGGATCGGGCTGGACGTCGAACGGAAGATCCAGGATCTGTTCTGCGGTACGAGGCATGTCTCTCTTCCTCAAGGAATGGGTCGGGTGTGTCCGGGCACGACGACGGTGCCGCCGAAGCGGTGCGAGGCGGTGAGCGCCAGGAGGGTGTGCCGAAGCAGCGGGGGGCTAGGGCTGCAGCCGGCTCGTACGCCACTCGAGCGCGTCGCGGTCGTAGCGCAGCCTGCGGTGCAGCCGGTCCGAGCTCGCGGACCAGAATTCGACGGCGTCGGGCCGCAGCCGGTAGCCGACGAAGAACTCCGGCCGGGGCTGGGGCGATTCGGTCCGTTCCAGGCCGCGTGCCCGGGCGCGCAGAGCCTCGACTTCGTCCAGGTCCTCCAGCGGCTCGCTCTGCCGGGTGACCGTCGACATGGCGTGCAGCGGGATCGGCCGGGCGGACCACAGGGCGTCCGACTCGGCCTCGGGCAGGGGAGCGATGGGACCGGAGAGGATGATCTGCTGACCGGTCTCCCTCCAGTACAGCAAGCCCGACGCCCACCCCGTGGCGGCGATCTCACGTCCCTTCTGGCTGCAGCTGTGGCTGCTGAACACCAGACCCTGGTCGGTGACATCGGTGATGGCGACGATCCGGTTGGAAGCGCGGCCGCGGGAGTCCGCGGTGGCAAGCGCCAGCGCGCTGGGCTCGCGGACTCCGCTCTCCCGTGCCTGGGAGAGCCAGCTGCGCACCAGCCTGAGAGGCTCCGACGGCGGCTTGTCGTACTCGGGGAAGGGGAGGTCGACCTTCCCGCTGAGGGACTCGAATCCACTGGCGTCCATCAAAGGCCCCTCGCTAGACATTGATTGTTCCCTCGGCGACCAGGACGGCGTGCCCGCCGACGTGGACCGAGTGGACCGACTCGCCGACCCCCTCGGCGGTCGCCCTCATGACCGACGGGCGTCCCATTTCCACACCCTGGGTGATCTTGATCTCCTGGCCGTACTCGGCGAACCCGTGTCTGGCCAGGTGGATCGCGAGAGGCCCGGCGGCGGAACCGGTCGCCGCGTCCTCGACCACGCCGTAGGCGGGGGAGAACATCCGCGTCCGCCAGCCTCCCTCCGCCGCGGCGAAGCAGTTGGCGGCCATGTCGGGGAAGCGCGAGAGGGCGCGATGATCCGGGTGGAGAGCGGAAAGCGCCTCGACGTCGCTCAATCCCACGAACACGTGCCGGGGCCCATTGCGGTAGATCTCGACCGGGGCCGTCGACGACTCGACCCCGAGCGCGGCCAGGAGGTCCGTGGCGAGATCGTAGGGCTTCGAACTGGGAACGGGCTGCTCCATCCGGACCCACGCGGCGCCGTCGCGGCTGCCCAGCTCGCACGGGATGACGCCCATCGCGGTCTCCAGCCGCAGCCGGTCGCGGCCCCAGGTCCGGCCGAGCGCGAAGGCCGTGCCGAGCATCGGGTGCCCGGCGAACGGAAGTTCGTTCACCGGGGTGAAGATCCTGATCCGTGCGTCGCCGCCCTGCTCGGCCGGCAGCACGAAGGTGACCTCGGAGAGGTTCATCTCCTTCGCGATGCGTTGCATCGTCGTGCCGGTCAGGTCCCCGCTGTCGAAGAAGACGGCGACCGGGTTGCCCAGCAACGGCTCGCTGGCAAAGGCGTCCACGACCAAATAACGGTGCATTGTTCAGCGCTCCACTGCTTGTGCCGGTACCGAGGGGCCGGCGGAGAAGGCGAGGCCGAGCGAGTCGAGCCCTTCGGCCACCGCCGCGACGTCGAAGCTGGTGCGGTGGTCGGGTGCGTACCCGATCAGCTCGGCCGCCCGGTTGGGGGGCAGCGGCTGATCTGCCGGAACGTCCGCGTCCCACCACATGAGCGCGCCCCAGCGGCCGCGTTCGCGGTCGGCGATCCACAGCTTCAGGCGCAGTCCCCTGACCTCGTGCCACGGCTCGACGGAGCCGTCACGAAGATCCTTCTCCAGGGATTCGACGGTCTGGTGGGACCTGGCCAGGTCCCACCAGACGACATCCACTCTCATCGGCCGAGCACCCCCTGTATCGCCTCGCTGATGATGCGCGGGCCGTCGACGGTGAGCACCGACTCGGCGTGGAACTGAACCGAGGCGAAGCCCGGCCCGCGCAGGGCGTTCACCTCGCCGGTCACCTCGTCCCGGCTCACCTCGACCACGCCGATTCCTTCGACGGCTCGCTTGCTCACCGCGCTGTGCGCGGCGAACGTGTTGTAGAAGCCCACGCGTTCGCGCACGCCGAACAGTTCGATCTCGCGCTGTGCGCCCTGGTTGGGTACCTCGCGGCGGTACAGGTCGAAGCCGAGCCTCGTGCTGAGCACCTGGTGGCTCAGGCACACCGCCAGCATCGGCCGGCCACTCGCCAGCGCGGTGTCGATGGACTGCCGCAGCTTGGCGATCTTGGGGTGGGAGGTCATCCGCGGATCTCCCGGACCGGGACCGAAGACCGTCAGGTCGTAGTCCGCCACGTCGTACGGCTCGTCGAAGCGGCGGACCTCCACGGACAGCCCCAGTGACCGCAACTGCTGGTCGAGCATCGCGGTGAAGGTGTCCTCCGCGTCCACGACCAGCGCCGTCATGCCGTCCAGCAGGGCCCCGGCCGGCGGGCGGTCCTCCTGGTCCCGGAGCCAGAAGCCCGCGATCCCCTCGTTGCGGCGGTCCAGGGCGGCGCGTACCTCCGGGTCGGCCGCGTAGCCGGCCGCACGGCCGGACTTGAGCGCGTTGAGCAGGGTCGCCAGCTTGCTGCGGGTCTCGGCGACCTCGGCCGTCGGGTCGGAGTGGCGTACCAGGGTGGCCCCGACGGAAATGTTCATCCGGCCGCCGGGATCGATGTCGGCCGTCCGGATCAGGATGGCCGAGTCGAGCGACTGCCGTCCGGCCGCGTCCCGTCCGATCAGCGCGGCGACCCCGCTGTAGTAGCCGCGGCCCTTCGGCTCGTAGCGCCGGATGACCCTGGCGGCGCTCTCCAGCGGGCTCCCGGTGACGGTCGGGGCGAACATCGTCTCGTGCAGAACCTCGCGCACATCGCGGTCGGTCCTGCCCTCGATCAGGTATTCGGTGTGCGCCAGCCGCGCCATTTCCTTCAGGTACGGCCCGTGGACGCGACCACCGTCGTCGCACAGCCGGGCCATCATCTTCAGTTCCTCGTCGAGGACCATGTAGAGCTCGTCGGTCTCCTTGGTGTCGGCGAGGAACTCCATGACCCCCTGCAGGGTGGGGCCGCCGGACGGATACCGGTACGTGCCGCTGATCGGGTTCATGACGGCCGTGCCGCCGGCGAGCGAGACGTGGCGCTCCGGTGTCGCACCGACGAGGGTGTTGCGGCCGGTGTGGATGATGAAGGTCCAGTAGGCCTTCTCCTCGCGCTCCAGCAGCCGCCGGAAGAACGACAGGGCGCTGGTCAGGGAGTAGTCGCCGATGTCCGCGACGAAGGAGCGCTTCATCACGAAGTTGGCGCCCTCGCCGGTGCCGATCTCCTCGGTGACGATCTGGCGCACCATCCGCGCGTAGGCGGCGTCGTCCACGTCGAAGTGACCGTCGGTCAACTCCGTGGGGACCTGCGGGAAGCGGGCGAGCGCTTCGGCGACCGGCACCGTGTCGCGACCGGTGAGGTTCATAGCGAGCAGGGGCGTGGCGTCGTCGCGCGCGGCGAAGCCGCGATCGGCCAGTTGGCGATAGGGGACGAGCACCAGCGTGTCGAGCGCCGGACCCGGCCCGGAGTCGTCGGCCAACGGGATGTCGTCCAGCGTCTTGTACTCGGTCACCTGGCCGGTCAGGACGTCCAGCGTGCCGGGGGAGCCGCTTTCGGGACGGTGGATGATGGCGAAGGCGGGCAGGTCCAGCGCGAGCACCTGCTCGAGCAGGGCGCTCATGCGAGCACGTCCTGGGCCTTGACCACCATGGCGCAGGACCGTGCCGCGTAGGCGAGGGTCAGCCTGTGGTGGTCCTCGGAGAAGTCGCCGAGCGCGTCGGCGACCAGGAAGGGCTGGATGTCGTTGGAGAACGCGTCCAGAGCGGTCGACAGCACACCGATATGCGCGTAGACACCGCAGATGATCAACTGGTCACGCCGCAGTGCGCGCATGCGCCGCAGCAGCTCCGAGTTGAAGAACGCGCTGTAGCGCCACTTCGTGCTCACCCAGTCGTCCGCGTCGGGCCGGAGTTCGGGCACGACCGCGCGGTCGGCCTCGTCGGTGCGCATGCCGGGGCCCCAGAAGTCCTTCAGGAGCCCGCGCTGCTCGTCCGTCATGCTGCCGGGCTGGGCGGTGTAGGCCACCGGCACCCCCAGCGCCGCGCAGCGCTTCTTGAGGTCGGCGACGTTGCGCACCAGTTCGCCGCGCATGCCTTCCTCGAAGGGATCGAGGAAGTATCGCTGCATGTCGTGGATGAGGAGCACCGCCCGGTCCGGGTGGACGGTCCAGCGCACGGCGTTCTCCGGCAGCGCGTGGCTCGGCGGCAGACTGTACGGCGCGATCGGTGGTATTCCGGTCATCGAAGGTTCCCTCTCTAGGAATCTCAGTACTCGGACCACGCCGAGACCACCTTGATGGCCTGGGGGGTGTTGAGCCGCGGATCGCAGAAGCTGGTGACGGGGCCCGACCCCAGCTCGGCCGGGTCCAGCACGCACTCGGTCACGTCGTCGGGGGTCGCCTCGAGGTGAAGGCCCCCGGCCGGCACCCCCGCCAGGTCCAGGACCCGCCGGAAGCCGCGGACTTCCCGGGCGACGGTCTCCACGAGCCGGTACTTGGTGCCGTCGGCCGCGCAATCGGTGTTCCCGTGCATCGGGTCGCTGAGCCAGACCACCGGGTGCCCGGCCGACTGCACGGCCTCGACGAGCCGGGGCAGCCGGTCGGCGACGAGATCGGCGCCCATGCGCACGATGAGGGAAAGCCGGCCCGGCTCGCGCTCCGGGTCCAACCGGTCGCACAGCTCGACGATCTCGCCGGCGGTCATCGACGGGCCGACCTTGCAGGCGACCGGGTTGGCCACCTGGGCGAGCAGGGCGACGTGCGGGCCGTCGATCTGCCGGGTCCGCTCGCCGATCCACGGCCAGTGGGTGGAGCCGAGCAGGTGCCGGCCGCCGTCGAGCTCCCGGAGCATCGACATCTCGTAGTCCAGAAGCAGCGCCTCATGGCTGGTCCAGACGACAGGCCCCTCGAACCGGGGTGCCGACCCGACCCAGCCGAGCCGTGTCGTGATCTCCCGTGCCGCCATGTAGCCCGTGAGCATGCGCAGCGGATCGGGACGCCTGCTCTCGTGGGTGGGCTCCGGCCCGTTGATCATGTGCCCGAAGAAGGACGGCAGTTCGTCGTCACCGAGCTTCTCGACCTGGCTGGAGCGGGGCTTGGAGAACTGCCCCGCGATCCGCCCGACCCGCAGCGTCTGCTTGCCGGTGGCGGCCTCCAGGTTCTGGGCGAGCAGATCGATGAGTCCGGTCTTGCCTCGAATGTGCCCGGCGGTGCACTCGGCCGGGTCCTCGGCACAGTCCCCGGCCTGCAGCACCTGCATCTCGCCGGTGGCGACGCGGGCCAGGTGGGAGCGGAGGTTCTCCGCCTGCGCGGCGGTCACCAGCGGTGTGACGGATGACAGCATCGCTCGTACGAGCTCGACCTGTGAGGGACTGTCCCATTCGGGCTGATGGCGCGCCTGGGCCCTATCGATGTCGGCAAGGATGTTTCCCATAACGACCTTCTCCATTGATTGATAAGAAGACGCCTGGCGAACGGCGTTCAGGTCGGTATGTCGGCCCGCTTGACCTGAGGAACGGCGATGCCCAGAGCCCTGAACTGCTGGCACGGGTTCATGAACTCGCGCTGGCGCTTGATCTTCCCGTTCTCGAACAGGAAGGAGTGCAGGAAGTGATTGCTGTAGTGGCCGTCGGGATAGCCGGCGAAGCGAATCGTTCCCTCGCCGTCGCATTCGACCCAGAACTGGTTGGGGTCCTGCGTGTCGAAGATCTCGACGTTCGTCCAGGCCCAGTCGGGGAAGCACTTGAGCGACCATTGGCCGTGGTCACCGAGCCGGTCCCGGCCCGTGATGACGATCGGCTCCCCGGTCTCGGTCGTCCAGAGACCACCGGTGCCGTCTTCGGTGAACAGAAGGTGTCGACGCAGGCGATCCTGTCCGCGGGTATTCATGTACTGCGCCACGATCGCGCGGTTGCTCGCTCGCAGTTCCGCGTCGCCGCGGGACGTCGACAGTGTATCGGTGGTTTCGGCGGTGCCGGTCATTTGCTCTTCCTCTCGTGCCGAAGTAAAGCGGAATCACCGCGCGCACAAGGGCAGACGCAACAGGCATGACGGCTCCGAAAGAGCACAGTCATGCATGGGTCCATGAGATTTCTGTTGAGCCCCCCTCCCGCGCTCGGCGGGTAGGCGAAATCTTGTTCATACCCTGGCTGGTTCGGGAAGCCGATCACCGCTGTCTGAGCGAAAAATTCCAGCCGGTATCACCGTCTGATGAATCTGCTCCATGCCGGGCGTGACTCTGCCCACGGACGCGTAAAACGATCTTGTGGCGGTGGGCCTGCGGGCCGTGTTCGGTGTGACGATTCGTCCGTTGTGGCGGTGTGAGGGGACCGCGGACCCTCGATGACGAGCCGTGGGCGCTGATCGATCCGGTCCGGAAGCGGGAGTGGCCGCGACGGCGGCGGCACGCCGCTGAAGGCGATCGCGACCGACGGCGACGTCCTCTCCATCACGCACGAACGGCCCGAGTCCCTTCTTGGCGACAAGGGTGACGAGACGGCGGTCGGCACCCACGTCCGACGCGAGCCGACCCGGCGTCGGGCTCGTCTCACTCGCGTGCGCCCTCGTCCACTGGCGAAGGATCAGCAAGTCGACACGGTGGGCGGGTTGCGGGTTGCGGGTTGCGGGTTGCGGGCTGCGGGTTGCGGGGCGCCGGCTGCGGGCTCGGCCCGCCTGCCCGGACCGCACTCCTGTCCCCTGTACTCCGGACCGCACTCCTGTCCCCTGTACTAGGGACGCCCCGCGACCAGTACTACCGGCGACCGAAGCCCCCTCCCGGCGCCGGTGCCAGGACACCTTCCGTCGGCCAGGTGGCCGGTGCGCGCCGGAGCCTCGTGTCCGACGTGAATTTCGGCCACGCGAGCCGCGCTCGATGGAACGAACAAGTCAATACGGCGCCACGTGCGGTGGCCAAACCTGGGGGGCACTTATGTTCGCGGTGCGCTCCGCAGATCTCGACCATTTCCCTGCCGAAAGATTCGGGAAACGCCCGGGCATCGGCCGCGATCCCCCGTCTATTGCATGACGTACCCCACACAAAACACTTGCCCAACCAGAAGGAATTCCAGTGAAGCGTATCGGTGAACATGCGGTGGTGCTGGGAGCGAGTATCTCGGGTCTGCTTGCCGCCCGGGTGCTCTCCGAGGCATTCGACCGGGTGACGGTGGTGGAGCGTGACCAGTTGCCGGAGGGGCAGCGGACTCAGCGGCGAGGTGTTCCGCAGGGCCGCCACGCTCATGGCCTGCTCTCCAAGGGCGCGAAGATCTTCGAGGAGCTGTTCCCCGGGATACTCGACGACTTCGTCGACGGTGGCGCGCCCGTCATCGACGGACCCGCCGAGCTGCGGATGAGCTTGGGCGGGCACCTGTTGTGCATGGACGGCGAGTACGCCGATCTGTCCCGCACCTACCAGCCGAGCCGGCCGCATCTGGAGAGTCGCCTCCGTGCCCGGATCGGGGAGCTCGCGAAGATCAAGATCATCGACGAGTGCCAGGTCACCGGCCTCGTGACCACCTCGGACAACGCCGCTGTCACCGGTGTGCGCGTCAGGTACGTGGGCAACGGCTCCGAGGACGTGATCCCCGCCGATCTGGTGGTGGACGCGACCGGTCGTTCCGGACGGACCACCAAGTGGCTGGTCGAGATGGGATACGAGGCGCCGGTCGAGGAGCGTATCGACGTCGACATCATGTACACGAGCCGGTATCTGCGGCCGGCCCCCGGGTCGATGGGCCGTGAGAAGGTCGTGATCATCGGGCACGCACCGGGGAGCCCCAAGGGCGCGGAATTCCTGGAGGAAGAGGACGGCCGCTGGGTCCTGACGCTGATCGGTTACCGCGACCACCACCCGCCGACCGACCCGGCCGGGTGGGTGGAGTTCGCCAGGCCGCTGGTTCCCGAACACGTCTTCGCGGCGATCCGCGACGCCGAGCCGCTCAGCGAGATCTCCGCGCACCGGTTCCCGGCGAGCGTGCGCCGTCGCTACGAGAAGCTCACCCGGTTCCCGCGCAGGCTGCTGGTGGTGGGCGATGCGATATCCAGCTTCAACCCCATCTACGCCCAGGGGATGACGGTGGCCTCGCTCCAGGCGATGGCGCTGCGTGACTCGCTGAGCGGTGACCTGGACCAGGTCGGCCAACGGTTCTTCCGCAAGGCCGCCAAACCCATCGGTGTCGCCTGGAAGATGGCGACCGGCAGTGACCTGGCCCTGCCTCAGATCGAAGGCCCGAGGCCGCTTCCCGTGCGGCTCATCAACTCCTACATGGACAAGGTGCTCGCCGCGGCCGAAACGGACATGGTCGTGGCCGAGAAATTCCTGAAAGTCCAGTACTTGCTCGAACCGCCGACAGCGTTGTGCACCCCGGGTGTCATGTGGCGCGTTCTGATGGGAAATCGCCGGCGACGCTTCCCGGCACACACCAGCTAACGGAGGTAACGAAATGCCCCTCTCCATCGCCGACAAAATCCTTCGGCTCTCCCTGACCACGTTCCCGTTCATCGACGCGTCACAGTTCTTTCCGTCGCTCTCCACGTACAAGGTCGACAGGACCTTCGAGCTCGCCGAGTTCGAGGAGGCCATGACGCACTTCTTCCGGGGGAACCCGCTCTTCTCCAAGTGCCACCTGGTGGAGCTGACCTTCGACACCCCCGAGGATTTCCCCCTCTCGTCCTTCCAGGGACTCCTCGCGGAAAAGTACGAAAGCTACTACGACAGCTTCCTGCTCGCCTCCGTCACCTACCGCTCCGACCCGCACCTGCAGGGCATCTTCACGTGCATACCGTTCCCGCTGCAGGACGGATACAAGGTCTTCCGGTTCCACCAGGCGCTGATGAGCACCCTGAAGACCCGGCAGGACGGCTTCCGGATCGCCGAAGGCCTCGCGGAGCTGGAGATCCGGGCCGATGAGCTGGCAGCCTTCCTGCCGCCCGCCCAGACTTCGCCCTCCGGTGCGACCAAGGAACTCCCCGTCACGTTCAGCGAAGGCTCCGACGCGCCGGTCAAGATCGGCTCCTTCCTGGAAAGGATGAGGACGGACTTCCTCGACCGCGACAGCGCGAACATGTTCGTCCTCAAGAACAGCCTCTACTCGCCGAAGCTGCCCCTCGGCAACACGCTCCGGTTCCTGACGGTGCCGCGAAGCGTGATCGAGCAGAGCTCGGGAATCCAGATCCGTGACTACTATCGCGCCGAGGAGCAGCGCGAGATAGACGCGCTGTCCCGCATCGAGCGGCGAGAGGACTTCATCGAGGCCGGCCAGGCGAGGATCGGGAAGATGATCGCCACGCCCGACGTCTTCGCCGTGAACAACTACGGCAACGTATCGGCGTACGACGGATCGGACGCCCTCGCCGACCAGGGCATGCTCGTGAAGTACGAGTGGCACATGCCGCTCATCGTGCTGGGGCTCACCGTGGGCGAGCGGTCCGGACTCTCGTGGACCATCACCATTCGCGACAAGGCGTTCAACTTCGCGACGGTCCGGAACTCCCCGCAGGGTGAAGCCGTCGCGGCCGGTGCCGGAAGCAATCCGGCGGCGTCCATCGCATGAACCCGGTCGGGGGGGGGGGGGGGGGGGGGGGGGGGGGGCGCGCCGGGGGGGGGGGGGGGGGGGCCCGGGGGCGGGGGGGGGGGGGGGGGGGGGCGGGGGGGGCGGGGGCGCGGCGCGCGCGG
>NZ_JBIASW010000019.1:67420-169759 GCF_042891215.1 Streptomyces sp. NPDC001914
GCGGCGGGGCGCCGCGTTCTGTCTGTGGCGGGGGGGGGGGGGGGGGGGGGGGCGCCCCCCCCCGCCCGCCGGCCCGGCGCCCCCCCCCCCCCCCCCCCCCCCCCCCCCCCCCCCCCCGCGTCCCTGTCTTCGCCGCACATGTGGAAACGTGCCCGATGGACGCTCCGAGCGGTCCGCAACGATGCCGCGAACGATCCGAGAGGCCCCCGATGAGCAACCCCGCCCTCCAGAAGTTAACCCTGGCCGACGACCTGAGCATCACCCGGATGGGATACGGCGCGATGCAGCTGACCGGTCCCGGTGTCTTCGGTCCGCCCGAGGACCGCACTCGGGCGATCGCCGTGCTGCGCGCGGCGGTCGAGCTCGGCGTCACCCACATCGACACCAGCGACTTCTACGGGCCGACCGTCGTCAACGAACTGATCAAGGAGGCCCTGCACCCCTATCCGGCCGGTCTGCACATCGTCACCAAGGTCGGCGTCCGCCGCAGCGCCGGCGGGGGCTGGATCACCTCCTTGGACCCCGCCGACCTCAAGGCCCAGGTCCACGAGAATCTCCGGCACCTCGGCCTGGAGACCCTGGACGTGGTCAACCTGCGCACGGCCGCGTTCGGTGGTGACGGGTCCTCCGTCGCCGAGCCGTTCGGCGCCTTGGCCGACCTGCGTGAGCAGGGCCTGATCCGTCACCTCGGCCTGAGCGGGATCACGGACGCCCAGCTCACCGAGGCCCAGGCCATCGCCCCCGTGGTCACCGTGCAGAACCAGTACAACCTGGCCGACCGCGCCGACGACGACCTCGTCGACCGCTGCGCCGAGGAGGGCATCGCCTACGCCGCGTTCTTCCCTCTCGGCGGCGGATTCCACCCACTGCGGTCGCGGATCCTGCGCGACGTCGCACGCCGCGTCGGCGCCTCCGAGCAGCAGGTGGCGCTCGCCTGGCTGCTGCGGCGCTCGCCGTCGACGGTGCTGATCCCCGGAACCTCCAGCGTCGCTCACCTGCGGGAGAACATCGCCGCGGCCGACCTCCAACTTCCCGACGAAGCGATCGCCGAACTCGACACCATCGGGCAGTGACCCCGTGGGCCGCCCCGGTCGAGGACCCCGACGCCCGGCTCCGCGCCTGCGCCGGCGGCCGGACCGGCCGCGCCCACCCCTGCACCTGGACCGACACAGCAGACGACAGAAGGCGGCAAGCCATGAAAATTCGAGACCTCCACGACGAGTTCACCGCGGACCGCGCCGCCGCCGAGCGTGCCTACTACGGGAAATACCTCACCCTTGAGGGAATCTCCGTCCGAACGGGCGAGAGCCAGTACGGTACGCCGGTGGTGGAGGTGTCGGACGTCGACGGTGGCCCCCACATCGCCACCTTCGTGCTGCCGTTCGACCACCGGATCAAGGAGTCGTTCCGGCTCGTGCGAAGCGTCCCCCTGGGCGTCACCGTCACCGTCAAGGGAGAGTGCCGGGTCTTCAGCGAGGACGGGACGGTGCTGGTCATCAAGGACTGCGAACTCCTCACCCCATGAGGCCCATCGGGCCACTTCCCCGAGCGGCGAACGACCGGCACGCGTGAGGTCGGTCCATGCTCGATCCCCGGCCCGCGCGGCATGCGCCGTTCCGCCGGCCAGGGAAGCGTGACAGGCACGGTCTCCCGGATCAGGGACTTCTCCACGTCCCCTGATCCGAGCGGAAGGCCGTGCCTGTCACGCGTTCGGGACCGTGGTGACCGCCGACGCCCCGTACCCCCGGCGCGAGTGCGCCGCCTGCCTGTCGGTACCCCGAAGCCCCGTTCCGTCGAGGTTGCGCGTGAATATCCACCACCTGGACGGTCTCCGGTGGAACGAGTCCGTCAATCTTGCGTGATAAATACCGCTCGGATCACCGACTGCCTTTACTTAAAGGGACACAGCCGCTCGTTCCGAAACGATCGCCCTTTCGAAGCGCTCGAGAAGAACGCATGACCGCGGACACTGCCGACCCGCTCGCCGACATTGACAGTGATGACGCACACGGGTTCGCGTCCTACACGAGAAATGGAAAATTCAGTGACCACGAATCGCACCCTCGTCATTGTCGCCCACCCGAACCTCGCGGAATCCCGTGGCAACGCCGCCTGGCTCGCCGGGATCAAGGACCTGGACAACGTCACCGTCCACGACCTCTACGAGACCTATCCCGATTTCAAGATCGATGCCGCGCGCGAGCAGGAGCTGCTGCGCGAGCACGACACCGTCGTCCTCCAGTTCCCGGTCTACTGGTACAGCGTGACCCCGCTGCTCAAGGCCTGGTTCGACGCGGTGCTGGTGCACGGCTTCGCCTTCACCTTCGACGGTTCCGCCTCCGCGCTGCAGGGCAAGAAGGCCTGGCTGGCCGTCACGGTCGGCAGCACCCTGGAGACCTACGCCGCGGACGGCCTCGCCCGGCGGACCCTCGAGGAGTACCTCGCCCCGGTCGCTCAGACGCTGGAGTTCTGCCAGCTCGACTATCAGGGTTTCCACTCCGTCTACGGCATGATCTTCGACCCGCTGGACGAGGACCTCGTCCTGAACGCCAAGGAATACCGCCGGCTCCTGTCGACCAATGAGACGCCGGTCGGCTGACCTCGGCCATTCGGGAACCGCGATTATTCGTGAATTCCTGGAGTTTTCGCGAGTAATCGCGCTGTCTGCCCAGGGCTTCGGCCCCGGGCCGCGTGTTCGTACATGTCACCGCCGCTTCCTTCGCCGGACTCGAAGAGGGTTCAGCGAAGGAAGCTCCGAGGGGAGAACGGGATGTCCGCCGTGGCCGGGCTGCTCGCGATACGTGAGCAGGTGTTGGCGGGGCCGAGTGCGGCGGCGACCGAGGCGCAGCACGCGAAGGGCAAGCTGACCGCCCGGGAGCGTATCGGGCTGCTGCTGGACGCGGGTTCGTTCCAGGAGGTCGAGCAGTTGCGCCGGCACCGGGCGACCGGGTTCGGCCTGGAGGCCAAGAAGCCGTACACGGACGGTGTGATCACCGGCTGGGGCACGGTCGAGGGCCGTACGGTGTTCGTGTACGCGCACGACTTCCGGATCTTCGGCGGTGCGCTGGGTGAGGCCCACGCCACGAAGATCCACAAGATCATGGACATGGCCATCGCGGCCGGTGCGCCGCTGGTCTCCCTGAACGACGGCGCCGGCGCCCGTATCCAGGAGGGCGTCTCGGCGCTGGCCGGTTACGGCGGCATCTTCCAGCGCAACACCAGGGCCTCGGGTGTCATCCCGCAGATCTCGGTGATGCTGGGTCCGTGTGCGGGCGGTGCGGCCTACAGTCCGGCGCTGACGGACTTCGTGTTCATGGTCCGTGAGACCTCGCAGATGTTCATCACCGGCCCGGACGTGGTCAAGGCGGTGACCGGCGAGGAGATCACCCAGAACGGTCTGGGCGGCGCCGACGTGCACGCCGAGGTCTCCGGCGTGGCGCACTTCGCCTGCGACGACGAGCGGACCTGCCTGGAGGAGGTCCGGTTCCTGCTGTCGATGCTGCCGCAGAACAACCGCGAGACCCCGCCGGCCGAGACGACCGAGGACCCGGCCGACCGCCGCTGCGAGGCGCTGCTGGACCTGGTCCCGGCGGACGGCAACCGCCCCTACGACATGCGCAAGGTGATCGAGGAGCTGGCCGACGAGGGCCAGTTCATGGAGATCCACGAGCGCTGGGCCACCAACGTCGTCTGCGCGCTGGCCCGCCTCGACGGGCAGGTCGTCGGCATCGTCGCCAACCAGCCGCAGTCGCTGGCCGGTGTGCTGGACATCCACGCCTCGGAGAAGGCCGCGCGGTTCGTGCAACTGTGCGACGCCTTCAACATCCCGCTGGTCACGCTGCTGGACGTGCCCGGCTTCCTGCCGGGCGTGGACCAGGAGCACGGCGGGATCATCCGCCACGGCGCCAAGCTGCTGTACGCGTACTGCAACGCCACCGTGCCGCGGATCTCGGTGGTGCTGCGCAAGGCGTACGGCGGCGCGTACATCGTCATGGACTCGCTCTCGGTCGGCGCCGACCTCGCGTTCGCCTGGCCGGGCAACGAGATCGCGGTGATGGGCGCCGAGGGTGCCGCCAACGTCATCTTCCGCCGTGAGATCGCCGCCGCGGACGACCCGGAGGCCAAGCGCGTGGAGATGGTGCAGCGGTACAAGGACGAGCTGATGCACCCCTACTACGCCGCCGAGCGCGGACTGGTCGACGACGTCATAGACCCCGCCGCCACCCGCGAGGTCCTCATCCGCTCCCTGCGGATGCTCCGCACCAAGCACGCGGACCTGCCCGCCCGCAAGCACGGCAACCCACCTCAGTGAGCGCACCGAAGGGGCAGCAGATGGACCAGGGGGACCTCCGCGTCATCAACGGCGATCCCACGCCCGAGGAACTCGCCGCGGTGATCGCGGTTCTGGCGGCCCGCACCGCTGCCCAGCGCGCCGCCACTCCGCGGTTCGCCCACGGCGACCGCCGCCCGCAGGCCCGCTGGCGACGCCTCGAGCGCGTGGCCGGCTACCGCAGTCCCGTCTCCTGGCGCTGACAGACACGCACGCGCCGGTCAGGGCCCCTTTTCCCTAGCACTCGATGATGTTCACCGCGAGCCCGCCGCGCGCGGTCTCCTTGTACTTGACGCTCATGTCGGCGCCGGTCTCCTTCATGGTCTTGATGACCTTGTCGAGGGACACCAGGTGCGAGCCGTCGCCGCGCATCGCCATCCGGGCCGCCGTGACGGCCTTCACCGCGGCCATGCCGTTGCGCTCGATGCAGGGGATCTGGACCAGACCGCCGACCGGGTCGCAGGTCAGGCCGAGGTTGTGCTCCATGCCGATCTCGGCGGCGTTCTCGACCTGCTCGGGGCTGCCGCCCAGCACCTCGGCGAGCGCGCCCGCCGCCATGGAGCAGGCCGAGCCGACCTCGCCCTGGCAGCCGACCTCGGCGCCCGAGATGGAGGCGTTCTCCTTGAACAGCATGCCGATGGCCCCGGCGGCGAGCAGGAACCGTACGACCCCGTCCTCGTCGGCGCCCGGCACGAAGTTGATGTAGTAGTGCAGCACCGCCGGGATGATGCCCGCCGCGCCGTTGGTGGGGGCGGTGACCACCCGGCCGCCCGCCGCGTTCTCCTCGTTGACCGCCATCGCGTAGAGGGTGATCCACTCCATCGCGTGGGCCAGCGGGTCGCCCTCGGCGCGCAGCTGGCGGGCCGAGAGGGCGGCACGGCGGCGGACCCTGAGGCCGCCCGGCAGGATGCCCTCGCGGGTCATGCCGCGCGAGACGCACGCCTGCATCACACGCCAGATCCCGAGCAGTCCCTCGCGGATCTCCTCCTCGGTGCGCCAGGCCCGCTCGTTCTCCAGCATCAGGGCGGAGATCGACAGACCGGTCTCCTTCGTGAGCCGCAGCAGCTCGTCACCTGTGCGGAACGGGTACTTCAGGATCGTGTCGTCGAGCTTGATGCGGTCCTCGCCCACCGCGTCCTCGTCGACGACGAAGCCGCCGCCCACCGAGTAGTACGTCTTCTCCAGGACGAGCCCGCCCGAGGCGTCGTACGCGAAGATCGTCATGCCGTTGGCGTGGTACGGCAGCGCCTTGCGGCGGTGCAGGATCAGGTCGTCGTCGAAGGAGAAGCCGATCTCGTGCTCGCCGAGCAGCCGGATCCGGCCCGCGGCCTTGATCTGCTCGACCCGCTCGTCGGCGTTCTCCACGTCCACCGTCCGGGGCGAGGAGCCCTCCAGACCGAGCAGCACCGCCTTGGGGGTGCCGTGGCCGTGCCCGGTCGCTCCCAGGGAGCCGTACAGCTCGGCGCGTATCGAGGCGACCGACGCCAGCAGGTCCTCGTTGCGCAGCCGCCGGGCGAACATGCGCGCGGCGCGCATCGGACCCACCGTGTGCGAGCTGGACGGGCCGATGCCGATCGAGAACAGGTCGAAGACCGAGATGGCCACGGGAACTCCTTGCTGGTTTCGCCGGACGCCGTTGTCCGGCCGAGGTGGTGCGGGACTGCATGGAACGGGGCACCGCGCTCTGCTTCCAGTGTGCGCGGTGCCCCGGATGTCCGTACGAAAACAACCGTACGGGGTGAAAACGCAGGACAGAAACCCTGCGGAACTACTTCAGGCCGGGGTACAAGGGGTGCTTGTCGGCCAGAGCGGACACCCGGGCCTTCAGCGAGTCCGCGTCGTAGGACGGCTTCAGCGTCTCGGCGATGATGTCCGCGACCTCGGCGAAGTCCTCGGCGGTGAAGCCGCGGGTGGCGAGGGCGGGCGTACCGATGCGCAGGCCCGAGGTGACCATCGGCGGGCGCGGGTCGTTCGGGATGGCGTTGCGGTTGACCGTGATGCCGACCTCGTGGAGACGGTCCTCGGCCTGCTGCCCGTCCAGCTCGGAGTTGCGCAGGTCGACCAGGACCAGGTGCACGTCGGTGCCCCCGGACAGGACGTCCACGCCGACGGCCTTCACGTCGCCCTGGACCAGACGCTCGGCCAGGATGCGCGCGCCGTCCAGCGTGCGCTGCTGGCGCTCCTTGAAGTCCTCCGAGGCGGCGACCTTGAAGGAGACGGCCTTGGCGGCGATCACGTGCTCCAGGGGGCCGCCCTGGAAGCCCGGGAAGACCGAGGAGTTCAGCTTCTTCGCGAACTCCTTCTTCGCGAGGATGATGCCGCCGCGCGGGCCGCCGAGCGTCTTGTGCGTGGTGGAGGTGACCACGTCCGCGAACGGGACCGGGTTCGGGTGCAGACCCGCAGCGACCAGGCCCGCGAAGTGGGCCATGTCGACCCACAGCAGGGCGCCGGCCTCGTCCGCGATCCGGCGGAACTCGGCGAAGTCGAGCTGACGCGGGTACGCCGACCAGCCCGCGATGATCACCTTCGGGCGGTGCTCCTTGGCGAGCCGCTCGACCTCGGCCATGTCGACCAGGCCGCGCTCGTCCACGTGGTACGCGACCACGTCGAACTGCTTGCCGGAGAAGTTCAGCCGCATCCCGTGGGTCAGGTGGCCGCCGTGGGCCAGGTCCAGGCCGAGGATGGTGTCGCCGGGCTGGGCCAGCGCGAACAGCGCGGCCTGGTTGGCGGAGGCACCCGAGTGGGGCTGCACGTTCGCGTACTCGGCGCCGAACAGGTCCTTGACCCGGTCGATGGCGATCTGCTCGGCCACGTCGACGTGCTCGCAGCCGCCGTAGTAGCGGCGGCCCGGGTAGCCCTCGGCGTACTTGTTGGTCAGGACCGAGCCCTGGGCCTCCATGACCGCGACCGGAGCGAAGTTCTCCGAGGCGATCATCTCCAGCGTCGACTGCTGGCGGTGCAGCTCGGCGTCGACGGCGGCGGCCACGTCCGGGTCGAGCTCGTGCAGGGGGGTGTTCATGAGCGACATGCGGGTGACTCTCCTCAGCCGGCGGTGAAGGCGGTGTACTCGTCGGCGGACATCAGGTCCTCGGGCTCGTCCGCGACGCGCACCTTGAACAGCCAGCCGCCCTCGAAGGGGGCGGAGTTGACCAGGGCCGGGTCGTCCACGACGTCCTGGTTGGCCTCGACGACCTCGCCGTTCACCGGGGAGTACAGGTCGCTGACCGACTTGGTCGACTCCAGTTCGCCGCAGGACTCGCCCGCGGTCACCGTGTCACCGACCTCCGGGAGCTGGGCGTAGACGACATCGCCGAGCGCGCTGGCCGCGAACTCGGTGATGCCGACCGTCGCGACGCCGTCCTCGGCGACGGACAGCCACTCGTGCTCCTTGCTGTAACGCAGCTGCTGGGGGTTGCTCATGACCTGAATTCTCCTGTACGCGGTGGAGTGCTGATGGAGGGAGGCGTGGGTGACCGGGCGGATGTGCCCAGGGTCACGTCCGGCGCCTGTCGGTGCCGGCGCCCGGGGGCGTCCGCCGGTGGCGGCGCCCGGAAGGCGCCCGTGTCATGTCCGGCCCTTACGGACCAGTGTCACTTCCGGCGCTTGTAGAACGGCAGCGCCACGACCTCGTACGGTTCGTGGCTGCCCCGGATGTCCACGCCCACACCGGCCGTGCCCGGCGCGGCGTGCGCGGCGTCGACGTACGCCATGGCGATCGGCCTGCCGAGCGTGGGGGAGGGGGCACCGGAGGTGACCTCGCCGATCACCTCGCCGCCGGCGACGACCGAGAACCCGGCGCGCGGCACACGGCGTCCCTCGGCGATCAGGCCGACGAGGACCCGCGGCGGGTTCTGCTCGGCACGGGAGGCGGCCTCCTCGAGCGCCGCGCGCCCCACGAAGTCGCCGTCCTTCTCGAACTTCACGACCCGGCCGAGACCGGCGTCGAAAGGGGTCAGCGAGGTGGTCAGCTCGTGCCCGTACAGCGGCATGCCGGCCTCCAGACGCAGCGTGTCGCGGCAGGACAGACCGCAGGGGACGAGCCCGACCGGGGTGCCCGCGTCGGTGAGCGCCTGCCACACCTTCTCGGCGTCGGCGGGGGCGACGAACAGCTCGAAGCCGTCCTCGCCGGTGTAGCCGGTGCGCGCGATCAGGGCCGGAACGCCGGCCACGGTGCCCGGCAGGCCCGCGTAGTACTTCAGGCCGTCGAGGTCGGCGTCGGTGACCGCCTTGAGGATGCCGGGGGACTCCGGTCCCTGCACGGCGATCAGCGCGTAGGCGTCACGGTCGTCGCGCACCACGGCGTCGAAACCGGCGGCGCGCACGGTCAGGGCGTCCAGCACCACCTGGGCGTTGGAGGCGTTGGCGACGACCATGTACTCGTGGTCGGCCAGGCGGTAGACGATCAGGTCGTCCAGGATGCCGCCGTCCTCCTGGCAGATCATGGTGTAGCGGGCGCGGCCGGTGCCGACGGTGGCGATGTTGCCGACCAGCGCGTGGTTCAGGAGCTCCGCCGCCTGCGGTCCGGTGACGGTGATCTCGCCCATGTGGGAGAGGTCGAAGAGACCGGCCTTCGTGCGGACGGCGACGTGCTCGTCGCGCTCCGAGCCGTAGCGCAGGGGCATGTCCCAGCCCGCGAAGTCGGTCATGGTCGCGCCGAGCGAACGATGCAGGGCATCGAGCGCGGTGTGACGGGGTGCGTTGCTGCTCATCGGTCTGGCTCCCAGGGCATGACGGCGAGGTCGTTCCTCCCCATCTGTCATCGGAACCTGAGAGGTTCATCAAGACCCCACGAAACGGTGGTCCTGACTTGCACCTTGGGTGGAGCCGCCGGGGCGGCCCGCTTTTCAGATGTGCCTCGCCCGCGCGGTAACGGTGCCTGAGAGATTCAAGGGAGGGACTTGCTCCTTCGGCGCCCGGGTACACGTACCCAGGACTCTCCCGCGCGGATTCAAGCGGCCGGTATGCAGTTGGCGCGGCCATCATCGCACGCGCTGTCGGATCACGGCAGCCCGCCATCTGTGACCGCTCTGTGGCAGTCCGCGTACGAAATGGGGAAGCGCCTGCCATTACCTTCTCTTTACACTCGACGGGGATGGGACTCCACATCGAAGGGGAGGACGGTCACGGTGAACAGGACCAGGGCGTACGCGACGACCTCGGGTCTCGCGCTGCCCGAGCAGACCGGCGCACCGGCCCGGGAGGCCCGCGGGCCCCGCCCCGCGGCCGTCGTGCGGGACCTCCGCGAGCGGGTCGGGCACAGTCCGCACGGCCTCCGCTTCGGTGCGCACGACGTGGTCGTGGTCAGCGGACTGCCCGGCAGCGGCAAGTCGACGCTGATGCGGCGGGCCGTGCGGGGCGCGCGGGTCGACTCGCAGGACACCCGGGACCGCTGGGACGGCCGGATGTCCGGGCTGCTGCCCTACGCGCTCTACCGCCCCCTCGTCCGCCTCGCGCACTACGCCGGCCTGCGCCGCGCCCTGCGCGAGGGCGGCGGACTCGTCGTGCACGACTGCGGCACCCAGGCCTGGGTGCGCCGCTGGCTCGCCCGCGAGGCCCGGCGCCGCGGCGGCGCGCTGCACCTGCTGCTGCTCGACGTCACGCCCGACACCGCGCTGGACGGCCAGCGCGAGCGCGGCCGGGGCGTCTCGCGCTACGCCTTCGCCCGCCACCGCGGCGGGGTCGCCCGGCTGCTGCGCTCCGCCGAGCGGGGAGACCTGCCCGAGGGCTGCGGCTCCGCGGTGCTGATCGACCGCGACGCGGCGGACGTACTGCGCAGGATCGACTTCGCCCGCTGACCGGGGAAGTGCCGCGCGCGACCGACTTCGGCCCTTGTCCGCAAGTGCGGCGCGCGGTACCGGCTTCGGCGACTGACCGGGAGCGTGCCGGGCAGGATCGGATTCGGCCACTGACCCGCGGTGGCCGCCCACTAACCTTTCCAGCCGGAACAACGGTTCGAAGCGGACGGTAGACAGATGGACTTTCCGGCACAGGCGCACCCCCATCCGCACGGCGGTTGGCCCGGCAACGAGCTGGAGGAGGTGTTGTCCTCCTCCCTCGGCGTGCCCGCGGGGCCCTCGGCGGCCGCCCGCATCGTCGAGGTGCTCGGCCGCAGCTTCGTGTGGGTGCCGCTGCCCAACGGCGGCGGCCCGCGGAGCGGCGCGCTCGACCTGCCCACGATGGACATCGGCGGTCAGGTCTACGTCCCCGTCTTCAGCTCCGAGGAGCAGTTCCGCCAGGTCGTCGGCAGCCACATGTCGTACACGATCGCGCCCGCCGTGGAGTTCGCCCGCGGACTTCCCCCGCAGGTCGGCATCGCGGTGAACCCGGACGGCGTGGTCGGCGTACCGCTGCCGCCGATCGCCGTCGCGGAGCTGTGCAGAGCCGGGCGGAGCGAGCTGGACGGGGCGGCCAGCGGGGGCCGTGTGCGGCTCTTCGAGCCCGACTGGCAGGACGACCCGATGGACTTCCTCGCCGCGGCCTCGGCGGAGTTCGCCGCGACGGGTGTCGTCCTGAGCGCCCGCCGGTGTCTGGCCAGCATCGAGGGCGACGCGCCTGTCATGTTCATCGGCGTCGAACTCTCGGCGTGGGAGGGCGACGCCCGCGCACTGCCCCTGGACGCCCTGGGCCGCGCGCTCGGCCGGGTTCCGGTGAACATCGCGGTGAACCTCGTTCTTCTCGACGTGGCGCAGGACCCGGTCGGCGACTGGATGCGGGCGAAGGTGCGGCCCTTCTACCAGCACGGTCACTGAACGGCGCGGGCGGCGGAGGTGCCCCGAGAGGCCGCACACCCGCCGCGCGGGGGGCCCGGCCGCCCCGCGCGGCGGTTCCCGGCTCTCGACTGCTTCCCCCGGCGGAGCACGATCGCCGCATAAGCTGGTTTCATGGCCCGGTCGGGGTGTTGACGCATGTCGGTAACCGGTACCTCGGGCGTAAGGGATGAGTTCGTCGTGAATTGTTCGCGAAGGGGCGGTTGAAGGTGAGCGCGTCGGGCACGGCCGCGGCCGGGCAGGTCGAGCACATGCTGCGCCAGGTGACTCCCGGGCGTTACGACGCCTACGAGGCGCTCCTTCGCGCGCTCGCGACCCCGTCGTCCGGCCAGGTGTGGATGCTGCTGTGGCACGGCCAGGCCGGCTCGCCGGACGCCCAGTACGGGAACATGCACGTGGACGGCTTCGGTTACGCCCCGTGCGTCACCTCCGCCCAGGAGCTCTCGGCCAGTGGCTGGAACCGCAGTTACGAGGTCGTGGACGGGCTGGACGTCGCCCGCACCCTGTACCCGGACCACTTCGGCCTCTGGCTCAATCCGCACGCCCCGAACGGCGGTCTCGGCATCCCGTGGCTGGATCTGCGCCGGATCGCCACGGGCCTGGAGCGGCAGCCCGCGGGCCCGCTGCGGCTGTCCGAACCGGCCATCGAGATCCCGCAGTTCTACGCCCTGCTCACGCAGAACGCCCATCGGACGCCGTCCGTACGGTCGTTGCGCCGCGCCTGGGTCCAACCCACGGTCGGGGCACCGTATCTGGCCATCGGCCTCGACGTGTACGACACCTCGCCGCCCGCCGTCGACTCGGTGCGGGCGATGATGCAGCAGTCCATCGGCGCGGTCCCGGACGGGCTGCCCGTCTCCACCGTCGCCATGTCCGACGAGTTCGACCCGGTGGCGATGTGGCTGCGCGCCAACGCACGCCCGTTCTACGACCGTGAGGCACACGGGGCCCCGGCACAGGCGCCGACCGCGGGCGGTTACGGCTATCCACCGGCCCGCGGCGGCTACTGAGAGCGTCCCGAATCGCGGACCTGTCGCATGCGCGTGCGAGAACGACTGGCATCATGATTCTGCACACGGCCTTCACGAGACGTGCGTTGCATGCTGCTGACCTGCGGGGTAGCGGACGGATGTGCCTGATGTCCCGTTTTGGCGGGACTTCTGATCAAAAAGACCTCTTTGGGGCCTTCGCGCTCAATTGGCAGTCGTCCGGCTCCCGTTACCCACTGTTCGGATAACGGAATCCCCCAACAAGCATCACGGTTACGCATACTTTCTCCATGAGGCCTGGCAACTGATCGTGGCGGCACTGAAGACTCGCCCATCAGACACGGGGTCGTCGATCCTGTGAGCGAGTGCAAGCCGAATCATCAGCCGGGTCACCGGACCGCACCATCTGCGGTCAACTTCCCGGCGAGCAAGTGAACCAAGCCGCAGACAGCGGCAGTCGTAGGCCGGTCACCACCGGCGAGAGGGGTCGGGTCACTGTGACCGCACCGATCGAGACCACCGCGGCGGCAACGGAAGCGCAGCCAGAGGCCGCGCTCGCCGGAGCCGGCAAGGGGCGGATCGAGGGCCGTTCCCTGGGACAGATCGCCTGGACGCGCTTCAAGCGCGACAAGGTGGCGGTCGCCGGCGGTGTCATCGTCGTGCTGCTCATCCTGATGGCCATCCTCGCCCGGCCCATCCAGTCGATGCTGGGTCTGGACCCGAACGCCTTCAACCAGGACCTGATCGACGCCAACACCTCGCTGCCCAAGGGCGGGATGGGCGGCATGTCCGCGGACCACCCGCTCGGTGTGGACCCGAAGTTCGGCCGCGACCTCGCCACCCGCCTCCTGGAGGGCTCCTGGGTCTCGCTGGTCGTCGCCTTCGGCGCCACGATCCTGTCGAACGTGATCGGCGCGATCCTCGGCGTCGTCGCGGGCTTCTACGGCGGGCGGGTCGACTCGATCATCAGCCGACTGATGGACACCTTCCTCGCCTTCCCCCTCCTGCTCTTCGCGATCGCCATCTCCGCCACCCTGCAGGGCGGCGCGTTCGGCCTCGAAGGGCTCCCGCTCCACCTGAGCGTCCTGATCTTCGTGATCGGCTTCTTCAACTGGCCCTACCTGGGCCGGATCGTGCGCGGTCAGACCCTCGCCCTGCGCGAGCGCGAATTCGTGGACGCCTCCCGGGGCATGGGCGCCAAGGGCCCGTACATCCTGTTCCGGGAGCTGCTGCCCAACCTGGTCGGCCCGATCATCGTCTACTCGACGCTGCTCATCCCGACCAACATCCTCTTCGAGGCGTCCCTGAGCTTCCTCGGGGTCGGCATCCAGCCCCCGCAGGCTTCCTGGGGCGGCATGCTGCGTGAAGCGGTGACCTACTACGAGGTCGACCCGCAGTTCATGATCGTGCCCGGCCTCGCCATCTTCGTGACCGTCCTCGCCTTCAACCTTCTGGGCGACGGTCTCCGCGACGCTCTCGACCCGCGCAGCCGCTGATGCCTGACGGACACCGAGAGATCACCAAGTTTCCGACAATGGAGGGGAACCCGCCCATCATGCGTAGGTCAACGCTGGCCGCCATTGCGGCCATCGGCTCCGCGAGTCTGCTCGTTGCAGGCTGCAGCAAGGCCGATGACAACAAGAACACCGACAACACGAAGTCAGCTGGGGCCAACGCAGCGACCAAGGACGTCGTCAACGCCTCCACCAAGAAGGGGGGCACGGTCACGTACGAGTACTCGGACGTGCCGGACTCCTTCGACCCGGGCAACACGTACTACGCGTACATGTACAACCTGAGCCGCCTGTACGCGCGCCCGCTGATGACGTTCCAGCCCGGCGCCGGCGAGAAGGGCAACACCCTTGTCCCCGACCTCGCGGCCTCCAAGGGTGTCCCGAGCGACGGCGGCAAGACCTGGACGTACAAGCTGCGTTCGGGCCTGAAGTACCAGGACGGCACCGCGATCACGTCCAAGGACGTCAAGTACGCGGTCGAGCGCTCCAACTTCGCGCGTGACGTGCTCTCCCTCGGTCCGAACTACTTCCAGCAGTTCCTCGTGGGCGGCGACAAGTACAAGGGTCCCTACAAGGACAAGAGCGCCAAGGGCCTCTCGTCCATCGAGACCCCGGACGACACCACGGTTGTCTTCCACCTGAAGACGGCCTTCCAGGAGTTCGACTACCTGGTCGCCTCGCCGCAGACCGCTCCGGTCCCGCAGGCCAAGGACAACGGCGTCGACTACGTCAAGAACATCGTGTCCTCGGGCTCGTACAAGTTCCAGAGCTACGCCGACGGCAAGCAGGCCGTCCTCGTGCGCAACGAGAACTGGGACGCGGCGACCGACCCGCTGCGCAAGCAGTACCCGGACAAGATCGTCGTCAACCTGAAGGTCAACGCCGAGACGATCGACAAGGACGTCCTCGCGGGCGACGCGATCGACCTCGGTGGTGGCGGTGTCCAGGCCGCGACCCAGGCCGACGTGCTCACCTCCGCCGCCAAGAAGGCCAACACGGACAACACCTACGGTGGCCGTCTGGTCTACATGGCGATCAACACCAAGGTGAAGCCGTTCGACAACGTCGCGTGCCGCAAGGCCGTGCAGTTCGCGATCGACAAGGTCTCGGTCCAGACGGCCGAGGGCGGCCCGATCCGCGGCGACATCGCCTCCACGGTTCTCCCGCCGGACATCCCGGGCTACGCCAAGTCGGACGTCTACGCGTCGGCCGGCAACAAGGGTGACGCCGCCAAGGCCAAGGAGCAGCTCAAGGCCTGCGGCAAGGAGACCATCAACACCAACATCTCCGCGCGCAGCGACCGCCCGCAGGAGATCGACGCCGCCACGGCGATCATCGCCTCGCTGAAGAAGGTCGGCATCAACGCCAGCCTGAAGCAGTACCCGTCGGGCAAGTACTTCACCGACTACGCGGGTGTCCCGAAGTTCACCGAGAAGAACAACATCGGTCTGATCATGATGCAGTGGGGTGCCGACTGGCCCTCCGGCTACGGCTTCCTGCAGCAGATCCTGAACGGTTCCGCGATCGGCGCGTCCGGTAACACCAACCTGTCGCAGTACGACAACAAGGACGTCAACTCCCTCCTGGAGAAGGCGATCGGTACGCAGGACGACGCCGCGCGCAACGCCCTGTACACCGAGATCGACAAGAAGACCATGGACGACGCCGTCCTCGTGCCGCTGACCTACTTCAAGGTTCTGCTGGCCCGCCCGCAGTACGCGACCAACCTGGTCTCCACGGCGGCCTTCAGCGGTCAGTACGACTACCTCAACATCGGCACCACGAAGAAGTAGCCCCGGAAGGCAGGTGAAGGCATTGGTGCCCGCGGGCTCAGCCCGCGGGCACCAGCGCCGATCCCCGTGATTTCGTACATCCTCCGTCGGACGGCAGCGGCAGCGATCCTGCTCCTGGTCGTCTCCGCGGTCACCTTCGCCATCTTCTTCCTGCTGCCAAGACTGGCCGGCCAGACCGCCGACCAGCTCGCGCAGCAGTACATCGGGAAGAGCCCGACGAAGGCCGACATCATCGCGGTCAAGCACAACCTCGGTCTGGACCAGCCCGTCTACGTCCAGTACTGGCACTTCATCAAGGGGATCGTCAGCGGCGCTACCTACGACCTGGGTCCCACCACGGCGCACTGTGACGCACCGTGCTTCGGGTACTCCTTCAAGACCCACCAGGCCGTCTGGCCGGACCTCACCTCGCGCATGCCGGTGACCCTGTCGCTCGCCGCGGGTGCCGCGGTGCTGTGGCTGCTGTCCGGTGTCGCGGCGGGTGTGATCTCCGCCCTGAAGCCGCGTTCGATCTTCGACCGCACCTTCATGGGCATCGCGCTCGCCGGTGTCTCGCTGCCCATGTTCTTCACGGGCAACCTGGCTCTGCTGCTCTTCACCGTCAACTGGCCGATCTTCGGCCGCACCTATGTCCCGCTCACCGAGAACCCCGCCCAGTGGGCCAACACCCTCTTCCCCGCGTGGTGTTCTCTCGCTCTCCTGTACTCCGCCATCTACGCGCGGCTCACCCGCTCGGGCATGCTGGAGACGATGAACGAGGACTTCATCCGCACGGCCCGCGCCAAGGGTCTGCGTGAGGGCAAGGTCGTGGTCCGGCACGGACTGCGCGCCGCGCTCACCCCGATCATCACCGTCTTCGGCATGGACCTCGGTCTGCTGCTCGGCGGTGCCGTGATCACCGAGTCCGTGTTCTCCCTGCACGGCATCGGCCAGTACGCGGTGCAGGGCATCACCGACAACGACCTGCCGAAGATCCTCGGCGTGACTCTTCTCGCCGCGTTCTTCGTCGTCGTGGCAAATCTTCTGGTGGACCTGCTCTACGCCGCCGCCGACCCGCGGGTGAGGCTCTCGTGACCGAACTTTCCAAGACCGGCGCCGCTGTCGGCGAGCCCGTCTCCTCGCCCTCGGACGCTCCCAAGGCGTTCCTCGAAGTGCGCGACCTCAAGGTGCACTTCCCGACCGACGACGGTCTGGTCAAGTCCGTCGACGGGCTCAGCTTCGCGGTGGAGAAGGGCAAGACCCTCTGCGTCGTGGGCGAGTCGGGTTCCGGCAAGTCCGTCACCTCGCTGGCGATCATGGGTCTGCACCGTCTCGGCGCGCGCGGCAAGAACGTCCAGATGTCGGGCGAGATCTGGCTCGACGGCAAGGAACTGGTCAACGCCCACCCGGACGAGGTGCGCAAGCTCCGCGGCCGCGAGATGGCGATGATCTTCCAGGACCCGCTGTCCGCGATGCACCCGTACTACACGATCGGCAACCAGATCGTGGAGGCGTACCGCACCCACCACAAGGTCAGCAAGAAGGTCGCCCGCGCGCGGGCGATCGAGATGCTCGACCGCGTGGGCATCCCCGAGCCGGGCAAGCGCGTCGACAGCTACCCGCACGAGTTCTCGGGCGGTATGCGTCAGCGCGCGATGATCGCGATGGCGCTCGTCAACAACCCCGAGCTGCTCATCGCGGACGAGCCGACGACCGCCCTGGACGTCACCGTCCAGGCGCAGATCCTCGACCTCATCCGCGATCTGCAGAAGGAGTTCGGCTCCGCGGTCGTCCTCATCACCCACGACCTGGGTGTGGTGGCCGAGATCGCCGACGACGTCCTCGTGATGTACGGCGGCCGGTGTGTCGAGCGCGGCACCGCCGAGCGGGTCTTCGAGCAGCCGCAGCACCCCTACACCTGGGGTCTGCTCGGCTCGATGCCCCGTATCGACCGTGAGACGTCCGAGCGGCTCATCCCCGTCAAGGGCCAGCCGCCGAGCCTCATCAACGTCCCCTCGGGCTGCGCCTTCCACCCGCGCTGCCCGTACGCGGACCTGCCCAAGGGCAATGTCACCCGCACTGTGCGCCCCGAACTGCAGCTCGTCGGCAGCGGCCACTACACCGCCTGCCACCTCTCGCAGGAGGACCGCACGCGGATCTGGACCGAAGAGATTGCGCCGAAGCTGTGAGTGAGAACAACAAGACGGACGGCGCCGGCGCGGTGATCCCGCAGCAGGCCGCGGCTCCCGCGCACCGCGCGAAGTCCTCGGACAGCAGTGAGGTCCTCCTCCGGGTCCAGGGGCTGCAGAAGCACTTCCCCATCCGGAAGGGCGTTCTCCAGCGTCAGGTCGGTGCGGTCAAGGCCGTCGACGGCATCGACTTCGAGGTCCGCAAGGGCGAGACGCTCGGCGTCGTCGGCGAGTCCGGCTGCGGCAAGTCGACCATGGGCCGGGTCATCACCCGCCTCCAGGACCCGACCGGCGGCACCATCGAGTTCGAGGGCCGGGACATCACCCGTCTCAGCACCTCGAAGATGCGTCCGCTGCGCCGTGACATCCAGATGATCTTCCAGGACCCGTACGGGTCGCTGAACCCCCGTCACACCATCGGCTCGATCGTCTCGGCGCCGTTCCGGCTCCAGAACGTGGAGCCCGAGGGCGGTGTGAAGAAGGAGGTCCAGCGGCTCCTGGAGCTGGTGGGTCTGAGCCCCGAGCACTACAACCGCTACCCGCACGAGTTCTCCGGCGGCCAGCGCCAGCGCATCGGCATCGCCCGCGCGCTCGCCCTGAAGCCGAAGCTGGTCGTGGCGGACGAGCCGGTCTCGGCGCTCGACGTGTCGATCCAGGCGCAGGTCGTGAACCTGATGGACGACCTGCAGTCCGAGCTCGGTCTGACGTACGTGATCATCGCTCACGACCTCTCCGTCGTGCGCCATGTCTCGGACCGCATCGCGGTGATGTACCTCGGCAAGATCGTCGAGCTCGCCGACCGCGCCTCGCTGTACCAGGCTCCGATGCACCCGTACACCAAGGCCCTCATGTCGGCCGTGCCGGTGCCGGACCCCAAGCGCCGGGGCGCCAAGAGCGAGCGGATCCTGCTGCGCGGCGACGTTCCCTCGCCGATCGCGCCGCCGAGCGGCTGCCGGTTCCACACCCGGTGCTGGAAGGCCACGCAGGTCTGCAAGACGACCGAGCCGCCGCTCATCGAGCTGAAGCCCGGTCAGCGCGTCGCCTGCCACCACCCGGAGAACGCCGCGGACCAGGCTCCGCAGGACGTCGTCCTGCTCTCGGCCGCCCGCGAAGCGGTCGAGCTGGTCTCCGGTGTGGAGTCCGCCGAGGTGTCGGGCAAGGCTCCCGCCGAACTCGCCGCCGAAGGTGACGAGGCCGGCAAGGCGTCGGACACCGCTGCCGGTGACGAGGCCGCCGCCACGGAGGACTCCGCGGTCGCGGAAGCCGATCGTCAGGAGTCAACCGGCAAGTAGGCCGTGACGACTTGGCAAAGTCATGAACATGCTCGAACGGGAGAGTGCAGAGTCCTGCGTGTCCGTCTGATCGGAAACGATCGGCACACGTACGAAAGGGACGCGAAATGGCACTCTCCCGTTCGGCACGTTTAGGCGCGCTCGCCACCGCGGCGGCCTCCTTCCTCATCGTCGCCGCCTCCTCCGCCCCCACCCCCGGCGCGGACGGCATCGGCGACGCGTACTTCCCCCAGCTCGGCAACGGCGGCTTCGACGCCCGCCACTACGCCCTCGACGTGGCGTACGACCCCGCCACGGACCGCCTCGACGGCGTCACGACCCTCACCGCCCGCGCCACCCAGAACCTCTCCGCCTTCGACCTGGACCTCCAGAAGCTGGACGTCACGAAGGTCGAGGTGAACGGCAGAGCCGCCCACTTCACGCGCGAGGGCGACGAGATCCGCGTCACCCCGCGCGGCACGCTGGCCAAGGGCAAGAACTTCACCGTGCGGGTCACCTACGGCGGGGTCCCCGAGGCACTCAACGGTCCGATCGTCTTCGGCTCCGACTACGGGTGGATGAAGACGGCCGACGGCGTCTTCGTCGCGTGCGAGCCCAACGCCGCCTCCACCTGGTTCCCCTCCAGCGACCACCCGTCCGACAAGGCGACCTACGACATCCGCATCACGGCGCCCAAGGGCCTGACGGCGGTCTCCAACGGCCGCCTGGTGTCGACCCGCGCCAAGGGCGCCTCCACGGTCACCCACTGGCGCGAGAGCCGGCCCATGGCCACCTACCTCGCGACGGCGACCATCGGGACGTTCGACGTGAGGACCGGCACCACCCCGGGCGGGACACCGATCTACGTCGCCGTCGACCCGGTGCTCGCGAACAGCAACAGCGTCGACGTGTACGCCGTCACCGCCGAGGCGACCGACTACTGGTCGCAGGTGTTCGGGCCGTACCCGTTCGAGGAGACCGGCGCCATCGTCGACGACATGCCCGAGGCGGGCTTCTCGCTGGAGGTCCAGTCGAAGCCCGCGTACTCGGCGGTGCGCTCGGAGTCGACCATCGTGCACGAGCTGGCCCACCAGTGGTTCGGCGACTCGGTCTCGGTGGCGCACTGGAAGGACATCTGGCTCAACGAGGGCTTCGCGACCTACGCCCAGTGGCTGTGGGCCGAGCACAAGGGCACCCGCTCGGCGCACGACTCGTTCGTCGCCGGGTACAACCAGCGGCCCGCGGACTCCGCCTTCTGGCAGATCACGGTCGGCGATCCGCAGCGGGACACCATGTTCGCCTCGGCCGTCTACCAGCGGGGCGCGATGACGCTCCAGATGCTGCGCGAACGCATCGGCGACACAGCCTTCTTCAAGCTGCTGCCCGCGTGGACGAAGCTGCAACGGTACGGCAATGCCAGCACCGCCGAGTTCATCGCCCTCGCCGAGAAGGTCTCCGGGCAGCAGCTCGACGATCTCTTCCAGACCTGGCTGTTCACCACAGGCAAGCCGGCCCTCTAGACCTTCCTTCGTAAGGCGCACACCCCGCGACAGGTGAGAATGTGGGGGTGTTCCAGCAACTGTTCAGCCCCTCCGTCCAGCACACGCTCGATCTGATCGGCATCTTCGTCTTCGCGATCTCCGGCGCTCTGCTGGCCGTCCGCAAGAACTTCGACGTCTTCGGCATCGCCGTCCTCGCGGAGATCACCGCGCTGGGCGGAGGGCTGCTGCGCGACATCATCATCGGTGCCGTACCCCCGGCCGCCTTCACCGACCTGGGGTACTTCACCACACCGCTCGTCGCCGCCCTGCTCGTCTTCTTCCTGCACCCGCAGGTCGAGCGCATCCAGGTCGGCGTGAACGTCTTCGACGCGGCCGGGCTCGGGCTCTTCTGTGTCACCGGCACCGTCAAGGCGTACGACTACGGGCTCGGCCTGACCGCCTCCGCCGCCCTCGGCCTCGCGACCGCCGTGGGCGGCGGTGTGCTGCGTGACATGCTCGCCAACGAGGTCCCCTCCCTGCTGCGCTGGGACCGTGACCTCTACGCGGTCCCGGCGATCGTCGGCGCCACCATGGTGGTGCTCTGCATCCGCTACGACGCGCTCACCCCGTTCACCAGCGGCCTCGCCATCGTCACGGCCTTCGTGCTGCGCCTGTTCGCGATGCGGTACCACTGGCGAGCTCCGCGCGCGTGGAACCGCCGCTCGACCGTGCGGGAGGAAGAGACCTCCTGACACCGTCCGCCGTGCCCGCGGCGCCGCCGGCGCCCGTGCCGCCTCCGGCATCCGCGTCGCCCCCGCCGTCCGCCGTGCCTCCCGCGTTCGCCGTGTTCTCCCCGCCCGCGTCGAACCGCTCGGTCAGCCAGCGGAACACCTCCGGGAGCTGCGGCCGCCACAGCCCCATGTCGTGTCCGCCCGCGCTGCGCGGCAGCAGCACGACGTCCACGCTCGTCGGCGGCTTCGCGATCGCCTGGATCGCCGCGCCCGCCTGGTAGCCGTCGCCGGACTCGCCGGAGAAGTAGAGGGCGACCCGGGGGTGGACGCGCTCGGCGCGCAGCAGCAGGTAGGGATTGTTCCGGCGGCGCAGGTCGAGGCTCCGCCCGGCGAGTGACGTGCGTTCGCCCTTGGGGTCGTTGTAGCCGGACATGCTCACCGCGGCGCGGTAGCGGTCGGGGTGGGCGACGGCCAGTTTGGTGGCGCAGTGCGCCCCGGCCGAGTATCCGGCCGTGGCCCAGCCGTCCGGGGCGGGCTCGGCCCGGAAGTTGTCCATGACCATCCGCGGCACGTCGACGCTGAGCCAGCTCTCCGCGTTCACCGTCCCCGGGATGTTGGCGCAGCCGGTGTCCGCGCGGGCCAGCAGGTTGGTGCGGGGCGCGACCAGGATGAACGGCGCGACCCGGCCGTCGAGCATCATCGGCCGCAGCTGCTCGTGCACCCGCAGCGATCCGAACCACGCCTTGGCGGAGCCCGGGTAGCCCGGCAGCAGCTCCACGACGGGGAACGTCCGGTGCCGGTAGGCGGGTTCGTCGTACTGCGGCGGCAGCCAGACGTAGACCTCGGCGTTCACCCCCGACACCCGTCCCTTCAGATGGGTGACGCGCACCCCGCCGGCCCGCCGCATGCGCGGTCCCTCGGCCGGCCGGAAGGACTGCCGCAGCCGGGGCAGGTCCTTCAGCGAGATCCCTCCGGTGCCGTCCACGCCGAGGTCGGGGGCCTGCTGGACGTGGTTGCCGGTGCCGAGGAGGTCGGCCCAGTCGTCGTACAGGTTGTTGGCGTTGTTCACGAGGACGAACACCACGCTGATCGCCGTCCCCTGGACGAAGAGCAGCATCAGGAGCCGGGCCGCGGCGCGCACCGGCGCCGGTCCGGGCACCTTGGACCACAGGACGAGGGGCAGCAGGAGGGCGACGGCGCACAGTACGAAAGAGGTCAGGAGGAACGATGTCCCGGTGAGGCTCATGTCCCATCAGAGGAGAACTCGGACCGATTGGTCACGGATGATTGCGGACACTTGACAAGAAATTGCCGAATCCTCACCTGATTGGCCGGACGGCGGGGGTGCCCGTACGTCCGAATGCATGAAAGCTACCGCTTAGTAATTTCCTGTTGTACCGTTCATGTATGCCAGAAGCAGCTTCGGTACAGGCCGTACGGGCCACGATCGGCGACAGCGAGTTCGACCGGGACACGGCCGTCACCCCGCGCGGGAACGGCGTCTACGACGTCGACCTCTCCGCCGGGTGGACGATCATCAACGCCGTCAACGGCGGCTATCTGCTGGCCGTCCTCGGCCGCGCGCTCGCCGACGCCCTCCCGCACTCCGACCCCTTCACGGTCTCCGCGCACTACCTGACCGCGTCCCAGCCGGGCCCCGCGGTCGTGCGCACGGACGTCGTGCGCACCGGCCGGACGCTGTCGACCGGACAGGCGTCCCTCTTCCAGTACGACGACGAGGGCCGCGAGATCGAGCGCATCCGCGTGCTCGCCTCGTACGGCGACCTCGACGCGCTGCCCGACGACGTCCGCACGACCGCGCTGCCGCCGGCGATCCCGCCCATGGACCAGTGCTTCGGCCCGCAGGACGCCCCCGCGCCCATCCCCGGCAGCTCGGCGATCACCGACCGGCTCTTCCTCAAGCTCGACCCCGCGACGCTCGGCTGGGCGCTCGGCGCTCCGTCCGGGAAGGGCGAGATGCGGTCGTGGTTCGGGCTCGCCGACGGCCGGGACGCGGACCCGCTCTCGCTGCTCCTCGCCGTCGACGCGCTGCCGCCGACCGCCTTCGAGATCGGCCTGTCCGGCTGGGTGCCGACCGTCGAGCTGACCGTGCACGTGCGGTGCCGTCCGGCACCCGGCCCGCTGCGCGTGTCGATCACCACCCGCAACCTCGCCGGGGGCTTCCTCGAGGAGGACGCGGAGGTCTGGGACAGCGAGGACCGCCTGGTCGCCCAGTCCCGCCAGCTCGCCCGCGCCCGCCTCGGCTGACCCGCTCCGGGCGTTCACGGCCGGGCCCGGGGCGGGGCCGCGACCCCTCGGCCCGGGTGGTGCCCGGGAGCTCCGGGCGCCGGCGGCGCGGTCGGCACCGTAACGCTCCCCGCGTGGTCGGGACCGTAGCGCTCGGCGCTGTGGTCGGGACCGTACGGATCGGCGCTGTGGTCGGGACCGTAGCGCTCGGCGCTGTGGTCGGCACCCTACGGATCGGCGCTGTGGTCGGCGCCAAACGGCTCGGTGGGTGGTCGGCTCGTGTCACCCGACGGGGCCGGCGCCGTGCACCCCGGCCGGGTGTCACGGCTGCTCGGCCCCCGGGCCGGGGGCCGAGCACGGCACACCCTTGTCCGTCCCGCGTCCCGCGTCCGCCGTCCGATCGCGGACGGGGTGCTCTCCTGCCGGGTGTCCTGGCGCGGTGCCCCGCGCCTCAGGCGGTCACCAGGGGGCCGCGGCCCGTCCAGGCCGCCAGGCGCCCGTAGGCGTCCGCGCCCTCGGGAGCCGGCACCACGGCGCCGAACGGCAGCCCGGGGTCCTCGCGCCCCTCGTCGGGCAGCACACGGGTGGCGATCGTGAGCGCGAACTCCGCGAGTTCGGGGTCGAGTTCGAGGGGCCGCCCCAGCGCCTCCGAGAGGTCCCAGGTGTGCGTGACCGCCTCCATGACGTAGCCGGCGAGGGCGATCCGTCCGGGGACCTCGCCCCAGGGGACCCGCACGGCGGCGTCCAACCGCGCGTCGTCCGCCCACGCCACGCGGACCTGCTCCCCGGCCTCGTCGTACGCGGCGCCCCACCCGTCGTCCGGCACGCCGTCGGCGAACGGCCGCACCGCGAGCCCGTCGCCGCCCGCCCCGATCACGGCGATCCGCCGGGCGCCGCCGACCAGGTGCGACAGCAGCAGACGTACGTCGAACTCGGCGCACGGGGTGACACCGTCCAGCTGCTCCGGCCGGACGGTCGCGATCAGCGACGCGATCTGCGCGGCGGCTCGGGCGTACAGAGGGCGGGGGTCCATCGCGTTCATGACTACCTCTTCCGTGTCTCGGTGTGCCCTCACTCTCGACGCATAACCTGACAGTTTCCGTCAGCATTTGTGGCGGCCCGGCGCGGGCGCGATCCTGGGCGCGTGAAGTCCGACCGCCTGCTCTCGATCCTGCTGCTGCTCCAGACGCGCGGCCGCGTCCCGGCGCGTGAACTCGCCGACCGGTTGGAGGTGTCGGTGCGCACGATCTACCGGGACGTCGAGGCCCTGTCCGCCTCGGGCGTCCCCGTCTACGCCGAACGCGGGCGGCACGGCGGCATCGAACTGCTCGCGGGATTCCGTACGGACGTCACCGGACTGACCGCGGACGAGTCGCGCTCGCTGTTCGTCCTCGCCGCGCAGGGCGCGCACGCCGCCCTCGGCCTGGACGCGGCGCTCGGCTCGGCGCTGCGCAAGGTGATGGCCGCGCTGCCCGCGCCCTTCAGGCCCGCCGCCGAGGTCACCAGCCGGCGGGTCCTCGTCGACGCCACCCGCTGGAAGGGCGGTCCCCGGCGGGACGTCGACCTGGAGGTGCTCCAGGACGCCGTCTTCGCCGACCGCCGGCTGCGGCTGCGCTACCGGCACGGCGGGGACGCCGAGCCGCGCACCTACACCGTCGACCCGTACGGCCTCGTCTCCAAGGCCGGTGTCTGGTACCTGGTCGCCGACCGGCGCGGCGGTCCGCGGCTGTTCCGCGCCGACCGGGTCCGCTCGGCCACGCTGCTGCCGGACCCGGTGCGGCGCCGTCCGGGCGTCGAACTCGCCGATGCCTGGGAGGTGCTGCGCCGTCAGGTCGAGGAGCGGCCGGGGGGTGTCGATGTCACGGTTCGGGTACGGCGCTCGCGCCTCGACATGTTCGTACGCCTTCACGCGGCCTCCCTCGCGGAGCCGCCCGAGGACGACGGTGCCGGCGAGTGGGTGACTGCGCGTCTCGTCCTCGGCTCGGTGCGCGAGTCCCGCACGCTGCTGGCCTTCGGGGACGCGCTGGAGGTGCTCGCCCCGCCCGAGGCGCGCCGGGAGCTGGCCGCGACGGCCGCCGCCATCGGCGCGGTGTACGAGGGGGATTGAGCACCCTGAGCCGGGCCGCGTCGCACAGCAAGACACAGCCTCGGCACAGCGCGGCCCTACGTGGATCTGGTCCGCTGTCTCCCGCTCGACCGGCTCTCGTCGGCCGATCCACGTGACTTGACTGGGAGTTGCCCCAATGAACCGTCGTGCACGACTCGTTCCCCTCGTCGCCGTCCTCGCGCTCTCGCCCCTGCTGGCGGCCTGCGGCTCCGGCGACTCGTCGTCCTCGGACGGCACCACGACCGGCGAGCAGAACTGCACCCGCCCGTCCGGGATGCCGAGCGGTGGGCCCGGCGGCCGCCCCAGCGGCGCTCCCACGGGCATGCCCTCCCGGTCCGGCACCCCTTCGGGCATGCCCACCGGAAAGGCCCCCTCGGGCTTCCCCTCGGGCATGCCGAGCGGCGCCCCCGACGGCGCCCGGGCCGGCGGCTGCGGAGGCCCGGGCGCCGGCCAGATGGGCCAGGGGCAGGGTCAGGGGCAGAACCAGGGCTGAGCCTGCACTGTGCCGGGGTGCCCCGGTGCCGGGGTGCCGGGGTGCCGGGGTGCCGGGGTGCCGGGGTGTCGCGGTGCCGGGGATGCCGGGGTGTCGCTTCCGGGCGGTCGCCGCGGTGGTCAGCCGAGCCAGTGGCGGCGGCCGATGCTGATCAGGCGCATCTGGCGGCTCGCCACCCCGGCGACCCGTTCCCGCTCCGCCTCGGAGTCGTCCAGCGCCTCCAGGAACGCCGACGCGGCCATCAGCATGTGGTCGACGTACAGTCCCGCCAGCATCAGCAGATCGTCGTCGCTCCACCCCGCCGACTCGGGATGTTCGGCCAGCGCGTCCCTGACCTCCTCGGCGAACCGGGCCAGCTGCTCGCGGATCGCGTCCCGCACCGGGGCGACGCCGCCGTGCCGCTCGCGCGCGATGAAACGGACGTGCGCCGGATGCGCGGCGACGTGATGGGCGATCACCTCCACGGCGCGGGCGATGCGTTCGTCGCTGTCCCCGGCCGTGGACAGCGCGTCCCCGATCACCGGGTGCAGGCTTCCGAGCGCCTCCTCGACCAGCGCCGCCCCGAGATCCGCCGTCGAGCGGAAGTGCCGGTAGAAGGCGGTCGGGGCGACTCCGACGGCCCGGGTGACCTCGCGCAGCCCCAGGCTGCTCAGGCTCTGATCCTCCAGAAGCCCCAACGCGGCGTCCAGCAGGGCCTGTCGGGTCTTCTGCTTCTGCGCCTGACGGATGCCGAGAGTGTGACTCATGCCATGCAGTTAACAACTGTTCTCTGGAATTTTAAAGCCGGGAAGCAGGTTAGACTCGAAAGTCAGTGAACAAGTGTTACTACAACCGTTCACTGAGTCGTCAAGTCCCGGAAACATCGGACCCTCACCGTTGAGGTGCCGGACGTTCCGGGACCGGACTTCGAGACTTCTTCGAGAGGCATCTCATGCTGTTCCTCGTCGCCGCACTCCTGCTGCTCGGCGTTGTGATGGGCTCCGTGGCGCACGCGCCGCTGAGCTTCACCCTCGCCGCCGCCGCCGTCATCGGTGTCTGGCTGGTCGTCTTCGCGCTGCGCGAGCGCGGGGCCCGCCGACGCCACACCTCCGCCAACTGACCGTCGGTCCCGCACCTCCGCCGACCCGGCCGTTGGTCCCACACCTTCACCAACTGACCGTTGGGAGCTGACTCACGTCATGGAACTCACCGCGCGCACCACCGGTACGACCCGCTCCACCCGCACCACCACCGCGACCCGCACCGCCGTCCCGACCCGCACGGCCGGCGCCGACCGCACCGCCGAGGCCCCGCGCATGCCGGGTGCCGCCGAGCCCGTCCGCGCCACGCGCCGGACCGGCGTCAAGGACGCCGACGGCATGGCCGTGGCCTCCTTCGTCCTCGGCCTGCTCGGTCTGCTCGTGCTGAACCTCTTCCTGGGCCCCATCGCGATCGTCCTCGCCTCCGTCGCCCTGTGGCGCGGCACGGCCCGCCGCGGCCGCGCCTTCCTCGGCCTCGGCCTCGGCATCGCCGACCTGGTCGTCCTGGTCGCCTTCATGCAGATCGACAACACCGTGTCCTGGAGCTTCTGAGGCCGCCGCGGCGGCCAGGACCCCCAGGGGGGCCGGGAAGAGGGGGAGCGGGCCCGTAGAATCGAGCCCACCATGGCTTACCTCGACCACGCCGCGACCACCCCCATGCTTCCCGAGGCAGTAGAGGCTCTGACGGCCCGACTGAGCGTCACGGGCAACGCCTCCTCCCTCCACGCCGCCGGCCGCAGCGCGCGGCGCGCGGTCGAGGAGGCCCGCGAGACCCTGGCGGACTGTCTCGGCGCCCGCCCCAGCGAGGTGGTCCTCACCTCCGGCGGCACCGAGGCCGACAACCTCGCGGTGAAGGGCCTGTACTGGTCGCGCAGAGACGCCGACCCGGCCCGCACCCGCGTTCTGGCGAGCCCCGTCGAGCACCACGCCGTCCTCGACGCGGTCCACTGGCTCGGCGAGCACGAGGGCGCCACGGTCGAGTACCTGCCGGTCGACGCCCACGGCCGCGTCCACCCCGAAGCCCTGCGCGAGGCCGTCGCCCGCAACCCCGAGGACGTCGCCCTTGCCACCGTCATGTGGGCCAACAACGAGATCGGCACCGTCATGCCGGTCCGCGAACTGGCCGAGGTCGCCGCAGAGTTCGGCATCCCGCTGCACGCCGACGCGGTCCAGGCGTTCGGCCAGATCCCCGTCGACTTCGCGGCCTCCGGCCTCGCCGCGATGACGGTCTCCGGCCACAAGATCGGCGGCCCCTACGGGATCGGCGCGCTGCTTCTCGGCCGCGAGTACACCCCCGTGCCCGTGCTGCACGGCGGCGGTCAGGAGCGCCACGTCCGCTCGGGCACGCTCGACGTGCCCGCCGTCGTGTCCTTCGCGGTCGCCGGACGGCTGGCCGCCGAGCGGCAGGAGTGGTTCGCCCGCGAGATCGGCGCCCTGCGCGACGACCTGGCCGACGCGGTCCTCAAGGCCGTGCCCGACGCCATCCTCGGCGGCGACCCGGCGCCCGGGGGCCGGCTGCCCGCCAACGCGCACTTCACCTTCCCCGGCTGCGAGGGCGACTCGCTGCTCCTGCTGCTCGACGCGCAGGGCATCGAGTGCTCCACCGGATCGGCCTGCACGGCGGGGGTGGCCCAGCCGAGCCACGTCCTCCTCGCCACCGGCACCGACCCCGACCTCGCCCGGGGCACCCTGCGCTTCTCCCTCGGCCACACCTCCACGCCGGCGGACGTCACCGCGGTGGCACGGGCGATCGGACCGGCGGTGGAACGGGCGCGCAGGGCGGGCCTCACCTGACCCGGCCCCCGGCGGGTCCCTGGTCCCGTGTCAGGCGGCCGCCGTGTGTGCCCGCCGTACGAGCCGTATGTACCGGTCCCAGTCCCAGTGCGGGCCGGGATCCGTGTGGTCCGTGCCGGGGACCTCGACGTGCCCGATGATGTGCTCGCGGTCCACGGGAATGCCGTACCGCCCGCAGATCCCCGCCGTCAGCCGTGCCGAGGCCTCGTACATCGCGTCCGTGAACGACGAGGGGCGGTCGACGAATCCCTCGTGCTCGATGCCGACACTGCGTTCGTTGTACGCGCGGTTGCCAGCGTGGAACGCCACGTCCAGCTCGCGGATCATCTGCGTGACATGGCCGTCCTTGCGCACGATGTAGTGCGCGGCCGCCCCGTGCTTCGGGTCCCGGAAGACCCGCACCGCGCTCGCGAAGCTGCCCTGCGTGACGTGGACGACCACGCGGTCTATCCCGTAGTCGTCGGGGCGGTCGGCCCGCCGCCAGTTCGCCGCCGAGGCCGCCACCCACTGCGCGCCCCGGAAGTCCACCGCGCCCGCCACGCGTGACTTCTCCACACCCGGCAGCCGCCACCACAGGTGCGACAGCTCCTCCCGGGCGAGCCCGGCCGCGCTCACGGCGGCCGCCAGACCGCCGATGAGCAGCACCCGGCGCCCGACCGGCTGGTCGCCGTCCCCTGCTCCCGCCGCGGCTCCACTGCTCCGCGGCGCTCCCGGACTCCCCTTTTTCGCCCCCATGCGATCTTCAACGGATACTCGCGGGCTCCGGTTCCCGCGGCCCCGTACCCTGGAGGGGTTATGACTGACACCTCGCAGCGCCCTCTCCGCGTCCTCGCCGCCATGTCGGGCGGCGTGGACTCCGCCGTAGCCGCCGCCCGTGCCGCCGAGGCCGGGCACGACGTGACCGGCGTGCACCTCGCCCTCTCGGCGAACCCGCAGTCGTTCAGGACCGGCGCGCGCGGCTGCTGCACCATCGAGGACTCCCGCGACGCCCGCCGGGCCGCCGACGTCATCGGCATCCCGTTCTACGTCTGGGACCTCGCCGAGCGCTTCCGCGAGGACGTGGTCGAGGACTTCATCGCCGAGTACGAGGCCGGCCGCACCCCGAACCCGTGTCTGCGCTGCAACGAGAAGATCAAGTTCGCCGCGCTGCTGGACAAGGCGCTCGCGCTCGGCTTCGACGCGGTCTGCACCGGCCACTACGCCCAGGTGATCGTCCGCGAGGACGGCACGCGCGAACTGCACCGCGCCTCCGACATGGCCAAGGACCAGTCGTACGTCCTCGGCGTCCTGGACGACCGCCAGCTCGCCCACGCGCTGTTCCCGCTCGGCGACACCGTCACCACCAAGGACGAGATCCGGGCCGAGGCCGAGCGCCGGGGCCTGGCCGTCGCCAAGAAGCCGGACTCGCACGACATCTGCTTCATCGCCGACGGCGACACCCAGGGCTTCCTCGCGGGCCGGCTCGGCAAGGCCGAGGGCGACATCGTCGACGAGACCGGCGCCACGATCGGCACCCACGAGGGCGCGTACGGCTTCACCATCGGCCAGCGCAAGGGACTGCGCATCGGCACCCCGGCCGCCGACGGCAAGCCCCGCTACGTCCTCGACATCTCGCCGGTGAACAACACGGTCACGGTCGGCCCGGCCGCCTCCCTGGACGTGTCCGCGCTGACCGCGATCAAGCCCCGCTGGTGCGGCGCGGCCCCGACGGGCCCCGGCACCTACACCGCCCAGCTCCGCGCCCACGGCGGCGAGACCGAGGTGAGCGCCGGCCTGGTCGACGGCGAGCTGCGGGTCGCCTTCACCGAGCCGGTCCGCGGCGTGGCGCCCGGCCAGGCCATCGTCCTGTACGACGGCACCCGCGTGGTGGGCTCGGCGACGATCGCGACGACCACGCGCGCGACGGCGGACGTCTAGAGACCGGCCGACGCGCTCCGCCCGGCCGACGCGCTCAGCCCGGCCGGAGCGGTCGGGCGTGTCCGCGACCGGGAGAGGACACCCTCCCGGTCGCTGCGGACACGCCCTGGCACGCCCTAGCCGTCCGCGCCGAAGAACTTCTCCAGCACCGGCGCCAGCGCCCGCGGGTCCACCATGTGGGTCTGCCCCTCCAGCGTGCGGTACGAGCCGTTCGGCGCCGCCTCCGCGATGGTCCGCGCCGCCTCGCGCATCCACGCGGGGCTCGCGTCGCCCGCGACGGACAGCAGCGGCAGGGAGAGCCCGGCCAGCCGTTCGCGCGGCACCCGGCTCTCGCCCGTCCCCAGCGCGGCGTCGTCGTACGCCAGGGTCGGCGCGATGGCCTCCATGCCGGGCCAGGCGTGGGACATGCGCACCCCGGCGATCATCTCCGGGGGCGTGCCCACGAGGGTCAGGAACAGCTCCACGGCGTCGCCGCGCCGGTCCTGGCCCAGCAGCTCCGCCAGCCGCTGCGTGTACTCCGCCCGCTGCTTGCCCGCGACCTCGTCGACGGCGAACGGCGTCTCGTAGACGGCGACTTCGCGGACGGGCAGCCCGCTCAGGGCCGCCTCCAGGGCCAGCGCGCCGCCCGACGAGATGCCGTAGAGCGCCGCGCTGCCCCCGCAGGCCTCGATCAGCGCCGCGATGTCCTCGACCTCCCGGGCCACCGCGAAGGGAGCCGTGTCACCGCTGGCGCCGCGGCCCCGCCGGTCGTAGGTGATGGCACCGAAGCGGTCCGAAAGGGCCTCGGCGAGAGGTGCCAGCGTGGCGCCGGTGCACATGGCGCCGCCGACCAGGACGACCGTCGGGCCGTCACCGTGGCGTTCGTACGCGATGGGGGTCCCGTCGCGCGAGATGGTCTTCTTGTCCATGCCTGCACAGACTGCCCGCCGCCCGGGAACTCATCGCGTCACCACGCCCGCGCCCGCCCGGATCTCAGGACACGTCGACCTCGTAGAAGCACAGATGGTCCCTGATCTCGGCGACGTCGGGCTTGGGATCGGGGTAGGCCCACACGAGATCGGCCGCGCCGGGACGCGACCAGTAGGACGCGGTGCCCTTGAACGGGCAGTACGTGTGGGTGTCGGAGGGGGTCAGCAGGTCCGTGCGGACGTCCTCGGGCGGGATGTAGTAGCGCACCGGACAGCCCGTCTCGCGCAGCACCAGGGGGCGGTCGCTCTCCGCCAGGACCTGGCCGCCGTGCACGACGCGGACGCGCCGCGCGCCCTGCTCGATGGTGATCGTGTGTCCTTCAGCCATACAGGGAAAGCGCTCGCGGGCCCCGAATCGTTCCCGCGTACGGTGAAGCCATGAACATCTGCGTCTTCCTCTCCGCCGCCGACCTCGACGACCGCTACACACGCCCCGCGCGGGAGTTCGCCGAACTCCTCGGGAAGGGCGGCCACACCCTGGTGTGGGGCGGCTCCGACGTCGGACTGATGAAGGTCGTCGCCGACGGCGTCCAGCAGGCGGGCGGACGGCTGGTGGGAGTCTCCGTGGACTTCCTGTCGGCCAAGGCCCGTCCGGACGCCGACGAGATGGTCGTCGCCCGTGACCTGGCCGAGCGCAAGGCGCTCCTCCTGGCGAAGGCCGACGCGGTGGTCGTCATGGTCGGCGGCACCGGCACCCTCGACGAGGCGACCGAGATGCTGGAGCTCAAGAAGCACGGGAAGACCGAGAAGCCGGTGGTCGTGCTGAACACGGCCGGCTTCTACGACGGCCTCAAGGAGCAGTTCCGGCGGATGGACACCGAGGGCTTCCTGCCGCGCCCCCTCACCGACCTGGTGTTCTTCGCCGAGGAGCCGGTCGGGGCGCTCGCCCACTTGGAGGAGAGCGCCGGCATCCGCTGAGGTGCCCGCCCGTGGTCCGGGACCGGCCCGGTGATGCGAGCATGGCCTCCATGGCTACACATGTGATCACCGGAGCCGGTTCCGGCATCGGCGCGGCCGTCGCCCGCCGTCTGCACGCGCGCGGGGACGAACTCGTGCTCCACGCGCGCGACGCGGGCCGCGCGAAGGAACTCGCCGCCGCGTTCCCCGGCGCGAAGACCCTGGTCGGCGACCTGGCCGACCCCGACAAGCTCTCCTGGGCGTTCTCGCACCAGGCGCTCCCCGGCAGCGTCGACTCCCTGCTGCACATCGCGGGCGTGGTCGACCTCGGCCGGGTCGGCGATCTGACCCCCAAGTCCTGGCGTCACCAGCTCAACGTCAACCTCGTCGCCCCCGCCGAGCTCACCCGCCACTTCCTGCCCCAGCTCCGGCTGGCCCAGGGACACGTGGTCTTCGTGAACTCAGGAGCCGGCCTGAACGCCCACGCCGACTGGTCCGCCTACGCCGCCTCCAAGCACGGGCTGAAGGCCCTCGCCGACTCCCTGCGCCACGAGGAGCACGCGGCCGGCGTCCGGGTGACCTCCGTCTACCCCGGCCGCACCGCCAGCCCCATGCAGGCCAAGGTCCACCAGCAGGAGGGCAAGGAGTACGACGCCTCGAAGTGGATCGACCCGGAGTCGGTGGCGACGACGATCCTGATGGCGCTCGACCTGCCCCGGGACGCCGAGGTCAACGACCTGACGGTGCGCCCGGGAGGCTGACCTCCGCGCGGGATTCCGTAGGCTTCCGGGGTGAGCGAAAACAGCGAGTTCAGGTTCGGCTCCGCCACCGGCGTCGGGTCCATGCCGGGCGGTGACGCGCGGGAGGCCGCCAAGACCGTCACCGGTTCCTTCGAGGACTTCCCCTTCCTCGCCGAACTGCCCGCGCGCGGGCCCGGGGCGGACATGATCGGCCGCACCGCGGGGATGCTCGTCGAGCTGTACGCGCGCGTGGAGCCCAGCGGCTGGCGCTTCGGGGACCGGCCGGGCCGGGACACCAAGCGGGCCAGGTCGTGGCTGGGGGAGGACCTCGACGCTCTGGAGGAGTTCACCCAGGGATACGAGGGCCCCCTCAAGGTGCAGGCCGTCGGCCCCTGGACGCTGGCCGCCTCCCTGGAGCTGAGGAACGGCGAGTCCGCCCTCTCCGACGCCGGCGCCTGCCGCGACCTCGCCGGCTCGCTCGCCGAGGGACTGCGCCTCCACCTCGACGAGGTCCGCCGGCGGGTCCCCGGGGCCGAGATCGTCCTGCAGCTCGACGAACCCTCCCTGGTCGCCGTCCTCCGCGGCCGGGTGCCGACCGCCAGCGGCTACCGCACCCACCGCGCGGTCGACCGGCAGGTCGCCGAGGCCACGCTCCGGGACGTCGTCGCGGCGAACGGGGGCGGCCCGGTCGTGATCCACAGCTGCGCGCCGGACGTCCCCTTCGCCCTGCTGCGCCGGGCGGGCGCGGCGGCGATCTCCTTCGACTTCTCCCTCCTCACCGAGCGTGACGACGAGGCGATCGGGGAGGCGGTCGAGGGCGGTACCCGGCTGTTCGCCGGTGTCGTCCCCGGCGTGGACGGCCCATTGTCGGACCCTGCCGGTAGCGTCATGGGTGTCAGGACGCTGTGGCGCAGGCTGGGGCTGCGGCCGGGTCTCCTCGCGGAGGCGGTCACGCTCACTCCGTCGTGCGGACTCGCGGGGGCTTCCCCGGACTTCGCGCGCAGGGCGCTGGCCCACTGCGTCCGGGCGGCGAGATCCCTCGCGGACAACCCAGAGTAACGGGAGGACACAACGGTGGCCGGCGAAGAGCACGCAGAGCCCACATCGGTACCCGCCGAGGCACGGGAGAAGCACGCGCGGCTCGCTGAGCAGATCGAGGAGCACCGGGCCCGGTACTACGGGAAGGACGCTCCCGTCATCAGCGACGCGGAGTTCGACACCCTCCTGCGCTCCCTCGAAGGGCTCGAGGACGAGTACCCGGAGCTGCGGACACCGGACTCGCCGACCCAGAAGGTCTCCGTCGAGTACGAAACCGATCTCGCCGAGGTCGAGCACCGCGAGCGCATGCTCTCCCTCGACAACGTCTTCGACGACGCGGGGCTCGCGGCCTGGGCCGCCCGCGTGGCCAAGGACGTGGGTTCGTCCGGCTACCACTTCCTGTGCGAACTCAAGGTCGACGGCCTCGCCGTGAACCTGACGTACGAGGACGGCAGGCTCACCCGCGCGGCCACCCGGGGAACCGGCCGGACCGGTGAGGACATCACCCCGAACGTCATGACGATCGCGGAGATCCCGCACCGGCTGAAGGGCGATCACGTTCCCCGGCTCGTCGAGATCCGCGGCGAGGTCTACTTCCCGATGGAGGAGTTCGAGGGGCTCAACGCCCGTCGTGTGGCGGCCGGTGAGAAGCCGTACGCCAACCCCCGCAACTCGGCGGCGGGTTCGCTGCGTCAGAAGGACCCCAAGGTCACCGCGACGCTGCCGCTCCACATGGTCGTCCACGGCATCGGCGCCCTGGAGGGGTTCGAGGGTCTGGGCCGCCTCTCCGAGGCCTATGGCCTGCTGCACTCCTGGGGGCTGCCGACCACGCGGTACGCCAAGGTGGTCGACGACCTGGACGGCGTACGGGAGTTCATCGCGTACTACGGCGAGAACCGCCACTCCGTGGAGCACGAGATCGACGGAGTGGTCGTCAAGCTCGACGAGATCCCCCTCCAGGGCCGGCTCGGCTCCACCGCGCGCGCACCCCGCTGGGCGATCGCCTGGAAGTACGCGCCCGAGGAGGTCAACACCAAGCTCGTCAACATCCGCGTCGGCGTGGGCCGTACGGGCCGCGTCACGCCGTACGCGCAGGTCGAGCCGGTCACGGTCGCGGGCTCCGAGGTCGAGTTCGCCACCCTGCACAACCAGGACGTGGTGAAGGCGAAGGGCGTCCTCATCGGGGACACGGTGGTGCTGCGCAAGGCCGGTGACGTCATCCCCGAGATCCTGGGGCCGGTCGCCGACCTGCGCGACGGCAGCGAGCGGGAGTTCGTGATGCCGGCCGAGTGCCCCGAGTGCGGTACGGCGCTGCGGCCCATGAAGGAGGGTGACGTCGACCTGCGGTGCCCCAACGGCCGTTCCTGCCCGGCGCAGTTGAGAGAACGCGTCTCCTATCTCGCGGGCAGGGAGTGCCTGGACATCGACCACTTCGGGGACGTGGCCGCGGCGGCGCTCACCCGTCCGCTGGAGCCCGTGGCCCCGCCGCTCGTCGACGAGGGAGACCTCTTCGACCTCACGATCGAGCAGTTGCTGCCCATCAGGGCCTACGTCCTCGACCAGGCCAGCGGCTTGCCCAAGCGCGATCCGAAGACCGGCGAGGAGAAGATCGTCACTGTCTTCGCCAACCAGCAGGGCGAGCCCAAGAAGAACGCGCTTGCCATGCTGGACAGGATCGCCGAGGCAAAGGGCCGGCCGCTCGCCCGTTTCATCAACGGACTCTCCATCAGGCATGTGGGCCCGGTCGCCGCCGAGGCGCTGGCCCGCGAGTTCCACTCCATCGACCGCATCGAGCAGGCCACCGAGGCGGAACTCGCCGCGGTCGACGGGGTCGGCGGGATCATCGCGACCTCGCTCAAGGAGTGGTTCGCCGAGGACTGGCATCGCGAGATCATCCGCAAGTGGAAGGCCGCCGGCGTCCGGATGGAGGACGAGGGTGCGGGCGAGGACGAGGGCCCGCGTCCGCTCGAAGGCCTCACCGTCGTGGTCACGGGCACGCTCGAACACCACACGCGGGACGGGGCGAAGGAGGAACTGCAGAGCCGTGGAGCAAAGGTGACCGGCTCCGTTTCGAAGAAGACATCCTTCGTCGTCGTCGGTGACAATCCGGGCTCGAAGTACGACAAGGCGATGCAGTTGAAGGTTCCGGTCCTGAACGAGGACGGCTTCGCCGTTCTGTTGGGGCAGGGACCCGAAGCGGCCGCGGACGTCGCGCTTCCCGCCGAGGGATAGCGGTCGAAGACCACCCGTTCGGCGCATATCAGGGGCATACGGGTGACCAGGTCGCATTCGGGCAACCGTCGCCGACCGCTGCCCGTGGAAGCCTTCCGCGGCCTACTGTTGACGTGTGCGCCTGCCGTGCCCGGCCGCGGCCGGCGCATCCTCGACTCCGCATGAGCCGGGGGAAGGGTTTTCCGACGCGGCGCCGTTGGCAGTTGTCGCCGGCGACGGATCGTGTGGCGTCGGCACCGCCGGCAGTGAAGAGGGACGGGAATGGAACCGACCGAGAGCGCCGCTCCCGACTCACGGCTGCGCCTGCGCCGGACGACCGGCGCATGGCTGACCGGCCTGCGGACGGGACGGGCTTCGGACCGCGCCGCCCGCGGCGGGGCCGGAGGCTCCCGGCTTCCCGTCCCCGTCGTCCCCGGCGCCCTCACCGCCGACCCCGGCACCGGCCTGCCCGGCCAGGACCCCGAACGCCATCCGTCCTGGCCGGCGCTGCCGTCGGCCGTCGTGGCCACGGCCGCGTTCGTCCTGGGCGCGGGCTTCTACCGGGCGTTCAGCGGCCATCACGCCCTCTTCCCGTGCGGCACCGTCGGCTGGGCGCTGGCCCTGCTGACCGGCGTCATCGTCGGTCACCTGGTCGCCCTCGGCCGGGCCCGCTGGTGGGGCGGCACCGGCTCCGGCGCCGCGCTCACCCTCGCGGTCCTGCTGCTGTACGGCTGGGTGCCGGCCGGCATGGTCAGCCTCACCGTCGTCGTCCTGGTGGGCACGGCCCGCCGCAACCGCTGGCGCCAGGGCGTCCTGCACGGCGCCGTCGACATCCTCGGCATCGGCGCCGGAGCCCTGGTCCTCGCGTCGTTCGGACGGTTCCCGAGCGTCGAGACACCCTGGGCCCCCGACACCTGGACGCTCTACGCCGCCCCTCAGGTCGTGCTCGTCGCCGGCGCCTACCTCGCCGTCACCCGCGCCCTGCTCTGGTACCTGAACACGCCCGGCGGAGGGCTCCCCACCGTCGCCCGTACGGCCCTGGTCCGGCACGGGCTCGTCGCCGTGGCACTGCTCGGCATCGCGCCGCTGATCTGTGTCGTCGCGGTGGCCCAGCCGATGCTGCTGCCGCTGTTCTCGATCCCGCTGATCGCCCTGGACTCCACCCTGTGGATAGCCCGGGCCCGGGCCGAGGAGCAACTGCGTGACCCGCTGACCGGGCTGCCGAACCGTCAGTGGCTCCTTGAGCGCACCTGGACGGCCCTGGACGACGCCGAGCGCATCGGCGCGCGCTCCGCCCTCCTGCTCATCGACCTGGACCGCTTCCGTTCGGTGAACGACACGCTGGGACACCTCGCCGGTGACCGGCTGCTCCTGCAGATAGCCGAGAGGCTGCGGCTCGCACTGCCGCGCGGGGCGGAGGCCGCGCGGCTCGGCGGCGACGAGTTCGCCGTCTTACTGCCGGTCGCGGACTCCACCACCTCGGCCACGCGGGTCGCCCGCAATCTGGTCGCCACCCTCGGCTCGCCGCTCGACCTGGACGGACTCACCCTCGTCCTGGAGGCCAGCGCCGGGCTCGCCGTCTTCCCCGACCACGCGCTCGACGCGGAGGGGCTGCTGCGCCGCGCGGACATCGCGATGTACCAGGCGAAGCGGGACCGTACGGGCGTGGAGGTGTACGAGTCCAAGCGGGACTCGAACACCCCGGACCGGCTGGGCCTGCTGGGCGATCTGCGCCGGGCCCTGGACACCGGTGACGTCGAACTGCACTACCAGCCCAAGGTCCGCTTCGACGGACAGGTGGCCGGGCTCGAGGCGCTGGTGCGCTGGGTGCACCCCGAGCGCGGCAAGGTGCCGCCGGACGAGTTCATCGCCATCGCCGAGTCGTCCGGGCTGATGCCGCACCTCACCGAGTACGTCCTGGAGACGGCTCTCGGACAGGTCGCGCGCTGGCGGGCGCAGGGGCTGTACGTCCCGGTCGCGGTGAACGTGTCGCCGCGCGACGTGCACACCCCGGGCTTCGCCGGTGCCGTCGCCGCCCGTCTCGCCCGGCACGGAGTTCCCGCGGGAGCGCTCCAACTGGAGATAACGGAGCATGTGCTCCTGGAGGACCCGCAGCGGGCCGCGGACACCCTCGCGGCGCTCACCGGGCACGGCGTGAAGATGTCGCTGGACGACTTCGGCACCGGGTACTCCTCGCTGGTGCATCTGCGGCGGCTGCCGGTCAGTGAGCTGAAGATCGACCGGTCGTTCGTGGCGCGGCTCGCCGTGGACGCCGAGGACGCGGAGATCGTGCGGTGCACCGTCGATCTCGCTCATTCGCTGGGGCTTCTCGTCGTGGCCGAGGGGGTCGAGGACGACGAGACGTGGGAGCGGTTGCGGGATCTGGGGTGTGATGCCGTTCAGGGGTGGCTGGTTGCTGCGGCGATGCCGCCGGACGAGGCCACGGCGTGGCTGCTCGCCCGGGGCGTACGAGGCTGGCAACGCCCCCGAGCCGCCCTCCCCGCAGCCGAGTAACCCCGACCGCCCATCTCCGCCCCCGGCACCACCCGTCCGCCGACAAGCTGGGCTCTCCGGTGGGGCGTCCCGCCGTCGGCGGCGCCCGCCCGATCGGCCTGCGGCCGAATGCTCCCCGCCCACGCACCACCCGTTCACCGTCCGCCGACAGGCTGGGCTCTGCGGTGGGGCGTCCCGCCGTCGGCGGCGACCGCCTGACCGGCCTGCGGCCGAATGTTCCCCGCCCACGCACCACCCGTTCACCGTCCGCCGACAAGCTGGGCTCTCCGGTGCGCCGGGCCCGCCGTCGGCGGCGATCGGTTTCGCCTGTTCCCCATGGGCGCGGGGTCGCCGACGGCGGGACACCCCCGAGGGAGAGTTCGCCTTTTCGGAGACAGTCACGGGTGGTGTGTGGGTGGGGGACGTCCGGCCGGAGGCCGGTGGAGCCCGGCGCCGCCGACGGCGGGACGACCCGCCGCAGAGCCCAGCCTGTTCGCAGGCAGTCACGGGTGGTGCGTGGGTGGGGGACGTCCGGCCGAAGGCCGGTGGAGCCCGGCGCCGCCAACGGCGGGACGGCCCTACGGGAGAGCTCGCCCGTTCGCAGGGAGTCACGGGTGGTGCGTGGGTGGGGGACGTCCGGCCGGAGGCCGGGGGAGCCCGGCGGCGCCTACGGGGGGACGGTGAACGGGTGGTGCGTGGGTGGGGGATGTCCGGCCGGGGGCCGGGGGTGGATGGGGCGGGGCGCGGGGGCCCGGGGCAAACCCGGGCGCGGGCATGGGGCCGGGCCCCATAGGATTGGGCCAAAACACACGCACTCACCCCCAGAGGATCGCTGCATGCCTGGCATCACGCGCGAGGAGGTCGCCCACCTCGCACGGCTGGCGCGTCTGGAGCTGAAGGGCGAAGAGCTCGACCACTTCGCAGGCCAGCTCGACGACATCATCGGCGCGGTCGCCCGCGTCAGCGAGGTCGCCGACCAAGACGTACCGCCGACCTCTCATCCGCTGCCGCTGACGAACGTCATGCGCGTGGACGAGGTCCGTCCGTCGCTCACCCCCGAGCAGGCGCTCTCCGGCGCCCCGGCCCAGGAGCAGCAGCGTTTCAAGGTGCCGCAGATCCTGGGGGAGGACTAATCACCATGACGGACACCAACGTCAACATCATCAAGCTCACCGCGGCCGAGATCGCCGAGAAGATCGCGGCCGGCGAGCTCACCGCCGTCGAGGTCACCGAGGCCCACCTCGCCCGGATCGACGCCGTCGACGAGAAGGTGCACGCCTTCCTGCACGTCGACCGCGAGGGCGCCCTCGCCCAGGCCCGTGCCGTGGACGCCAAGCGGGAGGCCGGCGAGAAGCTCGGCCCGCTCGCCGGCGTTCCGCTCGCGCTCAAGGACATCTTCACCACCGAGGGCATCCCGACCACCGTCGGCTCGAAGATCCTCGAAGGCTGGATCCCGCCGTACGACGCGACGCTCACCAAGCGGCTGAAGGCCGCCGACGTCGTCATCCTCGGCAAGACCAACATGGACGAGTTCGCCATGGGGTCCTCCACCGAGAACAGCGCGTACGGCCCGACCGGCAACCCCTGGGACCTCACCCGGATCCCCGGCGGCTCCGGCGGCGGCTCCTCCGCGGCCCTCGCCTCGTACCAGGCGCCGCTGGCCATCGGCACCGACACCGGCGGCTCGATCCGCCAGCCGGCCGCCGTCACCGGCACGGTCGGCGTCAAGCCGACGTACGGCGCGGTCTCCCGCTACGGCATGGTGGCGTTCTCCAGCTCCCTGGACCAGGGTGGCCCGTGCGCCCGTACGGTCCTCGACGCCGCCCTCCTGCACGAGGTCATCGCCGGGCACGACCCGCTCGACTCGACCTCCATCGACGCCCCGGTCCCGCCGGTCGTCGAGGCCGCCCGCAACGGCAGCGTCTCCGGCATGCGCGTCGGCGTCGTCAAGCAGTTCCGCGGCGAGGGCTACCAGGCCGGTGTCGTGCAGCGCTTCGACGAGGCCGTCACGATGCTCAAGGAGCTCGGCGCCGAGATCGTCGAGCTGGACTGCCCGTCCTTCGACCTGGCGCTCTCCGCGTACTACCTGATCGCCCCGTCCGAGTGTTCGAGCAACCTCGCCCGCTTCGACGGCCTGCGCTACGGCCTGCGCACGGGCGACGACGGCACGCGCTCCGCCGAGGACGTCACCGCCCTCACCCGCGAGGCCGGCTTCGGCCCCGAGGTCAAGCGCCGCGTCATGCTCGGCACGTACGCGCTCAGCTCCGGCTACTACGACGCGTACTACGGCAGCGCCCAGAAGGTCCGCACGCTCATCACGCGCGACTTCGAGAAGGCCTTCGAGCAGGTCGACGTGATCGTCTCGCCGACCACGCCGACCACCGCCTTCCCGATCGGCGAGCGCGCCGACGACCCGATGGCGATGTACCTCGCGGACCTGTGCACCATTCCGACCAACCTGGCCGGCAACTCCGCCATGTCGCTGCCCTGCGGTCTCGCCCCCGAGGACAACCTCCCGGTGGGCCTGCAGATCATCGCCCCGGCGCTGAAGGACGACCGTCTGTACAAGGTCGGAGCCGCCGTCGAGGCCGCCTTCGTGGAAAAGTGGGGCCACCCGCTGCTTGAGGAGGCTCCGTCGCTGTGAGCAAGGCAATGTCCAAGGCCAAGGGTTTCAAGAAGTCGAAGTCCGGCACGTATCTGTCCATGGCGGGCACGGCGTTCGGTGCCCTCGGTGTCGCGAAGCAGGTCAAGAGGGCCCGCAAGGAGAACGACACGCTGCGTCTCATCGACGCGGCCGTGTCCGCCGCCGCCATCGTCACCGGCCTCGCCATCCTCTACCGGGAGCTCAAGCGCCTGGGCGACGACGACGTCCTGCTGGGCTGAGAGGGAAGTTTTCACCGTGACCACCACGATCGACCTGGTGTCGTACGAGGACGCGCTCGCGTCGTACGACCCCGTCATGGGCCTCGAAGTCCATGTCGAACTCGGCACCAAGACGAAGATGTTCTGCGGCTGCTCGACCGAGCTGGGTGCCGAGCCCAACTCGCAGACGTGCCCGACGTGCCTCGGCATGCCCGGCGCCCTGCCGGTCGTCAACGCGACCGGCGTCGAGTCCGCCATCAAGATCGGCCTCGCGCTGCACTGCGAGATCGCCGAATGGTGCCGCTTCGCCCGGAAGAACTACTTCTATCCGGACATGCCGAAGAACTTCCAGACCTCGCAGTACGACGAGCCGATCGCCTTCAACGGCTATCTGGACGTCCAGCTCGAGGACGGCGAGGTCTTCCGCGTGGAGATCGAGCGCGCCCACATGGAGGAGGACACCGGCAAGTCGCTGCACGTCGGCGGTGCCACCGGCCGCATCCACGGCGCCTCGCACTCCCTGCTCGACTACAACCGCGCGGGCATCCCCCTCATCGAGATCGTCACCAAGCCGATCGAGGGCGCGGGCGAGCGGGCTCCCGAGGTCGCCAAGGCGTACGTCGCCGAGCTGCGCGAGCTCATCAAGGCGCTCGGTGTCTCCGAGGCCCGTATGGAGCAGGGCCAGATGCGCTGCGACGTGAACCTCTCGCTGCGCCCGCACGGGCGTGAGAAGTTCGGCACGCGCTCCGAGACGAAGAACGTCAACTCCCTGCGTTCCGTCGAGCGTGCCGCCCGCTTCGAGATCCAGCGCCACGCCGCGGTGCTGAACTCCGGCGGCACGATCATCCAGGAGACCCGCCACTTCCACGAGGACACCGGGTCCACGACCTCGGGCCGCGTGAAGGAGGAGGCGGAGGACTACCGGTACTTCCCGGAGCCCGACCTGGTCCCCGTCGCTCCGTCCCGCGAGTGGGTCGAGGAGCTGCGCGCCGGACTGCCCGAGCAGCCGCTGGCCCGCCGCAACCGGCTGCGCGAGGAGTGGGACGTCAACGCCCACGACATGCAGTCGATGCTCAACGCCGGTGCCATCGACTCGATCGTCGCGACGATCGAGGCCGGTGCCGACTCCGCCTCCGCCCGCAAGTGGTGGATGGGTGAGCTGGCCCGCAGCGCCAACGAGTCGGGCACGGCCCTGGAGGACCTGCCGATCACCCCGGCCCAGGTCGCCCGGGTGTCCGAGCTGGTCGCCGCCGGCGACCTGAACGACAAGCTGGCCCGTCAGGTCATCGAGGGCGTCCTCGCCGGCGAGGGCACCCCGGACGAGGTCGTCGACAAGCGCGGCCTGAAGGTCGTCTCGGACGAGGGCGCGCTGACCGCCGCCGTCGACGAGGCCATCGCCGGGAACGCGGGCATCGCCGACAAGATCCGTGGCGGCAAGGTCCAGGCCGTCGGCGCGCTCGTCGGGGCGGTCATGAAGGCCACCCGTGGCCAGGCCGACGCCGCGCGCGTCAAGGAGCTCATCCTGGAGAAGCTGGGCGTCTCCGAAGGCTGAGATCAGGGTTTTCCCACATCCCGGGGGGTGCGCCGCGACCGGTGCACCCCCCGGGGTCTGTGTCGGCGTGCTCAGGTCAACGCGCTACGCTCCCGCGCCATGAGTGGAAGCACCGACTCCGAGACGCACGACCGCACGACAGAAGCGCACGACCGTACGACGCAGGACGGCACGAGGCAGGACAGTACGACGCAGGACGGCACGACGCAGGACCGCGAGCCCCGCGACGCCGGGGCCGAGGACCCGGAGGCCCGGACCCCGGAGGCCCGGGATCCCGACCCGGCCGAGCGCGAGGACCAAGGCGAGGACCAGGACGAGGATCAAGGCGACGATCCGGAGGCGCGCCGGGCGCGCTGGACCGCAGTCGGGACCGGAGTCCTGCTGACCGTCGCCGGACTCGCCGCGTCGGTGATGCGCACCGGCGGCTCGGGCACCGCGCTCATACCCCTCTCCTATGCCTCGGGAGCCGTTCTGTGCGCCGGCGCGTCGGTGCTCGGCGCCAAGGGCCGCACCCGGCGGGCACTGTGGCTGATGATCGTCGGCGTGATGGTCATGGCTGTGGGTGACCAGTTGGACTGAGCTGTGACGGGCGGGGTGACCGGGGCCACGCGTATTCCCTGTGACATCGGACGCGGCCCTGTGAGTAAGCCCACGAATGCGACAAAGGATCACTTCCGGCTGCAAGAGTGATGACGCATTAGTCATGTGTTCTTTGCGGGCAATTCCCGGTAAAGATCCACAAATCCCCCGGGGAGCTCGTTCGTGGCAGCCCTTGCACGGTGGTGCGTCCAGCATCGCCTCATCGCCCTTCTGCTCTGGCTTGTGGCCTTCGGCGGGGTGACCGCTGCCGCGGCCGTGACGGGTTCCGCGTACTCCAACGACTACGAAGTCCCCGGCACCGAATCGGGCCGCGCGACGCAGCTCCTGAACAGCGGCTTCCCCGGACTCGGCGGCGACAGCGACACCGTCGTCTGGCACACCGGCTCGGGCACGGTCCGCTCCGCGGACGTCGAACAGTCGATGACCCGGGCCCTGGACAAGATCGAGAAGCTGCCCGGAGTGGCCTCCGTCGACAGCCCGTACACGCAGCAGGGATCGGGACGGACGGACTCGGACGGCCGGATCAGCCAGGACGGCCGGACGGCGTACGCCACCATCACCTTCGCCGACCGGGCCGAGGACCTCGACAAGGGCGAGGTGCAGGCCGTCGTCGACACCGCCAAGGACGCCGAGGCCAAGGGCCTCGACGTCGAGCTCGGCGGCACCGCGATCTCCCTCACCAAGCCGTCCGGCGGACACACGGCCGAGATCGTCGGCGTGGCCGTGGCCGCCGTGGTCCTCTTCCTCGCCTTCGGCTCGCTCGCCGCCTCCATGCTGCCCATCGCCACCGCCCTGGTCGGCGTCGGCACCGCCTACTTCGGCATCGTGCTCCTCGGACACGCCATGACCGTCGCCGACTTCGCACCCATGCTCGGCATGCTGGTGGGCCTCGGCGTCGGCATCGACTACGCGCTGTTCATCGTGACCAGACACCGGCGCGGCCTCAAACGCGGACTGACGGTGGCCGAGGCGGCCCAGAACGCCGTGGCGACCACCGGACGCGCGGTCGTCTTCGCCGGCGCCACCGTCTGCATCGCCCTGCTGGGCATGCTCATCCTCAGGCTCAGCTTCCTCAACGGTGTGGCGATCGCCGCCTCCCTGACCGTCGTGCTCACCGTCGCGGCCTCCGTGACCCTGCTGCCCGCGCTGCTCTCCTTCATCGGTCCGCGCGCGCTCAGCCGCCGCGAGCGGCGGCGGCTGGAGGAGCACGGGCCCGAGCCGGAGATGGCCACCGGGTTCGCCGCCCGCTGGTCCGCCTTCGTGGAGCGCCACCCCAAGCTGCTCGGCGTCGTGGCCGTCGTCGTGATGACCGTGCTCGCCCTCCCCACGCTCTCCCTCCACCTGGGCACGTCCGACCAGGGCAACGACCCGAGGACGACGACCACCCGGCAGGCGTACGACCTCGTCTCGGAGGGCTTCGGCCCCGGGGTGAACGGACCCCTGACCCTCGTCACCAAGGTCGGCGGCGCCGAGGACAGGCTCGCCCTGGACAACCTGGACTCCACGCTGCGCACCACCGAGGGCGTCGCCTCGGCGACCCCGGTGACGTACAACAGCGCCGGGGACACCGCCCTGCTCACCGTCGTCCCGGACTCCGCTCCGCAGTCCCAGAAGACCAGCGACCTCGTCGACCGGCTGCGCACGGACGTCCTGCCGCGCGCCGAGTCCGGCACCTCCCTCGACGTACAGGTCGGCGGTGTGACGGCGAGCTACGACGACTTCGCGGACGTCATCATCGGCAAGCTCCCGCTCTTCGTCGGTGTCGTGATCAGCCTCGGCTGTGTCCTGCTGCTGCTCGCGTTCCGTTCGATCGGCATCCCCCTCAAGGCCGCGGTCATGAACATCGCCGCCGTCGCCGCCGCCTTCGGAGTCGTCGTCGCGATCTTCCAGTGGGGCTGGGGGAGCGAACTGCTCGGCCTCGGCCGCGCCGGCCCGATCGAGCCGTTCCTCCCCGTGATCATGGTGTCGGTGCTCTTCGGGCTCTCCATGGACTACCAGGTGTTCCTGGTCAGCCGGATGTACGAGGAGTGGCTGGAGACCGGTGACAACCGGCGTGCCGTACGCGTCGGCCTCGCCGAGACCAGCCGGGTGATCAACTCCGCCGCCGTCATCATGATCTCGGTCTTCCTCGCCTTCGTGCTCAGCGGAGACCGCGTCATCGCGATGTTCGGCATCGCCCTGGCCGCCGCCGTGGCCCTGGACGCCTTCGTCCTGCGCACGCTCCTCGTCCCCGCCCTCATGCACCTGCTCGGCGACGCCAACTGGTGGCTGCCCCGGGCGCTCGACCGGAGGCTGCCGCGCATCAGCATCGAGCCGCCCGAATGCCGGGCCGCGCATGAGAGGCTGGCCGAGGCCACGGACGCCGAGGCGGCGGACGTACTGGGCCACGCGGCGGCCGGCGCCGTCCTGCGGGACGCCGAGGTACCGGACGCCGGGGCGAAGGACGTGACGATCAAGGAGCGGTGACGGGATGTACGCGATATCCCTGGGCGACGACGGAGCGCAGCTGCGGCCGCTGGAGCCCTGGCACGCCGAGGAGTTCCTCGCGCACCTGGACCGCGGACGCGAGTTCATCGGGCGGTTCATCCCCTTCGGGGCCCGGTCCACGGACGTGCCGTCCGCGCGGGCACAGCTCCAGAGGTACGCGGACATGCGCTGCGCGGACACCGGGTCCCTGCACGGACTGTGGCTCGACGGCAAACTCGTGGGCGGCGTGCTCTTCCTGAACTTCGACGCGGCCCAGGGCACCTGCGAGGTCGGCTGCTGGCTGGAACCCGCCGCCTCCGGCCGCGGTCTGGTCACCCGCGCGATGCGGATCCTCATCGACTGGGCGGTCGAGGAGCGCGGCATCCACCGCGTGGAGTGGGTCGCCGCGGCGGGCAACGTCCCGAGCCTGAACGTGGCCCGGCGCCTCGGCATGAGCCGGGACGGCGTGCTCCGCGAGAAGCATCCCCATCACGGCGTCCGGCACGACCTCGAGGTGTGGTCCCTGCTCGCCCCCGAGTGGCGTGCCGCACGCGCGGACACCGCTCCCGCGCATCGTTAAGGAAGCTCTCAGACATCGTCCGTACGGTGCCCGCATGGGAACCAAGACAGTTGACGAGGCCGGGGCCGAGACCGGTACCGAGGCGGAGCGCGACGAGCAGACCGTGGACGTCACCGAGGCCGGCACGGCCGCGGCGTCCACCGGCGAAGGGGCCGGGCCCGCGTCCGACACCGAGGCGCGGGACGAGGCCGACCAGGACGCCGACGAGCAGGACGAGGCCGACGAGGACGCCGACGAAGCCCTCGCCGCCGCCGAGGAGTCCGAGGCGGACCGGGACGGCGGTGTCGGCCAGGGTGCCGCCGCCGTGGTGTCCGCCGCCCTCGGCCTGGTGTCGCTGACCGGGAGCTGGGTCGCCACCGTGGCGGCCGCCCGCGAGACCCTGGTCGGCCAGCTCGAGACGTCGTCGACCGCGAGCGTGGCCACGCAGGTCAAGGAGGTCTACGGCGACGCCTGGGCGACCACCGCGCTGGTCGGCGGCCTCTTCGCGCTGGCCGCCCTGATCATCGGCGTCTTCGTGCTGGTCAGGCCCGCCTTCGGCGCCCCCGGCAGGCCGCAGGCCGCCTGGATCAAGTCCGTCGCCTGGGCGGGCGTCTCCCTCGGCGTCGTGGGTCTGGTGCTCGCCGTCGCCAAGTACTCCGACGTCCTCCTCGGACTGCCCTCCACGAGCTGAGTCCCGGGGCCGGGCAGGACCGGAGAACCGACACCTCAGAGGGGCCTTAGGGCCGGCACGGGAAACCGGCCGCCGCCCTAAGGCCCTTCGCGTTCCCAAGATGCGGAACTCTCCCGATGTGGCGCACCCCCCTGGGAGACGAAGGTTGAGGCATCGCGAACAAGCGAGACCGAAACCGACACTTCACGAGGGGTACGAGATGTTCGAGTTCGAGCTCCAGCAGGCCCGGTCCGAGGAAATGATCCGCAGGGCCCAGACCTACCGGCTCGCCAAGGAGGCCGCCGGCGGCCGCCGGGCCGCCCGCCGCGCCCAGCGGTCCGCACAGGGCGACACCGAACGGGCCCATAGCGACCGCCCCCGCAGGCACCGGTCGGCCCGCACCGCGTGAGCACCGGGGCACCCGTGGACGGCCGGGCACCCTCCGGCCGTCCACAGGCCGTGCGGGAGGGCCGTCCCGCGGCGGCCGGCCGCCTCCCACCGTCCACGGGCCGTCCGGCCGGCGGGGCACTGATCGCCGTCCCGGCGACCGGTGCCCCGCCGGCGGACGGCTGTGCCATGCTCGGGCCCGTGGAGACCAGGTCCGTCAGCCCGGTGTTCGTCGGACGCGCCGCCGAACTGGACGTGCTGAACGACGCGCTCGCCCGCGCCGCCGCCGGGGGAGAGCCACAGGCGTTCCTGCTCGGCGGCGAGGCCGGCGTCGGCAAGACCCGCTTCCTGGAGGAGTTCTCCGGCGCCGCCACCCGCGAGGGCGCCGTCGTCGCCTCCGGCGGCTGTGTAGAGATCGGCGCCGACGGCCTTCCCTTCGCACCCTTCTCCACCGCCCTGCGCGCCCTGCGCCGCGCCCTGCCCGGCGAACTGGCCGCCGCGGCCGCCGGACAGGAGGAGGAACTGGCCCGCCTCCTGCCCGAACTCGCGCAGACGACCCGGGAACGGCAGTACGAGGAGCACGGCATGGCCCGTCTCTTCGAACTCACAGCCCGCCTGCTGGAACGGGTCGCCGCGGACCGCACGGTCGTCGTCGTGCTCGAGGACCTGCACTGGGCCGACGCCTCCACCCGCCATCTGCTCGCCTACCTCTTCCGCACGCTGCGCAGCGGCCGTCTCGTCGTGATCGCCACCTACCGCGCCGACGACATCCACCGCCGCCATCCGCTGCGCCCCCTGCTCGCCGAACTCGACCGCCTGCGCACGGTCCGCCGCATCGACCTCGGCCGCTTCAACCGGGCCGAGGTCGGCCGCCAGATCGCCGGAATCCTCGCCCGCGAACCCGACACCGCCCAGGCCGACGAGATCTTCGCCCGCTCCGACGGCAACGCGTTCTTTGTCGAGGAACTCGCCGTCGCCGCCGGTGAAGGCTGTCGCACCGGACTCACGGACACCCTGCGCGACCTGCTCCTCGTCCGGGTCGAAGGACTGCCCGAGAGCGCCCAGCGGGTCGCCCGGATCGTCGCCGAGGGCGGCAGCACCGTCGAGTACCCGCTGCTCGCCGCCGTGGCCCGGCTCGCCGAGGACGACCTCATCGAGGCCCTGCGCGCCTGCGTCGGCGCCAACATCCTGATCGCCTCGCCCGGCGGCGACGGCTACCGCTTCCGCCACTCCCTGGTCCGCGAGGCCGTCAGCGACGACCTGCTGCCCGGCGAGCGCTCCCGCTTCAACCGCCGCTACGCCGAGGCCCTGGAGACCGACCCGGCGCTCGTACCGGCCGACGAACGCGTCACCCGGCTGGCCAGCTACTGGTACCACGCCCACGACGCCGCCAAGGCCCTGCCCGCCGTCCTCGACGCCTCGGTCGAGGCCCGCCGCCGGCACGCCCACTCCGAGCAACTGCGGCTCCTGGAGCGGGCGATGGAGCTGTGGGAGGCGGTCCCCGACACCGTACGGGCCGAACTGCGCCCCATCGACTACGTGGAGGCCTATCCCCCTCCGCTGCCCGACGGCCACGGAGACGTTCCCGCCGGCCCCGACTGCCCTTCCAAGCCCCTGAGTTACCTGGACCTGATGGCGGAGGCCGCTGTCGCCGGCCGGCTGTGCGGGGAACGCGAACGGGCCCTGAGGACGACCCGGCGGGCGCTGCACCTCCTGGAGGACGAGGGCGATCCGCTGCGCGCCGCCTGGTTCTGGATCCAGCGCTCCCGGCTCGTACAGGCGCAGGTCCGCGGCAACGGCTGGAAGGAACTCGCCACCGCCCAGGACCTGGTGCGCGGTCTGCCGCCCTCCCAGGTGCACGCCGAGGTGCTGTCCATGGTCGCCGCCTGGTGCATGGTCCACCAGCCGGGCCACGGAGCCCTCTCCGCCGCCGAACGCGCCGTGGAGTACGCGCACATGGTGGGCGCCCGGGACACCGAGCTGAACGCCCGGCTCACCCTCGGCGGCCTGATGGTCGACGCGGGGGACGTCGAGGCGGGACTCGCGGAGATGTACCGGGTCAGGGAGCGGGCCAACCGCCAGGGCGCCGCGTACGTCGTGGGCCGTCTGCACATCAACCTGCCCTCCCACCTGGAGTCGGTCGGCCGTTCCCGCGAGGCCGTCGCCATCCTCCGCGAGGGCATAGAACTCGCCTGCCGGAACGGCCTGCTGGACACCCAGGCCTGGGTCTGGGGCAACCTGTCCGAATCGCTGTACGCGCTCGGCCGCTGGGACGAGGCCGCCGAAGCCGCCCGCAACGCCCTGGCCATCGGACTCGGCGGCAAGGCCTCCGGGGTGGGCGCCTCCCGGCTCGCGCCCGTGGCCCTGGCCCGCGGTGACCTCGGCGAGGCGGGACGCCAACTGGCCGCCGCCCGCGAACACTTCGGCACCCATGACCCGATGCCCCAGCACTCCCTGCCGCTGCTGTGCACCACCATCGGCATCGCGGCGGGCGAGGGCCGCTTCCTCGACGCCCGCACCACCCTGGAGGAGGCCCTGGCCACCGGCTTCCCGCCCGGCACCCAGCGCTACGCCTGGCCGCTGCTGCTGGCCGCCGTCACCGCGGAGGCCGACGCCCGCGGCCTGCCCGTCGCCGCCCCCGGCCGCGCCCCCACCCTGGAACGCGTCCGCACGGCCGCGCGGACCCTGGCCACCGGGGCACCCGTCTGGAACGCCCACGCCGCATGGCTGGGCGCCGAACTCCGGCGGGCCGACGGCGCGATCAGCCCGGACCGGTGGTCCGAGGTGGTCGAGGCCGTCGAACCTCTGGAGCGCCCCTACGACCTCGCCCGGGTCCGCCTGCGTCTCGCCGAGTCCCTGCTGCTCACGGGCGCGGACGACCACGTGCGCGACCGCGCCGCGGAACTCCTGCGGCTGGCCGGCGCCGCCGCCGCACACCTCGGGGCACGCCCGCTCGCCGAGGCCGTCACGCTGCTCGCCCAGCGCGCCCGCCTCACCCTGGAGCACCTGCCCGAACCGTCCCGGGCCGCTCCGGCCGACCCCGCGGCCGCGTTCGGCCTCACGAGCCGCGAGCGCGACGTCCTGCGGCTGGTCGCCGCCGGGCGCAGCAACCGCCAGATCGCCGAGGAACTCTTCATCTCCCCGAAGACGGCCAGCGTCCACGTCTCGAACATCCTGGCCAAGCTGGACGTCTCGGGACGGGGCGAGGCGGCCGCGGTGGCCCACCGGCTCCGGCTCTTCCCGCCGGACACCCCGGCCACCCGGGCGGCCGGCTGAGGGCCGCACCCGGGGGAGACCGGGCCGGGGAACAGCGCGTTCGTCGTGGTCACCCTTCGGCCCGCCCGGGCGTCGCGTCGGCCCGCGGGCGCAGCGCGGTCACCCTTCGGCCCGCCCGATCGTCGCGCGGCAGCCGCCCCGGCCCGCCGCCGCCCTACTCCACCTCCAGCTCCAGGAGCCGGTCGTCGCCCTTCACGGGAGTGCCGCGGCCGTCGGTCTCGCTCGTCGTCAGCCAGAGCCGGTCCCCGCCCGCGGAGACGACCGTACGGAGGCGGCCGTACTTCCCCGAAAGGAAGGCCTGCGGCGCCGCGGACGCCTCGGTGCCGTTCAGCGGGATACGCCACAGGCGTTCGCCCCTCAGAGCCGCCATCCATATGGACCCCCCGGCGTAGGCGATCCCGCTCGGGGAGGCCTCGTCGGTCTTCCACTGCACGACCGGATCGTGGTACGCCGAGTTGTGGCTGATCCCTTCCACCACCGGCCAGCCGTAGTTGTCGCCCGGCTTGATCTGGTTCAGCTCGTCCCAGGTGTCCTGGCCGAACTCCGAGGCCCACAGCCGCTGTTTGTCGTCCCAGGCGAGCCCCTGGACGTTGCGGTGCCCGTACGAGTACACGACCGAGTCCGGGAACGGGTTGCCCGGCGCGGGCTCGCCCTCCGGCGTCATGCGCAGGATCTTCCCGCCGAGCGACTTCTTGTCCTGGGCCAGGCCCCGGTCGCCCGTCTCGCCCGCGCCCGCGTAGAGCATCCGGTCCGGACCGAAGGCGATCCGGCCGCCGTTGTGGATCATGCCCTTGGGAATACCCTTGAAGATCGTGTCGGGCGCGCCGAGCTGCTCGCCGGAGGGCTTCCGCTCGTCGTACAGCATGCGGACGATGCGGTTGTCGGAGACCGTGGTCAGATACGCGTAGATCATGTGGTCGGAGGCGTAGTCGGGCGAGAGCGCGATGCCGAGGAGGCCGCCCTCGCCGGCCGGGGCCACTCCGGGAACCTCGCCCAGCACGGTCTTCGCGCCGGTCTTCTCGTCGATCCGGGTGATCGTCCCCTTGTCCCGCGAGGACACCAGCAGGCCGCCGTCGGCCAGCGGCGCGAGGCCCCAGGGACTGTCCAGGCCCTCGGTGACGGTGCGCAGGACCTTCACCGAGCCCTTCGCCGGAGGGGTCTCACCGGTGGCGGTCGCGGTGGCGCTCGGGGCGGACGGCGCGTGGGACGACCCGCCCTGGATGCCGGGAGGCGTGCCCGAGCCGTCCGCGCCTCCCCCCTCCCCGGAAGAACAGCCGGCCGTCACCAGAAGCGCGCTCGCGGCCAACACGACTGTCACTGCTCGAACTTGCACCATCTGTGTCCCTTCGACGCGGCGGTCCTCCTGTTCATACACCGCTCGCGTCCCCCTGGGTTCCCGGTCCGGGCCGGGAGATCCGCGCCGGGCTCCGGAAGCGCCGTTCAGTCCCAGGATCCCAGCGCCCCCGGCAGCGCCGCCACCTCGGCGAGATCCTCCGCCGTCAGCCGCAGTCCGGCCGCCCCCGCGTTCTCGGCGACCCAGCGCTCCCGCTTGGCCCCCGGCACCGGGACGACGTGCGGCCCCTGCGCCAGGACCCACGCCAGCGCCACCTGCGCGGGCGTGACGGGACGGGCGCCGCCCCCGTGCCGCCGCGCGACGCGCCGCAGCCCCACGACGATGGGCTGGTTCGCGGCCATCATCTCCGCGGTGAAGCGGGGATGGCGGGCCCGGTGATCGTCGGGCTCGAAGCCCTCGCCGGGGGTCAGCGTCCCGGTCAGGAAGCCGTTGCCGAGCGGCATCGCCGCGAGGAACCCGACCCCGCGCGCCGCGCACCACGGCAGCAGCGCCTCCAGGGCCTCCGTCGACCACACCGACAGCTCGGCCTGCACCGTGCTCACCGGGAAGACCTGCTGCACCCGCTCCAGCAGCCGGATCGTTCCGTCGTGCAGCCGCGTCCCCGTCCGGCGGCCGGACCCGGCACCCACCGCGCACAGCCCGAGCGAGCGGACCTTTCCGGCCGCGACGAGCTCGGCCATCGCGCCCCACGTCTCCTCGACCGGTATCTCCGGGTCCGCGCGGTGGAGCTGGTAGAGGTCGATGACGTCCGTCTGGAGCCGGCGCAGCGACGCGTCGCACGCCCGCTTCACGTAGCCTGGGCGGCCGTTGGCCACGAGGTGCTGGTCACCCACCAGCAGACCTACCTTGGTCGACACGAAGGCCTCGGAGCGCCGTTCCCGCAGTACGCGTCCCACGAGCAGCTCATTGGTGAAGGGCCCGTACATGTCGGCCGTGTCGAGCAGCGTCGACCCCCGGTCCAGTGCCGCGTTCACCGCGCGCAGCGACTCCTCGCCGCGCTGTCGTGACCCGGTGTAAGCCCAGCTCATCGGCATGCATCCGAGTCCGACCGCCCCCACACCGAGCGCCGCGGCCCCGATCGTTCTGCGCTCCACCTGGCCGTGATCCTCCTTCTGCCGGCTCCCAACCTAACCTCTGCGCGCATGGGCGCCTGGCATAACCTCCTGACCATGACTTCCGATGTCTGGCTCCCCTTCCGCGCGGACGAGATCGACGGACTCCCCGAGGGCCTCAACTGTCTCTTCTGGGACGGCGGCCAGGAGTTTCCCGCGGATCCCGCCGACTGCGCGTTCTACGTCGTGCCCTACATGAAGCCGCCCGCCGTCTCGCAGCGGCCGATGGCCGAAATGACGTCGGTCCGCGTCGTGCAGACCCTCTCCGCCGGTGTCGACCACGTGCTGCCGAGCCTCAACTCCCTGCCCTCCGGCGTGGAGTTGTGCAACGCCCGCGGGGTGCACGAGGCGAGCACCGCCGAACTCGCGCTCGCCCTGATCCTCGCCTCGCTGCGCGGCATCCCCGACTTCGTGCGGGGCCAGGACAAGCAGGAGTGGCGCTCGGGCTTCCGTCCCTCGCTGGCCGACAAGTCCGTTCTCATCGTGGGGTACGGCTCGATCGGCGCCGCCATCGAGGACAGGCTCGCGCCGTTCGAGCTCGCACGGGTGGCGCGCGTCGCACGCTCCGCCCGCGCCACCGCGCGCGGTCCCGTGCGCCCCCTCACCGAACTGCCCTCCCTGTTGCCCGAGTTCGACGTCGTCGTGCTGTCCGTACCGCTCACCGACGGCACCCGCGGCCTGGTGGACGCCGGCTTCCTGTCCCGGATGAAGGACGGCGCGCTCCTGGTGAACATGGCCCGCGGACCCGTCGTCGACACCGACGCGCTGCTCGGCGAGCTGAAGAGCGGGCGCATCACCGCGGCCCTCGACGTCACCGACCCCGAACCGCTCCCGCCGGGCCACCCGCTGTGGCAGGCGCCCGGGGTGCTCATCAGCCCCCATGTCGGGGGGCCCACATCGGCGTTCTGGCCCCGCGCGAAGCGGCTGCTCGCCGATCAGCTCACCCGCTTCGTGAACCGGGAGCCGTTGCGCAACGTGGTCATTACCACCGGCACCTGAGCGACGCCCTGTCCGCTCGCCGCCCGCCTCGGGCACTCTCCGCAGTTCTCCGGATGCGGGCAGTACCGGCATAGTCCCTGGTCGTCACGGAGCGTAGAGGAACTATGTCCCTGAGTGACGAGACTGGTGTATCGTCCGGACAGGGGCTGCGCCGCGCACCGTTCGGCGCCGGGGACGGACTTTGAGACTGCGAGGGGGGCGACGGGCGATGCACGGCCTATGGACCAACGATCCGACGCGGCGGGGCCGCCGCCGACGACCCTGGCGCGCGGCCACGCACAGCCGCGGTCACGGCAGCCATCACCACCGCAGGCATCCGGGCCGCCGGAGGCACGGGCACCCGGCGGGCCGGGACCGGCTGGACCCCGGGGCGCGGACAGGGTGGGCCCGGTGAGCTCCCCAGGAGCGCTGGTGACCCGTCGGACGGTGTTCGACGGCGGGACGGGCCTGTTCTCGCAACTCGTGCTGGCCCTGGTGTGCGCGGCCTACGCCGTCGGTTCCGCGCTCGGCTGGGGCTCCACACATCTCGCCCTGGTCATGGGCGACTTCGGGCTGAGCGTCGCCGCGGGCACCGCGGCGGTCTCCTGTTTCCTCTACGCCCGCAGGCGCCGAAGCCGCTTTCGGCCCGCGTGGCTGCTGTTCGCGCTCTCCTCGGCGATGGCCTCGCTCGGCAACCTGGTCTGGGGGTGGTACGAGGTGGTCCTCGACCGTCCCGTGCCCACCCCGAGCTACGCCGATCTCTTCTTCCTCTGTTTCGCCCCGCCCGCCATCGTGGGACTGCTGGTGCTCGCCAAGCGGCCGGTCACCAAGGCGGGCTGGGTGTGCCTCGTGCTGGACGCCTGGCTGATCGGCGGATCGCTGCTCACCCTGTCCTGGAGTCTGGCGCTCGCGCAGGCCGCGCGGTTCGACGGGCCGAGCGTCGCCCACACCGCGCTTTCGCTCGCGTACCCGCTGCTGGACATCGCGCTCGTCAGCATGGTGCTCGCCCTGCACTTCAGGCGCTCCTCGGTGAACCGGTCGGCGGTGAACACGGCGATCGGGGCGCTCGCCCTGACGGTGATGTGCGACGCGTTGTTCACCTCGCCGCTCCTGCACAACAGCTACCACTCGGGCCAGCTCCTCGACGCGGGCTGGTTCGCCGGCTCGCTGCTCCTCGCCTACGCTCCCTGGGTCGTCACCCGGCAGGGGAGCGAGGCCGGGGAGCGGACCGGCGAGGAGCACGCCACCGACGAGCACGGCATCGACGTCTACGGCCCGGACCCGCGCGGACCCGGGCCCCGGGGCCCGGAACGCCGCGGACCGGACCCGGGCGGGCCGGACGCACAGGGCTCGCGGGAGCACGCCCGCGTGGCGTCGGAGGGCATTCCCGGGCAGCGCAGGGAAGGGCAGTACGGACCCCCGGGGAGCCACGCCTCGCCCGGACCCCAGGACACCCGTCCGCCGTACGGACCGGGAGGCGCGCAGGAGCAGCCCGGCACCCACGACGGCCAGGGGCGGCAGGAGCAGCCGGACCCCGGCGACGCAGGCCGGGGCGGACCCGCGCCCGAGGGCTCCCGGGGCCCCGACCGCTCTCCGGCGGCGGCGCGTCCGATCACCGGCTCGCTGGCCGCCCTGACGCCCTATCTGGCCGCCGCCGTCTGCACGCTGGGGATCCTGTACAACATCCTGAACGGGCGCAGGGTGGACCGCGTGGTGCTCGTCACCGCCGGCCTCGTCGTCCTCGCCCTCGTGGTGCGCCAGGGCATCATGCTGCTCGACAACATCACCCTCACCCAGGAACTGGCCCAGAAGGAGAACCACTTCCGCTCCCTGGTGCAGGGTTCGAGCGACGTCATCATGATCGCCGCGCCGAACGGCATCCTGAGATACGTCAGCCCGGCCGCCGCCGGGGTCTACGGCCGGGCCGCCGAGGACCTGGTCGGCTCCGAACTCGCCTCCCTCATCCACCCCGAGGACCTCGGCTGCGTGGTCCACGAGGTACGGCGCTTCCTCGCCGCCAGCCAGACCGAGGAACCCACGACGCGGATCGAGTGCAGGTTCCGGTCCGGCGACGACGGCTGGCTGAACGTGGAGTCCACCGTCAACCGGCACCACGGCGGCCTCATCTTCAACAGCCGTGACGTCACCGAACGCGTGCGGCTCCAGGCGCAGTTGCAGCACAACGCCGAGCACGACCCGCTCACCGACCTGCCCAACCGCGCGCTGTTCACCCGGCGCGTCCAGCAGGCCCTGTCCGGGCGCCGCTCCACAGACCGGGGGACCGCCGTCCTCTTCATCGACCTCGACGGCTTCAAGGCGGTCAACGACACCATCGGGCACCAGGCCGGCGACGAACTGCTCGTCCAGGCCGCCCGCAGACTCCAGGACTCCGTCCGGCACGGCGACTGCGCCGCCCGGCTCGGCGGGGACGAGTTCGCGGCCCTGATCGTCGGTGACGGAGGCCGCGACCGCTCGGCCCGTGAGCAGCAGGTACGGGAACTCGCCGACCGTCTGCGGATCAGGCTCTCCCAGCCGTACTGTATCGACGGCAACGATGTCCGGGTCGCCGCGTCCATCGGCGTCGGCTTCGCCGAACCGGGCCTGGGCGCCGGTGAGCTGCTGCGCAACGCCGACCTCGCCATGTACCGCGCCAAGGCGGCCGGGAAGGGGCGCGTGGAGCTCTACGTGCCCCAGATGCAGCAGGACGTGGTCCGCAGGGCGGAACTGGCGACCCGGCTGCGCTCCGCACTGCAGGACGGCGAGTTCGCCCTGCTGCACCAGCCCGTGGTGTCGCTGGAGAACGGCCGGATCGCGTCCGTCACCGCACAGGCGCGCTGGCGTTCCTCCCAAGGGGTGCTCTTCACGCCCGCCGAGTTCCTGCGGGTCGCCGAGGACAGCGAGCGGACCGCCGAGCTCGGCCGCTGGATGCTCGACGAGGCCGTCGGCCAGGCCGCCGAGCGCACCGCCGCCGGTGTCGCCGTGCCGGTCACCGTCCGTATGACCGCCCGGCGTCTGGTGGACCGCTCGATGCCGCTCGGCTCCGTGGAGTCCCTGCTGACCCGGCACGGCCTCGCCTCGGGCGGCCTGATCGTCGAACTGTCCGACACCGACCCGAGGGTCCCGCTGGACGAGCTGGAGCGCCGGCTGAACGCGCTCAGGCGTCTCGGTGTGCGGATCGCCCTGGACGGCTTCGGCAGCGGCTACGCGGCGATCACGGCACTGAGACGGCTCCCGGTCGACGTCCTGCGCCTCGACAGGAGTCTGGTCGAAGGGGTCGTCGAGTCCGCCCGGCTGCACAAGATCACCAGTGGGCTGCTGCGGATCGCCGCCGATCTGGGACTCCAGTCCGTGGCCGACGGGGTGGATCTCCCGGAGCAGGTCGTCGCCCTGCGCGCGATGGGCTGCACCCATGGGCAGGGCATGGCGTTCTCCGGGCCGCTGGACGAGTACCGGCTGCGCAGAGCGCTCTCTTCCGGCCACTATCCGGTGCCCGACGGCCCTGCCGAGCCGGTGTTCGCGGGCGGCGGGGGCGCGGGGGTGTATACGAGTGGAGTGCCTGTCGTCCTGGGGGGCGGAACCGCCCTCCGCTCACATAATGAGACTCCCGTCCCACCCACTTGACAGTCGGTGCGTGCCGGGGGGAGGGTCAATGCCATGCGCACCCGAATTCTCGTACTTGGAAAGCGCGTCGGCTGAAGTCAGGTGGCCTCCGGAAGGATCCGGAACACCCGGCGACCGCACCCGGCGCGCTCCCCTCGCTTGCCTCACGGCACGAGGGGTTTTTTGTTGCACAGGCAGCAGTCGTACACCGCACAAAAGTCGCAAAAACCCTCAGCATCGAGAAGAGAATGCCGATGACCGAGCAGGCCACCGGGGCCCACCATCCGCAGCCGCGGCCCCGTTCCGGAGGACAGCAGTCCGCCCCCGAGCACGTCACGGGCGCGCAGTCCCTCATCCGCTCGCTCGAGGAGGTCGGGGCCGAGACCGTATTCGGCATTCCCGGCGGTGCGATCCTTCCGGCGTACGACCCGCTGATGGACTCCAAGCGGGTGCGGCACGTGCTCGTGCGCCACGAGCAGGGCGCAGGCCACGCGGCCACCGGCTACGCGCAGGCCACCGGCAAGGTCGGTGTCTGCATGGCGACCAGCGGCCCCGGCGCGACCAACCTGGTCACCCCGATCGCCGACGCGCACATGGACTCGGTGCCGCTCGTGGCGATCACCGGGCAGGTCGCGTCCAAGGCGATCGGCACGGACGCCTTCCAGGAGGCGGACATCGTCGGCATCACGATGCCGGTCACCAAGCACAACTTCCTGGTCACCCGGGCCGAGGACATCCCGCGGACGATCGCGGAGGCCTTCCACATCGCCTCCACCGGCCGGCCCGGCCCCGTCCTCGTCGACATCGCCAAGGACGCCCTCCAGGCCAAGACCACCTTCCAGTGGCCGCCCACCCAGGACCTGCCCGGCTACCGTCCGGTGACCAAGCCGCACGCCAAGCAGATCCGCGAGGCCGCCAAGCTGCTCAGCCAGGCCAAGCGGCCCGTGCTGTACGTCGGCGGCGGCGTCCTCAAGGCGCACGCCACCGCAGAGCTGAAGGTCCTCGCCGAACTCACCGGAGCGCCCGTCACCACCACCCTGATGGCGCTCGGCGCGTTCCCCGACAGCCACCCGCTGCACGTGGGAATGCCGGGCATGCACGGTTCGGTCACCGCCGTCACCGCGCTGCAGAAGGCCGACCTGATCGTCGCCCTCGGAGCCCGCTTCGACGACCGCGTCACCGGCAAGCTGGACAGCTTCGCCCCGTTCGCCAAGATCGTCCACGCCGACATCGACCCGGCCGAGATCGGCAAGAACCGCGCCGCGGACGTGCCGATCGTCGGAGACGCCCGCGAGGTCATCGCCGATCTGGTCCAGGCGGTCCAGAAGGAGCACAGCGAGGGGAACGCCGGCGACTACACCGCCTGGTGGAGCGACCTCAACCGCTGGCGCGAGACCTACCCGCTCGGCTACGAGCAGCCCGACAACGGCCAGCTCTCGCCGCAGCAGGTCATCGAGCGCATCGGACAGCTCGCCCCGGAGGGCACGATCTTCGCGGCCGGCGTCGGCCAGCACCAGATGTGGGCCGCCCACTACATCCAGTACGAGCAGCCCTCCACCTGGCTGAACTCCGGCGGCGCCGGAACGATGGGCTACGCGGTCCCGGCCGCCATGGGCGCCAAGGCGGGACAGCCGGACCGCACGGTCTGGGCGGTCGACGGCGACGGCTGTTTCCAGATGACCAACCAGGAACTCACCACCTGCGCCCTGAACAACATCCCGATCAAGGTCGCCATCATCAACAACGGCGCCCTCGGGATGGTCCGCCAGTGGCAGACCCTCTTCTACAACCAGCGCTACTCCAACACCGTGCTGCACAGCGGCCCGGACGCGGACGGCAAGCAGCCGAGCGCCGGCACCCGCGTCCCGGACTTCGTCAAGCTGTCGGAGGCGATGGGCTGCCACGCCATCCGCTGCGAGTCCCCGGACGACCTCGACAAGGTGATCGAGGAGGCGAACTCGATCAACGACCGCCCGGTCGTGGTCGACTTCATCGTCCACGAGGACGCGATGGTGTGGCCGATGGTCGCCGCCGGCACCTCCAACGACGAGGTCATGTTCGCCCGGGACGTCCGCCCCGACTTCGGCGACAACGAAGACGACTGAGAGAGAGCCGAGTCAGACCCATGAGCAAGCACACCCTCTCCGTCCTCGTCGAGAACAAGCCCGGTGTCCTCGCCCGGATCACCGCCCTGTTCTCCCGGCGCGGCTTCAACATCGACTCCCTCGCCGTGGGGGTCACCGAGCACCCCGAGATCTCCCGCATCACCATCGTGGTGAACGTGATCGAGGAACTTCCCCTCGAACAGGTCACCAAGCAGCTCAACAAGCTCGTCAACGTCCTGAAGATCGTCGAACTGGAACCCGGTTCGGCCGTTCAGCGGGAACTCGTTCTGGTGAAGGTGCGCGCCGACAACGAGACGCGCTCCCAGATCGTCGAGATCGTGCAGCTGTTCCGCGCCAAGACCGTGGACGTCTCCCCGGAGGCCGTCACGATCGAGGCCACCGGCGGCGCCGACAAGCTGGAGGCCATGCTCAAGATGCTGGAGCCGTTCGGCATCAAGGAGCTCGTCCAGTCCGGCACGATCGCGATCGGACGCGGGGCGCGTTCGATCACCGACCGCTCGCTGCGCGCGCTGGACCGGTCGGCCTAGGCAGGCAGTCCCCCGGTATACGGGCGGGCCGCCCACCCGGCCCGCCCGTATACCGAGACCCGAGAACTTCACTTCCCCCGCCCGCCGTACGGTGGGACGCAACACCGGAAATACCGGAAAACAAGGAGAACCCCAGTGGCCGAGCTGTTCTACGACGACGACGCAGACCTGTCCATCATCCAGGGCCGCAAGGTCGCGGTCATCGGCTACGGCAGCCAGGGCCACGCCCACGCGCTGTCCCTGCGTGACTCGGGTGTCGACGTCCGCGTCGGTCTGCACGAGGGCTCCAAGTCCAAGGCGAAGGCCGAGGAGCAGGGCCTGCGCGTGGTGACCCCGTCGGAGGCCGCCGCCGAGGCCGACGTCATCATGATCCTGGTGCCGGACCCGATCCAGGCCCAGGTCTACGAGGAGTCCATCAAGGACAACCTCAAGGACGGCGACGCGCTGTTCTTCGGTCACGGCCTGAACATCCGCTACGGCTTCATCAAGCCCCCGGCCGGCATCGACGTCTGCATGGTCGCCCCCAAGGGCCCCGGCCACCTCGTGCGCCGCCAGTACGAAGAGGGCCGCGGCGTCCCCTGCATCGCGGCCGTCGAGCAGGACGCGACCGGCGACGCCTTCGCGCTCGCCCTCTCGTACGCCAAGGGCATCGGCGGCACCCGCGCCGGCGTCATCAAGACCACCTTCACCGAGGAGACCGAGACCGACCTGTTCGGTGAGCAGGCCGTCCTCTGCGGTGGCACCGCCGCCCTGGTCAAGGCCGGCTTCGAGACGCTGACCGAGGCGGGCTACCAGCCGGAGATCGCGTACTTCGAGTGCCTGCACGAGCTGAAGCTCATCGTCGACCTCATGTACGAGGGCGGCCTGGAGAAGATGCGCTGGTCCGTCTCCGAGACCGCCGAGTGGGGCGACTACATCACCGGCCCCCGCATCATCACGGACGCCACCAAGGCCGAGATGAAGCAGGTCCTCGCCGAGATCCAGGACGGCACGTTCGCCCGTAACTGGATGGACGAGTACCACTCGGGCCTGAAGAAGTACAACGAGTACAAGACCCAGGACGAGAACCACCTCCTGGAGACCACCGGCAAGGAGCTGCGCAAGCTCATGTCGTGGGTCAACGACGACGAGGCGTAAGCCGCAGGAAGGGGCCGGAGCGGCATGCTCCGGCCCCTTCGTCGAACCCCGGGTAACGCCCGTGGCCACGGTGTTGGACATCCCGTCCAGCCACGGACGGGTGATCCTTCCGCGGAGGCGCAGGACGACCTCCGCGGCGCCACTACACTGCACAGCAACAACGCGTCAGGCCCACAGCGTCGTGCGTCTTCCACGCGGCTCGAGCGACCCCCAAGAAGTGCAGGCACACCCCGGGGCCGCTGCAAACCCTCCACCGCCTGCGGCCGTCGGGACGGCCGTCCGCATTGGACTTGTGAGGACTCACGTGAGCTCGAAACCTGTCGTACTCATCGCTGAAGAGCTGTCGCCCGCGACCGTCGACGCCCTGGGCCCGGACTTCGAGATCCGGCACTGCAACGGCGCGGACCGTGCCGAGCTGCTGCCCGCCATCGCCGACGTCGACGCCATCCTGATCCGCTCGGCCACCAAGGTCGACGCCGAGGCCGTCGCCGCCGCCAAGAAGCTGAAGGTCGTCGCACGAGCCGGCGTCGGCCTGGACAACGTCGACGTCTCCGCCTCCACCAAGGCCGGCGTGATGGTCGTCAACGCCCCCACCTCGAACATCGTGACCGCGGCCGAGCTGGCCTGCGGTCTCCTCCTCGCCACCGCGCGCCACATCCCGCAGGCCAACACGGCGCTGAAGAACGGCGAGTGGAAGCGCAGCAAGTACACCGGCGTCGAGCTGGCCGAGAAGACCCTCGGTGTCGTCGGCCTCGGCCGCATCGGCGCGCTCGTCGCGCAGCGCATGTCCGCGTTCGGCATGAAGGTCGTCGCCTACGACCCCTACGTCCAGCCCGCGCGGGCCGCGCAGATGGGCGTCAAGGTCCTCACCCTCGACGAGCTGCTCGAGGTCGCGGACTTCATCACCGTGCACCTGCCGAAGACCCCCGAGACCCTCGGTCTCATCGGCGACGAGGCCCTGCACAAGGTCAAGCCGACGGTGCGCATCGTCAACGCCGCGCGCGGCGGGATCGTCGACGAGGAGGCGCTGTACTCGGCGCTCAAGGAGGGCCGCGTCGCCGGCGCCGGCCTCGACGTGTACGCCAAGGAGCCCTGCACGGACTCCCCGCTGTTCGAGCTCGACGAGGTCGTCTGCACCCCGCACCTCGGCGCCTCCACGGACGAGGCCCAGGAGAAGGCGGGCATCTCCGTCGCCCGCTCGGTGCGCCTCGCCCTCGCCGGTGAGCTCGTCCCGGACGCGGTCAACGTCCAGGGCGGCGTCATCGCCGAGGACGTCAAGCCGGGTCTGCCGCTCGCCGAGAAGCTCGGCCGCATCTTCACCGCCCTCGCGGGCGAGGTCGCGGTCCGCCTCGACGTCGAGGTGTACGGCGAGATCACCCAGCACGACGTCAAGGTGCTCGAACTCTCCGCGCTCAAGGGCGTGTTCGAGGACGTCGTCGACGAGACCGTGAGCTACGTCAACGCCCCGCTGTTCGCGCAGGAGCGCGGCGTCGAGGTCCGGCTGACCACGAGCTCCGAGTCCCCCGACCACCGCAACGTGGTCACCGTGCGCGGCACGCTCGGCGACGGCCAGGAGGTCGCGGTCTCCGGCACGCTGGCCGGCCCGAAGCACCTCCAGAAGATCGTCGCCGTCGGTGACTACGACGTGGACCTGGCGCTCGCCGACCACATGCTCGTCCTGCGCTACGAGGACCGTCCCGGTGTCGTCGGCACCGTAGGCCGCATCCTCGGCGAGTCCGGCATCAACATCGCCGGCATGCAGGTCGCCCGCGCGGACGTCGGTGGCGAGGCCCTCGCGGTCCTCACGGTCGACGACACCGTGCCGCCGACCGTCCTCACCGAGCTCGCCGCGGAGATCGGCGCGACCTCGGCCCGGTCGGTCAACCTGGTCTGAGGCCGCTCCGGGGCGGCTTCCCGCACGACGGCCGGGGCCGGGACACCGAGTCGGTGTCCCGGCCCCGGCCGTTTCGGACGCTCACGCGGACGGTGTCGTCTCCGGCTCGATCAGGCCCTCGCGGTAGGCGATGGCCACCGCCTCGGTGCGGCTCGCGGCACCCAGCTTGGCGAGGATGTTGGAGACGTGGACGCTCGCGGTCTTGCCGCTGATGAACAGTTCCTCGCCGATCTGGCGGTTGGTGCGTCCGCGGCCGAGCAGCCGCAGCACATCGCTCTCCCGGGCGGTGAGCGCGGCGATGCGCTCCCCGGCGGCCGGTGACTCGGCGAGACCGCCGCGCCGCACGAGCGCGTCCAGGGCCTCGCGCAGCGGCTCCGCTCCGAGATCGACGGCGGTGTCGCGGGCGGCGCGGGCCTGTTCTCCGGCCTCCTCGCGGCGGCCCGCGGCCAGCAGGGCCTCCGCCAGCCGCCGCCGGCTCCTGGCCAGCTCGTACGGATCGCCGTAGCCGAAGGCCGCGACCGCCCGCTCCCAGGCCGCCACGTCCGGACCGGTGCGCGCCCGCAGCCACTCCGCCTCGGCGCGGGCGGACCAGGCCCGGCCCTCGGGCCCCTGCCCGTCGTCCCTGCCGCCGGGGGCCGCCGCGGTCCTCGCCAGCTCCACCAGCTCGGTCGCGGTGTCCGCCCAGCGGTCGCCGCCGGCCGTGTCGCCGGTGCGGCGCGCCTCCTCCGCCGCGTCCGCGACCGCCGACAGCGCGAGCGCGGCGAGCCGCACCACGACGGGCGGCGGTCCGGTGCCGGTGACGTCCGTGAGGTCCTCGGCCGCGGTGCGCAGCCGCCGTACGGCCTCCTCGGTGTCGCCGCCGTGGGCCGCCGCGTCGGTCAGGACGATGCTCGCGACGAGCGTCGACATCCAGTCGAAGGGCCGGTCGAGCAGGGCGCGCGCCCCGGCGACGGCCGCTTCCCGGGCTCCGCGGGCCAGAGCCACGTACAGGGCGGGACCCGACGCGAACCCGGCGGCGGCCGGGAGCAGTTCGGCGTCCTCGGCGGCCGCTCGCGCGCACGCGTCCCAGCGGCCCAGCGTGTAGAGCACCAGCGACTGGAGGTAGCGCAGCTCCAGGGCGTACGGCGAGGGGAGGAGACCGGCGCGACGGGCGCGGTCCACACCGTCGCCGAGCCAGGTCAGGCACTCCTCCAGGTCACCGGATTCGTAGGCCCCGATGGCCAGGTTGAACAGCGCCCGCATCTCCACCGGGAAGTTCCCGGCGCCGTGGGCCAGTTCACGTGCCCGGCGCAGACGTTCGCGGCCCTTCGGGGTGCGCCGGTTGTCCGTCTCCATGCCGACGAGGGAGATCGTCAGGTCGGCCTGGGCGTCGTCCAGCCGGAGCTGTTCGGCGGTGCCGAGCGCCTGCCGGGCGACCCGCTCGGCGTCCTCGTCCCGCCCCACCAGGCGGGCCGCCATGACATGGGTCGCCGCCGCCCACACCCAGGTGTACGAGGGCGGTTCGGCGGGGATCAGGGCGAGTGCCTCGCTGCTGTACGTGAACGCGTCCTTCAGGCTGTCGATCCGCATCAGGTTGCCCGCGAGGGTGTACCGCACGCGGGCGGCGAGCTCGGAGTCGGCGTCCGAGCCGGCCCGGGCGAGCGCGTCCCGGGTGAGGTGGACCGCGCGATGCATCTCCCCGGAGCTGGCGGCGGCGGCCGCGGCGCGCAGGGTGAGGGTGACGGGACCGGCGCTCTCGGGGCGGGCGCCGGCGTCGACCGCGGGCCACAGTTCGAGTGCGGCCTCCAGGTGGCGCAGCTCCTCGGCGGGCGCGCCGACGCGCTGGGCGTGATCGGCGGCTTCGAGGGAGGCGGTGAGCGCGTCGGCCAGGTCGTGGCTCTCGCGCGAGTGGTGCGCGCGCTCCGCCGCGTTCTTCGCCGAACGGGCGGGTCCGGCGAGGAGTCCGGCGAACCGGCTGTGCAGCCGCACCCGTTCACCGGGCAGCAGGTCGGCGTACACGGCCTCGCGGGTGAGCGCGTGCCGGAACGAGTACGTCGCGTCGCCCCCGGGCACCAGGAGCTGGTGGCCGACGGCCTCGCGCAGCGCCGACTCCAGTTCCTCCTCCGGCAGTTGTACGGCGTCACGCAGCAGTTCGTGCTCGACGCGGCGCCCCGCGACGGCCGCCGTGCGCAGCACCTGCTGGGCGGTGTCGGAGAGTTGCTCGATGCGGATGAGGAGGACGTCGGCGAGTCCGCTGGGCATGGCGGGGGAGACGGGGGCGTCGTCGCCGGGCAGCGCGGCGAGCAGTTCCTCGGCGTAGAAGGCGTTGCCCTCGGCGCGCTCGACGATGCTGTGGACCGTGGTGTCGGAGACCGGGCCGGTGCGCAGCGCGCGCACGAGCCGGGCCACGTCGGCGTCGGCCATGGGCCGCAGCTCCAGCCGGTCGACGGCCGGCAGCCGGATCAGCTCGGCGAGCAGGGGGCGCAGCGGGTGGCGGCGGTGCAGGTCGTCCGCGCGGTACGAGGCGAAGACCGCGAGGCGCCGGGCGGGGTTCCCGGCCGAGGGCCGCTGGAGCACGCCCCGGCTGAGCAGGAAGCGGAGCAGGTCCCGGGAGGACTGGTCGGCCCAGTGCAGGTCCTCGATGATCAGCAGGAGCGGGGTGATGTCGGCCAGGTCGGCCAGGAGACCGGCGACGGCCTCGAAGAGCTGGAGCCGGCCGCCGGGGTCGGACGCGCCGCCGGACCCCGGGCCGGAGCCGGTGAGCCGGTCCACCGCCGGGTGGGCCGCGAACGCCGGGGCGAGACGGTCGTCGGCGGCCGCCGCGCCGAGGATCTCCGTGAACGGGAGATACGGCAGGCCCACGTCGCCGAGGTCCACGCAGTGACCGGTCAGGACCGTCGTGCCGGAGGCGGTCGCGTGCGCCGCGGCCTCCGTGAGCGTGCGGGTCTTGCCGACGCCGGCGTCGCCGGCCACCAGGACCGCGCGCGGCTCGCCGCCCCCGGCACGCTCCAGCACGCCGGTGAGCCGGGCGAGTTCGTCACCCCGGCCGATGAACGGCGTACCGAATGTCTGTGTCACAGGCCCATCCTGGCACGCCGGGCCGACAACTCCCCGGCGTCGCCGCCCTGATCGGGCACGGGGCCCTTCATGCCGGTGCCGGGCGGACCGGGGTTCCCCGGTCCGCCCGGCCGACGGGCTCGTGGTGGTCGTTCGCCCGCAGGGCCGGGGGCGGGCGGGTGTCAGGCCGTTTCCCGGGCGGGTGCCGCCGCGAGCGGCTCGCCGGTCCCGGCGTCGAGGTCGTCGCCGTCCTCGCGCACCGCCACCTTGCGCAGGCTCGCCGTGGCGAGGACGGCGGCGCCAAGCAGCAGGACCGTTCCGGCGGCGGCCGCCGCCTGCATGCCGTGGGTGAACGCCTCCCGCGCCGCGTCGGCCAGTGCCCGCCCGCCGTCGCCCGGCAGCCGACCGGCCACGGCCAGCGCGCCGCCCAGCGTCTCGTGGGCCGCGGCCGGGACGCCGGCCGGCATGTCGTGGCGGTAGACCGCCGTGCCGATGGAGCCCAGGACCGCCATGCCGAGGGCGCCGCCGAACTCGGCCCCGGTCTCCAGCAGGGAGGCGGCGGCGCCCGTGTTGCCGAGGGGCACGGTGCCGAGGGCCAGGTCCATCATCTGCGACATCACGGTGACGATCCCGGAGGCGAGGACGCCCGCGCCGGCCAGCACGAGCCACAGGGAGTCGGTGCCGGCGAAGGCCAGCAGGCCGTAGCCGCAGGCGGCGAGGACGAAGCCGCCGGAGACGACGTGGGCCCGGTGGACGCCCTTCTGCACGAGCTGTGCCGAGACGGGCGCGGCCACGCCGACCAGGACGGTGGGAAGCAGGGACCACAGGGCGGCGGCCATGGAGCTCTTGCCGAGCACCGACTGCAGGTACTGGGTGGTGAAGAACGCCGAGCCCATCATGCCGAAGGACGAGATCAGGTTGAGGACGACGGCGGGTGCGAAGCCGCGGCCGCGGAAGACGGCGGGGGAGATCAGCGGGGACTTCGCGGTGCGCTGGCGGTGCACGAACAGGGCGGTGAAGACGAGGCCGACGAGGACCGAGACGACGTACTCGGTCTTCCAGCCCTCGGACGGGATCTCCTTGACGCCGTAGATCACCGGCAGCACGGCGGCCATCGACAGCGGAACGCTCAGCAGGTCGAAGCGGCCCGGCTCGGGATTCTTGGACTCGGGCAGCAGGAACGGGCCGAGCACCAGCAGCAGGGCCATCGCGGGCAGGTTGACCAGGAAGACGGAACCCCACCAGAAGTATTCGACGAGAACACCGCTCATCACCGAGCCGAGGGCGATGCCGCCGGTCATGACGCCGGACCACAGCCCGATCGCCTTGGCGCGCTGTCCGGGGTCGGTGAACATCGTCCGGATGATCGCCATCGTGGAGGGCATCAGGGTCGCGCCGCCCACGCCGAGGACCGCGCGGGCCGCGATCAGCATCTCGGCGCTGTTCGCGTAGGCCGCCAGTACCGAGGCGGTGCCGAACGCCGCGGCGCCGAACAGGAGCAGCTTGCGGCGCCCGATGCGGTCGCCGAGGGAGCCCATCGTCATCAGCAGTCCGGCGAGCACGAACGCGTAGATGTCGAAGATCCAGAGCTGCTGGGTGCCGCTCGGCTCCAGGTCCGCGCTGATCGAGGGGATCGCGAAGTAGAGGACGGAGACGTCCATCGAGACCAGGAGCAGCGGAAGCATCAGGACGCCGAGGGCGGTCCATTCGCGGCGGCCGGCCGGTGCCCCGGGGGCGTCGGCGGCGGAAGTCGTGCTCGTCGGGTTCGTCATGGCAGGGACTGTACGCACGTCTTAAACGCTTGTCTAGTACGAGCGTTTAAGACGTGCGTATCAAACAGCCGTCCTTGACGGGCGTATGGGACGGTTGTCTGAATCGGGGTAGGGTGGCCGGCATGGGACACCGTGAGGATCTGCTCGAAGGCGCCAAGCGCTGCCTGCTGGAGAAGGGGTTCGTGCGCACCACGGCGCGCGACATCGTCAAGGAGTCGGGTACGAACCTGGCGTCCATCGGCTACCACTACGGATCGAAGGACGCGCTGCTCGCCACGGCCTACGTGGATCTCATCGCCAACGTGGGTGACACGTTCGGCGCGTTCGCGATGACGGACACGGCGAGCGCGCCCGGCTCCCTGGAGCGTTTCCAGGAGGCATGGGAGAGCATCACCCGCTCCTTCGTCCAGGACCGGCCCATCTGGATGCTCACCTTCGAGGTGATCACCAACTCCGACCGGCTCCCCACGGTCCGCGAACACCTGGCGAAGGCATCGGACGAGGGGCGCCGCGGGCTCGTCCCGATGCTGGCCGGCGGATCGGAGGCCGACGTCGACGACGCCACGATGCGGTCGCTCGGCGGCTTCTACCAGGTCCTGCTCAACGGTCTCAGCGTGCAGTGGCTCTTCGACCCGGAGTCGGCCACCGACGCGAAGGACCTGACCGAGGGGCTGCGACGGGTGATCGCGGGGGTCCGCGAGACGGAGTGACCGCTCTCGTTCACCTTCGGGGTGCCGGGGCGCGCAGGTCCCGGAGGGCCGGGATCAGCGCCACCGGCATCAGCGCGCCCGTGACGGCGAGGGCCGCCGCGTATCCCGCCGGTGCCGCCAGGACGCCGAAGCCGAGCGCGCCGACGCCCATGCCGCCGTCGTAGGCGAGGTTCCACAGCGCGCTGACCGTGCCGTAGCCCGAGGCGGGGACCCGTGCGTACATCAGGCTCAGCGTCGCGTTCTGGGCGATGCCGAAACCGGCTCCGAGGACGGCCACCCCGGCCAGGACCGCGACCGCGCTTCCGGTGAACGCGGTGATCAGCATGCCGGCGGCCGACAGCAGCAGGCCCGGCACCACCAGCACCGCGGGTCCGTGCCGGTCGCCGTACCGGCCCGCCGCCCACCGGGCCGCGGTCGACGCGGCGGGCTGCACGAACAGGGCCGCAGCGACGACCCCGGAGACCGCGGCGGGGACCGCCAGCGGCAGGAAGGTGACGACGATCCCGGTCGCCAGGGCCGTGGTCGCGAAGACGGCCGCGGGCCGGGCCAGCTCTCCGGTGCGCAGCGCAGCCACCATCCCCACGGGCTTCTCCGGCTCCCGCTCCCGGCCGGGGAGCGCCGGCACCGACGCCACGGCGGCGAGCGCGGCGACGCCCGCGGCCAGGGCGACCGGGGTGAACCCCACGTGCCCGGCCAGCCACACGCCGAGCGGCAGGGCGATCAGTGACGGCACGCCCGAGACCACACCCACCAGCGCGAGCCCCTCGCCGCGCCGCCCGGCCGGGATCAGCGAGGCGGTCAGCGCGCCGCCGGCCACCAGCGTCAGGGCGAAGCCGAGGCCGCGGACCAGGCAGACCAGCACGATCCAGGCCAGGGAGTGCGAGAGGGTCAGGACGAGCGCCGGAGCCCCGAGCAGCACGAGGCCGGCGGCCAGCGCGGCCCGGTGCCCGTAGCGCGCCACCAGGCGGGGGCCCGCCAGTTCACCGAGGACGGTGGCCAGCATCAGCGCACCGGTGGCCGGGCCCGCCCCCGACGCCGTGGCGTAGGCGGGGACGACCGACAGCAGCAGGAAGAAGCTCACCGACGCCCCGATCATGCTCACGAAGCGGAGCATCAGGGGCCGGGTGAGCAGGGGTGGCCGTCCGGGCGCGGCCGGGCCCGCCGCCGCCCCGGCCGCCGGGGTGGCGGGCGAGGCCGTACCGGCCGCCTGAGCGGTGGCCGGGTCCGCAGGGGACGCCGGGTCCGTCACCGGCGCCGCGGGCGCCCGGTCCGGGGGCGGAACCGCCCGTGGTGCCGGGCCGGGCGGTGTCGCGCCAGGGGTGCGGCCCGGGAGCGGGGCCGAGTCCGCCAGGTGCGTCGGGTCCGTCGGGTCCGTCGGGTCCGCCGGGCGCGCCAGGTCCGTCGGACACGCCGGGCACGTCGGGTCCGCCGCCTCCGTCGCCGGCGTGCCGGGCGCGCGGTCCGGGACCGGGGACGCGATCGGGTCCGCCGGGGATGCCGGGATCGGCGTCCGTGTGGCCGGCCGGGAGGTCCGTCGTATCGGGGAAGGCGTCATGGGAACGACGCTAGGTTCCGGCCGGACCGCCGGTAAGCTCCAATTCCATGCCTCCGCAGTGGGCCGGTCTGTCGCCCGAGCTGCTGCTGTCCGTCGACCGGGACAGCGGCGAACAGCTGCGTGCCCAGCTCGAACGGCAGCTGCGCGACGCGATCCGCACGGGCCGGCTCGGCGCCGGAGAACGGCTCCCCTCCTCCCGCGGACTCGCCCGCGAACTCGGCCTGTCGCGCGGCCTCGTCCAGGACTGCTACGCCCAACTCCAGGCCGAGGGCTACCTGATGACCCGGACCGGCTCCGCCACCCGGGTCGCCCCGGGAGCGCACGTGCCGCCCGCGCCCGCCTCCCCGGGCCGGACCGCTCCGCGCCTGATCGCCGATTTCCGGCACGGCGTACCGGACTTGGGAAGCTTCCCGATCGCCGACTGGCTCTGGGCCACCCGCGAGGCGGCCCGCGCGATGCCGACCTCGGATCTCGACTACGGCGATCCGCGCGGGAGTTCGGTGCTGCGCGAGGTCGTGGCCGGATATCTGCGCCGGGTGCGCGCGGCCGCGGCCGATCCCGAACGGATCGTCGTCTGCTCCGGCTACGCGCAGGGGCTCGGACTCACGCTGCGCGCCCTCGCGCTCGCCGGTGTGCGTGAGGTGGCGTACGAGGATCCCGGCGGCCCCGCCACCGCGTCGGCCGCCGCCGGCGCCGCGGGGCTGAAGGCCGTGCCCGTCCCGGTCGACGAGGACGGAGTCGACGTCCGCGCGCTCGACGCGAGCGGGGCCCGCGCCGTCGTCGTCACCCCGGCCCACCAGTGGCCCACCGGCGTCGTCCTCGCCCCGCGACGGCGGATCGCCCTGATCGAGTGGGCCATGCGCCGGGACGCGTACGTCATCGAGGACGACTACGACGCAGAGTTCCGCTACGACCGGGAACCGGTGGGCGCCCTCCAGGGGCTGGCGGCGGACCGGGTCGTGTCGATCGGCACCGTCAGCAAGTCGCTCGCCCCGGCGCTGCGCATCGGCTGGATCCTCTGCCCGCCCGCGCTCGCCGCCCCGGTGACCGAGGCCAAGCGTCTCGCCGACCGGGGTTCCCCGACCCTCGACCAGCTCGCCCTGGCCAGGCTGATCGAGTCGGGGCGTCACGACCGACATCTGCGCCGGATGCGCACGCTCTACGCGGCCCGCCGCACCGCACTGGTCGACGCGCTGGCCGCGCACGCTCCCGAGGTCAGGCTCACCGGGCTGGCCGCCGGCTTCCACGCGGTCCTGCACCTGGCGCCGGACGCCGACGAGCGGTCCGTCGTCGCCGCGGCCCGGGAACGCTCCGTCGGCCTGTACGGCATGAGCGCGTGCCGCTCGGACGGGGCGACGGCCCCGGCCCGTCTGGTCCTCGGCTTCGGCGACGTGGGGGAGCGCGCGATCACCGAGGGAGTGGCGGCCGTCGCAGACCTGCTGACCGGCCAGGCCCGCCCGCCGGCCGGGCCGGGCACCCGCCGGGGCTTCCGCTAGAGCCGCGCGCCCTTCAGCGCCATGTGCAGCAGCAGCCGGTCCTCGCCGTCGTCCAGGTCCAGGCCGGTGAGCTGCTCCACGCGGGACAGGCGGTAGTACAGCGTCTGCCGGTGGATGCCCAACTCGGCCGCCGTGCGACCGGCCTGGCCCGCCCGGTCCAGGAACACCTCGGCCGTACGGGCGAGTTCGCGGTGGGCGGTGCCCAACAGGGCGCTCACGGCGGGGTCGTGGGCCACCTCCGGCGGCAGGGCGGTGAGGAGTCTGAAGGGGCCGATCGCAGCCCACTCGGCGACGGGACCGAGCCGCGGCTCGGCCAGCACCGCACGCGCGGCCGCCGCCGCCTCACGCCAGGAGGCCCCCAGCTCCCCGAGCCCTTCCCGGGCCCCGGCGACCCCGGCGGCCACCGTCCCGCCGGGGGAGGCCCCTTTGGGACCGCCGCCGGGGGAGGGGGCGCCCGTACCACCGCCCGCGGAGCCCGTACCCGGTGCGGTGCCGGGGGCGGCGGCCTTGCCCCGGGCGTCCGCGGCCTCCCGTACGAACCGGCCGGCCGCCGTCAGCGCCGGGGTCAGGACGTCCGGCGACCGCAGCCGGATCAGCAGGGCCAGGCTCTGGCCGGTGGCGCCCCAAGGGATCGTGCACAGCGCGGTCGCGCCCGGCACCGTACGGGCGGACGGGGCGTCGTCCGGGTCGGCCGACGGCCACGGCGCCACGCACACCACCGTGTGCAGACCCTCGCCGCGCGGGCCGAGCGCCGTGCGCAGCTCCGCCACCGCCATGTCCCGCTGCCAGCCGCGCTCGGCGGTCAGCACGGCCCGCAGCTCCCGGGTGAGGTCCGCGCCGGCCTGCGCCTCGTCCGCGAGCAGCGCGCCGATGCGGGAGGCCACCTGCATGGCCCCGGCGAGCTGGGCGTCCGTGGGACCCGGGTCGTCGTCGAGCAGCCAGACATAGCCGAGGACCACACCCCGGTGCCGTACCGGCAGACAGATCCGCCCCCGGTAGACCCCGGCCTCGGGGGTCGGCGGGATGCGGACGGGCCCGGTCGCGCGGGTGATGCCGAAGCCCTCGAACCAGGTGCGGACCGCGGTGGTGGACCGCCGGGTGAGGATCGAGCGGGTGCGCACGGGGTCGAGGGCGGACGGGTCGAGGTCGCCCTCACTGTCGTACGCGCCGAAGGCGATCAGCTCGAAATCGCGGTTCTCCAGCGTCGCCGGGACCCCGAGGAGCGCCGAGATCTCGTCGACCAGCTCCTGGTAGTCGCCTCTGTGTTCACCGCTCACCCCGGTATTCTCGCGCATTTCCGCGAGCCCTTCATACATATGTCTGAGATCTGGGCCAGGGATGCGTGACAGCTGTCGATGGCCCAGGATCGGAGAGATCCCTAGGTTTCACGGTGGTTCTCCGTGCCGTACCCGAATCGTCGGGATTCGGCCTCCTGCTGACTTCGTTGTGGAGGTGCCCCGTGCTGGGTCCCGTGATTCTCGCCGCCTCGCGCAGCGACAAGATGCGCCGTCTGATCTCGGCCGCCCCGGTGACCAAGCCGGTCGTCGACCGCTTCATCCCCGGTGAGACCGTCGACCAGGTCGTCCCGATCATCAAGGACCTCACGGGCAAGGGCCTGGAAGTCACGATGGACGTCGTCGGCGAGGACATCACGACCCCCGAGCAGTCGTACGCCGCCCGTGACGCGTACCTGGAGCTGATCGGCCGCCTCAAGGAGCTCGGCCTCGGCACCAAGGCCGAGATGTCGGTCAAGCTCTCGATGTTCGGACAGGCCCTGGAGGGCGGTCACGAGCTGGCCCTGGCCAACGTCCGTCCGGTCGTCGAGGCCGCCGCCGCCATCGGCACCACCGTCACGCTGGACGCCGAGGACCACACCACCCTCGACTCGATGTTCGCGATCCACGAGGAGCTGCGGAAGGACTTCCCGCAGACCGGCTGTGTGATCCAGGCCTACCTGTTCCGCACCGAGGCCGACGCCCGCCGCCTCGCCGAGAGCGGCAGCCGCGTCCGTCTGGTGAAGGGCGCCTACAAGGAGCCCGCCGAGGTCGCGTACCAGCAGAAGGCGGAGACCGACAAGGCGTACGTCCGCATCCTGAAGATCCTGATGGAGGGCGAGGGCTACCCGATGATCGGGTCCCACGACCCCCGCCTCATCTCGATCGCGCAGGAGCTCGCGCGGACCGCCGGGCGCAAACTGGACGAGTACGAGTTCCAGATGCTGTACGGCATCCGCAGCGACGAGCACGTGCGGCTCGCCGCCGAGGGCCACCGCATGCGCGTCTACACCGCCTACGGCACCGACTGGTACGGCTACTTCATGCGGCGCCTCGCGGAGAAGCCGGCCAACCTGCTCTTCTTCGCCCGCTCGATCCTGACCAAGGGCTGACAGATGACCCCCACACAGACCATCGGCCGGGGGTCCGGGGGTTGTCCCCCGGGAAGGCGCAGCATGCGGCGCCTCGCGGAGAAGCCGGCCAACCTGCTCTTCTTCGCCCGCTCGATCCTGACCAAGGGCTGAGACCGAACCACCCGCTCGACTCAAGGAGTTACGGAAAAAATGGACGCTGTGACCCAGGTCCCCACCCCCGTCAACGAGCCGGTGCACGGCTACGCCCCCGGCTCGCCCGAGCGTGCCCGCCTGGAGGTCAAGCTCAAGGAGCTGGCCGAGAACCCGATCGACCTGCCGATGACCATCGGCGGCGAGAAGCGGATGGGCGGCGGCGAGCGTTTCGACGTCGTGCAGCCGCACAACCACAAGGCGCGCATCGGCACCTACGCCAACGCCACGCAGCAGGACGCGCAGGACGCGGTGGACGCGGCCCTCGCCGCGGCCCCGGCCTGGCGCGCGATGTCCTTCGACGACCGCGCGGCGATCATCCTGCGCGCCGCCGAGCTGCTGGCCGGTCCCTGGCGCGAGACGCTGGCCGCCTCCACCATGCTCGGCCAGTCGAAGACCGCCCAGCAGGCCGAGATCGACACCCCCTGCGAGCTCGTCGACTTCTGGCGCTTCAACGTCCACTACGCCCGCCAGATCCTCGCCGAGCAGCCGCCGGCGAACTCCCCGGGTGTGTGGAACCGCATGGACCACCGCCCGCTGGAGGGCTTCGTCTACGCGATCACGCCCTTCAACTTCACGGCGATCGCGGGCAACCTGCCCACCGCTCCGGCGCTCATGGGCAACGTCGTCGTGTGGAAGCCGTCCCCGACGCAGACCCACGCCGCCGTGCTGCTGATGCAGCTCCTGGAGGAGGCGGGCCTGCCCAAGGGCGTCATCAACCTCGTCACCGGTGACGGCATCGAGGTCTCCAAGGTCGCCCTGGAGCACCGCGACCTCGCCGGCATCCACTTCACCGGCTCGACCAAGACCTTCCAGTACCTGTGGAAGACGGTCGGCAACAACATCGAGAAGTACCGCTCCTACCCGCGTCTGGTCGGCGAGACCGGCGGCAAGGACTTCGTGGTCGCCCACCCGTCGGCGGACCGCGCGGTCCTCAAGACCGCCCTGACCCGCGGTTCCTTCGAGTACCAGGGCCAGAAGTGCTCGGCGAGCTCCCGCGCCTACATCCCGGCCTCCATCTGGAACTCCGGTTTCAAGGAGGAGTTCGCGGCCGAGGTCGACTACCTGACCATGGGTGACGTCACCGACCTGTCGAACTTCATCGGCGCGGTCATCGACGAGCGGTCCTTCGCCAAGAACAAGGCGGCCATCGACCGCGCGAAGGCCGACCCGACCTGCACGATCGTCGCTGGCGGCACGTACGACGACTCCGTCGGCTACTTCGTGCGCCCGACCGTCGTCGAGTGCTCGGACCCGGAGAACGAGGTCTTCACGACCGAGTACTTCGGCCCCTTCCTCGCCGTGCACGTCTACGAGGACGACAAGTACGACGAGATGCTGACCCAGATGGAGTCGGCGTCCGACTACGCGCTCACCGGCGCGGTCATCTCGGGCGACCGCGCGGCGGCCGCGTACACGATGGACAAGCTCCGCTACGCGGCGGGCAACTTCTACATCAACGACAAGTCGACCGGCGCCGTCGTCGGCCAGCAGCCCTTCGGCGGCGGCCGTGCCTCCGGCACCAACGACAAGGCGGGCGCCCCGCAGAACCTGATGCGCTGGACGCTGACCCGCGCCATCAAGGAGACGCTGGTCCCGCCGACCGACTACGGCTACCCGCACATGGGCTGACAGCCGAACGCGGCCGCCGGCCCACGGGCCGGCCGCCCGTCACCCACTCCGCCCCCGCCCCACGGTCTCCCCCGTCCGTGGAGCGGGGGCGGTTTCCATGGCGCGGCGCTATCCGGGCAGCTCCGTCCGCTCCCACCACTCGTACACGGGCAGCCGTCCCTCCGGGGAGTCCGCGTGCCGTGGGGTCGCCCTGAAGTGTTCGTATCCGCCACGCAGCTCGATCTTCACGTCCGATCCGGGGGCCGGGGCGGGGACGATCCGTTCGGGCAGGTCGTCCGGGCCGCCCTCGAGCAGTGCTTTCGTCGACTCGTTCATGCTGTCACCGTTCCCGCTGCCGGAGCCCGATGCGGCATGCGGCGCCCAGGATCAGTCGTGCGGGTGATGCGCGTCCCGGCCGTCGGCCGTCGCCCTGCGGCCGAGGAAGTCCCGCACGAGGGCCGCGATCTGCGCCGCGTGCGTCTCCAGGGCGAAGTGCCCCGTCGGCAGCAGATGGATCTCGGCGTCCGGCAGGTCGCGGCGGAAGGCGAGGGCGCCCTCCGGGACGAAGATCTCGTCGCCCGCGCCCCAGACCGCGAGCAGCGGGACCCGGCTGGTGCGGAAGTACTCCTGGAACGCCGGATAGAGCGCGAAGTTGGAGCCGTAGTCGGAGATCAGGTCGAGCTGGATCTCCGACTGGCCGGGACGGGCCATCAGGGCCGCGTCGTGCTCGTACGCGTCGGGGCTCACCAGGGTCGGGTCCTGGACGCCGGTCAGGTACTGCCACCGGATCCCGTCCGGGCTGCTGATCGCCCGGACCGGCGCCTCCGTCCCGGGGGTGCGCTCCGCGATCAGCGCCAGCACCGGCGCCCAGGCGTCCGCGCCCAGCCCCTCCTCGTAGGCGTTGCCGTTCTGCGTGATGATCGCGGTCACCCGTTCGGGGTGCGCGAGGGCGAGGCGCAGGCCGATCGGGGCGCCGTAGTCCTGGATGTAGAGCGCGTACTCCTTGAGGCCGAGCTGCTCGGTGAACTCCCCGGTGATCTCGGCCAGCCGGTCGAAGGAGTACGGGAAGGCCCCGGCCGCCGGGGCGTCCGAGCGGCCGAAGCCGAGGTGGTCGGGGGCGATCAGGTGGTAGCGGTCGGCGAGCAGCGGCAGCAGGTCCCGGAACATGTGCGAGCTGGACGGGAAGCCGTGCAGCAGGAGCAGGGCGGGAGCGTCCGCGGGACCCGCCTCGCGGTAGGCGATGCGGTGGCCGGCGACGGTGGCGGTGCGGTGGTGGACCGGGTGGCTGCGCATGATCGAATCCCCTAACCCCTGAAAGCATCTTTGGTGGTGAGATCAGTTCAGCACGATCGCACCTAACCGGTCAAGATGTTTTTGGGGGTTAGACAGGGAGGGTTGCGGCGCCGGTCTCCCGTCGTGCCGCGCGGGCCGTCGCCGCAGGCCGGAGCGGTGTGACGCAACCCGCCGTCTCAGATAGTAGGAAGTCCGAGTAATTGTGGAGACAGATGCCCGGTCCTCGCCTAGCTTGGAAGAAGCCGAACGTCTCGCTCGACCAAGCGAATGGCGGTCGTGAGCCGGAGCCCTTGGCAGGCAACCCCTGCGGCACCGCTCCCCGCCCCTTCCGGCGTCTCGTAAATCCCTCATCGCACTTCCGGCCGCCCCTGTGGGTGCCCGCCGGAGGCAAGGAGTCGATTCATCATGGCCGAGACGACCGTCCGCCGAGTCCGTCACCTCTCCCGCACGAGCAGCGAGTCCGACCGCAAGAACGCTGCCGCCGCGCTCCAGCGCGCCCTCGACCGCCGGGACAACGGCGGCGCGACGGGCCACTGAGGCCCGCCGCCCGCACGACCGGGAGCCGCACCCGCAGAGGTGCGGCACGGGGTCCCGCCCCGTGCCGCACCTCGACGTGCCGATCCGGGCCGTCGCGCCGTCAGTTTCCGCGCCGCACCACGAAGTGGTCGATCCGCTCGCCGCTCTGCGCGAGCGCCGACACCGTGAGCCGCGGCGAGGGGCCCGCCTGCGCCTCCACCGAGAGGAAGGAGAAGCCGGTGTACCGCACCCTGGACCACTCCACGGTGTCCGCCTTCTTCTGCTTCGACTTCGTCCAGTGGAAGGTCTTCACGGACTCGCGCCGCGTGACCTTGCCCTCGTAACTGTCCTTCACCCCGATGGGGAAGCCGTAGAGGCTCTTGCCCGCGCCGCCCGCCGTCACGTACACGATCCCGTCCCGGGTCGGATCGGTCGAGGCGCCCACCGGCACCTGCCTGCCCACCGTGCCGCCCTTGATGGCGTCGGTGCGCTCGTACACGTGGTTGTGTCCGTTGATCACCAGGTCCACCTGGTGCTTGGCGAACAGCGGCACCCAGGCGTCGCGCACCCCGCCGTCCGAGGCGTGCGTCGACGTCGAGTAGGCGCAGTGGTGGAAGAAGACGACCACGAAGTCGACCTGCCCCCGCAGCTCCCCGAGCCGCCTGTCCAGCCAGGCGGTCTGCCGGCCGTCCGAGTAGCCCTTGTTGGCGGGGATCTCGTACGACACGTCGTTGGCGTCCAGCGCGACGACGCCGACGTTGCCGTACACGAAGGAGTAGGCGCCCGGCGCGTTGCGGGGGTCGAAGCCGTTGGAGGGGAGCGCCCAGCGCGCCGACTGACCGCCGTAGCCGTTCGGCGAGTACCAGGCCTCCATGTCGTGGTTGCCGGTCGTCACCATCCACGGCACGGTCTTCGCGACCGTCTCGGTCTGCTTGAGGAACAGGTCCCAGGCGGCCGGGTCGTAGACGTCCGACTTCTGGCCCAGCCCGATCCCGTCCGCGTAGCAGATGTCGCCCGCGTGCAGATGGAAGGCGGGACCGCGGCCCAGGAGCACCTTGTCGTTGGCGAGCGCGTCGGGGGTGACGCCCTGGTCGCCGAAGGCGGTGAACACGAACGTCTCGGGGTGCGCCGGCGCCGTGCGGAACCGGCCGATCGTGGCGTGCCGTTCCCTGCTCGCCGGGTCGAAGCCCTCGTGGCCGACCCCGTAGTAGTACGTCTTCCCCGGGCGCAGCCCGTCGAGCGCCGCGTGCAGGTAGTACTGGTCCAGGGCGGCGCGCTGCCCGCTGAGGCCCGGGGTGTGCAGATGGCGGACCTCGGCCTCGATCCGGCGGCTCAGGCCCCAGGGCGTCGAACCCACCCGGATGTAGGGCTTGCGCACCGCGAACGGCACCTGCCAGGAGATCCGCATCTGGGTCTTCGGGTCCGCGCCGAAGGCGAGATGGCGGCCGAACGGCGTGACGGCGGAGCCGGGGACCCTGCTGGTCGCCGGGCTCGGTGACGAGCCGGACGCCGCCCGGGCGGGCGCCCCGGTGCCCTGGGCGCAGCCGGCCAGCAGCCCGCCGCCCGCGAAGGCGCTCGCCGCGACCAGGGCCCGGCGCCGCGTGAGCCTCGTCCTCAGGTACTCGTACTGCTCCGCCATGCTCATGCCGCGTGCGAGCTCGTACGGGATGCCGACGTCGGGGACGGGGGACTCGGGGGAGGTCCCCGTGGAGGGAGCGGTCATGTCGGAGAAGTTCCCAGCCTGCGCCAACGGCGTTCCTACATACGGGTGAACGTGTGTCGAAGCGTAGACGTGCTGCGCCTCCGGCCCGGGTCGCGGTGCGGGGCGTGCCGCGCCTCCGCCGGTGCCGAAGGGCGAGCGCGCCACGCCGCCGCCCGTGCCGGAAGCGGACGTGCGGCGACACTCGTCCGTCCGTATGCCGGACGTCGCGTGTCATTCCATGGGACAAGGAGTACGGTGCCGTCATGTCTCGCAGCATCGATCTCGCAGTGATCCCCGGTGACGGCATCGGCCAGGAAGTCGTGGCCCAGGGGCTCAAAGTCCTCTCCGCCGTCCTCCCGCAGGACGTGAAGCTGGAGACCAGGGAGTTCGACTTCGGCGCCCGGCGCTACCACGCCACCGGTGAGACCCTCACCGACGCCGACCTCGACGCCCTGAAGGGGCACGACGCCATCCTGCTCGGCGCGATCGGCGACCCCTCGGTCCCGTCCGGTGTCCTGGAGCGCGGCTTCCTGCTCAAGCTCCGCTTCGCCTTCGACCACCACGTCAACCTGCGTCCGTCGAAGCTCCTGCCCGGTGTCGCGACCCCGCTCGCCGGTCAGCCCGAGATCGACTTCGTCGTGGTCCGTGAGGGCACCGAGGGCCCGTACACCGGCAACGGCGGCACCATCCGCAAGGGCACCGAGCACGAGGTCGCCACCGAGGTCTCCGTCAACACGGCCTTCGGTGTCGAGCGCGTCGTCCGTGACGCCTTCGCCCGCGCCCAGGCCCGTCCGCGCAAGAAGCTCACGCTGGTCCACAAGAACAACGTGCTGACCTTCGCGGGCCACCTGTGGACGAACATCTTCAACAAGGTGGCCGCGGAGTTCCCCGAGGTCACCACCGACTACCTCCACGTGGACGCGGCGACGATCTTCCTCGTCACGCAGCCCGAGCGCTTCGACGTGATCGTCACCGACAACCTCTTCGGCGACATCATCACCGACCTGGCCGCGGCCGTCTCCGGCGGCATCGGTGTCGCCGCCTCCGGCAACATCAACCCCACCGGCGAGTTCCCCTCGATGTTCGAGCCCGTGCACGGCTCGGCCCCCGACATCGCGGGCCAGGGCAAGGCCGACCCCAGCGCCACCGTGCTGTCCGTCGCCCTGCTCCTGCGCCACCTCGGCTACGAGGGCGAGGCCGCCCGGATCGAGGAGGCCGTCTCCGCGGACCTCGCCGAGCGCGTCGGCAAGCCCGCCCGCAGCACCGAGGAGATCGGCGACGCGCTCGCCCTGCGAGTAGCCGGCTGACCCGCCGCACCGCCTACGTTCCGTAGCAGCCGCCGGGTCGCATCCGCACCCGGCGGCTTTCGCGTGCCCTCGCCGGGTGCCACCATCGACCCCTGGGTCATCCCCGGGGCGATCCCGGGGCATTCCCCGGGCCGTTTTCACATCGTTTCGTCCACGGACCTCCGCGCGCGATAATCGAGGCGGAGCCGCGGAACGAGGGAATGCTCGGACGTCCTAGCACTGGCCACGGACGGTTCGGGTGTGAGCGCGGCCCGTCACATACAACCGGTGAAGGACAAAACCACTCATGACGCAGCCCACGATCGAGCTCAAGCCCTCCGCCAGTCCGCTCGCCGCCGCCGAGCGCGAGGCGATTCTGGCCAACCCCGGGTTCGGCCGCCACTTCACCGATCACATGGTGACGATCAAGTGGACCGAGGGCCGCGGCTGGCACGACGGCCAGCTCGTCCCCTACGGACCGCTCTCCCTCGACCCGGCGAACATGACCCTGCACTACGCGCAGGAGATCTTCGAGGGTCTCAAGGCCTACCGCCGGCCCGACGGCTCCGTCGCGACGTTCCGTCCCGACAAGAACGCCAAGCGCTTCCAGGCCTCCGCGCGCCGGCTCGGCATGCCCGAGCTTCCCGTCGAGACCTTCATCGAGGCCTGTGACGCCCTCGTCCGCCAGGACCGCGACTGGGTTCCCGCGCACGGCGGCGAGGAGTCCCTCTACCTGCGTCCGTTCATGATCGCGACCGAGGTCGGTCTCGGTGTGAAGCCCGCCAACGAGTACCTCTTCCTCGTCATCGCCTCGCCCGCCGGCGCCTACTTCGCGGGCGGCGTGAAGCCGGTGTCGATCTGGCTCTCCGAGGACCGCGTCCGCGCCGTCCCCGGCGGCATGGGCGACGCGAAGACGGGCGGCAACTACGCCGCCTCGCTCCTCGCCCAGAAGGAGGCCGCCACCAAGGGCTGCGACCAGGTCTGCTACCTCGACGCGGTCGAGCACAAGTGGATCGAGGAACTCGGCGGCATGAACCTGTACTTCGTGTACGGCGACAGGATCGTCACCCCGTCCCTGACCGGCTCCATCCTGGAGGGCGTGACCCGCGACTCCCTGCTGACCGTCGCCCGCGACCTCGGCTACACCGCCGAGGAGGGCCGCGTCTCCATCGACCAGTGGCAGACCGACGCCGAGAACGGCACCCTCACCGAGGTCTTCGCCTGCGGCACCGCCGCCGTCATCACCCCCGTCGGCACGGTCAAGCGCGCCACCACCGAGTGGCGTCAGTCCGGCGGCGAGCCCGGCAAGGTCACCCTCCGCCTCCGCGAGGCCCTGCTCGACATCCAGCGCGGCATCACCGAGGACACCCACGGCTGGATGCACCCACTGGCCTGATCCCCCCGCACCTGCGTCCGGTCCCCGTCTTCCCAACAGGGTTACGGGGACCGGCTGTTGGCGCGACGCGTAGCGCCCCGGCGACACGGGTATCCACTCAGTCCACAGGGGGAGCGTGTCCTCCGGTGCGCCCGCACGGCCACGGAGGGAGCACAGGTGAGGGCAAGGTCGCCGCTGTCACGGCCGAGCTGGCTGCTGCGCACCCTGCGCACCCCGCGCCGTCCGCAGAGCCTCACCGTCCTCGGCCTCCTCGCCGCCGTCGCGGCCCTGCTGCTCTGGAGCAGCCGGCGGATGGACAACTACGGGGAGAACCTCACCCTCAACCTCGGCACCGACATCGTCGGTGTCGTCGTCACCGTCTTCGTGATCGGCCCGCTGATCAGCCGCGCCCAGGAGGGCCGGGTCCGCGAGCACACCCGGCTGGACTACGAATGGTTCAGCGCCCAGGTCTACGGCGCCACCTCGAACGTCAAGGTCCTCGACACCTTCTCCAGCGTCTTCGGCCCGCAGTTCTCCGAGCGGCTGTTCCGCGGCGTGAAGGCGGCCACCGCGCACGGCGCCCGCGTCCAGATCCTGCTCCTGGACCCGGACTCCCTGGCGGTCATCCTGCGCGGCCGTGAACTGGGCGAGCGGAGCGCCGACATCCGCCGCGACATCATGCGCAACCTGCAAACCCTGGACCGCTTCGCGCAGCGGCTCGACGAGGACTGCCGTCACCTCCTCGAAGTGCGCCTGTGCTCCACGTCCCCCGGTGTGACCCTCTACCGCTGGGACGACCGCTCCCTCGTCTCCTTCCTCACCGTCGGCCGCCTCTCCGGCGAAGGCGTCCAGCTCGAAGTGGCCGTCCGTTCCCCGCTCGGCACGTTCGTCGAGCAGCGGTTCGACGAACTGTGGCAGCAGAGCATGCCCATGGACCGGTTCACCCACCTGCCGGTGACCCTGGTCGACGCGACCGACGGCCGCAGGGCGTTCAGCTGCCGGTTCGTCTACGCGGACGACACCCTGTACGTCGCGGGTCACGACCTCGTGTCGTACATGGCGCGCCACCGGCTGGACCAACTGTCGGCGCACAGCGAGGCCTTGAGCGCCCCCGGCGCACACGAACTCGTCGTGGTCGACGACGAAAGCGAGCTGCACGCCTTACTCATCCAGCACTTCGCGGAGAAGTACGATGCGAGCGCGAGCGCGACCGTGACAGCGTTCGTCGAACTGCGGCCGCAGGCTCTCGTCACGGAATAGCGGCGTGCGGCATAACGGAACAGAGGCCCCGGTCACCCATGTGCTCAGCGCTCCACCCGGCTCCGTCCGCCGGCACAGGCTCCCTGGACACGAGCCCCCGCTTTCGTGCCTTCACTCCGCGTGACCTGGACGGCCTGCTCGGGCGCGTGTCCCTGGCACCGGCCGAACGGCTCGCCCTGCGGGCCGTGGCGGCCGTCCTGCCGTTCCGCACGAACAGTTACGTGGTCGACGAGCTGATCGACTGGTCGGCCGTGCCCGACGACCCGATCTTCCGGCTGACGTTCCCCCAGGCCGGGATGCTGCCCGGGCCCGATCTCCAGCAGATGGCCGACCTGCTCTCCCAGGAGGCTCCGAAGGCGGACGTGCTGCGCGCGGCCCACGAGATCCGGATGAGGCTCAACCCGCATCCCTCGGGCCAGCTCGATGCCAACGTCCCCGTCCACGAGGGGCGTCGCCTCACCGGTCTCCAGCACAAGTACCCGGAGACGGTGCTGATCTTCCCGCGCCAGGGCCAGACCTGCCACGCCTACTGCACGTACTGCTTCCGCTGGCCCCAGTTCGTCGGCGAGTCGGACCTGCGGATCGCCACCGACGACGTCGCCGCCACGTCCGCCTATCTGCGGGCCCACCCGGAGGTCACCAGCGCCCTGATCACGGGCGGCGATCCGCTGGTGATGAGCACCGACGTGCTGCGCCGGTACGTCGAACCGCTCCTGGAGATCGACACGGTCCGCTCGATCCGCATCGGGACCAAGTCGCTCGCCTTCTGGCCGTACCGTTTCCTCACCGACCGGGACGCCGACGACCTGCTGAGGCTGCTGGAGAGGGTGGTGGCGAGCGGCCGCAACCTCGCTCTGATGGCCCACTTCACGCATCCCCAGGAGCTGCGGCCCCCGGCCGTGCGGGCGGCGATGCGCCGGGTGCGCGACACGGGGGCCGTGATCCGCTGCCAGGGTCCCCTGGTGAGGGGGATCAACGACAGCGCCGAGGCGTGGGCCGAACTGTGGAACGAGACGACCGCGCTGGGGGCGGTGCCCTACTACCAGTTCGTCGAGCGGGACACCGGCCCGCAGGGCTACTTCGGGGTGCCGCTGGCCCGCTGCCACGAGATCTTCCGCGACGCCTACGCCCGGGTGTCCGGCCTGGCGCGGACCGTGCGGGGCCCGGTGATGTCGGCGATGCCGGGCAAGGTCTGCGTGGACGGGACGGCGGAGGTGGCGGGTGAGGAGGTCTTCGTGCTGCACCTCATCCAGGCCCGCGATCCGGACCTGGTGGGGCGGCCGTTCTTCGCCGCGTACGACGAGCAGGCGACGTGGTGGAGCGACCTAAAGCCTGCTTTCGGCGCGGACCGGTTCCTGCCCGGGCTCGACGCCGGGTGAGGTGGAGGCCGCCGTCAGGGCCAGGTAGGTGAGCCCGCCGACCAGGCCCGACAGGATGAAGCTGCAGTCCACCCCGCCCGTCAGGGACAGCAGCGGGCCCTCGTACGACGGCAGGGACACGGCCAGGAGGCCGACGACGGCGCCCAGCGCCCAGGCCGCCGTGGCCTGGACGTTCCAGCCGGCCCGGTACCAGTAGACGCCGCCGCGCGAGCGGCGGTTGAAGACCTGGAGGGCGTCGGCGTCGTAGATCCCGCGGCAGCGGACGAAGCCGATCAGGGTGATGACCGCCCACGGGGTGCCGATCGCGGTCAGCAGCAGGACGAAGGACGTCATCGCGGACTGGGCGTTCCAGGCGTAGTGGCCGACCAGCACGCAGAGCATGGCGACGACGGCGACCGCGCAGGTGGCGCGGGCGCGCGAGGCGCGGGGCAGGATCGCGTCGAGGTCGAGGCCCATGGAGTAGAGCATCAGACCGGCGTTGCCCACCGAGCCGGCGGAGGCGGCCAGCAGCAGCGGGATCAGGTACCAGGTGGGGGACGCGGAGACGAGCGGTCCCGCGTAGTCGAGGGCCGCGCGGGCCCCGTACGCGGTGAAGGTGCCGAAGAGCTGGGGCACGAGGAGACCGGCGATCAGGCCGAGCCAGGTGCCGTGCAGGACCGTGCGGGAGGAGTGGCGCTCGGGCGAGATGTAGCGGGTGTAGTCGCCGAGCAGCGTGATGAACGCGATCGGGCCCGACAGACCGGCCGCGACGGCGGCGAGCAGCCAGGTGGGCCAGAACGAGCCGAGCAGATAGCCGCCGGCCTCGGGGAGCGCCGCGGTGGTGAAGTGCGGGGCGTACGCGATCACGCCGACCGCCAGCAGGGCCGACATGCCGATCGCGAGGGCGCGGGACATGGCGAGCAGCACGCGGTAGCCGTAGACGGCGCCCGCGACGGTGGCGGCGGCGAGCACCGTGTACACGACGGCGTACGAGAGCCCGTTCGCGGGGAGGCCGAAGAGGCGGCCGAGGACGCCGATCATCACGTCGCCGCCGATCCACACGGTCAGCGCGGTGTAGCCGAGGGCGAGCAGCAGGCCGACGACCGAGCCGACCAGCCGTCCGCGGACGCCGAACTGCGCGCCGGAGGAGGTGGAGAGGTTGGTGCCGGTCCGCAGCGAGACCAGGGCCAGCGGCGCGGTGAGCGCGGTCCCGACGACCGTGCCTGCCACGATCGAGCTCACGGAGGACCACCAGTCGAGCCCGAACGACGGCGGCAGCCAGCCGAAGATGATCACCCCGAGGCAGAGGTTGGAACCGAGCAGGATCGACACGAGGTCGCGCGGCCCGCTGGTGCGTTCCGCTTCCGGGATCGTGTCGACTCCGCGCTGTTCGATCGGCATGGCTGGTCTCCTTTGACGGCCGCCTGGCGTGGTGCGATGCGGCACCACGAGTTAGAGCGACGCTCAATGTGGCGTCTCCGATGCTTGTCCGTCAATGTTTCCCTTCCATGAATCCGACGTTTAGAGTGATGCTCTAAATGGAGGAAGGCGAGGAGGTGTCGCGGCGTGAGACTGACCCCCACGGAACGTGACCGACTGCTGCTGTTCTCGGCCGCGGAGCTGGCCCGGGCCCGCCGGGCGCGCGGCCTCAGGCTGAACGTGCCCGAGGCCACCGCGCTGATCGCGGACACCGTCTGCGAGGTCGCCCGCGACGGCGGCCGGCTGGCCGAGGCCGTCGAGGCCGCCCGGTCCGTCCTCGGCCCGGAGGACGTCCTGCCCGGCGTCGCCGACATCGTGACCGAGGTGCACGTCGAGGCCGTCTTCGACGACGGCTCGCGCCTCGCGGTGGTGAGCGACCCCATCGGGGGCGGACTCGGAAACCAGGCCCCGGGCGCGCTGCTGCCGGGCCCCGAGCACGCCGAACCCGAGGCCGTCGTCCACCTGTCCGTGACGAACACGGCCACGGTCCCCGTCTCCGTCACCTCCCACTTCCACTTCTTCGAGGCCAACCCCCGGCTCGACTTCGACCGGCCCGCCGCCTACGGCATGCGGCTGGCCGTACCCGCCGGATCCTCCGTCCGCTTCGGGCCGGGGGAGAGCGCCGAGGTGGGGCTCCTGCCCATCGGCGGAGCGCGCGTCGCCATCGGCTTCGCCGGACTGGTCGACGGACCTCTGGACGCGCCCGGGGCCAGGGAAGAGGCCCTGCGCCGCGCCGCCGCCTGCGGCTACCTCGGCGTACCGGACACCCGCGAGAAGGAGGCCGGGCGATGAGCCGCCCCGGAGGACACCCCGCCGAGGCGCGCCGCCTCACCCCCTACGAGTACGCCGCCACCCACGGCCCCCGCGCCGGCGACCGGGTCCGGCTCGGCGACTCGGGGCTGACGATCCGCGTCGAGTCCGACGCCCAGCTCCCGGGCGACGAGTTCCTCGCCGGATTCGGCAAGACCGCCCGCGACGGGCTGCACCTCAAGGCCGCCGCCGTCCGGGAGACCTGCGACGTCGTCATCAGCAACGTCGTGGTGATCGACGCGGTCCAGGGCATCCGCAAGGTGTCCATCGGCATCCGCGAGGGCCGGATCTGCTCGATCGGGCGGGCCGGCAACCCCGACACCCTCGACGGCGTCGACGTCGTGGTCGGCACCGGCACGTCCATCGTCTCCGGCGAGGGCCTGATCGCCACCGCAGGAGCCGTCGACACCCATGTCCACCTGCTGTCGCCGCGCATCATGGAGGCCTCGCTGGCCTCCGGCGTCACCACGGTCATCGGCCAGGAGTTCGGCCCGGTGTGGGGCGTAGGCGTCAACTCGCCCTGGGCGCTGCGCCACGCGTTCAGCGCCTTCGACGCCTGGCCGGTCAACATCGGCTTCCTGGGCCGGGGTTCGTCCTCCCACGACGCCCCCCTCGTCGAGGCGCTGGCCGAGGGCGGGGCCAGCGGCTTCAAGGTGCACGAGGACATGGGCGCGCACACCCGCGCCCTGGACACGGCCCTGCGGGTCGCCGAGGACCACGACGTCCAAGTGGCCCTGCACAGCGACGGGCTGAACGAGTGCCTGTCGGTCGAGGACACCCTCAGGGTGCTCGAAGGCCGCACCATCCACGCCTTCCACATCGAGGGCTGTGGCGGCGGCCACGTCCCGAACGTCCTGAAGATGGCCGGCGTCCCGAACGTCATCGGGTCCTCCACCAACCCGACCCTGCCCTTCGGCCGGGACGCCGTCGCCGAGCACTACGGCATGATCGTCTCCGTCCACGACCTGAAGACCGACCTGCCCGGCGACGCCGCCATGGCGCGTGACCGCATCCGCGCCGGGACCATGGGCGCCGAGGACGTCCTGCACGACCTGGGCGCCATCGGCATCACCTCCTCGGACGCGCAGGGCATGGGCCGCGCCGGCGAGACCGTCCGCCGCACCTTCGCCATGGCCGGCAAGATGAAGGCCCAGTTCGGCGCCCCCGAGGACCACGACAATGAACGCGTCCTGCGCTACATGGCCAAACTGACCATCAACCCCGCCATCGCGCACGGCCTCGCCCACGAGGTCGGCTCCATCGAGACCGGCAAGCTCGCCGACATCGTGCTGTGGCGCCCCGAGTACTTCGGCGCCAAACCGCAGCTCGTCCTGAAGTCGGGCTTCCCCGCCTACGGCGTCGTCGGCGACCCGAACGCCGCCACCGACACCTGCGAACCCCTCGTCCTCGGGCCGCAGTTCGGGGCGCACGGTGCGACGCCCGCCGAGATCTCCGTGGCCTTCGTCGCCCAGGCCGCGCTCGACCAGGGCAACGACACCATGCCCACCCGCCGCCGCCGCGTGGCGGTCCGCGGCACCCGCGGCATCGGCCCCGCCGACCTGCGCCTCAACTCCCGTACCGGAGCGGTCGACGTGGACGGGCGCACCGGGCTCGTCACCCTCGACGGCGAGCCGCTGCGCTCCGAGCCCGCCGACTCGGTCTCCCTCAACCGCCTGTACTTCCTCTGATGCACACAGCCCGTAAGGAACACCCCATGTCTGCTGCCGCCGACGGCTTCCGCATGCCCGCCGAGTGGACCCCGCACGAGCGCACCTGGATGGCGTGGCCGGGCCCCAACCCCACCTTCGACAACCCCGAGGACCTCGCCGCCTCCCGTGCCGCCTGGGCGGAGGTGGCCCGGACGGTCCGCCGCTTCGAACCCGTCACCGTCGTGTGCGGTCCGGGCCAGTCGGGACCGGCCGCCGAACTCCTCGGTCCCGGCATCGACACCGTCGAGCGGGAACTCGACGACGCCTGGATGCGCGACATCGGCCCCACCTTCCTCACCAACGGAAACGGTGAACTCGCCGCCGTGGACTGGACGTTCAACGGCTGGGGCGCCCAGGACTGGGCCCGCTGGGAGCACGACTCCAAGATCGGCGCCCAGGTCGCCGAACTGGCCGGCGCGAAGACGTACGCCTCCCGGCTGGTCAACGAGGGCGGCGCGATCCACGTCGACGGCGAGGGCACCGTGCTGCTCACCGAGACCGTGCAGCTCGGCCCCGAGCGCAATCCCGGCTGGAGCCGCGAGCAGGTCGAGGCGGAGATCCACGCCCAGCTCGGCACCGAGAAGGCCATCTGGCTGCCGCGCGGCCTGACCGGCGACTACCCCCCGTTCGGCTTCGGCACCCTCGGCCACGTCGACATCGTCGCCGCCTTCGCCCGGCCCGGCGTGATCGTCGCCCACTCCCAGCAGGACCCCGCACACCCCGACCACGAGGTCAGCAAGGAGGTCATCGGGCTGCTGAGGGCCCAGACCGACGCGCGCGGCCGCGCCATAGAGGTCGTCGAGGTCCCCGCCCCCACCGTCCTGGAGGCCGACGGCCACTGGGCGGACTACTCGTACATCAACCACTACCTCTGCAACGACGGCGTCGTCCTGTGCGGCTTCGACGACCCGCGCGACGAGACCGCCGCGGGCATCTTCCGCCGGCTCTTCCCCGAGCGGACCGTGACCCTGGTGGACGCACGTACGATCTTCGCGGGCGGTGGTGGCATCCACTGCATCACCCAGCAGCAGCCGAAGGTCTGACAACGGGAGTCACGGATGGCCGGTGCGCGGAAGAACGCGCCACCGCGCGAGGAGGTCCTCGCCGCCGCCATGGAGATGATCGCCGAGCGCGGTCTGGAGAAACTCACCATGGCGGCGCTCGGCCGTGAGGTCGGCATGAGCAGCGGCCACCTCCTCTACTACTTCCGCTCCAAGGACGAGCTGCTGCTGCGCACCCTGGAGTGGAGCGAGGGCCGCCTCGGCGCCGAGCGCGGCCGGCTGCTCGCCGCGCGCGGGACCGCCCGCGAACGGCTGGACGCCTACGTCGACCTGTACGTCCCCGACGGCCACCGGGACCCGCACTGGACCCTGTGGCTGGAGGTCTGGAACCACTCCCAGAACGCGGACGACGACGCCCGCGACCGCCAGGCCGCCATCGAGGGCGCCTGGCACCGGGATCTGGTCGCGCTGCTCGCCGAGGGCGTCTCGCGCGGCGAGTTCCGCCCCCTCGACGCGGACCGCTTCGGCGCCCGGCTGCGCGCGCTGCTGGACGGCTTCTCCATCCATGTGGCGATCGGCCTGCGCGGCACCAGCCGTGAGCAGGTCCTGTCCCACGTGCGGGAGTTCCTGGACGAAGCGCTGGGCTGAGCGGTCGCCGTCCACCGATCATGTAGCCCAGTGTTCGTATCCTGAGACACCGTGTGATCGCGGGGGCGGCATGTGCCAGACTGCCCCCGTGCTCTCGTTCGCCATGATTATTGGCAGCAGGCGCGCCGGTCCGCAGTGACCGCCACGTACGACCAGGTACGGGCGGACACCGTCGTCCTCGACCCGCGCGCAGACCTCTCGCACCCGCGAGGGGTTTTTCGCATTTCTGGCCCACCTTCAGCCGGGAGCGCAGCGCGAGGGATCATTGGGGGACGGTGGAGCCGGTCATTCCGGTAGACCGAGTTTCAATACAGGAGCCTTGAGACCATGACGGAAACCAGCGAAGTCGACGATTCCTTCCACGTCTTCGACACGACGCTGCGCGACGGCGCGCAGCGCGAGGGCATCAACCTCACCGTGGCGGACAAGCTGGCCATCGCGCGGCACCTGGACGACTTCGGGGTGGGTTTCATCGAGGGCGGCTGGCCCGGCGCCAACCCCCGCGACACCGAGTTCTTCGCCCGCGCCGCCCAGGAGATCGACTTCCGGCACGCGAAGCTCGTGGCCTTCGGAGCGACCCGCAGGGCCGGCGGCAAGGCCTCGCAGGACCCCCAGGTCAAGGCACTCCTGGACTCGGGTGCCCCGGTGATCACGCTGGTCGCCAAGTCCCACGACCGACACGTGGAGCTGGCGCTGCGCACCACGCTGGAGGAGAACCTGGAGATGGTCCGCGACACCGTCTCCCACCTGGTGGCGCAGGGCAGGCGGGTGTTCGTGGACTGCGAGCACTTCTTCGACGGCTACCGGGCGAACCCCGCCTACGCGAAGTCCGTGGTCCGGGCCGCGCACGAGGCCGGAGCCGACGTGGTGGTGCTGTGCGACACCAACGGCGGGATGCTCCCGGCGCAGGTGCAGGCCGTGGTCTCCACCGTGCTGGCGGACACCGGCGCGCGGCTCGGCATCCACGCCCAGGACGACACGGGCTGCGCGGTCGCCAATACGCTGGCGGCGGTCGACGCGGGCGCCACGCACGTGCAGTGCACGGCGAACGGCTACGGCGAGCGGGTCGGCAACTCCAACCTGTTCCCCGTGGTGGCGGCCCTGGAGCTCAAGTACGGCAAGAAGGTGCTCCCCGAGGGCGCGCTGCGGGAGATGACGCGGATCTCCCACGCGATCGCCGAGGTCGTCAACCTCACCCCCTCCACCCACCAGCCCTACGTCGGTGTCTCCGCCTTCGCGCACAAGGCGGGCCTGCACGCCTCCGCGATCAAGGTCGACCCGGACCTGTACCAGCACATCGACCCCGAGCAGGTCGGCAACACCATGCGGATGCTCGTCTCCGACATGGCCGGCCGCGCCTCCATCGAGCTCAAGGGCAAGGAGCTGGGTGTCGACCTCGGCGGCGACCGCGAACTGATCGGCCGGGTCGTCGAGCGCGTCAAGGAACGCGAGCTCCAGGGCTACACGTACGAGGCCGCCGACGCGTCCTTCGAGCTCCTGCTCCGCGAGGAGGCCGAGGGCCGCAAGCGCTCCTACTTCGAGGTCGAGTCCTGGCGGGCCATCGTCGAGGACCGCCCCGACGGCAGCCACGCCAACGAGGCCACGGTCAAGCTCTTCGCCAAGGGCGAGCGCATCGTCGCCACCGCCGAGGGCAACGGCCCGGTCAACGCCCTGGACCGCGCCCTGCGCGTGGCCCTGGAGACGCTCTACCCGCAGCTCGCCAAGCTGGAGCTGGTCGACTACAAGGTCCGCATCCTGGAGGGCAAGCACGGCACGTCCTCCACCACCCGGGTCCTCATCTCCACCTCCGACGGCACGGGGGAGTGGTCCACGGTCGGCGTCGCGGACAACGTCATCGCCGCGTCCTGGCAGGCCCTGGAGGACGCCTACACCTACGGTCTGCTGCGGGCCGGGGTGGAACCCGCCCTGTAGCGGGCACCCGGCGGGAGCCCGTGTCCCGTCCCCGGCGGGGACGGGACACGGACCGCGCTACCGCAGCTGCCACTTCTGGTTGGCGGCCCCCGTGCACGACCAGATCTGCGCCCGTGCCCCGTTCGCCGACGAGTTGTCCGTCACGTCGAGGCACTTGTTCGCCCCGGCGTTGACCACGTCACCCGTCGACGCGTTGTACGACCACTGCTGGGCGCCGGAGCCGTTGCAGTCGTAGAGCTGGACCTTGGCGCCGTCGGAGACCGACCCCGAGGTGACGTCGAGGCACTTGCCGAGCGCGCGCACCGAACCGTCGGTCCCCACGGTCCAGGTCTGCGCGGCGGTGCCGTTGCAGTCGTAGAGCTGCACCGCCGTGCCGTTGGCGCTCGACGCGCCCGCCACGTCGAGGCACTTGCCGGCCAGACCGACGAACGCGCCCGAGCGGCCGCCGCCGCCCGAGGGGGTGCCGGACCACGTGAAGGTCGCCGAGGTCTTGCCCGGCAGCGAGTAGGTGGCGTGCTGGGAGCCCCAGTTGATCGTGACCGTCCTGGCGGCCGAACCGTCGTTGTAGGCGATCAGCGCCTTGCCGCCGTCCGGGTTGCGCCAGGCGACGTTCGGGACGGCCGACGACGCCGTGGAGGCGATCCGCTGCGCCCCGGTCCGGACGAACTTCGTCAGGTGCCCCATCGTGTAGTACTCGACCGTGTAGTCGACGGTCCCGCTCGCGCCGTCCCCGTTGTGCACGGTGATCAGCCCGGTGCAGGTGCCGCAGCCCCCGTTGTGCGGCCCCTTGTTCTGGTCCACGGCGAGGGACCACTTGGTCACCGACTTCGCCCAGTTGCGGGTGTAGTCGACGATGTTGAGCATGTCCTCGCGCTGCTGGTCGGCGATCCAGGTGCCGCCGGAGTGCTCGGTCCCGAAGGCGTCGAGACCCGGGTACTGGTTGTGCACGCCCGTCTGCTTGGCGACGTCACCGCCGTACCCGTGCCAGGCGATCCCGCCGAAGTTCGGGTGCGAGCGGACCGCCGCGTCGTCGACGGTCTGGGCGGCGTAGGAGTCGTACACGTCCCAGTTCCAGTCGTGGGCGAGCACCTTGGTGGACAGCCCGGCCTGCTGGAGCTTGGGCAGCAGCTCGCTCTTGGTGAAGTAGGCGAGGCCCGAGGCGTTCCAGCTCATCGAGGGATAGCCGGAGCAGCAGGTCGGCTCGTTCTGGGCGGTGACGTAAGAGACCGGGACGCCCTGGTCGCGGTAGGCCTGGAGGTACTTCACGAAGTACGAGGCGTACGCGCCGTAGTCCTCCGCCTTCAGCCAGCCGCCGTTCAGCGACCCGCTGTCCTTCATCCAGGCCGGTGCCGTCCACGGCGAGGCCATGACGGTCAGGGAGGGGTTGAGCTGGAGTGCCTGTTTCGTCAGCGGGACCACGTCGGCGAGGTCGTGCGCGATGGAGAACTGCGTCAGGTTCGGATCGCTCTGCCCGGCCGGCACGTCGTCGTAGCTGTAGCCGAACCGGGCCAGGTCGGAGGCGCCCATGGGGTTGCGCAGGAAGGACAGCCCGATCCCGTCCGTCGGGGAGAAGAGCTTGCGCATCGTCGCGTCACGGGTGCTCTGCGAGAGCGCGCCGCTGCTGTTCATCAGCCACGCCGCGGTGTCCGTGAAGGACGCGCCGCCGCCGGTGAAGGTCTGGTAGCGCGTGTTCTCGTCGATGGTGATGTTCTCGCCGCCGCCGCCGCTGCCGGACTGGAAGGCGAAGGGCGCCTGTGCCTGGAGGCCGCGGACGACATGGCGTCCGCCGTCGTCGTCCGTCGTCGTGAGATAGGCGGTGACCTGTTCGCCCGCGGCGTGCGCGGGCGCGGCCGCGGTGAATCCGGCGGTGGCGAGCAGCCCGGCGACGATCAGCCGGGCCGCCCGGGTGGATCTCCTGCTGGAACTCCTGGTGGAACTCCTCATGGAGCGCCGCCCTTCTGGAGGTGGGGGAGGAGGCGTGCGAGGCGTGAGTAAATGACGGCTGCGAAGCCGCGTCAAGGGGTTGTGCGTTCAGATTTTGAAGGAACAACTGCCCTGATCCAGACGGGACTTGGGTGTGTACCGGTTCTGACGTGAAGTCTTGACGGGTTGCCGGGTCACCAGTTAACTCACGCCGTGATCTAAGTCGTGAGAAGAGCGAGGGAACAGAGCGGCACGTCATCGTCAGGAAGTACGTCGTCCGAACCACGTGAGAGTCGAGGGGAACCCCATTGACCGGGCTCGATCGGAATTCCGTACGTAGAACCGCTCTGCTGGCCGGTGCCGCGCTGATCACCGGGCTGCTTCCGCTCGCCTCGGCGGGAACGGCGGCGGCCGATGATCCCGCGCCCGTCCCGGTCGACCGCTTCGAGGGCGAGGTGCCCTTCGCGAACCAGCCCGCCGAGGGCATCTTCACCTGGGGCGGCGACAGCGACGACCCGCCGAAGCTCGCCCTGACCGAACGGTCCGACGCGCCCGAGGGCGCCAAGGTCCTCACCGGCGACTACGACATCAGCGGCTACGGCGGCTTCACCCACGACTTCGCGGCGGACCAGCCGGCCCACGACTGGTCCGCGCACAAGGGCATCCGCTTCTGGTGGGACGGCCGGAACACCGCCAAGAAGATCGCCTTCGAGATCAAGGACGGCGGCACCAACGGCGAGGCCTCGGAGCTGTGGACGACCTCCTTCACCGATGACTTCAGCGGCTGGAAACAGGTCGAGATCCCCTTCGCCGACTTCGTCTATCGCACGGACTACCAGCCCGTCGGCGGTATCGACCACGTCCTCGGCCTGACGCAGATGTGGGGCTACGCCCTCACCCTCCCGGTCGGCGCCCCGGGGCAGTTCGCCCTGGACGACGTCGAGCTGTACGGCAGGGCCGACCAGTCCCTGCGTGCCTCCGTCACCACCGACTCGGCGGTCTACCCGGTCAAGGAGGGCGGCACGGCACGGGTGAGGATCTCCGTCGTCACCACCGGCTCCGCCCCGATCGACGAGCCCGTCACCGTCGCGTACGAGAGCACGGGCGGCGGCGCCGTACCGGGCCGGGACTACGCCCCCGTCAAGGGCGAGATCACCTTCCCGGCGGGCACGACGTCCGGCACGAGCCGCACCGTCACCGTACGGACCCTGCGCGACAAGTCCGCCGAAGCGGCCGAGACCGTCCCCCTCACCCTCACGGTGACCGGAGCCAAGGCCCCCGCCGAGACCCCGCAGGTCGTCATCGACGCCCACGGGCTGCCGTATCTGAACCCGAAGCTGTCCGTGCGGAAGCGGGTCGCCGACCTGGTCTCCCGGATGTCCCTGGAGGAGAAGACCGGGCAGATGACCCAGGCCGAGCGCGGCGCGATCGGCACCGGCGGCGACATCGCCTCCTACGACCTCGGGTCCCTGCTCTCCGGCGGCGGCTCCACCCCGACCCCCAACACCGCCGCGGCCTGGGCGTCGATGATCGACGGCTACCAGCTCCGGGCGCAGGCGACCCGGTTCCAGATCCCGCTGATCTACGGCGTGGACGCGGTGCACGGCCACAACAACCTCGCCGGCGCGACGGTCATGCCGCACAACATCGGCATCGGCGCCACTCGTGACCCCGCCCTGGCGGAGCGGACGGGCGCGGTGACCGCCTCCGAGGTCCGCGCCACCGGCATCCCCTGGGACTTCGCCCCCTGCCTGTGCGTGACCCGCGACGAACGCTGGGGCCGTTCCTACGAGTCCTTCGGCGAGGACCCGGCGCTCGTGAAGTCCATGGAGACGGTCGTCCAGGGCCTCCAGGGCGCCCGCGACGGCAGCGACCTGAAGGACGACGACAGAGTCCTCGCGACCGCCAAGCACTTCGTCGGCGACGGCGGCACGGGGTACGGCACGTCCACGACGGGCTCGTACACCGTGGACCAGGGCGTCACGAAGGTCACCCGGCAGGAGCTGGAGGCGGTCCACCTGTCGCCGTTCAGGACCGCGGTCGACCGGGGCGTCGGCTCGGTCATGCCGTCGTACTCCTCGCTGGACATCGTCGGTGACGGCCAGGGTCCGGTGAAGATGCACGCCCGCGCCGACATGATCAACGGGGTGCTCAAGGGCCGGATGGGCTTCGACGGCTTCGTCATCAGCGACTGGAACGCCATCGACCAGCTCCCCGGCGACTACGCCTCGCACGTCCGCACCTCGGTCAACGCGGGCGTGGACATGATGATGGTGCCGTACTCCTACAAGGACTTCCGGGCGACGCTCACGGACGAGGTGAAGGCGGGCCGCGTCACCGAGCGGCGGATCGACGACGCCGTGTCGCGCATCCTCACCCAGAAGTTCGAGCTGGGTCTCTTCGAGAAGCCGTACGCGGATGCCAGCGGCGCCTCGCGGATCGGCTCGGCGGCGCACCGCTCCGTGGCACGGCAGGCGGCGGCCGAGTCCCAGGTCCTGCTGAAGAACGCGGGCGGCGTCCTGCCGCTGCGGAAGTCCCAGAAGGTCTACGTCGCCGGTTCGAACGCCGACGACCTCGGCAACCAGACCGGCGGCTGGACCCTCACCTGGCAGGGCTCGTCCGGCCCGATCACCAAGGGCACGACGATCCTCCAGGGCATGCGGAACGCCGGCGGTGACGTCACCTACTCCAAGGACGCCTCGGCTCCGACCGGCGGGTACGACGTCGGTGTGGTCGTCGTCGGCGAGACCCCGTACGCGGAGGGCGTCGGCGACGTCGGCAACGGCAACGACCTGGAGCTGACCGTGGCCGACAAGGCGGCCGTTGACAAGGTGTGCGCGGCCATGAAGTGCGCGGTGCTGGTCGTCTCGGGCCGCCCGCAGCTCATCGGCGACCGGCTCGGCGGCATCGACGCCCTCGTGGCGTCCTGGCTGCCGGGCACCGAGGGGGACGGGGTCGCGGACGTCCTCTACGGACGGCGTGCCTTCACCGGGCAGCTCCCGGTCACCTGGCCGAAGTCGGAGTCCCAGCTCCCGATCAACGTCGGTGACGCCTCCTACGACCCGCAGTTCCCCTACGGCTGGGGGCTCACCACACTGACCAAGGCACCGGCGGGCGGCTCCGCCGCACTGCGGGAGCTCGCCCGGGTGGCCTCGGCGGCCGAGCGGCGCGGCGCCGACGGGACGGCCCGCGCGGCCGTGACGAAGGCCCGCCTGCTCGTCCAGCAGAAGATCGGCTCCTCGGTCACCGCGGCGAACGCGGGGCCCTTCGCGGACGCCGACCATCTCCTGCTGACCGGGCGCTACGGAGAGGCGGTGGCGAAGCTGGCCCAGGCGTACCGCATGGCGTGAGGGAGAAACGGGAGGGCCGGCCGGGGCTGAACCGTCAGCCCCGGCCGGCCCGCGTTCCGGCTGCGGAGGACCTTGCTCCCGATGTCCGCGGAAGACCTCCTCCCGATGTCCGGTTTTGCTCTGGTTCGGGTAGCTTCAAGGCATGAGGGCCGCACACACCCGAGGACTTCCAGGCCTGCTGGTCGCGCTGATGCTCGCGGCCCTGGCGGTGGTGTGGCTCCCGGCGCCCGGGGCCCACGCGGCCACCGACGTCTCCACCGTCGCGGCGGCCCTGCGCAAGGGCCCCGTCTATGTGGACCCGGCCGCCTCCGGCCAGCTCTCCGCCTCGGAGGCGGACGCCCTCGCCGCCAAGATCAAGAAGGCGGACAAGCCGGTCTTCGTCGCCGTGCTTCCCGCGGACTTCCCCACGCAGAACCTCTTCCAGAACCTGCGCACCGACACCGGCATCACGGGCCTGTACGCGGTCAGACTCGGCGATCGCTTCGACGCCCGCGCCGACTCCGCGGTGATGTCCCGCTCGGCCGTGCAGAACCTCGTCACCAGCGTCCAGGGCGTGTCGGACGCGAACACCCAGCTCAACGCGTTCACCGACCGCGCGCTCGCCAACATCCGCGGCGCGGCTCCCGCGAGCTGGGGCGGCACCTCGAACGACGGAGGTGTCTCGGCGGGAGCGCTGATCGCGATCGGCGCGGTGGCCGTCCTCGGCGGCGCGGGCGCGTACACCGTCGTACGGCGCAACCGGCGCCGGCAGGAGGCGGAACAGCAGGCCGCGCTCGAACGCCTCCGCGTGGTCGTGGACGAGGACATCACCGCCTTCGGCGAGGAACTCGACCGCCTCGACTTCCATCCCGCCGAGGCCGGCGCCGACGACACGATGCGCGCGGACTACGAACGCGCGCTGGACGCCTACGAACAGGCGAAGTCGTACATGGGCGAGGCCCGGCGTCCCGAGGACGTGCGCCCGGTGACCCAGGCACTGGAGGAGGGCCGCTTCTCTCTGGCCGTGCTCGCCGCGCGCCGCGAGGGCCGCCCGGTTCCCGAGCGCCGCGCGCCCTGCTTCTTCGACCCCCGGCACGGCCCGTCCGTCGCCGACGCGACCTGGACGCCGGCCGGAGGGGCGCCGCGCGAGGTCCCGGTCTGCAAGGCGGACTGGATCCGGCTCGGAGACGGCGAGGAGCCGGCGGTCCGCGAGGTCGAGACGGACGGCGGCCGCCGCCCCTATTGGGACGCGGGTCCGGCGTACGGGCCCTGGGCGGGCGGCTACTTCGGCGGCGGCCTGCTGCCCGGCCTGCTCGTCGGGACCGTGCTCGGCAGCGTGATGGCGAGCCCCGGATACGGGGCCGCGTACGGCACCGGGTACGGCGACTTCGGCGGTGGTTACGACGGAGGCGATGTCTCCGGTGCCGACTTCGACTCCGGCGACTTCGGCGGCGGCTTCGGTGACGGCGGCGGGGGAGGCGACTTCGGCGGGGGCGGCGACTTCGGGGGCGGATTCTGAGGCCCTGCCGTTGCCGTACTCGGCGGCTCGTACTCCCCGCGCGGGCCGGACCGCAGGCCGACCGGAGACGGACACGAGAGCGCCCGCCTCCTCCGTACGGAGAAAGCGGGCGGGCGCGCTCGCGATGCCGGCGTGGGCCGGACGGGCCGGTGCCTCAGCCGGCGTTCCGGATCGCCGAGATGTCGAAGTTCAGCTTGATCTTGTCCGAGACGAGGACGCCACCGGTCTCCAGGGCCGCGTTCCAGGTGAGGCCCCACTCGGAGCGCAGGATCTCGGCCTTGCCCTCGAAGCCCACGCGCTCGTTGCCGAACGGGTCCTTGGCGGCGCCGTTGAACTCCAGGTCGATGCTGATCTGCTTGGTGGTGCCGAGGATCTCCAGATCGCCGGTGATCCGGTAGTCGTCACCGCCGAGGGCCTCCGCCTTGGTGGAACGGAAGGTCATCGCCGGGAACTCGTCGGTCTTGAAGAAGTCGGCGCTCTTGAGGTGACCGTCGCGGTCGGCGGACCCGGTGTCGATGCTGTCCATCGTGATGTCGAGGGAGGCGGCGGACGCGGAGGGGTCGGAGCCGTCCAGGTGCAGCGTGCCCTCGAAGTCCTTGAACGAGCCCTTGACGTTGGTCACCATCGCGTGCCGGGCGACGAAGCCGATCGTCGAGTGGGACGGGTCGATGGTGTAGTCGCCGGTCAGCGCGGCCAGGTCCGGGCTGACGGCGGCGGCCGTCGCGGTGGCGGTGGTGGCGGCGCTGTCGGTGGTCTTGCGGCCGAAGATGCCCATGAGGTGCTCCTTGGGGGGACGGGCCGTGGTTCCGGGGAGAGCCACGGCGTGAATCTGTTGAATGTTCAACGAGGCCAACGCGGGCAACCGTAGACCTATTCCGTTCAAGTTTCAACAGCATCCGGAGTGTGTCCGCGCCGTCACGGTGGGTCGCGTCCGTCCCGCCTCTGGCGGACGCGCGTAGAACTCGGGCACCATCTGCGTGCACCCCCTGCACAGCCGCCCCAAAGGAAACACGGCCGCACGCCCGTGCGGCCGCCCGACGGTCCTCCCGCAGGAAAGGTCCCCCCAGATGAAGTTCAGGTCCGCGCTGACGGCCCTCGCCCTTCTCGTGGCCCCCGGTGTCGCCGTCGTCGGCACCGCCACCGACGCCTTCGCCGTCAGCAAGATCAGTCACGCCACCGCGACCTCGATGTTCCGGCAGTCCGGCATCACCTGGTCCTCCTCCGGCAACTGCTCCGACCGCAACAACTCCACCTGCACCTCCTTCGAGCAGCTCAACCTCGCCACCGCGCAGGGCGCCCAGACCCTCAAGGGGTCCAGCGGCTGCGCGCTGAACATCACCGGCGGCACCGAGACCGGCCACGCGAGCGGCACCTACTCGCACTGGAACGGCTACAAGCTCGACTACGGCAAGAACACCTGTGTCACCGCCTACATCAAGAACACCTTCAGCTACATAGGCCTGCGCGGCGACGGCGCTCCGCAGTACCAGTCGGGTGCCGGCAACATCTACGCCGACGAGGGCAACCACTGGGACGTCCTCTACTACAACTGCGGCGGCTGCTGAGCCGGCGCCCGCGGGGTGCGCGGACCCCCGAACGGGGGTCCGCGTCACTCCGGTGATGGCATATGCGGCTCATGAATGTGAGATGGCGGTCGGCGGAACAGTTTGTGAGACCCCCACAACCCCAGGCCCCTCCGGGCAGTCGGATCGCCTGCATGTGATGGTGGTTCTGTTCAGGGGCACCAGGAAAACGGTCCGGAGACTGTGCAGAGTCGACGGGCCTCTTTCCTTGGTGGACTTCGTATGGTCGCTACATGACCGTTTTGGACGAGGCCGACACCGCGAGCTCCACGATCCCCGCAGACGAACCGACGGACGCGCGTGGCCGGGTGGCCGAGCTGCACGCGATCCGTGCGGAGGCGCTGCGCGGGCCCAGTGAGAAGGCGACCGAGGCGCAGCACGCGAAGGGCAAGCTGACCGCGCGGGAGCGGATCGGGCTGCTGCTGGACGCGGGTTCGTTCCAGGAGGTCGAGCAGTTGCGCCGGCACCGGGCGACCGGGTTCGGCCTGGAGGCCAAGAAGCCGTACACGGATGGTGTGATCACCGGTTGGGGCACGGTCGAGGGCCGTACGGTGTTCGTGTACGCGCACGATTTCCGGATCTTCGGCGGTGCGCTGGGTGAGGCCCACGCCACGAAGATCCACAAGGTCATGGACATGGCCATCGCGGCCGGTGCGCCGCTGGTGTCGCTGAACGACGGCGCGGGCGCCCGTATCCAGGAGGGCGTCTCGGCGCTGGCCGGTTACGGCGGCATCTTCCAGCGCAACACGAAGGCTTCGGGTGTCATCCCGCAGATCTCGGTGATGCTGGGTCCGTGTGCGGGCGGTGCGGC